>NC_009488.1:1418034-2127051 GCF_000063545.1 Orientia tsutsugamushi str. Boryong
AATCATCTTATAGAACTAAATCATCTAAATAAGAATTTTTTTACAAGCTTAAGTAGTAAAATGGTTACATTTATAGAAAAACATAAAACACAACAGCCTAATTTCATTGCCATGAAAACAGACATTGAGACTGAAAATGGAAAAAGCAACAGTGACATTCAGTCAATACAATCTGATCAATATTGTGACTTGAGTTATATGGAAGCTGAAACTGAAATTGATACTGAAAGTGAAACTGAAAATGGAAAAAGTAACACTGACATTCAGTTAATGCAATCTGATCAATATTATGATTTGAGTTACATGGAAGCTGAAACTGAAATTGATACTGAAAGTGAAATTGAAAGTGAAAATGGAAAAAGCAATAGTGACATTCAGTCAATACAATCTGATTTATATTATGACCTAACTGATATAGAAGATCAAATAGAAGTTGACCTGCGAGATGCTGGATTGCTATCTGAAGACAATCTACCTCAATCTGAAAAATTGTCTGAAAACATTACAGAGCAGCTTAGATTGATACTTGAAAACCAACAACACGACTTAACTAATAGTAATATTGACAGCGACAATGAGATTATGTTAACAGAAGCTGCAGACTTAGTAATAGACGGACGGGTATTGAAAGATATTCCTCAACCTGCAAAATTTTCTGAAAACATTACAGAGCAGATTAGATTGACATCTGAAAACCAACAACATGACTTAACTAATAGTAATATTGACAGCAACAATGAGTTTCTGGTAAGAGAAGCTGAAGACTTGGTAATAGACGTATGGGTATTGGAAGATATTCCTCAATCTGAAAAATGGCCTGAAAACATTACAGAGCTGATTAGATTGACATCTGAAAACCAACAACATGACTTAACTAATAGTAATATTGACAGCGACAATGAGTTTCTGGTAACAGAAGATCAAGACTTGGTAATAGACGTATGGGTATTGGAAGATATTCCTCAACCTGCAAAATTTCCTGAAAACATTACAGAGCTGATTAGATTGACACCTGAAAACCAACAACATGACTTAACTAATAGTAATATTGACAGCTACAATGAGATTATGTTAACAGAAGCTGAAGAATTGGTATTTGAAAAGCTTCCTAACCATAATGAAATACCTGACTGGATATAAACTGCTTTTTATTAAGTAAAGATGAAACTAAAATGCTATACCGCATGTAGATCAGCCTGAAGAGTAGTCACTTATTGCGCTATGTTATCAGCACAGCCTCAATTTAATTATGTAATAGTAACACATAGTATTCTTGTTAACTAACCAGAGTTTGATATAACGGTAAGGAAGTATAAAGATAGTAAGCATTATAGCTCTTTTTACACTTATTATGCCTAAGGTTTTATATTTCTTATATCGAACTCATGTTATTAAAATTTGTATTAAATTTTTTTGTTCTGTATGACTATGCAAGTCATTAAAAAAAGCAAACCATTTTTCCTGTGAAACTGAAAAAATTTGTGTTGCTTTATTTTGTTTGTATAGGTTAAACATTCGATAGAACAAGTGTTTTGCTGCGCTTAAGACTTGTATATGCATACTTTACTCTTTAAAACCCCGCATAATATTTAACAATTATATATTTATTATTAATCTTGAGTTATAAATTGAGATAGCCTAAAATAATTAGGCCATTAGCAAAATGTAAAACGTAGCTATGGAGATAGCGTATTTTTAGATTTTTTTTGTTTATTGTTATTCTTATAACTAATAATCATAGCATTACTTTTGCTATTTGAAGTAGTAATTAAAGTGTAGCTAGAGATTCATTTGTACCTTTAATAGCAGATTATGAAGTTTTAATGAAATAACCTCTAGCTAAATATTATCTAAATCTTGAATCTCAGATAATATCAGGTATACAGTATCATTTTGATTTTTATCAGTACATGACTTTTTGTCATAATTATGAAAAATTTTTTCATCTTTTTTAAAGTAGATGCGAAATTATCACATTGTATCTCTAGCTTCAAAAACATCATTCAAAAAAGATTTATAAAAAAAGCTCTGCAGCAGTTATTATTACTAGCTTTAAGGCTTATTTTCTACTATAATTCATAGTAGAGATTTAATTAATCAAAAATTCTTGTGTCAATAGCAATTTCTAATGAACCAAAGCCTTTTCTTCACTGGGTTGGAGGCAAAAGGAGAATTGTTGCTAAACTAATAAAGCATCTTCCTTCAGGGCCATACTATAATTACTATGAACCATTCCTTGGAGGTGGGGCTTTATTTTTTCAAGTTAGGCATCTGTTTAAACAATGTTTTTTGTCTGATATTAATCTCAACTTAATTACTAGTTATAACGCTGTAAAAAAGAATCCAAATGAGGTTAATAGATTACTAAATCTATATCACAAAAACCATTCTGAAAATTATTACTATAAAATAAGGGACAATTATTATAGTAATGATCCTAACGATATTACTGCAAAATTTATATATCTTAATAAATATTCCTTTAGGGGAATTTATAGGCTAAACAGAGACGGCACATCCGCTCAAACATTTTCTGATAAGTAATATCTTAAGCTTCATATTTGCTCTAGAATAAACAAATGTAGTAAACTTTTAACCGATGTATCAATTTGCGCAATGGATTTTTCATTTATAGGGCCTCAACAAAATGACTTTGTTTATTTCGATCCTCCTTACCACCAATCAGGAGAAAGGTTCTACACTAGAGTCCCATTTGATGAAAAAGAGCAAATCAGACTACGAGATTTTGTTTATGAACTCAACAATAAAGGTGTTAAAATTATGCTTTCAAATAATAACACTACCTTTATTAAAGCTTTATACAAAGACCTCTTCATCACTCATATTGGAGTTACATACTCAATTAATGAACAACGCAATCTCGTTAATGGGCTAATAATTACCAACTATAAAACTTATTAGTTATTAAATGTGAACCCGCCATCCAAAACGTATATGAATAGGAAGTGGTCTATAGTTAGCCATTGTGCTACATTCAATGTCTAAATATGTATCTCTTGATAAGTTTATTGTTGTACCAACTCCTACATCTATACCAGTACCACTATCACCATTGAAAACTGATACTAGGCCACCTGTAACAAAAATTGATGCTTTGTTACCTTCAATTATATTGTAATAATAATTTCCTTGAACAAAGTTATCTCTACAGTTGTGATGCCCAATAAATCCTAATCTTATATCCATTCTGTGCCGATCTAATCTATAACCAATTCCAGCTTCTAATGTATCGTAGTTAGTAGCAATACCAGTTGAAAATTTTATATAGAATTGTGAAGTATCAATACTAACTTTAGAAGTATTGAAGTTTACATTATTATTCGCTGTACATATTGATGGTGAAGATAATACAACGAATGCTAATATAACAGCATAACACGGTTGTAAAAGTGATTTTAAAATACTCATATCAGTATCTATCTAATTTAATATTTTTATAAAGTTAATGTTAATTATACTTTTTGTCAATTCTATTTCCTAGAATTAATCTATTGTATCTGTTTCAAAGCTGTGGTCTGATACCATGTGAGCTACTTTCAATGGATGTGTATAGTATAGTTCTCCAGTATCTCTCTTTTGCTGGCCATGATATTTTTTAGCGTAAAGTATTGCTCTTTCAACTTTATCAAGATCAATTTTGGTGTTAAATCTTACGTTGGTTCTGAGCAGCTTATTTATTAAGCTCTCACTATAAAAATCTATCATTTTCCATCTCTAAATGGTTATTAATAAATTATACCATAATTCAAACTTTTTGTATACTCCAATCCCAGATAAAAACTGGAAAAGAAGCAAATTAAATTATAAAATTTTTGATTCAGTTATCACGAACTAACCTTAAGTTGTATATCTCTGGTGTTAATGAGTAAAATTTTGCTGTAATTTTTTTTTTTGGACCAGCATTTTTTCATTTATGCATAATCTAGTGTTTATTAACCTTGCTGAGAGTTTTTAACAATATTGCCAAATTTAGAATACTGATTAGTATAGTGTAACTTCACTGTACCAACTGGCCCATTACGGTGTTTAGCAACAATTATTTCAGCAGTATTATGACATCTATCTTGTTTAGCAATCCATTCCGTATATTCTGGCGTTCCAGGAGCTGGCTCTGATCTAGATAAGTAATATTCGTCACGATATATAAGCATTACAATATCGGCATCCTGTTCAATGGAGCCTGATTCTCTTAGATCTGATAGCAACGGCTTTTTATCAGGCCTTTGTTCAACAGCTCTAGATAATTGTGATAATGCAATTATTGGAATATTAAGTTCTTTTGCAAGTGCTTTTAGGCTTTGAGTAATTTCAGAAATTTCATTTACTCTATTATATTGACTTCTATTTGAATCAATCTTAATTAACTGCAAATAATCAATAAATAATATTGCTAAATTATGAGTGCGTTTAAGTCTACGAGCTCGTGATCTAATTGCTGATATTGAGATTGCAGGAGCATCATCTATAAAAAAATTCCACTTTTGTATTTCATTTTGTACAGTCTTTAACTTATCAACATCTTGTTCACCTATTTTACCGTTAAATAATGCAGAGCTATTAATTTCAGATTCTATAGAAAGAATTCGAGTAGAGATTTGCTGAGATGACATTTCTAAAGAAAAGAAGCCAACTGATGGTACATTATCTTTAGTATTTTTTTGAGTAAGAAAATATTTACAAGCATTTATTGCTAAGTTAACTCCTAAAGCAGTTTTACCCATTGAGGGCCTGCCAGCTAATATTATTAGGTCAGAATTTTTAAATCCTCCAAGCTTTGAATCAAGGTCAGGTAGTCCACTACTAATACCGTTAATAGAGTTTTTATTTTTAATAGCAGATGAAATTGATGTCCATGATTCTTCAATTGAAGTTTATAATTTTATAAATCCTTGACTTAAAGTTCCTCTTGAAGCTAGATCATATAATTGAGATTCAGCAGTTTCGATCTTACTGATAGCTGTATCTGCTAAAGTAGAAGAATATGCATTCGTTGCTATTTTTTCTGCAATTTCAATTAAATAACGCCGCAGTGCGAGATCATATACTATTTTGCCGTATTCATTAACATTAACTATACTTAATGCTAAAGTTGTAAGTTTAGCTAGATAATCTACTCCACCTATTTCCTCAAATGCGAGTTCATTGCCTAGCATATTTTTGAGCGAAATTACAGTAGCACTAATTCCTTTACTAATAATGAGATTAATTGACTTATATATTTTACCATGTAATGGTTCATAAAAATGTTCCGGCAGTAAAAATTCGTTAATGTTATATAGCGCACGATTGTTAATCAGAATTGCCCCAAGTATCATTTGCTCTGCTTAAATATTATTTGGAGCAATCTTTGCAAGATCTTTTTCCATATCACTCTTTAAATTTTATTAAAATTATTCGAACTTAACTAACTCAAAAGAAAACCCTTGAGCTTTAAAAGCGTACTCAAAATCTTTCAGATAATTTCCTCTGATGTAACTATCTTCAAATTCTGTTTTTGCTTTAATGAATATTTTTTTATTAACATTATCTTCATTTACAACTTTTAATTTACTAAACCATATTTTATCAATAACTTGCTCATATTTGTAATGTTGAAGTATGTATTTTCGTACTTTGTACCAAGTTGAGTTGGAGTCCAATTGTTTACTCAGATTCAAGAGATACTCTTCTTCATTGATTTGTTTCTGTGAAACAGTTTTGAGTTGCTCAAATGGTGTAACTTGTAATTCTTGTCGTATCCATATACATCTTGTACAGCTTGTAATATCTTTGATCTATCACATTCTGTTAGTGTAATATTTTTAAGCAACTTAACAAAAAACTTAGTTCGAACTGCTGGCCCAAAACTACAAGAAGTCAAAATTTGATAAGCCATAGCTGCTTCAAAAGAACCAGCAATTTTATGCTTCAACTGGCTTTCCTTACTAAGATTTGTCCTTGTTTCAATTTGCGCAAGATATTTTTCCTTATTAAATTTTTCTACGTTATCAAGTCCACAGTTGTCACTATTTGCCTGATCAGTAGTTCGTAATTCATTTGCTAACGCTTTTGCCATATAGTTTAGAACTGATGCCTTACCGCCAAAATGATAATTCGAATATTGATCTGCTAGCTTTAATAGTAATTTGTTGATAAAGTATATGTTAAAACCTCTATCAGACTTATGTTGCAGTGTAACTACATCTTCTGGTGTTAGTTGGGTAAAAGTCTTCTAGCCTGTACCTTTTGAACCATTCTTTTTTACCATTCGAAGACTTGAGAATCTTTGTTATTAGTGATTCAATGTCTTTATTGCGATTTTTAGTTGAAGTCCGTATATCATTTTCAAAATCATCAACATTTTGAAAATTTTGTTCTTCATTTTCATTTTTGTTATTCTCTACTAACTCACCTTCAGTAGATCTAGATATTTTAGATTTTTTTTATATATCTATATATGTCCCTGAAAAAAGTTTCAGGTTGACCTGAAATTTCTTTCATGTTGGGACGAAATTTTTTTTCTGGTAAGGCTATATTTTCTTCTTTTCCTTTTTCACTATAGTGCTGAAAATTTTTCAGAATTTTTATGCAAGGAACATTACGTAACTTAACATTGTCTTTAATTATTGTCCTATTTTCAACTTCAATAAAACCTGCATCTCTTAATTCTACTAAGCATTGCCTAACTCTTCTTTGACCAACATTCAGCTTTATCTTCATAAAAGTTGATAACTTTCCTGTAATTCATCTATATCTTTGTTGTAATAGATATGTAGTCTAAATACTATGAATGATAAAAGCTGTTTAGATGTTTTACTTAATGCTTTTCCATTATCTCCACTTAGCTTTCTCCATTCTGGTGGAATGATATTTCCAATAAAGTTATAAAATATTGTGTCATTATTGTTACTATTATTTTTAATAATATTACAACTATTACTACAGGGCGCATTTTTCATCTCCAAAAATACAGCTATAGTAGGTGTTTTAGAAAATAATTTTTTTATAAAATTACAGTCAAATTTTTGTTCAAAAGGTTGAAAATAGGTTGAAAAAAATTTTTATGCCAAACATATATAAATCTTCATACTTATACTATCTGCCTTAGAAGACCAATTTTTCCTATAGCACATCTTTAAATCAATGATATGTCCAAGATTATTAAACTTTATGTCTTGATTTAGATTATTAAACTTTATGTCTTGATTTTTCGATGATAGCAACTTTATACGCTCAAGTTTCGTTAACCATGTATTTCTGTCTATGCTGTGTACAGCCATTGTTTCCCTCTTACGTTCTTACTTTTCTGCTAACCCTTCGGGCTCCACCCACATTACTGGATTTCATCACTACTATGGCTAACTCAGCCATCCTTACACCATCTCCAAAGCATCACTTGTACTTTGAATACTTACTTAATTACGTAAGAGTTATAAGGACTTCTCAAGTTGTGTCATTAATCTTTACAAACTCGCTGACGCCTGTGACCCCGGTGGTTGAAAATTTTTGGATTTTTACTAGTTTGACCTCCAATCTTCTTTTGCCTACTATGTAGTCTAACATATCGGCTTCCACTACATCTCACTTTCAGGGCTATCACGTTCACCATTTGGTTTCGGCTCGAATGTTTCACTGTCTACGCTTTACTACTGTCGTTACCTTCAGCAGCACAAGACTCGCTATATGGTGGATCTAGCTTCTCCTTCCATAACTGGACTTTCACCAGTAAGATTAATTCACCTTTTCTTGACGCACAGACCGAATCTTTTACGTCTATTTCGACATTTATCAGCAATAATTTTGAACTACCTTAACCAGTTTCGAACGAGGTCTAATATTGTCGATAATTTTATCATCAGAGATTATGCCTCTAGCTACTGAATATATTTTCTTACCATCGCTAGCTACTAGATATAACACAGGTACAACATGCTTAGGGTTTAGTTTATTCAGCAACTCATTATTCTTACTGACGGCTAGCAACTAAAATGCATATTTATTAGCAAAGTTCTGAACAATAGGAATAAAGGCTTTACAGAGCAAGCAATCTTGTTTAACTTGTAAAATTAATCCTCAGTTTTTAGCTAGATCTTTTAGATATTTTATTTTTATCTATATATGTCTCTGAAAAAAGTTTCAGGTTGACCTGAAATTTCTTTCATGTTGGGACGAAAATTTTTTTTCTGGTAAGGCTATATTTTCTTCTTTTCCTTTTTCACTATAGTGCTGAAAATTTTTTAGAAGTTTTATGCAAGGAACATTACGTAACTTAACATTGTCTTTAATGATTGTCCTATTTTCAACTTCAATAAAACCTGCATCTCTTAATTCTACTAAGCATTGCCTAACTCTTCTCTGACAAACATTTAGCTTATCCTCATAAAGCTGATAACTTTCCTGTAATTCATCTATATCTTTGTTGTAATAGATATATAGTCTAAATACTATAAATGATAAAAGCTGTTTAGATGTCTTGCTTAATGCTTTTCCATTATCTCCAGTTAGCTTTCTCCATTCTGGCGGAATGATATTTCCAATAAAGTTATAAAATATTGTGTCATTATTGTTACTGTTTTTTTTTAATAATATTACAACTATTAGTTAAAAAATCGAATACTACAGGTCGCATTTTTCATCTCCAAAAATACAGCTATAGTAGGTATTTTAGAAAATAATTTTTTTTACAAATTACCCTCAAATTTTTATGCAAAAGGTTGAAAATAGGTTGAAAAAAATTTTTATGCCAAACATATATAAGTCTTCATACTGATACTATCTGCCTTAGAAAGCCAATTTTGCTTATAGGTAGTGTTTTCAGGTATTATCTTGTCTAGTTCAGTATTAGCATTATCACTTGTTAATATATTGTTTACAACTTTATTTATAGCTGCTTTTACCTTATCTACACTAATTTTAGTATAAATTTCAGCTGTTGAAATACGACTATGCCCTAACATTTCAGCTATTGTCTGTAGTTCCTCTCCATTATTTATCGACCAAGTTGCAAACGTTCTTCTAAGATCATGTATTGTTACATCTGGCATTCTAGCTTTTTTGCGAATTTTATCCCATGCGCATTGTATTGCCACATTTGACCAGTGTTTGCTATTATCTCTTGGGCTTGGCAATACCCATTCACTATTTGTTTCTTGCTTTAGGTATTTCAATATTGTTATTAATGCATCAGCTAATCCTATATATAGTGTCTTTCCACTTTTACTCTTAGTTTTTTGGTATATGCCATATTTTCTCTTCAAATCTTATCTCTTTCACATCTCATTCCTGATACATTACTTTTACGTGCTGCAGTTAATAAACTTATAAATGTAAAAATTTTTCCTGCTCGTTCTGCTCGCTTTTGCGATTCTGTTATAGGGCTTAATTTCATAAGAATATCGTTTGCTGTTACACATGTTTTTTGGCTGTTTTTTCGTCAAAAAGCTTCTGAATATCTTCTACGGTAATCTCAGATATCTTTGTATGGTAGAAAGGTGCTGTATAACTCTTTACCATTACATAGGTTTTCTTCCAACTTTTTTCATGATAAATACTACTATATTCAGTATATTTTTCATGCACCTGTCCGAATGTTAGTTCATTCTGTAATTCAAGTCTCTTATGTCTTTTTTCTCTCCTTTCTTTATTTATCTTCCGTCTTTCATCCATTGTATTTATTCCGTTAGCAATGGCCTTTTTCAACTTCATTACCTTCTTCCTAGCCTCTGTTATAGTCAGATCTGGTGAAGTTCCTATTTTTATCTTATAATATATGCCACCAATGTTTATTACTAAATAAAATCTTCTAAATCCAGTATATGATATAATCAATAATAAAGGCGAAATAATGTCAGTTAAAATTACTAAAAGCAATAAAAGCGACCTATCTATAGCTTCAGTTATTTCTAAAGTCTTATCTGGTAAATTGTTTGGTGATAAAGCTTACATATCTAAAGAGTTATTTCATCAACTGCTGACCAATGGTCTACGTTTATTTACTAATCTTCGTAAAGATATGAAAACATATTTATTGGACATACAAGATAATCGGTTATTAAATAAACGTTCTTTAATTGAGTCTGTCTTTAATGTACTAAAAAAACATATGCTTTTAGAGCATACTAGAGACACCGTTCTCCTCTTAATTTCTTTGTTCATATAATTGCTTCTCTTGCTAGTTATTCTATCTCTAAACTTAATCCTCATCTTATCTCTTCTTCCTTCTGATCTCTTAATTATATCAAACTATAGTTCTAATAATAAAAGTGAAATAACTACAGTTTAAATTACCAAAGCTAATAAGAGTGATCTGTCTATTTTTAAAGATATGCGTTTATTAAATAAATGTTCTTAATTGAGACTATATTTAATGTATAAAAAACATCTCCGCTTAGAATACATAACAGTGGTTAAACTAATTTGCTCGTATTCTATCTACTACTATTAACATAACTTTCGCCAAAAATATATAATTTATCTGACACAGCAAAGAATTTGGGATTTCTATTAATAGGTATACGAGATAGTATTTGACCATCACTTGGAGAAATTACTAAACATTGGTACTTACTAACTACTACTATATTGTTATTTATCGCTATAGGTGAAAGAGCATACTGTGTATTACTTGACCCTAATTTTACAAGCTTGTTTTTAATACTAGAAAGTAGATTTTTATTACTCTTACCATTTTTTGTGCTAGATTTATCTTTGTTACTACCATATAAATTTATTACCCAGTTAATGTTACCATTATCAGCTGATACAGCTAACAATTTTCCATCAATGGTTGTAATGAATAATGTATTACCAATTAAATTAAAATTGCTAATACCAGTAATACTTTTACTCCACTGCATAACAGCTTTTTGCCCATTCTGATTTTCTTTGTCAACAGCATCAAACCTGTGAGCTTCTATAACCTCTTCGTTTGCTATATATAGTATATCATTATTAATGATAGGCTGAGAAACTAAATTAGACAATGAAAATGTGTCCCAAGAATTTTTCTCTTCTACTGTGCTTTTACCTAAACTTGTTGACCATACTAACCTTCCATTTTCTAAATTTAAACCTACAATTTGATCTGAAGAATAACTTACGATAACCAAATTACCTCTTATTATTGGAGCAATTAAGCTATTACAAATAAGTGCCTCTTGTGCTCCTTGATGCATCCATATAATATCTGCATTTGTTAGATTGATACAATATAGTTGTTTATTTACTGTTAAAACTAACATTAAATTATTATGTATTAATGGCGGTGCTTTAATTATATCAGGTAACCGTTTACTTAAAACTTCATCTCCATTACTAGCATTAAGTATAACTATATCTCTACTACCATAACTAATATAAAGTTTTCCATCATTAAATAATATACTTCCTCCACCAAATCTTTTATTGTTTCTGTGCTGAGGCTCTAATTTTTTTGCCCAAACTTTCTTCATACCATTTAAATCGTAACAACTTACTTGAGCATAATTATTTAGTATAAAGAGCTTATCTTGTATAACGACAGGTGGAGCAGATATATTATCAGCTAACTTCAGTTTATTAAACACAATAAATTCTTTAACAGCAAAATTATTACTGCTAGCATTTATAGGATCTATATTATTATTCCAATTACTTATATGTTTTAACATTGGTAATATTACTTTGTTATCTCCAATTTCTGATTCAATCTTTGGCAGATTAGATAACGGCTCAACATTTTGAACAGTAGAACTTGACAATATTAAAGATAGTAAAGACAATAAAGCCAACTTTTTATTCATAAACACAAACCTATATTTTATTTTACTTAATTTTTATTGTTTAATTGTAGCTTTTAATTCTACATATTAATTTCATAATTTTGTTTTAACATCTTAGCCTGAGACTTTAAATTCCAGGAAGAATATTTACTTCTTATTACTGCTTCTAAATACTGTACAGCTTTATTATCATCGCCATTTTCATGAGCCCAAATAGCGTAATAAATTGAAGCAATAGACCAAAACGGCATACTTGGACTAAATTCTGAAAAGAGCTGTTCGATTAATTTAATTTGAGAATCATAATTACTATTATTATCATCATTTTGCTTAACATCAATAGCCATAGCTAATAGATTTAATCTCACATATGCTTTAGTAAAATTACTATAACTTTTCATTGCTAAAATCTCATTTGCTAACTGTTTTACTTCAGTAAAACTACCAACCTTAATTTTATGAGCTAATAATTGAATATGAGCTAGCTCTTGAACTTTAGTATTATAATTAGATAATAAAAATTTTTCTAAGCTTTGAACTATTAGATCAGAGTTATTGGAATCTTGATCAATGGATTCAATGAATATATCAGTTATTTTTTGATAATAAGCCTCTTGTCTTGCATTATAGAAATTATTTATCATCATTGCTGCTGTTATAAAAAGCGACGAGCTAAAAACTATTAGTAGAAATTTTTTGTAGTATAGCAAGCACCTTTGATAACGATCAGAGTCTTTAATCTCTTGTAATATATCTGCCATAAAAAATTTATAATCTTTTTGTGCTATAAGTTTTGTATTATAGCAACTACATAAGCTACTTTAACAAGTTTATTGTTCTTTTGCAATGGTTATGTTAAATATAATATACTATAAGTAGTTTATAGTTTTACTTTATAGTCATTTACAATGAGGTTTGAGCATAAAAAAAGAGACAATAGCATCATAGGATTTAACAAATTGAGTAATTTGATGTCTAATACACCGCATCATATTAGCCCAAAATTTCTCTATCGGATTTAAATCTGGAGAATAAGATGGCAAAAAAATAACTATACAACCAACAGACTCTATTAACTCTTTAGTTTTGTTTGATTTATGAAATGCTGCATTATCCATTACTACGAACTGAGCAGGTTTAATTCCTTAAGTAATAACTGCTCCACCCAAGCTTCAAATAATCTTGTATTACACGAACCATTGAATATCATAGGTGCAATTGATTTATTATTAACATAACCAGCTATAATATTTGTACGTTCATAATATTTACCACTCTTATTGCTGCTAACATGAGTTCCTTTTTTGCTCGACCATCTATCCTTGCATATGGACATTCCAATGCCACTTTCATCTATGTATACTAAGTTTTCCTTGAGTATAGAACTTATCACTTGTTGATATTTTTCTCTTATTTCTGGTTTTGCTTCCATGTAGGTCAACGTTTTTTTTATAACTATAGCCAAATTTTTTCATGTAATAACTTGCTCCTCTTATTGAAATTTTAAAATGCTTTCCCGCTTGTGCAAGAGTTACATTTAGATTTAGCAAAACGTATTTTTCAAATTCTATCTTATATATTTTCCCTTTTTTGCCAAGACGATCTCTTTCTTTATAATGACCTTCTGATTTATATCTTTTATACCAATTTCTTACTGTGTTTGCTGCTATATCAAATTTTACTGAGGTAGCATTACAACTTTTTCCTCAATTAACACATTTCATTACTTTATCTCAAAAGTCTTGGCTATATGATTTTGCCATTTCCTTTTCAGAATATTATATGCAAACTTCATTGTAAATGACTATACATATTCAGATGTTAAGCTTTAGTCTAAATTAAGTAGATGTAGTGTAACAAAGAAATGTTGCAATACTCAATACACTAAGGTAAGGGCGAGTGAAGGCGCAGAGTTTAGTTATCCAAGCTTCCATCACACACCATGTTAAACGTAACTGTAAGAATTTCCCATATTACACTTTCCTGATAACTTCATATCATTGCTTATAGCCTGTCGTAAGTTATTGCTTTCAAAGATCCATAATATCAAATTTGGTAATCATTAGACTTCTTTCGAAACTATACAATGATGTAAAATGGTGTTATAAAAATCTGATTTGAAGTAATAATGAAATTAGATCAGATTAAAGAGTTAAAGGATGAAAAATTTCGTCGATTAACAGTAGTAAGGAAGGGAACATTCTCAAAGATGGTGGATATTTTGAGGAAAGCTGATGGTGTTAAGAAATCAAAAGGAGGGCGTAAAAATAAGCTCAATTTGGAGGAACAGTTATTGATGGCCTTAGAGAATACCGTACTTATTTTCATATAGGTCAGAACTATGGGATTAGTGAAAGTTCAGCATATAAAGCTGTAAAATGGGTAGAAGACACCTTAGTTAAACACCCAAACTTTGCTCTTCCAGGTCGTAAAGCTCTAATAGACCTCTTTCGAAACTGGTTAAGGTAGTTCAAAATTATAAATGCCAGAGATCAAATTAAATCTAAGACCAAATCTTTTACGTCTATTTCGATATTTGTCAGCAATAATTTTGAACCGTTTTAGCATAGCAATAACGTTTTCATTGACAACTCTTTTTCCTGCTAACCTACGATTATTCTTTTTATCATTTTTAGTTAAAGGATTTTTCTTGCTTTTTTTCTTTGGTAATGCAGAATTATTGCGAATTTTTTGTATACCTTGATATCCTGTATCAGTAATCGCTTTAATCTTAGGATGGATAAGAATTTTGGATTCCTTAAATAATCTAAAGTCATGTTTTTTACCGTTAGAAAAATCTGTACATATTACTTGGTGCGTTTTCTTGTCTACCACTATTTGAGTTTTTAGTGTATGCTTTTTCTTCTTTCCTGAATAATAGAATTTTTATTTTTTTTTAGGTCCTTCTATAGGACTCTCAGTAGCACCAATCAAGACTACTTCATAATTCATATCGCTATTCATTAGAGCTTTACGACCTGGAAGAGCAAAGTTTGGGTGTTTAACTAAGGTGTCTTCTACCCATTTTACAGCTTTATATGCTGAACTTTCACTAATCCCATAGTTCTGACCTATATGAAAATAAGTACGGTATTCTCTAAGGTATTCTAAGGCCATCAATAACTGTTCCTCCAAATTGAGCTTATTTTTACGCCCTCCTTTTGATTTCTTAACACCATCAGCTTTCCTCAAAATATCCACCATCTTTGAGAATGTTCCCTTCCTTACTACTGTTAATCGACGAAATTTTTCATCCTTTAACTCTTTAATCTGATCTAATTTCATTATTACTTCAAATCAGATTTTTATAATACCATTTTACATCATTGTATAGTTTCGAAAGAAGTCTAATGAATAGCGATATGAATTATGAAGTAGTCTTGATTGGTGCTACTGAGAGTCCTATAGAAGGACCTAAAAAAAAATAAAAATTCTATTATTCAGGAAAGAAGAAAAAGCATACACTAAAAACTCAAATAGTGGTAGACAAGAAAACGCACCAAGTAATATGTACAGATTTTTCTAACGGTAAAAAACATGACTTTAGATTATTTAAGGAATCCAAAATTCTTATCCATCCTAAGATTAAAGCGATTACTGATACAGGATATCAAGGTATACAAAAAATTCGCAATAATTCTGCATTACCAAAGAAAAAAAGCAAGAAAAATCCTTTAACTAAAAATGATAAAAAGAATAATCGTAGGTTAGCAGGAAAAAGAGTTGTCAATGAAAACGTTATTGCTATGCTAAAACGGTTCAAAATTATTGCTGACAAATATCGAAATAGACGTAAAAGATTCGGTCTTAGATTTAATTTGATCTCTGGCATTTATAATTTTGAACTACCTTAACCAGTTTCGAAAGAGGTCTATTAAACAAATCAAGCATAGAAGCACATTCAGCAGAACCATATATTGCTTCTAATTGATGAATGTTCTGCAACCCAGCAACAAAGCAGCCTCCATACTTTCTACTTTCAGCTAAAGCAACTGGTAAAGATGAAACTTTTTGTAGAGCTGGCAGTTCATCAAGTATAAACCATATGTTTTTGTTATCATGATTAGGATTTCTACACATCAAAGCTTTGATAGCTATACTTATCCATGCTGAAATAAGTGGCTGTAAAGTAGCTCTTTGACTTGGAGTAGCTGTGATAAATAGCCATCCAGTTTCAGCAGAATTACTAAACCATTCCTTGATGCTAAAATTACCTCCAGGCTTTAAATATTGTAGCGAAGTAATATTCTTTCCAAGAGTAGATTGAATTCCCGCAGAAGTTTCAGGCGCGCTTTCGCTTATAATGCCTGATACAGCGGTGTTTCTAAAAGCTTTTACAAATTGTCTATTATCAGAGTAAATGATTGTATGAATTAGTTTTATGATATCTTTGTCATCCTGATATAGCTTCAACGCTTCAGACAAGACTAATTCAGCATTTTTAGCAAAAAAGTCATCAATTTTAGATACAAAGTAACTCGTTTGCGATGAAAGAGAAGCAAACATTGCAATACTTATGGGAATATTATCAACCTTTACTGGCGCACTCATTGATACTTCATCCTTCAGCCAAACAGTAGATTTGGGGGCAAATAACAGCGTAAAAATAAATATCGATGGAAAAAACCATTCCCATAGCAAAGATGCCGATATTTCCTCTAAAAATAGCCCTAGTAGCAGCCCATATGCCACCAATAGTCAAGGCTAAGTGACCCACTGGAGTGAAGTATTCGCTATTTGAAGCAAAGACCTCTGCCTATGCCATTAAACACATGCCATAACAGATCTCCACCACCAAATGTGTATATTACGTAATCCATTAACTTTTCTCCTTCGCTATTAAATGCTGCTCTATTAATCTAGCCCTTTTATCTATTCGACTTGCATCGGTTTGTAGGCTAGTCCATTTTTCATTTGCAAAAAGTTGTACTCGATTCAATTCCTTCAAATATCTTTCTAAATGTTCATTCGAAACTTGCTTAGCACCTAGTGAAGTAACGGCTCTACGTATTTCGGTGATTACTTCCTTCAAATGCTGAACTAATGTATAGCTAGCTATTAATTCTGATGAGATCTCTAAAATTGTGACTCCAGAAATAGCTTCTAATGTGATATAATCATAAATTGGAAATATATCTCCAATCGAAGATAAAAAGGCTATTTCAGAGTTGCTATATTCAGAATTCTTATCAAACTTATTTTTTAGATCAGTCAATTTTTGCTTAGCTTTACCTGCATAAGACTGCTCTGGTGATATTGTGATATTTCGTTGTAGGCTTGGATGCAGGCAACTAACACTATCACAGCTGTAAATTGAAGCTGATTCTCCACCTTTTAAATGACTAATCCAACTTTTTTCATCCTGAGCTAAGGAGTCAAAAAAGTACACATTATTGTTTGTAACCACGATAGTGCCAGTCATAGACATGATTGAATCACGCATATTTGATGGTATTCCAACCTTTGCTGCTGCTTTAGTGAAGATGTTATAATCATCCAGCATAACTCTGAATCCTTATTTTGTGCTTGTCGCAGAGCTTGTTTTTGATCTAAATAATTACGACATTTTTTACCAGCAGCAAAATAATCAAACCCGCTTTGTGACTGTATATCACGGCAAACAGCTTCTCTCATAGCTGAGTTTCTTGGTAAAGCTGTAGCAAATAATGCTTTTGTTAATTTGCAATCTCCCTTAGCAAATTGATTCATCTCCATTGCTAGATTACGTAAGTCTTTGAGAGCATTCTCAATTTGAGGAGCAAAGGTTTTTAATCCTAATGAAAAAGCATAGACTTTAGCTTGAGAACCAATGTTTTTCATCAATTGAACTAATTCTTCTCCAGAAATAACAGAGAAGCTACCAAGATAGGCATCAATACCGCTACAGCTCATGTTTAAAGATGGTGGAGTTATAGCAAATGGCTGAAATGATGTTTGGCTTGTTCTGGCAGATAATCCGCCAGCCGCATAATATCCAGCCGCTTGATCCTGATATGATCCAGCTCTAGTAACATTAACACTCATTCCTTGAAATACGTTTTCGATATTCCAAGCTAGTGATACTGGAGCTTGTAGCAATAATAGCATTGTAATGGCATAAACTCTGATTTTGGTGCTCATGTAGTCTCCAACTTATGATAATATCTATCGATTGCTAGAATATTGTCGATAATTTTATCTTCAGAGATTATGCCTCTAGCTACTGCATATATTTTTTTACCATCGCTAGCTACTGAATATAATACAGGTACAATATGCTTAGGATTTAGTTTATTAAGCAACTCATTATTCTTACTGACAGCTAGCAACTGAAATGCATATTTATTAGCAAAGCACTGAACAATAGGCATAAAGGCCTTACAGAGCAAGCAATCTTGTTTAACTTGCAAAATCAATCCCCAGTTTTTAGCAATGTTTTTGAGTTTGAAATCATTTTTTTGCTCTGATTTTTCTTGATATAGCTTTCTATGTAAGCTATTAGCAGGCTCATTAGCATTAATCAGTTGGTAATCAAGTAGAGTAGCTAGTTGCCACATAGTAGCAAACTTATGAGCCTTCTCCATGATTTGCTTCTGCAATCTTTGAGCTGTAATCACATTTTCGAGCGTTGGATTATCCAGCGCTATACGCTAAGCTCGATTAAATCGCTCCTTTAATTCCTCGATTCTCTGGTCATGAGGCCTACTCATCAACTTAGAATTAGCAGCAGAGTCATCAAGCTCATGACCATGTTTATCATTGTACCATAAAAATCTTGTTGGTGAAGCATCAACAGTGGATAAATGACTAATTAATATCATAAACATTAATAATCTGCTCATTTAGACTAACTTTGTTGCATACGATGAACTTTATCTTTGATTCCTGCAATAATGTCTTTGTTCATGCTGCTTTGAGCCTTAGTGAGTATATCACCAAATAGTTCATCCATATTGATTTTAGTGAAATCAACTTTTTGTAATTCCTCAACTGTAAGGCCTCTACACTTTGGACATTCAGGTGTACCAAAGTTCATTTTTAGCTGTTTTCTTGCTTCTTCCTGAAAAATTCTTGCAAGTTTCGACTGAAAGCAGCAATAAGTAGACTTTCTAGCTAAGCAAATACCTAATATCGGAATTCTTGAAGAACAGTAGGTTCCAATATAGTAGCAGTAACCTTTTTTCCTATATAAAGCTAATTCTTGTTCCTTAGACTTACATTGCGATAAGCCTATATCACGCCCCCAGCCAGTCATTGAAGAGCAGCAATTCAAAAAACTAAATACATCTTTTTTGCATTTTCGATGTTTACCTGAAAATACAGAAACGGGATTTGTTTTAATGTCCTTGCTCATCTGATTTAGCATCGCTAGATGAGCTACTTTAGCTATATCTCTATTTGGTATAATAGTTGGAGTGTTGCAATTACCTCCTAAACAAAAGATTGAGTTATTATGCAACGATGAGTGTAGCATTGTTTGCTTCTCAGTTGAACAGCTATAATCGTGCTGCCATAGTAAACAAATATTTGCTACTGATTTTTGGCAAGTGCTGTTTTTTAATTCACAATTCTGAATTTTAAGGTGTTTGCAGCCATCTTTTGGATCGCTAGTACAAGAAAAAAGAATCTTTTGTTTCCAATATGGACGATTGACTTTAAACTTGTCAAAAAATACTCTATCACCACCATCATAGTTGATTCTATTGACCTCATAGCATTCATTACTCTCAGTTAATTGCTCAAGTTCAGGGTTTAAAACTTGCCAATATTCTGCTACTTTCCTTAGTTCTTGAGTCTTATCTCTGTAGTCATAGTGAAGTATACATATTTTTTCATTTACTTCTAATAAAAAATTTCTACCAATATGGTGTATAGATACACCAAGCCTATTAGCAATAGCCCATTTCATTTGTTTTACAATTGCTTCGGGATCATCTACTAGGCAGTATATTTGTGCACCTAATTCATCATCATAGACATCGCTACGACTCTTAAGCCAATTACTATGATTCTCCTTTATTTCTTCTGTTGCAAATTCCATTTGCCGGTTTTGCCAAGAAAGCCATACATTCTCTAATCTGCACTCAACATTTAATTCTCGAATAAGTTCAATGTTAAAATTACTACCTTCATTACAACTTTGAATAATTTCAGTATTAGTTTTACTTGTTTGAGTTACGAAGTTACTGCTATCAAGGGCACTTAAAGGATCAGATTCAATTCTCATTGAATTAGCTATCATATAATTTTGATCGTTGATATTATGTTGAGTTAAGGCATTGTTTTTACTGTTTTCAGCTTGAAATAACATTGCCCCACTTTCTGTACCAAGCTGATTACGGCCATGGTAGGTTAAATCCTCATCATTGTTAGGATAATTGACATTACTACCTTGATGAAATAATTCTTGTGTATTTGAAGAATTTCCAAGATTTACATTATAGTTGCTAGCTTCATTATAACTGCTTTGCATTGAAGCTAAACAACAGCTAATATTGAGCACTATCAAAAAGTTAATATAGATAATAATCTCATTGAGTATTCTCATTCATAATTTCTAATGCTATTGCTAAAGGAATATGGCCAGTTAATTTCTTGGTTAATCCTCTTTTTTCATCATCTATTACTATCACAGGAACAACATCAATTTTATATTGTTCAAACAAGCTAGGATCTATATCGAAGCTAATACCAAGCTCCATAGTTTTATTCTTTGTTTGTGTAAATGAGTTATTAATTAACCCACGCATAATCAATTGAGCTCCAGCCTTTTGAGATTCAGCAAAATAGCTTTTTAAAGCCTCATCACTCATTGAAAATGAGACAAAAATAAAAGTTTTTTGCTGGCCCAAAAAAAAGCATTAGCATTATTAACAAATAATAAAACCATCAACATCATTACTCGTATAACCATATTCCTCTCTAACCCTTATCAAAGCAAACAACAATCTCTTTTTCGCCAAATCAAGTAACCAAAATCTTCACCATTAACTGGAAATTCTCTTCCAGCCTGCCATGTAGCTTCTGTTTGGCCTATGCTCTTGCAGGATCTGGTTTCTGGAATCGGATAAGTCATTTGTAGTCGATACTGACTTTTCTTCATAATAGGCATGGGATACTTGCCACATAAGCCTTTATAACCATAATATCCCCATAACATCAGTTGCCTATGCATTCTAGCCATAAACTTACTTACCATTAATACAGATGTTCCAACTCCACCATTATGCGCCGCAGCTGTTCCAGTAAAAGGGTAAAGCATTCCTTGACATTCAGCACACCAAAAAGCATAATCACTTGCTAATAAACCAGCGCCACAACTCATGCAATCAGCTATACATGCTTGATAAGCAGCTACATTTTGAAACAACAGCGTTTCTGGATTTAAAATCGCAGATTTAGCGTCATCACTCCATAATGGATCAAACTCTGTTAAATATGCTATATCGACTGCAGCCATTTCCAGACAAATAAAATCAAGCAAAATTTCCAGCCAATAAATCACAGGATAGACATACCAATGAATGTGATAAAAAGCACTTCCTTCAGCATCATCTTTCATGCCTTTTTGAGTAGCACTTCCAAATGACAAACCTCCAAGACTTACCATACACATTGGCGACTTTGTAACATCTACAAGGCGTACTGGCTCCCAAAATCCTACCGGAATATACCAGGTACAGGTATTGGAATCCCTGGCTTAGGACAAAGACATATAAGTCTACCAGAAGCATTAGTATCAGGCATTGAACTGCTAACTACCTTAAATCCAGCTATAGTAATTGGAAACAAGAACTTCCAACATACATCTGTTATAGGATTTACAAATCTTCCAACACATCCAGCAGCTGCATAACAGTTATTAGCTGTTATAGACATTACTATCGCTAACAAAATTACCAGTTCCTTCACTTACCAGCTTTTCTTGATTATGTATACTTCCTTTTTTTATATTTTCGAAATTTGCTAGCAGTATTTTCTATATCTTTTACACCTGGCACTAAATATGCAGTTTCACCACTCGAATTTACTATCTCCTGTATTTCACCACTTATAAGCGTATAATTGAATATTTTGACTAGATCTTGTTCTAATTGCTGTAATTTCCAACTTTTCATATAAAACCTTCTTTTAAGTTGAATCGACTAGTATATTGAGTTATACTATTTACAGCGTACTTCCATCGTACGTCATATGGTTTTAATAGGTGCTTACTTCGCTAATTTTAAGCACGTTATTTTCTTGCTCTATTATGGCTGGCACAGCTTGTATTTTAAATTTTCTAATCAACATACCAAATTGATCAAAAAATATGTGTCGGCCTAATAGATTGCTCAGTTCAATAGGATTTCCATTAACTAACACTATCTTTCCTGGTCTTGATTTTACCCAAGCGACCTGATCTTCATCATCTCCATCAATTAATATTAGTGGTTCACCCCAATTTATCATCTCTAAAGGATTTATTTTAGTTCCTCTCCTTACTATTATTATACCATTTTTTGTCTTAATGTCATCCTTTTGAACATAGGTAGAATCATATATTCGCGTTTTATTTTCAGTAGCTTTACTCAAATTTTTTACTGGAACTGGTCTCATGATTTTTTGCCTAATTTTTTCCTGAAATTCCAGCTGCATTTGGTTCAACAATCCACTTTTTGATGCAGCATTAAGTTTAGCCATAATCACCTCCAGTAATGATTCCTCAATGATTGGAAAAACATGCCCTCTAGTACCATAATCCTTAATCTCAACACCTATATCAGCATTTAATGAATTAGCCATTGTATCACTTACCTGATAAGCAACAGCAAATAAAGCAAAGAATGCGCCTATACTCATCATTACCTGGTGCTTCATGGAATTATTTCTCGCTCTCTTATCACATAATTAATTGCCTCACTGACATTCATACCCTTAGCCATATGATCTTCTATAGCCTGATAATCTCTAGCATTCGTTGAGGTTAACAGTAGAGTAAATGGATCAATCATTAATCTGCCTATCACACCAGAGACATTAGGGCTATAAATTGCTACTTCGCTATAATATGGAGGATTTGAATGTACAGATTGCAGTAAATTCAGCTTCCAATCTTCATCAACAAAGCCTGCAAGCTTTGGATTAGCTCGCATCGCCTTAAAGGATTCCGAATTTTGCTTCAAAATTATCTTATGCGATGAGTTCTCAAAGGCCTTTTCAGACGCAGAGCCCTCTTGACGAAAGTAATCCGTGAGTTGCTGAGTAGCTAAAGCAATCGATCCATTATATTTTCGAGCTATTCTGCCAGCTTCTTCAATAAACTCTCCTGAACGCTTTCCAGCTAATAGCTTCCAGGCTTCATCTATCATAATTAAAAATGGTCTACTTCTATCTCCCTTGACCATTGTTTGATTAATATGAACAATCATGATTTGAACTATCACTGCTAGCAGCTCTGGTACAGACCTTAAATGATCAGTTTCAATTACTACGATATCAGAGTTCAATGATAACTTAGCTTTACCGCTAAAAAATCTTCCATGTTGACCATCCTTAGTAAAAGGAAAAAGCATATTTCCAAGTTCTTTAGCATATGATTCTTCTCTATTCGATAACCAGTCTGCAATATCGGTTATTTCAGCCTTAGAGCCACTTTTTTGCCAGACTGATATCAAAGCTCTCTGTAAGCATTGGTTGTTGTAAATCGCTTGTTCCATACTGTGGAGCAGCCATAGTAGCTAAAATAGATGGAAAGTTAGATAAAAATCCGATCTAGCTTCTATAGACTTTGCACTATCATCTTCTGGTACTTCGGAAAATGGATTAATTGATACAGGATTTTTCATGTCAAATTCTATGTAGCTGCCACCTAGAATCAAGCATGTACGCTTAAATAATCTTCCGTAATCAAGAACAAAAACTTTACCACCAACTCCTAAAACTGATAGCATTAGTTCTTGCATAAAAACAGATTTTCCAAACCCTGGAACTCCAGCTATACAAAGGTTAAAGTTCTCATTTGGAGCTGCTCCATGCTTATTTAATGCAGGTAATAAAGCTCCACCAAAAGGAGACCAATACATTATTTGGCCTCGTCTGCCAGCTAACAACATACCTGGAGAGCTTAAATCACCTTTCCATTCACCAATTATTGGTAATAATACTTTGCTCTCTACGGAAACAGTTTTTATGCCTCTACCTAAGCTAGAAAGGGCTACTCCAACTCCTGATGTTTTTTGACCCAATACACCTCTTTGACCTTGTTCAACCAATTGCATTGGCAGCGCTGCTAGCAACACGGCTACATGATCATATTTGCATGGAACAAAATACCATCCACTGCGTCTTAACATCGAACAAAAAGCTGATGCAGATTGCTTAGCCTTTTTTGTTTTATCAAACATAATAACATTGAAGTGAATATTAACTACTCTATCACCACTCTGTAAAGCAGCTACTACATCAGCTAAATCTTCTGCTTCTTGCTGTATATCATGAAAAAAATTTACCCATTCCTGCATTAATATTTCTTTCTAGCGCCTCTCTTTTAGTTATGGCTGCAGTTCTTTCCATTGCTTGATTTGGCAACATTTGTAAACCAAAATGAATCAGGAAATTTGATTTTATATATTCATCACGACGCATTTCATTGCCTAAAAACAGATCCATGGCAGATAATTTGCACTCTGCAGGCCTTTTTCGAGCTTCTAGGCTGATAAATATTTGATCATTATTTACATTTACACAATCATCATTCTCAAATAACGAAAAATCTCCACTTAGAATTTGTTCAGACAATATTTCATACTCATTAATATTCGAATGTTCTTCTTCAGGCCAGCCAAATATTACTCTCAGAAACTTTAATAATTGCTGTGCATTCACATTGTCAGTGCTTAATCCAATGGACCTAAACGTATCTTTTAAAGCATCTCGTCTGCGAATCATATCATCGATATTTGCATTTAAATTAGGTATAGTAACTGAAATTAACAATACTACATCCTTAGATTTAGCAAATTGAGTAATTTGATGTCTAATCCACCGCTTCATATTAGCCAAAAACTTTTCTATCGGATTTAAATCTGGAGAATAAGGTGGAAGAAAAATAACTTTACAACCAACAGATTCTATTAACTCTTTAGTTTTTTTAGACTTATGAAAAGCAGCATTATCCATTACTACAAACTGAGCAGGCTTTAACTCATTAATTAATACCTGTTGCCCCCAAGTTTCAAATAATCTTGTATTACATGCACCATTAAATATCATAGGTGCGATTGATTTATTATTAACATAACCAGCTATAATATTTGTGAGCTCGTAATATTTACCACTCTTTTTGCTGCTTACATGAGTTCCTTTTTTGCTCCACACTCTATCCTTGCATATAGACATTTCAATGCCACTTTCATCTATGTATATAGTCATTTACAATGAAGTTTGAGTATAAAATATCATGTTGGTAAATTTTATGATGCTATTGTTGCTTTTTCTATGCTCAAACTTCATTATAAATGACTATACCAAGTTTTCCTTAGGTATAGAACTTATTACTTGTTGATATTTTTCTCTTATTTCTGGTTTTGCTTCCATGTAGGTAAACGTTTTTTTATAACTATAGCCGAATTTTTTCATGTAATAACTTGCTACTCTTATTGAAATTCCAAAATGTTTTCCTGTTTGTGCTAGAGTTAGATTTTAATTTAGAAAAATGTATTTTTCAAATTCTATCTTATATATTTTTCCTTTTTTACCAAGACGATCTCTTTCTTTATAATGGCCTTCTGATTTATATCTTTTATACCAATTTCTTACTGTGTTTGCTGCTATATCAAATTTTACTGAGGCAGCATTTTACAACTTTTTCCTTCATTAACACATTTTATTACTTTCTCACGAAAGTCTTAGCCATATGATTTTGGCATTCTCTTTTCAGAATACTATGCTCAAACTTCATTGTAAATGACTATAAGCATAGAGAGAAGCAAAAAATAGTTAATATAATAGAATCTGTTAGTTGTAAAGTTATTTTTCTGCTACCTTATTCTCTAGATTTAAATCCAAGAGAAAAGTTTTGGGCTAATATGAAGATGTGTATTAGAAATCAAATTACTCAATTTGCTAAATCTTAGAATCTATTATTGCTTCTTTCTATGCTTAAACCTCATTGTAAATGACTATAATTACTTTTTCATTACATCTTATTATTATAGTTGTTTTATAGTAGTTTTGCTATATAAGTACAAAACATTTCAAAATATAGCGCGAATGAGCAAGACATCTACAGAATGGTTTTTGAATGTAAGCTGCATATATAGTCATTTACAATGAAGTTTGAGTATAGAAAAAGCGACAATAGCATCATAAGATTTACCAACATGATATTTTATACGCAAACTTCATTGTAAATGACTATAGTTCATGATGGAGAAATTGTGAGCTTTGCTCTTATTCCTTGTAACGTTGATGATGGAACAGTAGTAAAATATTTAGTACGAAAACTTAAAAGATAGCTATTTGTTGATCGTGGGTTATTAGAAAAATGCTGTATCACTTACTAATCAAGGTTTAGAGCTAATCACAAAAATTAGATCCAACATGAAAGAAAAAAGTAATTCATCTTAACAAAAGGCACATTATAGAAACTATTAATGGTCAGTTAAAATATCTTTTCCGCACTGATCATACTTGCTATAGATGCTTTATGAATTTTTAAATTAACGCCTTGTCTCATTGCTTGCTTATGTTTTTAAACATAATAAAATTTTTGTTTCTTTTTTCCAAGTTAAATCATCTTTCTAGTTCTTTACATCAGCTCTGATTTCCTAATTATATCGAATTCTGGTAATATAGTGAAATTTTTATAATTTATTAAAAGCATAGTTAGTATCTTTATAGCTAGTATCTTTTTTGGTACTAACTATAATAGATAGTACCATTCCAATTGATATTAAAGCAGCACCTATCCATAACGTAGACATAAACGGACGATAATATATTTTAGCATAAACTACATCATCATCTACTTTGCTGAGAACTACATATATATCATATAATAAAGTACTATATATATCACTTTCAGGTATTATAACGTCTTCAACATAATAATATCTATTCTCAGGCTTAAGTATAAATATTTCTTGTTTATCATTTTCAATCCAAAATTCAGCTATTTGCCTAAAGTAGTTGGCGCCCTTAGCATAGTTAGTATTTCTTAGAGTAATATGCAACCCGTTATTATGAATTGTACTACCGATTTTACCAATAAAATCAGTATCATGCTGAAGTTTTGCATTAAGGCTAATAGATAACATAAGAATACCAAAACCTAAATGGCTAATAGTAACAACTAATACTTTATAAGGTATTTTAACTGTAAAGCAATTAGAAGACTTTATTAAGTGATATAATGACTCTTGAATAAGATATACTGAACAAACTATTGCTAAACTACCAATACTTAAATCTCTATAACTAAAGTAAATAATTACTGCTGATATGCTGAGAGTAATTACAACGCTACAATAATTAGATTTTTGCTTTATCTTATAGATACTACCTGCTAATAAAGCTGTTGGTAGTATAATTGGAATAAAAGTACTAACAAAATAATTATACCCAATTGATATTTTACTACCATAAATTAATTTATAAAATATTGGATAAAAAATAGCAATGAAAATTACTATAAGTGCTGATAACCATAAAATATTACCTAATAATATTAATAGTTCTCGCACATTAACTTTTGCCTTACTAGGAAATTTACTAATTCGTAAAGTATATAACACTAAACTAGCAAGAGATAAAATGACAAGAAAAATCAATACAAAATATGTTCTTAAACCATTCAAAGAAAAAGAATGTACAGAAGTTAATATATCACTCCTAACTAAAAATGTCCCTAATATGCAAAATAAAAACGTCATAATAGCTGATAAAATAGAACATCGCAGTAATGTGTTATTGAATCGTGTATATAAAGATGAGTGATGGTATATAGTTGCTGATAACCATGGCATCAAAGAAATGTTTTCTACTGGATCAAAGAACCAATATCCGCCCCAACCAAGTTCTCGATAGGCCCACCAGCTTCCTAAAGCAATGCTAATAGTTAAAGCTAACCATCCAACTTTAGAAAATACCATAGCCTTATCTATTAGTACTGAAGCTTGATCATTATATAAAAGAGCTACAGAGTTATAAACAAATGGTATTAAATAACAAGCATAAGCAAAAAAAAGAACTGGCGGATGAACTACTAATCCTACATCCTGTAGTATAGGATTTAGTCCTAAACCAATCTCATGACGAGGTAATTTACCTATTAAAGGATTAAAAGCAAAATAAACTAAACTAATAAATCCAAGTAGGATAAAGCTTTGGCAAGCGATAATTAATTTTTTACACTGAAATTGAAAATTACATGTAATTAATGAGTAAACGCTAACTATACTCATGAATGAAGACCATAATAACATTGATCCTTCATGGCTTGCCCAAGATCCAGAGATTTTATAAATTAATGGTGTAATTACACTAGAGTTTAATAATACATTTTGAACAGTAAAGTCAGAAATAACAAAGCTAACAACTAGCATACAAAATGCTAAAACTACATTTATACTAGCTACAATATGAATAATTTTTAATAAGTTAATATTGTTACATAAAAAAAAGTATCCTAAATTTATTGAATAAAGCACCATTGCAATTATTAATAAATAAGAGCCAATACTAGCCAACATTAAGTAATTCCTGATTATCGATATTCACTATTTCTACTTTAACTAATTGAATATAATGAGCATGCATCTTATCAATTAGTATTTTAAGACCGAATAAATAATATACCTCTCCTTGCTGTGGAATTTTTTGAATATGATAAATTATTAATCCAGCAATAGTGGTTGCATCATCAGGTAAATTCCAATTTAGCTCTCTATTCACATCTCTAATTGAACTACTGCCATCAATAATATAAGTTGAATTATTAACTTTAATAATATTATTAGGTGTATTATCAAAAACTGGACCAACAATTTCTTCTAAGATATCTTGTCTAGTAATCATTCCCTGTAAGACTCCATATTCATCAATTACTAATGCTATATTACTATATTTCTGCTTAAACTTACCTAGTTGATTAGTTACCAAAGCATTTTCAGGAATAAACCATGGATCGGCTATTAGCTCATTTAATTTGATATCTCGAACATCAAAATTATTTGCATGCAATTCCTTTATTAAATCACGAACATATAATATACCTACAATATTTTCGCTACTTTCCTTCCATACAGGTATTCTAGAGTACTGTAGAGCAATTGCTTTAGCAACAAATTCCTCTATTGGCAAATCAAAATTAATAGTACACATTTTACTTCTATGTACCATAATTTGTGATACTTCCATATCCTTAATATCTAATACTCCACCAAGCATATCTCGATCCATTTTATCAAACACATTACCTTCTTGATGTTGGTGTTCAATTAATCCTCTAATTTCCTCTGTCCCAGAAACCTTACTAACAAGGTTAATATTAAAAAGCCAACAAATAAAGTTAATAATACGAGACAAAGAGTAACTTACAGGAGCTAAAATTGTTGAAAGTACTTGAATAACATCAACAGCTAATAAAGCTATTGTTTCAGCTTTAGAAACTGCGATTGCTTTTGGTACCACTTCAGCAAATACTATTATTATGCCTGACATTACAATCGATGAGATAATAGTTCCTAATTCTTTATAAATTGCTATTGCAATACTAGTACCAACAGTAGTTGCAACTGTATTTACAATACTATTAGCAGTCAGCAACGTACTAATAACTTGCTCCTTATTTTTCATTAATTTTAGCAGCAAATCTGTTTTTAGAGTACCCTTAGATTTTAGTTGCTGTACTTTACCTATAGATGTTGCAGTCACAGCTGTTTCGATAGCTGATAAAACTGAAGAAAAAAGAACTAACAAGATTACAATTATTGTTTCTAATAAATACATAATTTTAATTAATCATCACAATACTTAACGGTCTGGCATATTTTATATTAAAACATATTACATAAACACTTTAGCAAAAATTGCTACTTATATTTTTTAATATTATAGAAGTTAATTTATCTCATAAACAATCTTGAATTACTACTTTTACTCTAATTTAACATTTATTTTTTATTTCACAATTAGATAATATTAATAAAATAAGAAATAGAGCATATATAGTTAGAGTAAGCATTACAGCAATAGTTAAATAGAAAAATAATCATGTCCTATAAATCTATAAATGATATATTGCTCTACTGAAAGCAAATGAAAAAGGAGTGTAGAAGTTAATTGCTTTATAAATTCATATTCTAAGACTAAAGTGTGTAAACATGTTTAACAAAAATTGTGCTTAAAGAGGCTTGAGTAATGTGATGCCAAAGCATCACATACTAGTTGTATATCCAGAGGAGCTAATATGTGCAGTGTGAGGCAAACCTACTAGATAAAGAGTTAGAAATCTATAGCTAGGATAGGCAGCATAAAGAGAAATTGAGATGTTGAAACCTATCAACAAACTTATCGAAAAGATAAGAGCGAATTATCATGCCGCAGTGAAAGCTAACATATAGGTAGCTCAGAAAGTGATAAACACCAAAGGCTGAGCTAGTGACCGTATAGCGAAAGCAGAATGCTTAACTGAAAACTAACTGATACAGTTGAATACTGTGGTTGAGTGGTAGTGGTAGCATGATAATAAGAATATATTAAGTAACTGGAGAAGTTTTACTCATTCCAGAAAGAAAGATTCTAGAGCAATGTAGATTCTATACTAGTAAACTATGAAATAAATTGAAAATGAGAGGATGACGGAGTAGCGTGTATTAGCAATGAAGCATAGTAATGCCTGTAGAGTAAAGGCGCAATACTGATAACATTATTCCAACAACAATGGAGGTAATGAAGAATGATAAAAAAACGTCTATAGAATTACAAAACCTGAGAAGGAAAATATATATCAAAGCTAAAGCTGAAAAGCAATTGCAATTTTGTGGATTATATGTACATCTATATAAGATAGAAACACTTAGATAAGCCTACAAGATTGCTAAGAATAATAAGGGAGTGCTAAGAATAGATTGCGTTATCTTTGAAATGATAGAGTTAGCTGTGGTTGAAACAATTTCTAGAAAATATATAAACAGCATTGCAAGCCAAAAGCTATTATCTACAAAGGAAAAGAGTTAAGATAATCCCTAAAGATACTGGAAATAAAATGAGAAATCTATCTATACCAACTACCAAAGATAGAGTGGTAGAAGGAGCACTAAAGCTTATTTTAGAACCAATATTTAAAGCTAATTTTCAACCTGAATCATATAGATATTGCTCTAAACGAACTGCAGCTGAGGCTATAGAAACAGTTACAATATCAGCAATCAAATAGATACTTAATTTATAACAATTTATTGATATATTGATAGCAATAAGATGATATAATAATATTAATTATATCACATAAATAATATATGGAGTATTGTGTAATATGACTTTTTCTAAAACTGCTAATCAAACAAGTTATCCGTTTAAATTAATGGAGTTGCCATATTCTAAAAATTCAATGGAGCAATATATATCAAGTGAAGCATTTGATTACCATCATGGTAAGCACCATGCTGCTTATGTTAATAACTTAAATCGATTGCTTGAACATAAAGCTGAATTACAGCAAAAATCGTTAGAAGATATTATCTTAACTTCATTTAATTCCGAAGGAAGCAAAGCTATATTTAATAATGCAGCACAAATTTGGAATCATAATTTTTTTTGGCATTCGATATGCAATAATAATGCAACTAAACCTGAAGGAAATTTTTTACAAAAAATCAATCAGGATTTTGGTAGCTATGAAAATTTTACTAATCAATTTCAAGAGCTAGCACTTGCGCAATTTGGTAGTGGTTGGGTCTGGTTGATATCTGAAAATTGTAAGCTAAAAATTATAACCACATCTAATGCTGAATTGCCAATAATTTATAATCAAATACCGTTATTAACTTGTGATGTATGGGAACATTCTTATTATATTGATTATCGTAATAATAGGGCAAAATATTTACAACAGTTTATAGAGCATTTAGCAAATTGGCAATTTGCTGAACAAAATTTTTTGAATTCTATTAAGTGAGCAAAGTAAAAATAAATTAAGTAGATTAAAAGAGGGCTATGTGAGCAGCTGTAATTCTGTAAATCAAAGTTTTTTATTTAGACAAAATGCTGAGTATATTGAGCATTTACATCAAAAATATCTTAAAGATCCAGCTTCTATAGATAGCAGCTGGATTACTTTTTTTCAAGAGTATTGTCGTAATGAGTGTGAACATCCTATTGTTGTTACTAATAAATCTGAGCTTAATTACAACAATTTTAGGTTTAAGTTAGCATCTAATAATGGTGTAGGAAGTGCTATATCTTCAACCACAAACAAATTAGATGATCTTGATAGTAATAAGCAGCTGATTAATTTGAAACAGCTGCAAATTCAGCAATTAATTGAAGTTTATCGATCTAATGGGCATTTATGCGCTAAACTTGATCCTTTGAATTTGCAAGAGCAAAAAACTAAGGAACAAGCTCATCTTAGTTTAAACTATTTTGGATTATCAGAATTTGATCTTGATAAAAACTTTCATTTTACACTATGTAACAATTTTGCTCAAGTATCAAATTTAAGAACATTAATTAGTCAATTAGAACAAATTTATTGCGGTAATATTGCTGTTGAGTTTAATCATTTAACAGATCGTGATGAAATTGATTGGTTATATGATCAATTAGAGCAAGTATCTTTAAATTTAAATGATAATATCGACAGAGAGTTATTACTAAAAAACTTAATATCAATTACAGGATTTGAAGAATTTTTGCATACAAAATTTGTAGGCGCAAAACGTTTTTCTATTCAAGGAGCTGAAGCGTCAATAGCTGCGGTTATTGATGCTATTGAACAAGCTATTGATTATTGTATAAAAGAAGTAGTAATTGGTATGGCTCATAGGGGAAGGTTAGTTACCTTAGCTGAGGTAGCTAAGAAACCGCATTATGCTATAATATCAGAATTTATGAATGAAGTTCATATAAATGATAAAAACATTTCAGGTGATGTTAAATATCATATGGGGTATTCTGGCGTATATACTGGTAAAAATAATAATATTAAAATATCATTAACTCCTAATCCTTCTCATCTTGAAGCAGTAAATTCAGTAGTTGCAGGTAAAGTTAGGGCAAAGCAAGATGATTTGGAAGATATTGAACGTAAGCAAGTGATGGGAATTTTAATTCATGGTGATGCTGCTTTTAGCGGGCAGGGGGTTGTAGCAGAAAGCTTGCTATTATCAGCACTTAAACCATATGCTGCTGGTGGTATACTGCACTATATCATTAATAATCAGATAGGGTTTACAGCTAACACTGATGAAATTTATCCAGGGCAATATACCACTGAAGTTGCTAAAACTATTAAAGCACCTATTTTTCATGTTAATGGAGATGATCCAGAATCAGTACTGAAAATAACAGCAATTGCTATGGCATATAGGCAAAAATTCGCTAAAGATGTTGTTATAGATATAATTTGTTATCGTAAATATGGTCATAATGAAGGCGATGAGCCAATGTTTACTCAAGCTTCAATGTATAATGTTATTAAAAATAAAGTAAGTGTTACAGAACTCTATGCTCAAAAACTGATTAATCAGAAATTCATACTTGAATCTGATTATCAAGATATGAAAAATCAATTTAAAAATTTCTTGAATGAGCAGTTTGAGATAGCAAAAACTTATCAACCAACTTTACCATTAAATGATAATAACAATACATACAAGACAGCTGAGATTAATTCAGAAGAATATGGAAAAATACTAACTGGAGTAAAAAAAGAGAGTTTATTAGCACTTAATCACAAATTATGTACTATTCCACCTGAATTTGCTATTCATTCGCGATTAAAAAAAATACTGAGTGACCGTTTAAATAAGGTAGCTATTAATGAACAAGTTGATTGGGCAACAGCTGAGCAATTAGCTTTTGCTAGCTTATTGATTGAAAAAACTCCAGTAAGATTAACTGGACAGGATGCAATACGTGGAACTTTTTCTCATAGACATGCAGTATTATATAGTCAATTGGATCAGAGTAATTATATTCCTCTTAATCATTTATCTCCAGATCAAGCATATTTTCAAGTAGCTAATAGTCCATTATCTGAATATGCAGTACTTGGGTTTGAATATGGTTACTCACTAGTTAATTCTAGGCAGTTAGTGATATGGGAGGCGCAATTTGGTGATTTTGCCAATGGAGCTCAAATAATCTTTGACCAATTTATTAGCTCAGCTGAAACAAAATGGCAAATGAAGAGTAATATAGTTTTGTTATTGCCTCATGGATATGAAGGGCAGGGGCCAGAGCATAGTTCAGCTAGAATTGAAAGATATTTACAGCTAGCAGTTAATAATAATATTCAAGTAGTATATCCAACTACTCCGGCATCATTTTTTCATTTATTGCGCAGGCAAATTATTGGTAAAATTTTTAAACCTTTAATAGTTATGTCACCAAAATCATTATTAAGACATAAGTTGGTGTTATCAAGTCTAACTGACTTAGGACCTCAAAGCTATTTTCAGGCAATAATTGATGAGATTGATCCATCTATTCAAGGAAAAATCAAGAAAGTAATTATCTGTAGTGGTAAATTGTTTTATGATCTTTATGAGTTTAGAAATAAAAATAAAATTGCAAATGTAGCAATTATTAGAATAGAACAATATTTTCCTTTTCCAACTGAGTCATTATCTACAATTTTGGCAAAATATTCAGTATGTGACGAAATTATATGGTGTCAAGAAGAACCGCAAAATATGGGAGCTTGGACGTTTATTAAGCCTTATTTAGAAGATATTATTGATAAAGCTAAAAAACATATTAAATTAAAGTATATTGGTCGAGATAGTGCTTCAGCTCCTGCAGTAGGATATAGTTATCTTCATAATAAGCAGCAGCAGGAATTAATACAGTGCGCTTTTAGTATAGATATAGGAGAAAGAATATAATGACAGAAAAAAATAAGGAAACAAATATAGTGTTGCCATCACTTGGAGAATCAGTATCAACTGGGACAATATCTAAATGGCATAAAAAAGAAGGGGATATAGTCGCGCTAGATGAGAAAATAGTAGAGGTAGAAAGTGACAAAGTAGGAATAGATATTAACGCTAATGTACCTGGAAAAATAACTAAAATTTTAAAAAACGAAGGCGATAATGTTGAGGTTGGAGAAGTAATTTGTGTTATTAGATCAGATGTTTTACAGAAAGAAATTCATAGCAGTAAAAGTAGTGAGATTGATATAAATCTATCAATCTGCGAAGATATTATTTCTGCTAATAAATTGTCTCCTGCTGTTGCTAAAATGGTAGCAGAGCATAAAATTAATCCTGAGAATATTAGCGGTAGTGGAAAAAATAATAGAATTACAAAAGGTGATATTATTGATGTTATAGATTCAAACTTAAATAATAACAATATAACATCAACAAAAGATATACAAACTCAGCAATTACAGATATCAACATTAATACGTGAGACATCAACGCAAACAGCATCAGTGTTAACTGATGTAAAAGCTAGTAGAACAATAGAACGAGTGAAAATGACTAGATTGAGACGTACTATTGCTCAACGCTTAAAAGATTCTCAAAACAATGCTGCTATTCTATCTACCTTTAATGAAGTTGATATGTTTAATGTATCGGAATTAAGGAAAAAATATAAAGAAGAATTTGAAAAAAAACATGAAATTAAACTTGGTTTTATGTCATTTTTTGTTAAAGCAGCAACTGCAGCTTTGCAAGAGCTTCCAATAATTAATGCTCAAGTTGATGGTTATGACATACTATATCACAATTACTGCGATATAGGAGTAGCAGTAAGTACTAATTCCGGATTAGTTGTGCCAATAATAAGGAATGCTGAACATCTTTCTTTTGCTGAGATAGAAATGGAAATTTCTCAGTTAGGTAAAAAAGCTAGAGAAGGAAATTTATCGATTAATGAACTTAGTGGAGGAACTTTCTCTATTACTAATGGAGGAGTGTTTGGTTCATTGCTGTCAACCCCAATTATTAATCCGCCTCAATCTGCAATAATGGGAATGCATAAAATACAGGACAGGCCTGTAGTAATTAATGGCACTATACAAATTAGGCCAATGATGTATATAGTATTATCATATGATCACAGAATTATTGATGGTAAGGAGGCAGTGACATTTTTAACTAAAGTAAAAAGCTATATAGAATCACCAGAAAGGCTATTGCTTAATATTTAATTTTTATGAAAAAGAAAATAACTATTGTTATTATAGTATTAGTAGCTTTAATAACTGTTAATTTTGCTGCTGATGGATGCGGAGAAAAGTCTATGGTATTATCTAATTTTGAATTAGCAGCAAGTAGGCTAGGATTTAATGGTTACAAAACGTCAAACTTAACAGTAAGTGCAACAGAACATCAAGAAGCTCTGTTGAATGTACTACAAATAGCTGGTTATTTTCATTCAGAACAATTGTGGCAAGCTATTAATGCTTTGAAAGTCAAAGATCCTGTGGCAACTTTTAAGCAGATATATTCTGTTGTAAAAGCGTCTGGAGCTAATCAAGATGATCCTAGTAAGTTTGACACTAAAATATTACGTAAAAATTTCGGAGAAGGCACAGAGTTAAGTATACAAGATATTATGGATTTAATTCTTTATTTATCTCAAAATGCTTTTAATAGGACATTTGGTCAAGAACGTAGTGAAGTAGTTGCTCAGAATTGGATGGCAAAGTATAAAGATGAGTATTTGAAAGAAGCCGAAATTTTACAACTCATAGACCGCGAAATTCCAAAATATAAGCATTATGATGTAGCTTGGATTGCTGGTGCATCTCGCTTCAATATGATAACACGTATCATAGACTACTACTATGCAATATCAAAGTATAATATTAAAATCAATAGTAATGTAGCAGTATTAACAGGGAATCGCGAATTATGGGCTAATATTGATGGGGTTGTGCCTACAGTTTTGGAGAAACTAATACATGCTTATCAAACAAACTTAAATTTTGATCTGTTAGACATAGATAATTCAGACATAAAACGTGTTGATGAAGGCAAAGAATATATTCTCAGGTTAGCTAAAAAATATCACATAAAGTTAAATTCATTATCTCCTTTTATTCAATATACTAATTTAAGTGAATGTCCTACTGGGTGTTTTCCCAATAGGCTATATCCAGATTATATAGAGAGTGGAGGCATAAAACTAAATGAAGCTTTGATGGTGCGTGATTTAATAGATACTATTTTTAGTTCTAAAGTTATTACTATAGTTGATGAAACGGTTGGTGTAGATTCATATAGATCTACTACAGAAAGTACTGTACATGATGCAACAATAGAATTCCTTGAGGATGTTATTAATACAAATGAATATGTGAATAAAAAAGAATTTATTATCTTATTTCAGAGCAATAATCCGTTTATTTTACGTCAAACTATTGTTACACAAAGACAAGTTAATGAGGTAGTAGATTATTATAATAAGTTGTACGGTAAAGATTATTCAATACAAGTTGATGGCATAGGCTATAAGTGTAAAGCAGATGTATCGATAATTCATTCTGAGTTTGCAGCATTAGTACTAGAAAAATGGAAGGATGCAACTAATAAAAATAAAAACTTGGCCTCAAAACGATCTATCAATGATTTGCAATTTCAGAATCGAGACCATTCCGAAACAATTTTACCTATGCTTGCTATTTCTTAATAACCAAGTTATTAGCTGTTAACATGACATCTTATGTAGTATATACAAAATAAGAAGTGGGTGTGTTAATACTTGACAATCTGACATATTCTGCCAAAATGCTGGTATATTCTTCTTAGGAATAAATGAAAGGTTATCATAATTTTACTTTATTATAATTTACTCAATTAGGGCAAAGTTTTGTCTTCTAAATATCAATGCATCATTTATTTTACAGAAATATTGACGATTACTTTCTATCATAATCATCGTAGATCAACAAATAATAGTTTAACAATTTGGTTAAAGTTTTATGTATAAAAATAAGCATAGGTTTATCTTTCTTGCAGCAATATTTGGAAATATATTAGAGTATTTTGACTACACGCTATATACAATTTTTGTATTACAATTGGGACAAGCCTTTTTTCCAAAAAGTTCTGAATTTGTACAAGTAATCTCAGCCTTATCTCTATTTGCTGTAGGCTTTCTTGCTAGGCCTATAGGCGGAATATTTTTTGGTTATATTGGTGATAAGTATGGTAGAAAAACATCTTTAGTTATATCAATGTTAGGCATGACAATTCCTACTTTTTTAATAGGATTAATTCCTACTTTTAGCCAAATTGGCTATCTAGCACCACTTGCACTAGCATTATTGCGGTTAATGCAAGGGCTATGCTTAAGCGGTGAGGGAGCAGGAACAGCTATTTTTGTTCTAGAACACCAACATAATTTAAAACCAGGATTAGTTACAGGGTTGGTACATGGGTCCAATACTGCAGGGATGCTACTAGCTGCTCTGGTAGGAATAATAGTTGAAAATTATTATTCTGATATTACATATGCTTGGAGAATAGCATTTTTACTAGGTGGTATTTTGGGGTTAATAGGACTCTATATACGGGTGAAAGTTGCTGAAACTCCAGTGTTTTTAGAATTAGTCAAAAAGAGGAATATATTAAAATATCCACTAATTCATGTTATTAAAACTGCTAAACATAAAATGTTGATAACTTTCTGTGTTGGCGGAGTAACAAGTAGTATTGTATATCTTGTTAAGAGTGTTAATGTTTTCTATAAAACTATATTACATTTTAATAATAGCAGCGCTTTATATTATTTGTTTTATACTTCTTGTATTTTAATGATTTGCATGCCAATATCTGGTGCTATTTCTGATTTTTATGGTCGAACTAAAGTAATGATATGCTCAGTTGCTGCTACAGTAATTGCGGCAGTTGCAGTTTTTTTTCTTATGTCATCAGATATTATGTGGCATCAACTTTTAGGATTGACAGGTCTTGGTATACTTGCAGGAGGAGTCTCAGGAGTATCTTATATATTTATAATTTCATTATTTACTCCTGAACAACGATTTACTGGTATAGCTTTTAGTTTTAACTTAGGTAATGCTATATTTGGCGGTACTGCTCCAACAATTACAACTTGGTTAGCTGGAACAATAAAACATAATTATGGTCCAACACTTGGACATATTGCTCCAGCTTTTTATATTATGACTACTTCAACAATCTTTTTGTTGATAATGTATTTTACATATCACTGGATCAAGGAGTATGATAATCAACAAAATTTCAGTAATAAGCATTAAAATTTGCACTTAACAATGTGCTTTCTTATATACAAGGCCTAATAATTTAAAAAGCTAAGAGTATTGATGATAAGTAGTTACAATTTAGGAGTATTAGCTGAATGGTTAATAATTGCTAGATACAGTGTTAGATTGTACTCTTTCATAGGCTCATAGAATGCGTAATAGTGCTGGTGAAATCGATATTATATGCACTAAAGGTCAAGTTATTGTTTTTATTGAAGTTAAAGCTCGTAGATCAAATTTTGATAATACTATATGTAATCATCAGCAAATTACTAAAATTAGGAAATCAGCTGAGCTATACCTTTATTATAATAGGCAATATAGTAATTTTGATGTTAGATTTGATTTAGCGATAGTCAGACCAATGCAATGGCCATTAATTATTGAAAATGCATGGTAGCAACACAAAGCTATATAGTCATTTACAATGAGGTGTTTGAGCATAAAAAAGCGACAATAGCATCATAAGATTTACTAACAGGATATTTTATACGCAAACTTCATTGTAAATGACTATATAGTTTCACATCATATTGCTCAAGTGTCTTTAAGTTCAATTTTCTTTGGTACTAATCTCTTTCTTTTTTAACTCTTAATATAATCTTGCAAAAATTATCTATTATAAATAGTACACTTTATAATATACTTTTTCATGTTGTGTTATTCCTTTTTTATTTAAATTTTTTTATAACTCAACATTCTCTCTTTGTATAACTTTTTTTCATATTTTCCATTATTCTAATTTAGCGTTTTTAGTGTTAAACACAGTTGTAATACTTACTCTTTTTACATTTTGGAATGCTCATTATATCAAACTTAGGTTATTTAAAGGTATATATTTTTTAGCTGAAATAATTGTTGATATACCTAACTTAAGACATAAACAAATATAAAAAGAAATAACCATACGACATCAACAAAGTGCCAGTACCATACAGCAAATTCAAAATTTAAATGATTATTAGGTTTTATAAAATGTCCTTTTTTAGCTCTAAAATAACATACTGCTAAGAATAGAACTCCTAAAATTACATGCAAACCGTGAGCTCCAGTAATTATATAGAAGTTTGAAGCAAATATTCCATCAGTGAACTTAAATGGTAAATGTATATATTCAAAAATTTGCATCAGTATAAAAAATATACCTAATAATACTGTATAACCTAGAGTTTTAACAGTAATTTCCTGATTGTTTTCAATGATAGCATAGTGTGCGCAACTAACAGTAGTACTTGATAATAATAAGATCATAGTATTCAACAGAGGTATAGTCCAAGGATTAGGAGTTATAATTCCATCTGGTGGCCATATTCCTTTATGCGCTACCCAAACTTCTTCTAAAATACCAGCAGGAAAAAACTTGTTATAAAAGAATGAACAGAACAAACAAACAAAAAAAACTATTTCTGATAGAATGAATAAGATCATACCTATTCGTAAAGAATGCTGAACCTCTTTAGTATGCTGCTTTTCAAGCATTGCTTCCTTAATAACATCATACCACCAACCAAACAATGAGTATAATAAGCATACAACTCCAACTACAAGAGCAACTTTACTAATGGTATAATAGTAGTTATGTATTAACATTGCAGCCGCAAGAGTTGACAATAATAAGGAAAATGATACTGCCAACGGCCATATGCTTAGATCTACAATATGGTATGGATGATTTTTTTTTATATACTGCATATTTTAGTTTGAATTTTTAACTTAATGTAGTTGTAAAACCAAATTAGTGTATAAAAATAGATTTAAATATAAGAAAAGTCTTAACATTATAAAATAACGCAGTTCTAGACTATGTTAAGAGATTTTGCTATTATTATTTTATACTGCATAGCATGTGTTATAGTCAAGATTTAAATGTGATTTAATGTAAATGTTTAAGAGCATTAGCAGTAATAACTCTGCCGCGCTGAGTTCGTTGTACGAATCCAATTTGGATTAAGTAAGGTTCTATCATTTCTTCTATAGTATCTCGTTGTTCTGATAAAGCAGCAGCAATAGTATCAATACCTACTGGTCCACCATCATAATTTTCAGCAATAAATCTTAGATATTTATGATCGCTGCTATCTAATCCTAATTTATCAATTCCTAACTGATTAAGAGCATAATCAGTTATTTGTTGATTTAATGGATTAATATTTTGATAAATTCCGAAATCTCGTACTCTCTTTAATAAGCGTAATGCTATTCTTGGAGTACCACGAGAACGATTTGCAATCTCTATTGCAGCATTAGTATCAAGAGCTACGTTTAACACTTTTGCTCCGCGTTCAACAATTTGAGTTAGTTCTTCACAACTATAAAAATTAAGCTTTAGGTGAATACCAAATCGGTCACATAATGGTTTGCTGATAAGTCCTAATCTAGTTGTAGCACCTATTAACGTAAATTTGGGTAAATAAATTTTTACAGATCTAGCAGATGGGCCTTCACCAATCATAATATCAAGCGAAAAATCTTCCATAGCGGAATATAATATTTCTTCAACATGAATGTTTAGACGATGAATTTCATCAATGAATAAAACATCATTTTTTTGTAAATTAGTTAAAATAGCAGCAAGATCAGCAGCTTTTGACAATATTGGTCCAGCTGTAGATTTTAAATTAACATTTTTTTCTTTTGCGATAATTTGAGCAATGCTAGTTTTACCTAATCCAGGTGGACCATGTAATAGTGTATGATCCAATGATTCATCTCTTTCAATTGAAGACGTAATAAAGATTGTCAAATTACTCTTCATTTGATTTTGGCCAATAAAATCATTTAGCAAACTAGGTCGTAAAACTGTCTCCTGTTCTTCTGATGCTACTTTAGCATCTAATAATTGATTTTTCATTACTTAGCTCTTCGCTGCAAGGCGGTTCTAACTAATTCATTAACTGATATACTAGGAAATAATGCATAAATATCAGACAGTATTTGAGTTGCTTCAGCTCTACTGATACCTAAAGCTATTAAAGCAGTAATAGCATCTGATAAAATATTATCGTGTGTATTACTATCGGTTGATAAAATAGCTAAACTAGTATTATTAGCTATGGTATTAATATTAGCAACCTTATCTCTTAATTCTATCATCAATCTATCAATCAACTTAGGGCCAACTCCTGAAATTGCTTTTAATTGATGCCTATTTTGTGAACTAATTGCTATTTGAAGCTGATGTGGAGTTAAATTAGATAGAATGTGTAATGCCATTTTTGTTCCTATACCACTTACGCTTTGTAGCATATTAAAAGCTACTTTTTCAGTATTGTCTAAAAAGCCAAAAAGGTGAATTCTGTCTTCTCGAACATGAGTTTCAATAAATAGGCTTACAATGCTACCTTCTTCTTTTATCAACTTCATTAAAGTTTTGCCTGAAGAATACACTTGATATCCTACTCCATTAATATCAATTATTAAATAGCTATCAGTTATTGAATCAAGTATACCTTTAAGTTTAGCTATCATGGAAATAGTACTAATTATTTGGCTACTAATAGTACAGTATTATAGACTCACGTAAAAGTAAATATTAAATTTTGTAGTTTTTTGTTACTCTTTAACTTTATTGCTATATTAGAGCTGTTGTATATAAAAGCATGGCATTAAATGCTAGTTAAAAACTAGCATTTGTTAATTTTTATAGTTTGCATATATTTATAAGAATATATTTCAATGTATTACTTAATACTAACTCAGGCAAACATTATTTTTATATAAGCCTAGACTTATTATTCTTCTTATGTGAAGTTGGTATAGCACTTAAATTAAGCTGTTGATCTTTTGTCTGATGCATTTTAATATTGCCGTTTTGTATATTAGATATTACTGCATTGCCAAGCTTTATATCTTGATAGAGATTAAGATTATTCTTATAGTTTATTTGCTGTGCTGAAGCTTGTGAATTTTCACGATTATTATTGAGATGTTCATGTTTATACTTAGTAGTATTAGATTTAGATATTGCTTTAATAGAACTTAGTACAGTAGTTTTGATATTACTTATCTTATTTGCAATTTTATGCCCAAAGGAATTAAATTTAATATAGTTTGTATCAGCTATAGCAGAAGGAGTCATACGACTTTTATATCGTGACAGAATATGCTCTTTTAACCCTGTAAATACTCCACCTGCTTTCAATCCAGCTGCGCCTCTGCTACTACCATGATGTCCAGCTAGAAATTCTGAATGATTAGACAACATTACTGAATTAGCAATTTTAGAACTATCTTGATTTGTAGAACTACATAGCTGTTGAAGGAAATTATTTGTAGCTACCATGCCGGTACGATCTTTACCACTTTTACACATAAGCCATGATATTTGATTTTGGGTTGCATTAGAGCTAGATCTATCAGCTATTGTATCCAATGCTTCATTTTTATGATATCTTGCGGCTCCGTTGGTAGCTGTAATATTTAGTGTGGCTTGGCTTTTTCCAAGCTTGGTAACTTCTACTGATTTAATACCTTTACGCAAGAGTTTGCAGATCTTTCTTTCTTCACCCATTATAGCAGCCATAACATTATGGAATATACCTTGTTTGGGGTTAAATTCTGTATTTAGGCATTCAATATTTAGATTTTTGTCACCAGATAGTTCAACTACTCTTTTAAAATTTGAAGTAGTTATGCGCTTAGCTTCATTTGCATCTGAGTATAAAAATTGAGCTAGTGTACCTGAACGACATTCTAAATGACTATTTTCCAACTTGCCATTCTCACTTATTCCTCTAACTTCAACATAAGCATTTCTTAGTCCTGGCAAATTACGAAGTGATGTAGGAAGAATATGCTTATTATCAGTAATTTTATCGAAGTGTTTTGTAATTAGGTCTTGCTCTAATGTCGATAAACCTTGAAACCATAGTGGAGCTTGTTTCAGTTTCTGAGTTAAAATTGGTTTATAAATATCTGAAACATTTTTATGGTATTTAGATTTCAGATTATTAAGTTCAGCTATTTTGGAACACTCTTGAAGAATATCTTTAGATAATGGAGCAACAATCATTGAAGCAATAACTGGATGCTGCTTATCAGCGCTATTGCTAGTATGAATTTTACTGCCAATAGTTAGAACATGTTCATGCTCGTCGTTAAAATTACAATAATCCCTAATTAATGCAATATTCTTTTTGGATACATCAACAACGCTATTATTGTATTTTTTTAAAGTTTTAAGAGATTGCTCATTAAATTGACGAGATATACTTTCTAGTTTCTTTTCAGTAATGTTTTGTTGCATTATTTGATCTTTAGACTCCTTTAGCAACTCAACTATCTTCTCCTTAGCGTGAGGTGCTAAATTTGAATCTATGTACATGTTAGTAAATTCAAAGCAAGCTCTAGCTTGATTTGCTATTACAGCTAACCAATGTTCTGGAATTTCTCCTGGTTTTTTATCTACTGGTATTCCTGATTCTGAAATACCTTGCAATCTGCAATCTCTTACAATTACTTTAGATGTATTAGATGATCCTAATATAGGTTGAGGAGTATTATATCTAAAATGCATAATACCCTGCTCCGCATCGGCTTTTTGACGACTCATTGTAATTATAGAACTAAAAGCTTGGCTACTAGAATTTGCATCTAATTGAGAGAATAAACGATCAACTAACTTATCTAGTAGCAAAAGATCAGTAGAATGCTGTTCACGCAATTTATTTATGTCAGTTTCTTTAAAATGATCGGCAACAAAACTGTGAACGCTGAGCTGTACATCTTGCAGATTAGCAGCATGATTATTTTTTTCTGATTGTTGATATAGATTATCATGCTGGTTATGTTGCTGAGAAGTATTTATTATTTTATCATCTGAAGAGTGATGATTAAATAAATTTTTTTTATCCATAAATAATTTGTTCTCCTTATTTCAATTTTTGCAGAACTATAGTATTTATGCAAATATTATGGTATTTTTTTAAAAAAAGCAAAAAATACTCATTTTATGAACATAATTTACAAGCTAATGTAACAATAACTATACTTAAATTTAAAAAAACAATGATTTTGATAGTTCTTTTATTATACTATTTGACTGTTATAAAGATATCAAAAATAAATAAAGGAAGTGTAATATGAGTCTATCAAAATTATTACAATAATGGTAATAGTTCAATAATATTTCAATTAAGTTATTATCATATATTAAAAGATTTTAATTTGTATTATTGTCAACTTTCTTATATTGAACCTGGTATTTAAGGACTTTTTTTTAATGTTGTCTTTTACATTTTATAATAATGTGTAACTACTACTTTTGCGTATTATGCTATACCATTTAAGAATCAATAAAGAAGTTAATGAAGTTGCTATTATGAATAATAGCACTGGTAATATTGTTCCATGGTAAAAATATCCTGCCATTTCTACTCCTAATGAACCAAAAAGCATTTCTGATGAACTTAGCAGTGCTACTGCAGCTCCGTAATTGGTAATTGTTGCCACAGATAGTGCTGCTGCATTACCTAAAATAAATCCAATTCCAAACGATGCTATTAGTTTGAGTAATAAAACTATATGCAACTTTGCAGCAAAGTATGTAAAGCTAAAGGTTGATAATATGCCGCCAAATAATACAAATATAACTCCATAAAATAACATTTTTTCTGCTCCATGTAATATCACTAACTTTTGATTAATTATAGAAGCTATCATAAAAGTCCCAATACATGCTATAATATAGTACTCGTAATATCTACTTGGAATATTCATGTCTTTAAAAATGAAAGGTAAAATTACTGAATCTGCCCATAACCACAAAAATGTTAAAGATTGAATGAGCAAATAGCATACAAAATTTTTGTTAACAAGCGCATTCTTAAAGCCAACTTTAAGATTATTAAAATCAAATTTTTTAGTTATTACAGTTAAAGTTTCTTTAAATATAGTTATCAATAACAATAAAGCCGGAAAAGCAATCATAGGAACAACTGCTATTGGCAAATACCACCTATCATCATATGAAGATATTCTATTGCCAATTACTGGGCCAAGTACCGGCGAAAAGGCCATTATCATGTGTAGACGTGACATTATTTTTGCTTGTTCATTGCCTTTGTATACGTCGCTTATGGATGCAAAACTTACTGGTATAGCCGCTCCTGCTCCAATACCTTGTAGAAGTATCCAAAATGCAACCAATTCAATAGATCTAGAGTATATGCAAAAGAAACTAGAAACACAAAAAATAGTTGTTCCTAATAATAAAGCTTTTTTACGACCTATTGCATCAGATAATGGGCCATATACTAATCCTGATAGTGATAATCCTATTAAATTTAAGCTTACAGTCCACATTACTTTATGTTCTGGAACGTTAAATGCGTTTGCTATTCTAGGTAATCCAGGTATATAAATATCAACTGCTAACTGTGTAATAAATATTAATACAGTGACTATTGTTAAATTATATTTCATTATATCATTCTGCATATTATTTCCTATAAAACTTAATTAACTAACAATATTTTATAAACTTTAACAACAATATGCAGTACACTTAAGTATTAATAGATTAGTTATACTATTTTTTATTCTGAAGCTAATGCACTATTATACATACTGAATATTTATAGCAATTCTTGTTAAGAAGGAATTAAAGTATTTCACCAAATATAATATTGCTGGCGCAAGCATAATAATTTCGGCAGTATAATAAATATTAAATTGTCAGTCAATCAACTTCTGTAGAATGTATAATGATTTCTGTAAGTAGTATTTAAGTAGGATTATGATAAGAAAAAGTATGAAAGGTATAGAATAAAAGATATAGAAAGAGAGAATGTTGAGCTATAAAGAGAAATTTTAATAAAATAAGCAGGAAACTAATATATGATTGGAAGAAAATACAAAGAGAAACAATGGAATATAAAAGCAAAATTAGAATATCAAAAAGGATATATTCATAGAGTAACTGACCTAATGGCTTTTAAAAAATTACTTCAAAGTAATACAGATAAAACTAGCAAAAAATTAGCAAGTTTATGGCCTCGAAAGATTTCAAATAGCGCATACTAATGGCAATTAAAAACCTTGGCTATAGCTATAAAAAAGTTTTTATCCTTCAAAAAGAACAGCATGTTAACGCCAGATTAGGATAAGAGAAAGCAGGGAAGGCATAATACAAAAGGTATACAAGAGATAATGTGCAATTATAATTATGTGATATATTAAATATAGTTTTAATTAATAGCCATTTATTTGTTGCTCGCATGTTTGCACATGCAAATTTAGAATAAGAAACAGTTAGAAAGAGATATATATACAAGTGTTACAATGGTCAATGTTCGGGTTATTAAGTATAGTATTATGAACTAATACTTGTAGAAATATGAGCAATAAATAAACTGTTATTAATTGAAATTATATTTAAATATATCGCATAATTTAATTGTGCATTATCTCTCGTAAGCCTTTTACATTATGCCTTCCCTGCTTTTTCTTATCCTAAACTGGCGTTGTTAAGGAATGAGTTCATAGAAAGGATAAGACAATACCAAGAGACAAGATAGTATTTATTGATGAGTTTTGAATAGAAGATAATACATAACTTAACTATGGATCTAGCTCTATATGTAGTCGGGGCTATGGTGAAAAAACTTATCAACATACACGAATGGTAAGTATGATAGCTGGCCTTTCTAATGGTAAAGTTATTGCCCCTTTTTTATTTGATGGTAATTGCAATAAAAGTATTTTTGAGCCCTATGTTCAAGCTATCCTGATCAAAGATTGAACTCCTGGACAAACAGTAATATTAGATAATATAAATTTTCATAAAAGAGTTATGATTAAATCTCTAATAGAATCCGTAGGATGTACATTATTATATCTTCGAACTTATTCTCCAGATTTGAATCTAATTGAGCATTATTGGTTTAAAGTTAAAAATGACATACGCAAAGTATCTCACTTATTTAACGACTTTTTTGATGAAGTATTTTTCATTTTACAATGTGTAACTTCCTTTCAGGATAAGCTATACTTGCTAATTAAGTTAAATGAAATATTTTTACGCTTCTGCAGTCTTTGAATGAGCTGCTTCGTTATGTTGTGCATCAGTAAAGCTATCTATACAACTTGTTTATCTTAGTTATAGAAACTTTTCTACTAAAAGTACGATATTGACAATGCAAATATATTATATCACTAATTAATTAATAAGTGATATAATTAATTAAAAAAAGATTTATATAAGATAAGAAAATCATAAAGCACCATCGTCAAGTTGATTATATCTCATAATGTTAGTTATACAGTTGCAATTGCAATATAGGAAAGGAGTAAGTTTTAAATGCCAGCATTAAATATAGACATAATTTTAGTAGGATTATTCTTGATAGCTAATCTAGTTATAGGGTTATGGTATGGAAAAGACGTGAAGTCTACAAGAGATTATGCTCTTGGTGGAAGAAATTTCAGTACAGCATCCCTTGTTTCGACTCTTATAGCTACGTGGATTGGTGGCAGTACTTTTAATTTTATATTGCATGAGACATATGCACTTGGAATACTTGCAGTACTTGGTATTATAGGGCAAATATTAGGGTTACTTTGTTATCCTTATATCTTAATTCCAAGAATGCAGGAATTTTTTGGTAAGTTATCTGTAGCAGATGTAATGGGAGATTTATATGGTACGCATGTTAGAGTAATTTCAGCTATTTGTTCTATAATTAGAGCATCCACAAGAATTGCTATGCAAATTAAAGTTTTTTCTACAATATTTAATCATTTTTTAGGAATAGATAGTGTATATGCTACTCTAATTAGTAGTATGATAGTTATTATATATTCAGCCTTTGGAGGAATTAGGGCTGTAGTATTTACTGATGTTTTTCAATCTCTGGCTTTTGGAGCATTTATTCCAACTTTAGCAATACTTATCTGGGGAATGTTTGGTAGTTGGGAATCTATAGTAAATACTTTAACAACAAATCCTATATTTGATCCTAAAATATTGTTAGACTATAGTAGTCATAATACACTAAAATATTATGGAATGTTTTTCTATTGTTTTTTGCCTGAAATGAATCCAGCCTTATTTCATAGGGTTTTAATAGCTCGTAATACAGCACAAGCAGCTAAAGCTTTTAAAATTATGATACCTATGTATTTATCGTTTTGCATTTTTGTTGGATTTATAGGATTAACACTGCTATCATCACACCAGAATATAAGTGCTATAAATTTAGTACCATATATAATAGATAGTTATGCATATCCTGGATTTAAGGGATTAGTAGTAATTGGAATATCCGCAATGATTATGTCAACAGCTGATTCATGGATTAACTCTGCTTCTGTGATGTTTGTTAATGATTTGTGTAAGCCTTTAGGATTATTTCAAAATAATGCAAAATTAGAGTTTAAAGCTGTTAGAGTATTTGCAGTAGTTATTGGAGTAGTAGGGTTATATATGGCACTATCACAAAAAACCTTATTAGATATATTATTCCTTGGAGCTAGTTTTTATAGCCCAATAATAGGAATACCAGTAATGTTTACAATTTTAGGATTTAGAACTACCACTAGAGTTATAGTATCAGGTATGATTGCTGGAATCTCAACTACATTTATTTGGAACAAATTTTTTAATGCAGCATTACCAATAGGTGATCTAATGCCAGCAACTATAGCAAATTTTGTTGTAATGATGATAATGCACTACTGTCTTGGGGAGCCAGGAGGATGGGTTGGACCTAGTGATCGTAGGCCACTAAATGTTCTTAAAGAAAAACGCAAGCAACAGATTAATTCTATTTCAAGCTTCTTTAAGTCTTTATCTCATAGTTTTAGCTGGGATAATATTTGCGCTTACTGCAATAATGAAACATTCCGTGGTAGGCATTATTATATTGAGTACTCCGTTATTACAGCAGCATCATTAATGGTTATGTCATTATGTGGACAGGTAGAACATAATATTGCCTCAGCTTGGTTAGTTACAAAAGTGTCAGTTATACTTTTAGGGTTAGTGATGACTACGGCTTTGCTATATAATAATAAATGGAATGCAGATTTTCGAACTAAATATTTAGGTCTGATTTGGCATATTACGATATTTTATACTTTAGTATTTAGTAATACTTTATTAACTATGATTGGTGGTTCATCTCCAATATTACTAATGTGTTTTATATCTAACTTAGTTGTAGCAGGAATATTATTACAATGGCATACAGCTTTGTTTATGATATTGTTAGGTGTGCCAGTTGGAGCTAGAGTATTTAACATATTAGCCAGTTGGCGAGGTTACTTAGCTGATTATAATGAAGTTGATAATAATTTAGGAATGTATGTCATATGGGCATTAGCATTATTGACTGCTATACTATTGTTCATTAGATTAAGACAAAATCAATTTGTAGATAACACTAGATCTATGCTAGAGCTAAAAAATGATGTTGATGTTCTTAATCTGCGTTTAAATACTAAAAGCCAAAAAATGGAAATACTTCTTAATACTGAAAAACATATACTTAATAATTTAAGTCATGAAATAAAGTCACCATTATCAGTCGTTCGCACTACTATTAATTTACTAAGCAAATTTTTACCAAAATACTATAAAGATACCCAGATGATTCTCAAAGAAAAAGAAAGAGTATTAACTATGGTAACATTAGCAAATTCTGGTATCGAGAGATTAGTAGCGTACAGCAATAATTTGTTTGATTTATCAAAATTTGCACAAGGGCAGATGATATTTGACATAGAGCTCAATAACTTTCAATTAATGCTAAAAGAAATAATTGCTGAGTGCAACAAAGTAAATGTAGCTGAAAAACATATAATTAGTTTAAACTATGTTCCTCAAGCTGAGACAATGTTTGAATTTGATCATACCAGAATTAAAACTGTGATGCTGAATCTTATTTCAAATGCGATTCAATATTCTCAGTCTGGTTTGATTCTAATTACAGTAAAGCCATATAGATCTGGAGTAGAAGTATCAATTGAAGATGAAGGCGTTGGAATACCAGAAAATGAGCTAGAAGCAATCTTTGTACCATTTGAGGAAAGTAGCAGAACTAAATCTAAGGCTTGTGGCCGTGGGTTAGGGCTAACACTTGCTAAAGAAATTATATTAGCACATCATGGTGAAATTTGGGCAGAAAATCGACCTAATAATAGAGGAAGCAAATTTACTTTTAGATTACCATTACGACAGCCAGAAGGCGGCTTCAATAAAGCTGTTTATAGTAAAAGCGAGGTTTTTGGTAAAATATATAAAGACAGAATAGCAAAATTATTAAAAGGATTTGGTTATGAATGCAACTCTATTAATTCTCTCAAGGAGCTTGAAAATCATATTAGAGTTAATAAAAGCATTTTAATAGTTGATGATGATCAAAATATTTTAGATGCGATATCTTTAGATATATATGCTGAACAATATACTCCAGAACCAGTTAATAATGCTTTTGAAGCTGTTAAGTTGATTAAGGAAAATCCATTACAGTACTCTTTGGTATTACTTGATATGGTAATGCCTGAAAAAAGTGGAGAGCAAGTTGTGCAGGAAATTTATACGGTAACAAAAATGTATGGCATTCCTATTATTATTATTTCAGGTTATAGTCAAACCTATGAAACTAAAAACCTGCTTTATTCCATGGGAGTAGTAGCCTTCATTGAAAAACCTTATACCTATAATCAGCTCCGTAATGTTATCAACCACTATCTTAAGCAAACAATTATTCCCCTTCCTTATTCTTATCTCCCTTAGATTATATCCCTCTTTTATGTTAACTATTAGAGTTCAGATAGGCTTTTTGAAAAGTATATATTGCATCGATTCTACAAAGTTAGCAATTTGTCATAATAAACGTACCTCCAGCAATAGAGTTTTTAACAAAATTTCTAAAATTGGTAAAAGTAGTTATGGCTGGTTCTTAGTCTTTAAGCTTCATCTTATAATCAATAAGATGTGCTATAGGTAAAAATGCAAAGGTAGATCAAATATAAGGGAGAAGAAAAGTTAATTTTTATTAACTTCTATACTTTATAGAACCTACTATTAACTTGTGTTAACTTTTATTAATATTTTTAATCAAGCTTCAACTTTAACTATAAATATATTTCCAATATTTGTCAATATAACAAAAAAATTAAAGCAAAAGGTTGACAAAAGGTTGACAGAAAATTTAGGAAATTGGGGGCCAGTTTTCAATCTAGAGGTTAATCTAATGATCGAAAAATATATACAATCTAGGATTGATAAGTGATTTTCAAGTTATATGTATTATGAACAAATTAGTATAAAAATTTGCTATCAAATAAAAAGTATAATATAGATCATCTGTTTAATTAAACGTAATACTTTAATAATAAATATTAATATTATGTGGGGTGATTATGACTTCAATATCATCAAAGTTTATAAATCGAGCACTACGTAAAATTAAAATTCCTAAGGGAGAAAAATTATTAATTATCCACGATCCAGATATAATAGGACTTAAACTGAAAATCTCATGTACAGTCTGTGGAGGAATAGTAAGAAAAACATGGATTTTAGAACAAAAATATAAAAACCAGAGTTTAAAAATAAGGATAGTGGAATTTCCATATTTATCTATTAAAGAAGCTAGAAAAATAGCAAGAGAATTAAAGACATTAATGGCGAACGGAATAGATCCAAGAGCAGTAAAACATCAACAACAGATAGAAGAAAATGAGAATCGTATAAAAGAAAGAGAAAGAAAAGCTAACGATATTACATTCAAAGAGCTGTGTTATAAGTATATTGAAGAGTATGCCAAAATATATACTATAAACTGGAAAGAGAATGCTGACAGAGTACATACTTATGCACAAGCATTATATGAAAAAAAGATAAGCAAGATTCGAATGAGTGATATTGAACCAATATTCAATGATATCAGCAAAGAGGGAAAATATGCCACAGCAAATGCATTGCTAGCAACCTTACGCACTATATTTAATAAGGCAATAAAATGGGGATTAATAGAAAACAATCCTACTCTAGGGATAGAGCAGCATAAACTGCAAGCAAGAGAGAGACGTCTAAGTTACGATGAAATGGGTAGATTTTTACAAGTATTATGCGGAGAAGCAAGTCCATTGATAAGAGATTTTGCATTACTAGCGTTATATACTGGAGCTAGAAAAAGTAATGTGTTAGAGATGGAATGGGACAATATAGATTTTGAAAGAAAAATATGGCATATACCAAAAACTAAGAACGGAAAGGCGCAAAATATACCATTAACAGATGAGGCAATGGAAATATTGCAAGCAAGGAAATTAATATCTACAAGTAAATGGGTACTACCAAGTTCTACTAGCGAAAGCGGACACTTATCGCATCCAAATACCGCATGGAAGATAATTTGTGAAAAGGCAAGCATAAAAAATTTCAGAATACACGATCTAAGAAGGACGTTTGCAAGTTGTATGGGGGATGCAGGCGAAAGTCAGAGGACAATTAGTATAGCATTGAATCATATTAATCCAAACTCAACAATACCTTATACTATAGCTTGTATGGAGTTAGTACGAGAGTATATGTCTAAGGCTATACAAATAATTAGTGAATGTGCTAGAAGTTATAATATTTATAATACTATCTGACTGATATAAACGTTGTGGTAAGAATAGTGCGATTTCATGTCGCACATGCATATATGAACACTAATTATTGCAGGTAAAATCTGTGTTTGAAGATATTTAGCTAATTTAAACATTATAGTAGCAGAATGAGAAATCTCATGCTACAATTGAGGCTGAAGGTGATTATACAAAATCAAAAATTATGTTGGGCATTATCGAGGCCGTTGAAGTATATGGGTTTGAGCATTGACGAATGGGGAGTAGTGCTAGCTGGAGTAGCTCCAGGAATTGTACTACTAAACAGCAGGCATGCTAAATTAGGCCTAGCCTTTATGGTTGGAGGAATTGCTCTATGTTATTGCTTTAAGAAAATTAAGAAGGTATCTGAGAATTTTTTGCTAAAAAGTTTTTTAGTAGCTAAAGGTTTATTGCCAGCTCCATTAGGATATCCAAGGCTTTTGGGCAAAAAAGTTGGCAAGTAATGAATCATCTCTTTAAGCAAAATGCTATACAAGAGCTGGTTAAATATAATAAATGCTTACTTTCAGTAACTATATTGCTAGCTGCAGCTAATATAATTGCGATAATGGCTGCAATTACCAAAGAAGAAAAGTGGTTATTAATTCCAGCAATGGAGCCTGATCGTAAAATGATGGTTTCATCAAAAAATTACCATGAAACCTATTTAAAGGAATGGGCAATTTATGTAACGAAACTCTTATTTACTACTTCTCCAAATGAGGTAGAAAGACAAATAGCAGACATGAAAGTTGCATCTAGTAATACTGAATCTTTAAATAAATTTTTTCATGATCACTTGCAATTTGTTAAAGGCTCAAATGTGTCTTCAGTCTTTTTTCCGAAGAAGGTTGAAGTGATAAAGGATGGAGTATTAATTAGTGGAACGCTTCGTTATTGGTTTAGCGATAGTAAACATATAGCTGTCGATAAGACTTACCTTTTGACTTACAAGCGAAGTCCTAATTACCTTTTGTTGTTAACTGGCGTTAAAGAGAATGGAATAAAAAAATGAGTATTAGAATTTTGAGGTTTATGATAGGGTTTATTGCTTTAGTCAAGTTTAGTGATGTATATGCGGTAGAATATGAGTTAGAAGTTGATAATTTGCTGAAGCTTGAGATTTCTGATAGTGGGCCAACAAGAATTAATCTTAAAGATGAAAAAATCAATGATATTTTTATGTATCCTCAAAATGCAGCCGAAGTTGTAGTTCATGAGTCTGGATGTTTGTTTATTGCTCCACGAGAAGAAGAAAAGAAGCTTTATTTAACAGTAATAGGAGAACACAAAACAATTCAAGATTTAATGTTAACTTTTACTCCAAAAACTCCAAGCCATGTAACGCTTATTAATGCTGCTACAGAAGAAGCTGAAAAGGATAATTCAAAAGGAAAAATAAAATTAGCTTAAAATGCTAGTTTTTACTTTAAAGCTTGTTAAGCTCAGCATCAAGCATATTAAAACTGCTTCAAAGTAAAATTTCATTATGGAGATATTATTGAAAACAAGGCGGAAGGCTGGTTGATAGGTGAAGATGGACGTTCTGGAATTAAAGGAATCGTGGTAGATAAATCGTCTAACATAGCAAGCATGGCTGCATTAAATGGAGTATTTAGCAATATTGCTAAGTTTCTACAAGCTAAGGCTATTAAACCTGATATGCTACCAACTTTAAACCTAGTAGCTGGAGGTCATCAACAACAAGAGTTTCAGATTGGAGATGCGCTTCAGTCTGGAGCTTACTCTGGAGCTAGTAATGCTTTTGATAAGCTAGCTGATTTTGCTATAAAACAAGCTGATTCTATGAGCCCAGTCGTTCTTATTGCGTCAGGTAGAGTCATCGATGTTGTATTTAAAAAAGGTTTTGACTTACGTGAGCACAAGAAGAAGCCACATAATTTAACTTATTCACAATCAACTAACAATGAAAAAGTTAATTTGCATAATAAATTCGACCAATCACAAAAGTTAGAGGAGCATTTATAATGAAGTTTTTATTATTGCTATTGGGCTGTATGAGCCTAACAAGCTTCTTTTTCGAAAGTAATTTTGATTGTAAAATTCCTAAAGGGCAAAAATGTAAGTCTTTATATGAAATAAAGAAAATGGCTGCTCAAGGAGTTTTTGACCCTGATAATGTTGAGAAAGTTGAAACATCAAAAATTAAATCAAAAAGGCGTTGTGTTCTATACTGTAAGCGATCTAAAGCAGTTCAAGGTGTAGCTGTTGTTAACACTTCACCTAAAAAACCAAAAATGAGTGATATTGCAACTTAAAAATGATTTATGTGATAATATAGGTTAAATTACTATATCTCTGTACTTTACAAACACTTCAATGCCTGATACTAATGCTTCTGGTAGACTTATATGTCTTTGTCCTAAGCCAGGGATTCCAATACCTGTACCTGGTATATTCCGGTAGGATTTTGGGAGCCAGTACGCCTTGTAGATGTTACAAAGTCGCCAATGTGTATGGTAAGTCTTGGAGGTTTGTCATTTGGAAGTGCTACTCAAAAAGGCATGAAAGATGAGGCTGAAGGAAGTGCTTTTTATCACATTCATTGGTATGTCTATCCTGTGATTTATTGGCTGGAAATTTTGCTTGATTTTATTTGTCTGGAAATGGCTGCAGTCGATATAGCATATTTAACAGAGTTTGATCCATTATGGAGTGATGACGCTAAATCTGCGATTTTAAATCCAGAAACGCTGTTGTTTCAAAATGTAGCTGCTTATCAAGCATGTATAGCTGATTGCATGAGTTGCAGCGCTGGTTTATTAGCAAGTGATTATGCTTTTTGGTGTGCTGAATGTCAAGGAATGCTTTACCCTTTTACTGGAACAGCTGCGGCGCATAATGGTGGAGTTGGAACATCTGTATTAATGGTAAGTAAGTTTATGGCTAGAATGCATAGGCAACTGATGTTATGGGGATATTATGGTTATAAAGGCTTATGTGGCAAGTATCCCATGCCTATTATGAAGAAAAGTCAGTATCGACTACAAATGACTTATCCGATTCCAGAAACCAGATCCTGCAAGAGCATAGGCCAAACAGAAGCTACATGGCAGGCTGGAAGAGAATTTCCAGTTAATGGTGAAGATTTTGGTTACTTGATTTGGCGAAAAAGAGATTACTGTTTGCTTTGATAAGGGTTAGAGAGGAATATGGTTATACGAGTAATGATGTTGATGGTTTTATTATTTGTTAATAATGCTAATGCTTTTTTTTGGGCCAGCAAAAAACTTTTATTTTTGTCTCATTTTCAATGAGTGATGAGGCTTTAAAAAGCTATTTTGCTGAATCTCAAAAGGCTGGAGCTCAATTGATTATGCGTGGGTTAATTAATAACTCATTTACACAAACAAAGAATAAAACTATGGAGCTTGGTATTAGCTTCGATATAGATCCTAGCTTGTTTGAACAATATAAAATTGATGTTGTTCCTGTGATAGTAATAGATGATGAAAAAAGAGGATTAACCAAGAAATTAACTGGCCATATTCCTTTAGCAATAGCATTAGAAATTATGAATGAGAATACTCAATGAGATTATTATCTATATTAACTTTTTGATAGTGCTCAATATTAGCTGTTGTTTAGCTTCAATGCAAAGCAGTTATAATGAAGCTAGCAACTATAATGTAAATCTTGGAAATTCTTCAAATACACAAGAATTATTTCATCAAGGTAGTAATGTCAATTATCCTAACAATGATGAGGATTTAACCTACCATGGCCGTAATCAGCTTGGTACAGAAAGTGGGGCAATGTTATTTCAAGCTGAAAACAGTAAAAACAATGCCTTAACTCAACATAATATCAACGATCAAAATTATATGATAGCTAATTCAATGAGAATTGAATCTGATCCTTTAAGTGCCCTTGATAGCAGTAACTTCGTAACTCAGACAAGTAAAACTAATACTGAAATTATTCAAAGTTGTAATGAAGGTAGTAATTTTAACATTGAACTTATTCGAGAATTAAATGTTGAGTGCAGATTAGAGAATGTATGGCTTTCTTGGCAAAACCGGCAAATGGAATTTGCAACAGAAGAAATAGTAGAGAATCATAGTAATTGGCTTAATGGTCGTGCAGATTTCCATGACGTAGATAAAAATAATGAAAAAATATACAAGTTAGCAGGTGATAGCCAAATGGCTGCAAGACGAATGAGGAGTGCTGTTGCTGATAGGCTTGGCGTATCTATAGAGCATATTGGAACAAAGTTTATATTATATCAAAAAGAGGTAAAATATGTATACTTCGCTATGACTACAGAGATAAGACTCAAGAACTAAGGGAAGTAGCAGAATATTGGCAAGTTGTAAAGCCTGAACTTGAACAATTAATAGAAAGTAATGAATGCTATGAGGTGAATAGACTCAACTATGAGAGTGGTGATAGAGTATTTTTTGACAAGTTTAGAGTCAATCGTTCATATTGGAAACAAAAGATTGTTTTTTCTTGTACTAGCGATCCAAAAGATGGTTGCAAACACCTTAAAATTCAAAATTGTGAATTAAAAACAGCACTTGCCAAAAATCAGTAGCAAATATTTGTTTACTATGGCAGCATGACTATAGCTGTTCAACTGATGAGCAAACAATGCTACACTCATCATTGCGTAATAACTCAATTTTTTGTTTAGGAGGTAATTGCAACACTCCGACTATTATACCAAACAGAGATATAGCTAAGGTAGCTCATCTAGCGATGCTAAATCAGATGAGCAAGGACATTAAAACAAATCCCGTTTCTGTATTTTCAGGTAAACATCGAAAATGCAAAAAAGATGTATTTAGTTTTTTGAATTGCTGCTCTTCAATGACTGGCTGGGGGCGTGATATAGGCTTATCGCAATGCAAATCTAAGGAACAAGAATTAGCTCTATATAGAAAAAAAGGTTACTGCTATTACATTGGAACCTATTGTTCTTCAAGAATTCCGATATTGGGTATTTGCCTAGCTAGAAAGTCTACTTATTGCTGCTTTCAGTCAAAACTTGCAAGAATTTTTCAGGAAGAAGCAAGAAAGCAGCTAAAAATAGACTTCGGTACACCTGAATGTCCAAAGTGTAGAGGCCTTACTGTTGAAGAGTTACAAAAAGTTGATTTCACTAAAATCAATATGGATGAACTATTTGGAGATATACTCACTAAGGCTCAAAACAGCATGAACAAAGACATTATTGCAGGAATCAAAGATAAAGTTCATCGTATGCAACAAAGTTAGTCTAAATGAGCAGATTATTAATGTTTATGATATTAATTAGTCATTTATCCACTGTTGATGCTTCACCAACAAGATTTTTATGGTACAATGATAAACATGGTCATGAGCTTGATGACTCTGCTGCTAATTCTAAGTTGATGAGTGTGGCTCATGACCAGAGAATCGAGGAATTAAAGGAGCAATTTAATCGAGCTCAGCGCGTATAGCGCTTGATAATCCAACGCTCGAAAATGTGATTACAGCTCAAAGATTGCAGAAGCAAATCATGGAGAAGGCTCATAAGTTTGCTACTATGTGGCAACTAGCTACTCTACTTGATTACCAACTGATTAATGCTAATGAGCCTGCTAATAGCTTACATAGAAAGCTATATCAAGAAAAATCAGAGCAAAAAAATGATTTCAAACTCAAAAACATTGCTAAAAACTGGGGATTGATTTTGCAAGTTAAACAAGATTGCTTGCTCTGTAAGGCCTTTATGCCTATTGTTCAGTGCTTTGCTAATAAATATGCATTTCAGTTGCTAGCTGTCAGTAAGAATAATGAGTTGCTTAATAAACTAAATCCTAAGCATATTGTACCTGTATTATATTCAGTAGCTAGCGATGGTAAAAAAATATATGCAGTAGCTAGAGGCATAATCTCTGAAGATAAAATTATCGACAATATTCTAGCAATCGATAGATATTATCATAAGTTGGAGACTACATGAGCACCAAAATCAGAGTTTATGCCATTACAATGCTATTATTGCTACAAGCTCCAGTATCACTAGCTTGGAATATCGAAAACGTATTTCAAGGAATGAGTGTTAATGTTACTAGAGCTGGATCATATCAGGATCAAGCGGCTGGATATTATGCGGCTGGCGGATTATCTGCCAGAACAAGCCAAACATCATTTCAGCCATTTGCTATAACTCCACCATCTTTAAACATGAGCTGTAGCAGTATTGATGCCTATCTTGGTAGCTTCTCTGTTATTTCTGGAGAAGAATTAGTTCAATTGATGAAAAACATTGGTTCTCAAGCTAAAGTCTATGCTTTTTCATTAGGATTAAAAACATTTGCTCCACAGATTGAGAACGCTCTCAAGGACTTACGTAATCTAGCAATGGAGATGAATCAATTTGCCAAAGGAGATTGTGAATTAACAAAAGCATTATTTGCTACAGCTTTACCAAAGAACTGGGCTATGAGAGAAGCTGTTTGCCGTGATATACAGTCACAAAGCGGGTTTGATTATTTTGCTGCTGGTAAAAAATGTCGTAATGATTTAGCCCAAAAACAAGCTCTGCGACAAGCACAAAATAAGGATTCAGAGTTATGCTGGATGATTATAACATCTTCACTAAAGCAGCAGCAAAGGTTGGAATACCATCAAATATGCGTGATTCAATCATGTCTATGACTGGCACTATCGTGGTTACAAACAATAATGTGTACTTTTTTGACTCCTTAGCTCAGGATGAAAAAAGTTGGATTAGTCATTTAAAAGGTGGAGAATCAGCTTCAATTTACAGCTGTGATAGTGTTAGTTGCCTGCATCCAAGCCTACAACGAAATATCACAATATCACCAGAGCAGTCTTATGCAGGTAAAGCTAAGCAAAAATTGACTGATCTAAAAAATAAGTTTGATAAGAATTCTGAATATAGCAACTCTGAAATAGCCTTTTTATCTTCGATTGGAGATATATTTCCAATTTATGATTATATCACATTAGAAGCTATTTCTGGAGTCACAATTTTAGAGATCTCATCAGAATTAATAGCTAGCTATACATTAGTTCAGCATTTGAAGGAAGTAATCACCGAAATACGTAGAGCCGTTACTTCACTAGGTGCTAAGCAAGTTTCGAATGAACATTTAGAAAGATATTTGAAGGAATTGAATCGAGTACAACTTTTTGCAAATGAAAAATGGACTAGCCTACAAACCGATGCAAGTCGAATAGATAAAAGGGCTAGATTAATAGAGCAGCATTTAATAGCGAAGGAGAAAAGTTAATGGATTACGTAATATACACATTTGGTGGTGGAGATCTGTTATGGCATGTGTTTAATGGCATAGGCAGAGGTCTTTGCTTCAAATAGCGAATACTTCACTCCAGTGGGTCACTTAGCCTTGACTATTGGTGGCATATGGGCTGCTACTAGGGCTATTTTTAGAGGAAATATCGGCATCTTTGCTATGGGAATGGTTTTTTCCATCGATATTTATTTTTACGCTGTTATTTGCCCCCAAATCTACTGTTTGGCTGAAGGATGAAGTATCAATGAGTGCGCCAGTAAAGGTTGATAATATTCCCATAAGTATTGCAATGTTTGCTTCTCTTTCATCGCAAACGAGTTACTTTGTATCTAAAATTGATGACTTTTTTGCTAAAAATGCTGAATTAGTCTTGTCTGAAGCGTTGAAGCTATATCAGGATGACAAAGATATCATAAAACTAATTCATACAATCATTTACTCTGATAATAGACAATTTGTAAAAGCTTTTAGAAACACCGCTGTATCAGGCATTATAAGCGAAAGCGCGCCTGAAACTTCTGCGGGAATTCAATCTACTCTTGGAAAGAATATTACTTCGCTACAATATTTAAAGCCTGGAGGTAATTTTAGCATCAAGGAATGGTTTAGTAATTCTGCTGAAACTGGATGGCTATTTATCACAGCTACTCCAAGTCAAAGAGCTACTTTACAGCCACTTATTTCAGCATGGATAAGTATAGCTATCAAAGCTTTGATGTGTAGAAATCCTAATCATGATAACAAAAACATATGGTTTATACTTGATGAACTGCCAGCTCTACAAAAAGTTTCATCTTTACCAGTTGCTTTAGCTGAAAGTAGAAAGTATGGAGGCTGCTTTGTTGCTGGGTTGCAGAACATTCATCAATTAGAAGCAATATATGGTTCTGCTGAATGTGCTTCTATGCTTGATTTGTTTAATAGTAAATTTATTTTTCGAGTTAGCGATCAGGTTACAGCTTATAAATCAGCATTAACACTAGGTGAGCAAGAGATAATTGAAACTCAAGAAAACTTGTCATATGGATCAAATACTATGCGAGATGGAGTAAATATGAATAATGTTGAGCGTAAAAAGCTTTTAGTTATGCCATCTGAAATTATGAATCTACCAGACCTTACATGTTATGTAAAGCTTGTTGGTAACTTTCCCATCACAAAACTAACTATGAAGCTACAAAACTTAAATATAGCATATGTTTGGGGATATACATTGCTCAAAAAACTTAAGTTAGTGAATTATTAATTCAAGAATTATCCATGCTAACTTTTAAATTAACCACTTCTTCGTTTGATAACCCAGTATTTTCAGCAATAAATTCAACTGAAAAGCCAGCTTTTAATAAGTTCCTTGCAAGCCCTTGTGCAGCTTCAGCTCTGCCTTTAGCTATGCCTTCATCAATATATTTTGCAGCAATAGTTCTCATAATATTACCTTTTTCTTCTTCAGATAAATACTTAGCCAGAATCTGCTCTAATTCTGGTTGCTGATTCTCTAGTAATTTAGTATCAGTATACCATAAAAATGATCTTAGGTAAACATAACCTTTTTCTTTATCAAGTATTAAAACATGTTTGAAGTTTATTAGAAACTCTTGCCAAAGCTTTAACATATCTCGTTGATGAATGTGTTTTAGCATATATTCGAGCATTCCGATATGCTTTTTCCTAATAATTTCATCATTCGACATACTTTGCAAATCGACTAATTGATAGTCAGAGGTCATTAATTGCTTAGCTATCATTGAATCGGTAAATAAATCCCACAAATTTCTAGGTGCGTTGTAGACTTCTTTGCCGTTATAGATCACTAAATTATACACTAATGGTAATTTAGTTTTTTCTTTCTTATGCCTTTCGCACAATAACAATGTGTATCTCCATAACCGCAGAGCTGTCCAATAATCAACGGTTGATTGAGCTTCAATTAATATATAAATAAAAGCATTGCCATGCTTTTTGGTTGCAACTTTATAGACGATATCGCTATATTTTTTTAACGATTCTTCTATATAACTTTCTTGCTCTACTTTTATTTTTGATAAATCTATTAAACTCTTGAAATCACTTGGTAAATAATACTCTAGAAATTCTTGTGCAGCCACTGGATCGCTCATGATTGTCTTTGCCAATGAATCATGCTTTAATTTTTTTGTCATATTTTTCAGCCTATAGTTTTTTTTATAAAAAATGCTGCGTCATACTCTGCCTAGTGTTTCAGACATAATCTTGGTTGTATATTAGTTTGTATGGATTTATTCTTTTCATTAAGTTTTCTTATTTCAGGGCTGATAATATTTCTAACAGCATATAATCCTTGAGTTTTTAATACATTATTGAAGTCATTTTTGACTGTACAGACTACTGCTTCCTTATCCTCTAGAACTTTTTCAGCTTTTTCAGTATTTACGTCATTTTTAACTGCTAGAATGATCTTTTCTTTTGAGGCAGGATTATAGTTTTGCAAATTTTGGGCTTCAATGGCACATAAGATTTTTCCTTCGACTCCAGCTTGTTGAATGGTTAACGCTGTTTCAATATCCTTTGTAATGATTGTTACAGGTGAATATTTTGAATTTTGTTGAGCAATTTCAGCAAATGATCCAACTAATTGTACCAACAGATTTTTCAGCTACATCAGCTTTATTACATGTTTTTGAATTCAGAGCTAATATCTTAGCTCCAGTAATTTCATCTTTGTCATTTTTAACAAAAATAGTGAGTGTAGGCCAGGATTTTTGAGTCTTTTCATCAAAAACCATATTTGCTCTTAAATTAGGATTATCAAAGATTTTTGAACTATAAATTTCTGTATGGTTTTCTAGATATTTATTCACAACTATCGTTTCCACCTTAGCTTCCTCTTCTTGTTTACAGTAGTATAGAGATGAAGATTTATTATACAATTCTTTAACATTCGTAATATCATTTTGTTTTGCTATACTATTATTTTCTGTTTGAGTAAGTTTGGTTGTTTCAACTGCCTTAGTCAGTTTAGTAATTTCAGGTTCTATAATGTCTCTAATTGACTGGTCTCCACAAGTTTGCAGAAGATTATTAAAATCACCATTTTCTGGTGGTTTGACTATACAAGTTATCGCTCCCTTCATTTCTAACGTTTTTGCAGCTTTAATTACAGTATTATTAGTTAGAGAAATTTTTCCATCATTATCTGCTGCAATGATGATTTTTTCGCCTAGAAATGGTGAATAATTTGTCAAATTTGAAATTCCTGCACTGGCAATGATATTACCTTTAATGCCTGATTGCTGTAAGCTCAATGCTGTTTCAGCCCCTTCGGCTATAATTGTTATATTAGGGTCATTCGCATTTCGTTTTGCTATTGTTATAAATGATCCTCTGATTTTACCTAAGGATCTATTCTAAAAATTTAGATATTAGATAACACTATTCATAGTATGAATAATCGCATTGCTTTATTTATCAATTTAATATATTAGATTGATAAATATTTTAGGGTGACAAAATTTATGAAAAATTGTCTTTCTTGGATATATAGTGTTGTACAGAAGTTGAAAATGTTTTTTTCTAAAAGCATTGATTTACAAGACGCTGTTATATCTGGAGATATCAAGTATGTAAAATGTTTTTTTTCTCAAGAAAATACCATTATTAACTTACAAGATGAGGATAATTATACAGCTCTACATTATGCTGTTATATGTAATCAAATAGAAATTATAAAAATTATTCTGAAGTATAATCCTAATATCAATTTACAAGATAATTTAGGTAATACCGCTTTGCATTATGCTGCTGCATGTGGTTATACAAGTATTGTAGAGCTTTTACTAAAGTATGATCCTGATTGTATCAATTTACTTAATGAAGATAACTGGACATCTTTGCATTATGCTGCTGCACATGGCAACATAGGCAGTATAAAGTTACTGTTAAAGTATAATTCTGAAATTAGTAATTTACAGGACATTTGGGGAAATACTGCTTTGCAGTATGCTGCAGAATGCGGTAATACAAAGATTATCAAGTTGTTGTTAAAGCATAATCCTGGTGTTATCAATTTACTTGATGAAGATAACCGTACAGCTTTGCATTATGCTGCTGCATATGGCAACATAGGTAGTATAAAGTTACTGTTAAAGTATAATTCTGAAATTAGTAATTTACAGGATATTTGGGGAAATACTGCTTTGCATTACGCTGCTGCATGTGGTTATACAAGCATTACAGAGCTTTTATTAAAGTATGATCCTGATTGTATCAATTTACTTGATGAAGATAACTGGACATCTTTGCATTATGCTGCTGCACATGGCAACATAGGTAGTATAAAGTTACTGTTAAAGTATAATTCTAAAATTAGTAATTTACAGGATATTTGGGGAAAGACTGCTTTGTATTATGCTGCTACCAGATGTCACATAGAAAGTGCAAAGCTTTTGTTGAATCATAATCTTGAAATCGAATTACAGAACTATCTTTACAATGAATTAAATACATACGAAAAGGAAGTGGTTGAATTATTCATAACTCATGCTGTAAAGATAAAACACTTTAGTAAAGATATTAACTCAAAAATTGTTACACGGAATACAGATTTTATACAAAACTCACAAAATCTAAGCAAATTAGCTCAGAAATGTGAACAAGAAATTCAAAAGCTGCAAGATATTAAGATTGGTAGCAGTGATAAAACTATATATAGCATATACTTGTTTCCAAATAATACTAACGTACTAGCAAGATATGCTAATTATCCTAAAGTTCTAGATTGGTATGAAAATTCTAAACAAGAATTTCCTCTATATGGACCTGAAGTCGCAAGAACAATTGAGAATGGGACTAATAGAAAAAAATTACTTGAAGGAGTATGTAAAGAAAAAATCTCTATAATACTGAATCAGCAGTATCATATCGTTCCTAATAATCCTTTATCAAAAACTCAATATAGCGAAACTCTAGATGAAGAGTTACATAAGTCTATAACTTTTAGTCAGTTGAATAATTATGATACACATAAAATATATGAATATTTAGACAACACTGTTTTGAAAGAGTTTCAGCATGAGTATAAAACTATTGATAGTAATGATAAAAAATGTTTTTTCTGTAGTTTGTCTGGAGAAGAAGTAGTTGATATAGAAAACTGATATAATTATACAACAAATTTATTATTTAATTATATAAGTTTTATATAAAAGTATGATAAATTTGTTTCAAATATTCAGCACTACCGTCTAATTCCAATTTTTGGAGCTATATTAGCTTTTACAATTTGTTCAGGGTCTGTTTTTACGTTCTGATTATTAACTAATTTCATGATTTCAGGTATCACAAGCTCCTTAACAGCTGTGGCTCCTTTATTTTTTAGCATTTCGTTAAAATCTTCACCTTCTGAAGGAACTACGATGCTAGTGATTGCTCCTTTACTTTTCAGTACTTTTGCAGCATCGTTTATAGTGCTTACATATTCTTTATTCTGTTTATCATTATTTGCAGCTATAAGAATCTTTTCTCCTTGAAATGGTTGATAGTACTTCAAATTATTAACATTTGAGCTATATACCATTCTGCTATCAATGCCAGCTTCCTGAAAACTTGATATCGTTTTTCCTTCTGCAGACAAAATGGTTACATCATAATTGTACTGTCTTTGTTCTTTGATTTGCATAAACAATGGAGTAGAAATATCTTTGGTGGTACATTGCTTTATGCAATTCTCTTGCTGGACTCTTTCTACTTTAGCTTCTTGCTCTGGTTTAGCAGTAAAGTGATAATATTCTTCATTCACATGAGATCTATCATTGATATCATTGATTATAGACTTAAACCAGTTTTCGATTTTACTAAAAACAGTTGTCTTTGTCCGTGCTTTCTCCAAATCATGAGCAGTTTTCAGAGTTATGCTAGCTGATTTATCATTTGGTCTGCTAAGCTGATTTATTAAGCTGTTAATGCTTCTAGTTGCTTCCTTATTGCAATATAGCTGTAATTTCTCTATATGCCTTGTCATAGCTACGTATGAGCTGCTTATATTACTTACTCCATTATGTAAAACGTATACATCTTTTATAGAAGCTCCCTGGGCCTTATAAACAGTACTTGCATAACCATGTTTAAATTGTATTTTGCTTGGGTCAAAACTCACATCTTGTCCTGCATCTGTCTTAGCTACAAATTCATTTTTATTAACCGAAGTTAAAGTTGCAAATTCACTATTTTGTATTTGTAAATCCTTATCGCTTTTTTGAAATACAATTCGATCTCCAGCCATGTAGGACTCTTTCCTTCCAGCTATTGAACGCCTATATTCTGTGCCTTGTAGCGTGCCATTAGCTTTTAACAAAGATCTAATACTTGAATTAAGAATGTCTACCTCTTTATTACGTACTGTAATTACCAATTTTTCATGTAGCTTAAACTTGCTTAGACTCCAGTTGTATCTTAACTTACTCATTGAGTCCTGCAACGTATTATCAAACTTAATACATTTATTTTGTCTCAGTAATGTTATACCGCTTAAAATATTACTCTCAGCAAACTTTGTTGCTGCTTCTCTACTCCAGTTTTCACTTTGTCTTCGAATATTCACTAAAACATGTGAACTGAAAATATTACTCAGCATCTCAAACATTCCGCCTCTTTCTATTGAAGCTAACTGCTTTTCATCTCCAGCAAGTATCAGTTGACAATTATTGTTTCTAACTACTCTAAACAGCTCTGCATATTCTCTAGTAGCAACCATTCCAGCTTCATCTACTACTATTAACCTATTTTGCATAAAAATTTTTTTTTTCGATTATACAAAAATCCTTTTACTGTATAGACTTCCTTATAACCTTTGCTCCTCAGCTCTGATACCGCTTTATGAGTAGGAGCAAGTCCAATAACATTTTGTCCACGATTTGTTGCAATTTTATATGCTTTTGCTAAAACAGTGGATTTACCTGTTCCAGCTCTTCCTCTTAGTACTCTAACTCCACTAGTGCTAAGCAAAATATGCCTTAGAGCTTGTTTCTGTTCTTCACTAACATTTGCTAGACCTTCTATATCACTTTTAAGATTGTAAATATCGTTGTAATAAACTTGATTATTGATTTTATTAGCTATTCTTATTATTCTTACTTCCTCGTCTCTAACATCAGTTGTAGTAAAATATTTGCTACTTTCACCATCATCATGATATAACTCTAGTATTCTATTTGAACTGAACACTTGCTGAACTAACATTCCCCTTTCTGTTAGGTCTGGTATATCTTTTACTGCTTTTTCAATATCCTGCTTAGTAAAAATAGATTTGTAATGTGTTATAGCATCCGTTATTACATCAACATCCTTAATAATTTTTAAATTAGCCTCTTTACGTAACTCATTTTCATTTGCAACTTCATTAATTAAACCCCTAATTCTAGTAGGGCCAATATGCTCTTGCGGTACTGCACTTATCTTATCAACTCTATTTGTTAAGCCTAATTTAGCAAAATATGCATTAATTATTTCCTTCACTTTTTCATGAATCATCTCGGAATCTCGAATAACAAACTTTTTGCCATTACTTAATGTTATGCATTTTGGGTTTAAATTTACTGCTTTATCACCTAAACCAGTTCCATCTTCTCTAAATCTTCTTGTAGTAACCAATATGTGCGCATGCCAGTTTTTATCTCCTCTATGAGGCTTATGAATGTCTATCTGTACTCCAAGACCATTTTGCACCCATTCCCCCATTGCATCAACTATTTGATGAGTTATTTCTATTCTATGCTCTAAATTCAATTCCTTATCGTCTGGCAGTGCTATTACGATATCCTTCAATAGCTGACTGTTTCTTCGTTTTTCTGTTTGTTCAACCTCATTCATTAATTGTTTGGACATTCTTGAATTTTTGATTTACATAAGCTGGTATCAGCACTGTATGATATACGTTATCTTTTTTACAAGAGAAGTTATAACTTACATTTGTCTTCTCGTTTTTAACAATAGTTCTTGCATTATACGCTGCCTTACGACAACTATCTCCTCCTTTGATTCTACTTAAAAATTCAATCCTTGCAAACTGTATTGCCATTTCAACTCCAATCCTCACCTGAGTTTCAGGTTAGCATGAGTTTTTTGATTTTGCCAGTACAAACTGCTTTTTGTTAACACTAGATCAGCTAATGAGTACTCATTTTTTAGCATCGCTCTTTATGGAGCGCATATTGCGTATAAGCTTATTCTTTAATAAAGCTTCTAACCTTGGATTCACGTTTTTTTGACTATAATTATTTGATGTTGGTTTGGCAGGTGCGGTTTTTTTCTTTACTGGAATTTTATTTTGATATATTCTTGCCTGATTTTTTTATCTTTCTGAATTACTAACATGGCAAATCTTATGCAGCAAAAAATTACTCTCCAACAAAAAAAGCTAAGCTAATCATGGATGAGGTTAACCTCAAAATCAAAGAACGTAAAATGCGTACTCGACGTCTTATCGAAATGGGTGGACTAGTCGCTAAGGCTAAGCTTGATCACTTACAGACAAACACTTTATTTGGTGCAATTGTTTCACTAAAAGAAACTTTAACACAACATCCAAATGTTCAGAATCATTGGACTACAATCGGTAAAAATATTTTTGATAAGGAACAGCAAAATAAAGCTGCTGTGATTTTAAAATTTTCCTCTGAACCAGATGAAAACACTAAGCGCTACATTCGCCTTCATGGCTTAAAATGGAATAGCTTTCGTCAAGAATGGTGCAGCAATGTTAAGGACATTGAGGCCTTAAAGAATGGCCTTCTTAATGTTCAGTATAAACTTGAGCTTGTGTCTTAGATAATAGTTCAAACTATATGCGCAGCTAGCAATATCACTACTGATAGAAAATATAGAGTAAGAATTCCAGAGTAACATAACTGATGGTAATAATAAAAAAAAATAAAGAATTTTGATGAAATTTCTGATAGTGTTAAAAATAAGGCTGTAAAAAAGAAAATTTGATAACAGCACATTTGATTTAGCAATTATCATAGCTAATCAAAAATTTAAAGGGGAATTTTTATAAATCATATGAAATATATGACAGTATTATTAATACAGTTACATCTATTGCATCAAAATAATCTGCTCATATAACAGTATTCAATTTAGGGTAAAGATATGCTAGCAGACAAATATTTTAATAAAGGGAATTCATTTTTTCAGTTAAGAAAATATCAAAAAGCAATAAAGAATTTTGATATAGCTATTAAGTGTAATCCAGATTGTATAGAAGCTTATATTAATAAAGGAATGGCTTTAAAGGCATTATGGCAACATCAAAAAGCAATAGAAACTTTTGATACTACTATTTGATATAAACCTGATTTTTCAGAAACTTATTATGCTAAAGGAATTTCTTTATACGAACTAGGACAATATCAAGAGGCAATAAAGAATTATGATACAGCTATTCAATACAATCCAAATGATGCAGACTATTATATTGGTAAAGGAACTTCTTTATACGAACTAGGGCAATATCAAGAAGCAATAAAAAATTATGATGTAGCTATTAAGTATAAACCAGATTTTGTAGAAGCTTATGTTAATAAAGGAGCGTCTTTAAAGGAATTAGGGCGCAATCAAGAGGCAATTGAAAATTATGATATAGCTATTAAGTATAAACCAGATTTGATAGAAGCTTATCATGCTAAAGGAAATGCTTTGAAAAATCTTGGAAAGCTACTAGAAGCAATTAACAATTATGATCAAGCTATTCGATACAGCACAAATTACGCAAGCTCTTACAATAATAAAGGATCTGCTTTATGTATACTAGAACAATATCAAGAGGTAATAGAGAATTTTGATTTGGCTATTAAGTATCAACCAGATTTTCCAGAGGCTTACTATAATAAAGGAATTGCTTTGAATGAATTGGGGCGACATCAAGAAGCAATTGAAAGTTGTAGCCTGGCTATCAAATATGATTCTGATAATGTGTACGCATACCAGTTAGCAAATGAACTTACAAAAAAAATTAAAAAAAGCAATCTCCGCATCATAACTGATTAATTTTTAGAATCAAGGCACAGAGAATCAGATGTTCATAAGCTAAGAATGTTTTATTATTCTAGAATTATAAACTATAGTTATTTACAATGAGGTTTGAGCATAAAAAAAGCGACAATAGCATCATAAGATTTACTAACAGGATATTTTATACGCAAACTTCATTAGACTTCTTTCGAAACTATACAATGATGTAAAATGGTGTTATAAAGATCTGATTTGAAGTAATAATGAAATTAGATCAGATTAAAGAGTTAAAGGATGAAAAATTTCGTCGATTAACAGTAGTAAGGAAGGGAACATTCTCAAAGATGGTGGATATTTTGAGGAAAGCTGATGGTGTTAAGAAATCAAAAGGAGGGCGTAAAAATAAGCTCAATTTGGAGGAACAGTTATTGATGGCCTTAGAATACCTTAGAGAATACCGTACTTATTTTCATATAGGTCAGAACTATGGGATTAGTGAAAGTTCAGCATATAAAGCTGTAAAATGGGTAGAAGACACCTTAGTTAAACACCCAAACTTTGCTCTTCCAGGTCGTAAAGCTCTAATGAATAGCGATATGAATTATGAAGTAGTCTTGATTGATGCTACTGAGAGTCCAATAGAAAGACCCAAAAAAAACAAAAATTCTATTATTCAGGAAAGAAGAAAAGGCATACACTAAAGACTCAAATAGTGGTAGACAAGAAAACATACCAAGTAATATGTACAGATTTTTCTAACGGTAAAAAACATGACTTTAGATTATTTAAGGAATCCAAAATTCTTATCCATCCTAAGATTAAAGCGATTACTGATACAGGATATCAAGGTATACAAAAAATTCACAATAATTCTGCATTACCAAAGAAAAAAAGCAAGAAAAAATCCTTTAACTAAAAATGATAAAAAGAATAATCGTAGGTTAGCAGGAGAAAGAGTTGTCAATGAAAACTTTATTGGTATGCTAAAACGGTTCAAAATTATTGCTGACAAATATCGAAATAGACGTAAAAGATTCGGTCTTAGATTTAATTTGATCTCTGGCATTTATAATTTTGAACTACCTTAACCAGTTTCAAAAGAGGTCTATTTAAATCTGATAGAAAAATTTTGGGCTAATATGAAGAGGTGGATTAGACATCAAATTACTCAATTTGGTGGTAAATCTTATGATGCTATTGTCGATTTTTTCTATGCTCAAACCTCATTGTAAATAACTATATATCAAATTTTACTGAGGTAGCATTACAACTTTTTCCTCGATTAACACATTTCATTACTTTATCTTGAAAGTCTTGGCTATATGATTTTGGCATTTCCTTTTTAGAATATTATATGCAAACTTCATTGTAAATGACTATATAACTGGTTTAATAGAATTGGAGGAAAACGTAAGGTAAATTGGAAAAGACTAACTGAGATACTTAAAAACGCCAATTTAGGATAAGAAAAAGTATGAAAAGCATAATACAAAAGGTCTACAAGAGATATTATGTAATATCTTTAAATATAGTTTCAATTAATAACAGTTTATTTATTGCTCTCATGTTTGTAAATGCAATTTTAGGATAAGAAACAATTAGAAATATGTAATATACAAGTGTTATAATGGTGAATGTTCAGGTTATTACGCATAGTATTATGAAAGAATATTTGTAGAAATATGATCAATGAATAAACTGTTATTAATTGAAACTACAGATAATATATAATTATACATTATCTCCTGTATGCTTCTTATTCTCTACCTTTCATATTTTTCCTTATCCAAAATTGGCGTTAAAAGAGTAAATTTTCCTAAAAATGGAAAGATTATCTCAATGTTCTAAACAACAAATAAGGCATAATGCTTATCTTATTTTTTCGGGAAGCCGGATGCGGTAATTCTGCAAATCCTGTTCTGCGCGGAGGGGCCTAATTAAGCGATTGGTTAGGTCTACTCACACAATTATACTTTATATATTTCTTAATTTTTAAGTTAAATTTTAGTATACCTTATATTAAAATATCTTATAGAATTCTTGCTTTAATATAGCTTTGTAGTAATCTAGATCTATCTTTTGATCAAGTAATTCATTAATTGAAGTTACAATAGTGTCACGGTCTCCACACGGAATTATTCCTTTAAACTTTTTTAAATCTGGACATACATTAATAGCTACTCCGTGATAAGTGATCCACTTATGTATTCGCACTCCTATTGATGCTATTTTTTTTCTACCAAACTCACTATCTATCCAAACTCCAATAGTATCTTGAACAGTTATACCTATAATATTAAAGAACTTTAGAGAATTAATAACAAGAGAAGCAAGATTGTTTACATAATTTCTAATATCTTTTACCCTTCCGTTAGCTGCTAAATTGATAACAGGATATATTATAATTTGCCCAGGACCATGATAAGTAAACTTTCCTCCTCGATCAGTATGATGTACTGGAATATCATAGCAATTTAATAATTCATCATTCTTAGCGCTAATTCCAGCAGTATAAACATCTTGATGCTCAAGAATAAATACAGCTTCTGAAGCAGTACCGTTTAGTATTCCTGTTAATCTTGATTTCATCATTTTATAAGCTTCGCTATATTCGATAGGATACTGAATTTCTATCCACTCTACCATAAGAAAAACTTTGTTTAGAAAAAATAATAATATAAAATACGCATAACTATTATCAAAAACAATTAAATTTATTTAAAAAAACGTGATTAGACTATATTCACAAAGGAATAAAAAAATAGGTGTGTTTGGATTATCTCGTACCGGTTTAGCAGTTTGTAAATCTCTAGCTGGACTGGCTGATTTAATTGTTTACGATGATTCACATGACAGTCGGAATTCTTTCTACAAACATAATATTAGTTCGAAAGATTACAAGATGATCAACATTGATCAACCAGAATGGCAAGTATGTGACTTTATTATATTAAGCCCTGGTATACCATATTATACCACACCTCATCCTATTGTAAAGCATGCGCAAAAGTATAACATACCAATTAAATCAGACATAGATCTTCTATATAATGAATATCCTAATCGTAAATACATTGGTATTACTGGAACAAATGGCAAAAGTACAACCTCTACTCTTATTCATCATATTTTAACATTTACAAATGGTAAATTTGATATTGGAGGTAATATAGGTAAAGCGGTTTTATCTTTAAGAGATAATGTAGAAGGATATGTCTTAGAGCTTTCATCATTTCAACTAGATTTAATAACTGATCTGAAGCTAGATGTTGCAGTATTATTAAACATCACCGCTGATCATATAGATCGTTATTATTCATTTGACCAATATATACTATCTAAGCAAAAGATACTTTCTCTTGCCACAAAAAATGGTTATGCTTTAATTAATAAAGAGTGTTCTATTATTTCTAACGCCAATTACAATACATTATATGCAAGCAAGTTTAGAAATACTACGTGTAGCTTAGAATTAATAAAGAAAGCTATAAACACTGATGAATTAAATAAATCTATTGCAGATGAAAGTATAAATTGTCAATCTCAGCCTACATTAGTGAAATTTTCATCTCACATACCTCAACATATAAATTTTACTTCTTTACTATTAGGTAAGCATAATAATCAAAATATTGCTGCTGCTTTTTATGCATGTAAAATTTTAGGTAGAAATGAATATGATATTACTAGCGCTATAAATCAATTTCAACCTTTACCTCATCGTATGCAATATATAGGGAAAAAAAACAACATACATATTTATAATGATAGTAAGGCAACCAATGCAGATGCTGCTAGTAAAGCATTATTAAGCTTATCAAATATCTATTGGATAGCTGGAGGAGTTGCTAAAGAAGGAGGAGTTAATTCGATAGTAAATACGCTATATGAAGTTAAAAAAGCATATTTATATGGGCAATCTAGATATGCTCTTGCAGAAACATTAAAAGGAGTAGTTGCTTTTTCAATTAATAACACCATGGAGGAAGCATTTAATCAAGCGATAATAGATGCTGAATCTGATCAAAGTGGGCTAGATAAAAATATATTATTTGCTCCTGCTTGCGCTTCATTTGATCAGTTTAAGAACTTTGAAGATAGGGGTAATCAATTTATAAAAATATCTCAAAAATTTATAACAGAATAAAAATATATGAACTATAATTCGACTGAAAAGTTTAGAATATTATGGCGCTGGTGGAAAAGTATAGATCAATACACGGTATTTTTATTATGTATTTTATCTGCTTTAAGCCTAATGCTAGTAACAACCTCTGGCGCTGCAGTAGCAAATAGAATAGGAGTTCCACAGTCGTATTTTGCTAGCAAGCATATATTTTATGTTGTACTAGCAGTAGGTACAACATTTGTTGTATCGTTTCTCAATAAAACTACAATAAAGCGTTTAGCTATTTTAGGATTTATTCTAAATATTATATTATTAATATTTATTAAATTTTATGGTAATCCTATTAAGGGAGCTAAAAGGTGGATTAATATTGGAGGAATATCATTGCAACCTTCTGAATTTGTAAAACCATTTTTTTTAGTGATTACTGGATGGCTTCTTTCAGCTATTCAAAGCAATGAAATTCGCTTTATTGTTACTATTATCTTATATTTAATAGTAGCATTACTGCTAATTACTCAGCCTGATTTTGGTATGTTAATAACAATTTCGGTTGCATTTGGAATACAATTATTTATAGCAGGTATACCGTTACTATGGCTCTTGATTTTGATATGTATATCAATTGCTGGAACAGCAGGAGCATATTCATTATTACCGCATGTTAAGAGAAGAATTAATAGTTTTTTGGATCCAGCCAATAGCGAAAATTACCAAGTCATGAAGTCTTTACAAGCATTTAAAAATGGAGGACTATATGGCAAAGGGCCAGGAGAAGGTTTAGTCAAGCACATGTTACCTGATTCTCATACTGACTTTATTTTTGCTGTTGCTGGTGAAGAGTTAGGAGCTATAGTCTGTTTAATAATTGTAGCAATTTTTACTTTTATTGTTATATATGGATTCATCAAATTGCTCTTTGAAGAGGATAATTATACAATTTTTGTATCTTCAGGCATACTTTCACAGTTTGGATTTCAGGCTATAGTTAATATGTGTGTTAGTACTAACCTGCTTCCAACTAAAGGTATGACTTTGCCATTTATTAGTTACGGTGGATCTTCCAGCGTCGCAGTAGCGATAGGAGTTGGAATATTACTTGCTCTTACAAGGCATAAAACTGATCTTAGTAAATATAAACTCAAGATATAAAATATGAAAACAATATTTTTAGTTGGAGGTGGAACAGGTGGGCACTTATTTCCAGCGATTGCATTAGGAGAAGAACTACAGGAGCGTGGTTATAATGTATACTTGATTACAGACACTAGGTGCGAAAAATATCTCCTAAATTTTAATTATAGTTTTAAAATCCATATTATGAATATGGTATCCATCTCTAATACAGGGATTAAAAAACTTTATGCCTATATAAGAATATTAGCTGCTTGTATAACTGGATTCAAATTAGTCTACTCAAATTCTCCAAGCCTCATAGTAGCTTTTGGAGGATATACTATTGCTCCTATTATTATAAATGGAATATTATTTAGAATTCCATTTATTCTACATGAGCAAAACAGTGTTTTAGGCCTAGCTAATAGGCTTTTTTTAAGATATGCTAAAGCTATAACTGTAACGTTTGCTAATACTCTCAATTTGAATAATCGCTATAAACATAAAGTAATAGTTACAGGAACTCCTGTGCGAAAAGCCTTAAGATTTACTCCAAAACGTAATTTTAACTCTAAAAATTTTCAGCTGTTAGTAATTGGAGGTAGTCAAGGAACCAAAATCTTTTCTACTCTTGTGCCTAATGCAATCAAATTACTAGTCAATTGTGATCATGACTTTAAAATTACTATTGTTCATCAGGCTGTAGCAAAGGATATTAATTACGTTAAAGCAATGTATACTGAACTAAATATAGAGCATGAAGTGAGTGATTTTTTTTACAATATTGCTGACAAGTACAAAAATTCTCATTTAGCAATTTGCAGAGCTGGAGCATCTACTATATCTGAAATAATATCTTTATGTCAACCTGCAATATTAGTACCATATCCTGTCTCTGCACAAAATCATCAGCTTTTTAATGCAAAAGCTATTGCAGATAATAAAGCTGGTTGGTGTATAGAGCAAAGCACTATCACACCTCATATTTTATTTGAAAAAATATTCACATTAATGCAATCACCAACATTATTAGCTTCTACTGAGTTGAAACTGAGAGAGATGAAAATTAATGCCGAAAACCTACTAGCTAATGTGGTAGATAAATTTATAGTAACTTAGGTAAAATTAGATATAACTAAACCACTATAAAACAGTTATATTATATACTTTTTGAAAGGTATATCTGAGTTGTAGTGATAGCCAAACTGTTATAACTGTTTTATAGTAGTTTAGCTATATATTAAAAGAAGCGTATAAATTGTTAAAATCAAGATTTGCTTTGGTGGTAGTATCATGCAGCCAGAGGCTAGGTAAATGGCATAGTTAACATAAGTAAACTACTGATGAATGTTGTTAGTAATAAAAAGCAAAGGATACTGTAAGGCTTTGTTCAAAAGAGAAATGATCTGATTATTTGCCTTAGAACCTGACAATACGTAGACTATATGATCACATGCGGACAGGTAGAACATAACCAATTTATGTTATATAGATAGAACACAGTAAGCCTGTATCTTTTCCAATATTGAAGGTGAAATGTAAGGTAAGCTGATGAAGGTGCAAGCAGAGGAAAACAGAAAAAATGCTCCACACGAAAGTTTGAGCCTTCTGTTATGGTTTCTTATGACGAGAGAATTTGATGACACTTTGAAATTAGAAAAGCAAAATGATGGTTATAAATTTTACAGCTATAGTCATTTACAATGAGGTTTGAGCATAGAAAAAAGCGACAATAGCGTCATAAGATTTACCAACAGGATATTTTATATGCAAACTTCATTGTAAATGACTACAGTGGGTTATTGATAACAAAATACATTGGTACAGTATAAACTGGAAGAAATGTAATAAAGTTGTTAAAAATTATCGAACTCGCATCGTAAAGGCAATACAGGAAAGCAGATGGAATAAAGCAAAAGCTTTGCAATGTTTGCTTACACATATTAAACCTGTTCAACAGAAATTGTGCTTAAAGAGGCTTGAGTAATGTGATGCCAAAGCATCACGTACTAGTTGTATATCCAGAGGAGCTAATATGTACAGTGTGAGGTAAGCATACTAGATGAAGAGTTAGAAATCTATAGTTAGGATAGCAGCATGGAGAGAAATTGAGATGTTGGAACATATCTACAAACTTATCAAAAGGATAAGAGCAAATTATTCAAGCTGCAACGAAAGCAAATACATGGATGGCTCTGAAAGTGATAAGTCCAAAAGGCTGAGCTAGCGACCGTATAGCGAAAGCAGAATGCTTAACTGAAAACTATAACTGATACAGTTGAACACTATAGCTGAGTGGTAGTGGCGGCATGATAATAAGTACATATTAAGTAATTGAAGAAGTACTCTCGTTCCAGAAAGAAAGATTCTAGAGCAATGTAGATTCTATAACTAGTAAACTATGAAATAAATTGAACATGAGAGGATGACAGAGTGGTATGTCTTAGCAATGACGTAGTGTAATGCCTGTGGAGCAAACGTACCATACTGATAACAGTATTTCAACAACAATGGAGGTAATGACGAATGATAAAAATATCTATAGAATTACAAGGCATGAGAAGGAAAATATAGTCATCTACAATGATGTTTGAGCATAGAAAGAAGAGATAAAATAGTTAATATATAATCTGTTGGTTGTAAAGTTATTTTTCTGCTATTTTATTCTCTAGATTTAAATTCGATAGAAAAGTTTTGAGCTAATATGAAGAGGTGGATTAGAAATCAAATTACTCAATTTTATGAATCTATTATCGCTTTTTTCTATGCTTGAACCCCATTGAAAATGACTATATATCTTATCAACCAAATATTACGAGCTGCTGGATAAATTACTTTAGTGTTGGTAACTCTAGCAGTTGTTTTGGATATGTAAGCGACTTGATAGAGAAGAAAGTAGGATATCATCTAATGCAATTACGTGAATTGAGAAGGCTTATGCTGAAAAAGGTGGCGTAGAAGAGAATTATATGAGAAGATTGGATTATATAATAGACCTCTTTCGAAACTGGTTAAGGTAGTTCAAAATTATAAATGCCAGAGATCAAATTAAATCTAAGACCGAATCTTTTACGTCTATTTCGATATTTGATAGCAATAATTTTGAACCGTTTTAGCATACCAATAACGTTTTCATTGACAACTCTTTCTCCTGCTAACCTACAATTATTCTTTTTATCATTTTTAGTTAAAGGATTTTTCTTGCTTTTTTTCTTTAGTAATTCAGAATTATTGTGAATTTTTTGTATACCTTGATATCCTGTATCAGTAATCTCTTTAACTTTAGAATGAATAAGAATTTTGGATTCCTTAAATAATCTAAAGTCATGCTTTTTACCGTTAGAAAAATTTGTACATATTACTTGATGCGTTTTCTTGTCTACCACTATTTGAGTTTTTAGTGTATGCCTTTTCTTCTTTCCTGAATAATAGAATTTTTGTTTTTTTTGGGTCTTTCTATTGGACTCTCAGTAGCATCAATCAAGACTACTTCATAATTCATATCGCTCTTCATTAGAGCTTTACGACCTGGAAGAGCAAAATTTGGGTGTTTAACTAGGGTGTCTTCTACCCATTTTACAGCTTTATATGCTGAACTTTCACTAATCCGATAGTTCTGACCCTATATGGAAATAAGTATGGTATTCTCTAAGGTATTCTAACGCCATCAGCAACTGTTCCTCCAAATTAAGCTTATTTTTACGCCCGTCTTTTGATTTCTTAAGACCATCAGCTTTCCTCAAAATATCCACCATCTTTGAAAATGTTCCCTTCCTTACTCCTGTTAATCAACGAAATTTTTCATCCTTTAACTCTTTAATCTGATCGAATTTCATTATTAGACCTCTTTCGAAACTGGTTAAGGTAGTTCAAAATTATAAATGCCAGAGATCAAATTAACTCTAAGACCGAATCTTTTACGTCTATTTCGATATTTATCAGCAATAATTTTGAACTACCTTAACCAGTTTCGAAAGAGGTCTATTACCTCAAATCAGATCTTTATAACACTATTCTACATCATTCTCTAGTTTCGAAAGAAGTCTAATGATTACCAAATTCCATATTATAGATCTTTGAAAGCAATAACTTACAACATGCTATAGGCAATGATATGAAGTTATCAGGAAAGCGCATATAGGTAATCTATACGTTAAGTTTAACATGGCGTGTAATGGATATGTTGATAACTAAACTACTACGCCTTCACTCGACTATACTTATGTAACAAAGATATTGCAACACTTCCTTGTTACTAGATTGCGGAACTAGCAGTTGAAATTAGATGATGATGTAGCTCAGCTACTATTGGTTCAACATCTATTTTATTCAATATAATAGATATTCTAGCTTCTAAGGCTAATATTCCTAAAATTTGCACTTCAAACTTGCTAAGAACCATGGTAATTTGCTGAAATATTGATGGGTTATATTTTATCGCATATCCTACTACTGACACTGATGCTACATTATTAATTTGGTAGCTATTAATGATACATTGGTTCTGTAATTCATCAAATGCCTTTTTTGATGCAGTTAAATCAGATAATGGTATGATTATACTAACCTTATTTAACTGGTAGTTGGTAATTTGCTCTATTGAGACTGAATATTTAAGCATATGATTTATAACAAGAAAAAATTGTTTGTTATCATTGATACATATAGTTACTAAAATTATATCTTTATTATACGTAATGCCTGTAATTTGAGGTTGTTCCATTGTTGTAATCTCTTGAATTATTGTTCCTTGACCTTTTCCAAATGCATGTATTACTTTGATAGGAACATTATAGCGCATACCCATTTGTACTGCTCGATAATGAACTACTCTTGATCCAAGCGAAGCTAATTCTAGCATTTCTGTATAAGTGATTTTATCATGCTTGCAGGCTTGTGGTATTAGTTCTGGATCAGCTGAAAATACTCCATCAACGGTAGTATATATATCACATCTTTTTGCTTGCAATGCTGCTGCAATAGCCACAGCTGTAATATCAGATCCTCCGCGTCCTAAAGTTGTAATTCTATTGTGATTCGTGATACCTTGAAACCCAGAAATAACTGGTACTATACCTTGTAATAGCATATCATGAATTAAGTTAGTATTAATATCTATAATTATTGCTTTAGAATGATAATTATTAGTTTTAATAGGTATTTGCCATGAGTGTAATGATCTAGACTTAATTGATTTTTGTTGTAAAGCTAATGCAAATAGTGAGGCTGTCATAATCTCTCCGCTACTTAAAGCGCTATCATACTCTGCTAATGTTTCAGGAGTATATAATTCACTGTTTAAATTGTAACAAAATGAAATTAATTTTTTAGTAATACCAGCCATAGCTGAAACTACTACTATAACCTTATTGCTAGCATCAATTTCACGCTGTACTTTTGTTACTAAGTTAGCAATTTTAGCAGTATCAGATACACATGCTCCACCAAATTTTTGTACAATAATATTCATATAAATTAATAGTCAGCGTATATCTTTTTTTATGTGTCAAAAAATTTTAAAAAAATTATTATTTACTGTAGTATTAATTTATGTTTTTAGCCCAAACTACATTACTCAATTAAGTTAGTTCAGCTGTTATTATAGCTAAAATAGTTGAATTATATTACAGAGAAGAAAAAAATAATATGTTAAGATAATATAAATTATGGTATTAATATATCATTATTAGTACTATAATTCAAATTACTTATTAACTATATTTATAAAAAATAAACTTTTGTAAATATATTTATTCATGATCATATACACCCCATAAAATTTTCCGATCTACCCAGCCAATATAATTTTTGCAGTGCAACTTGCACATTAAAGCTGTGCATTTTTTTAATTCACACCTTACTTTAGGCTCAAGATATGCAATAATTCTACTTTCATAATTAGATGATTTATAAAGATTCTGTATTTTATTACTGTTAATAACTACTGTTCTTTTTTGAGATAAAACACTTGAGTGAATCCATCCAAAGTCACCTGTTATATCGCGCACATAGTACCATTGGTCAAATTTATCGACTATTTCTAATGGCTCATCTTTTTTGGTAAATATCCACTTAATTGGATATTTGATATTCGGGCCTGTCCTCATGTTGATTTCATTTGTTTTGGTTGAAATAAACCTTGGAATTTTAGTATTTTTGTTATCTGATAACGCAGCATTGATAAATACAGTAACCATAATTATAAATGTTATAATAAAGCTGTAAATTCTACTCGTTTTCATCATCATTATCTAGGGTTTGGCTTTGCTTTGTAGCTACGTAATTACCTGAACGAAATTGGTTTTTAATTCTATTAACTTCGTAATCGCTAATGCCTATTACTTTTAAGACTTCGCTACCTAACTGCAATCCAACCTCATAATCTGATGGAACAATAACTGTTGCTCCACATTCATATAGTTCATTAGAGCGCTGCAAATCTTTTGCTTTTACAATTATAGCAATATGTGAAAAATTATTTGATATAGCTTTTAGAGTTTTTTTGATGGTAATTTCATTAGTTAAAGATAAAATAATTGCTGATGCACGCTCTATTCCTAGCGCTTTTAATGTGTCAACTTGAGAAATATCTCCCTGAACAATAGGAAAACTACTATGATTATCTTCTTTTACAGCTTGTTCATTAATATCAATTGCAATATAACGTATATTTTCTGCTTCTAGAACATTTGCTACCATTCTACCTACACGGCCAAATCCTGCTATAATAATATGATTAGTTAAATCTCTAGCTCCTTGTTCGATAATTTGAAGTGGATTATACTCCTCCTTTTTACCATTACCAAGCAGGTCAGCAATTTTTGATCCTGCTACAGATAATAATGGAGTTAAAGCCATAGTACAAGTTACAACTAATAATAAGGTTTTACCAATTGAGTTTTCAATAATTCCCTCCTTCATTGCTTCATTAAACAAAATAAAAGCAAACTCACTACCTTGAGATAACAGTAATCCTGTATGTAATGCAATACTCTTATTAAAGTTAAATAGAATACACAAGCCAGTAACAATAGTCGCCTTAATTAAAATCAATCCTATTGAGCAAACCAAGATTGTTTGCAGATTTTGAATAATTTCATTAACATTGATATGCATTCCTACAGACATGAAGAATAAGCCAAGTAATAACCCCTTAAATGGATATATACTTTCTTCTGCTTGTAATCTAAATTCAGTTTCAGCCACTAATATACCTGAAACAAATGCACCTAGTGCAAGTGATAAACCCTGATGGCTTGTTCCCCAAGCAGCAGATAATACAATAAGTAGAGTTGTAGCTATGAATAATTCATTTGTACTTCCAGGTGGTTTATCAATAGAAATTACTTTGAATAAAGGCCTTAAGAATAGTTGACCAGTAATAAATATGACTATTAGTGCTATCATAGCTTTAACCAGAGCAATACCCATAGCTTGAGCAATAGATATGTCTGTTTTATTAGATAGCATTGGTAGTATTACAAGTAATGGTACTACAGCAAAATCTTGCATTAGTAATACTGATAATGCAACTCTACCAACTTGACTGGACTGGCTACGACTTTCTTCAATTACCTGAAGAACGATAGCGGTAGAAGACAGAGATAACACTGTTCCAATAATAATTGATACATCAACATTATCGTAATATGACATGACACAACCACCGATTATTACACTAGTGATGATCACTTGCAACGATCCTAAGCCAAAGACATACCTTCTCATAGCTTTTAATCTTTCAATTGATAATTCTAATCCAATCGCAAATAATAGAAAAACTACTCCAAATTCAGCAATAGCACTAGTATACTGAACGTTGACAATTTTAAGGCCATGATCACCAATTAGAGCTCCAGCTACCAAATATCCAAGTACAGGACTAAGCTTTAGTTTTTTAAAAACTATTACAATACAAATTGCAGTAGCAAGTAGTATAACGATATTTGGTAAAAAGTCATAAGATTCCATTCTGCTCTTCTAAAACTTAATTAGTTAAATTTTAAGAACGTAATATATATCTGGAGTTACTTTACATTCTATTGCAATAAACTATTATACATTATACTTAAAATAATTCTAAATTAAGCAATTACTGTGTTTAATAATGTTTTATTACTCAATCTGTTAATATAACCTCAGTATGCATCAAAATTATTATAAACAAACTCTACGTTCCAAATATAAGAATATACGAATCTTGGCAAATAAACAATTAAAAAGTTGTTGTCAACAAAGCCATCAAATCTTGTTACAAGCTGTATATATTCTTACTTCATTACTTCCTACTAATTCTGTAATTGGTATTTATTATCCATTTAAAGGCGAAGTTAATGTATTAGATTTGTTAATGATGATGCCTAACTATAAATTTGCTCTACCAGCTCTTATTAACAAAAAAATGTTATATAGATACTATTATATAGGCTGCCCAATCAAAAAACAAGAACACGAAATATATACTCCAGTTGGTACTGATATAGTGATACCATCTGCATTATTAGTTCCTGGTTTGGTGTTTGATGTTGCTGGTTATAGAATTGGCTTTGGTAAAGGATATTATGATCAATACATATCGCAAGTCAGAAGTATTAATAGCAATAACATAGCAATTGGAGTATGTTTTGATGTACAGCTAAGAAACTTTGTACCTAGGGAGTTGCATGATCAAAAAATGGACTATATTATAACAAATAAAATATTAATTGTAACATGAATATAATAGATATAATTTCTCTTGTAATCTTTATTAGCGCAATTACCTTAGGGTTTTATAAAGGTGGTTTAAAATTGATTATTGGGTCAATTTTTTTTGTGAGTTCAATATTTTTAACTGTACTTTTAACTCCTACATTGCAGGATATAATTATTGAATATACTCATAGTCTGCTTTATGCAACTATTATAAGTGGTATTTTATCTTATGTTATGTCGTTGATATTATGCACAGTGTTAAGTAATCAGGTTATTAGGCTTATTAATCCAATTACTGATGGCTTATTAGATAAATTTTTTGGTATGTTGTTAGGTGGAATGCAAGGTATATTACTTTGTGTCTTTTTATACTCTATATTAGCTATTATGTCTACACGAAGTTATATTGGTACATCAAATCATAAAGAAGTAAAACAAAAAATAAAACAATATCTGCCAATATGGCTGCATAATTCAGATTTCTTTACTTTGTCTGGGAATTTAACAGTAGATTTAATTGATGTTATTCCTGAAAAACAATTTAATGATATATTAAAATCAATTAATATATCACATGAAAATAATAAAAAGCATAACTTAGTTCATAATAGCAATGGCAGTATTGAGTAATCAACTTACTAAGTATAGCTGAGCAATGAATAGTGCAGTGATGTTATTATACAAGCCATAGCTATACAAAGGTTAAAGTTCTCATTTGGAGCTACTCCATGCTTATTTAATGTAGGTAATAAAGCTCAGCCAAAAGGTGACCAATACATTATTTGTCTTCATCTGCCAGCTAATAACATACCTAAAAAGCTTAAATCACCTTTCCATCGCTTGATTTGGTAAAATTTGCAGACCAAAATGAATCAGGAAATTTGATTTTATATATTCATCACGACGCATTTCATTGCCTAAAAACAGATCCATGGCAGATAATTTGCACTCTGCAGGCCTTTTTCGAGCTTCTAGGCTGATAAATATTTGATCATTATTTACATTTACACAATCATCATTCTCAAATAACGAAAAATCTCCACTTAGAATTTGTTCAGACAATATTTCATACTCATTAATATTCGAATGTTCTTCTTCAGGCCAGCCAAATATTACTCTCAGAAACTTTAATAATTGCTGTGCATTCACATTGTCAGTGCTTAATCCAATGGACCTAAACGTATCTTTTAAAGCATCTCGTCTGCGAATCATATCATCGATATTTGCATTTAAATTAGGTATAGTAACTGAAATTAACAATACTACATCCTTTATAGAACCTACTTTTTGAGCTTGATCACGCAAAAACTCTGTTCTTTTGTTGGCTAACTCAATAAATATCTCTCCTTTACGATATAACTGCCAGTTGCTTAAAAAATGTTCGATATTATTACTACCAATCATTAAGACTTGCATGCTACTTTCAGCTGGTAAATTTTCATCACTTTTTAGAAATTCAGCAATTTCATTTTGAGCCGAAACACTAGCTTCAGCCAATGGGCATGCAAGCAATACAAAACCTATTGAACCACGATTAAAGAATAGCTGAGTCTCCTCATCATACGATTCATAGACAAAGTGTTTAGAAAATCTTTCTCGATCAAAATCCTTATGTATGCTTGCGTTCACCTTGACTCTGTTTTGATTTAAATAAATTAATAAGATATTTTTTTGATTTTTTCGGTGAAGTGTTAACAACAGCTACACCTTGAACTGCTTTAGATCGCTTACAGTATAGAACACAACGTCTTTTTGATTTAACTTTTGATGTTTCAACTTTCTCAAGATTATTAATATCAAAAGCGCCTTGAGCAACCATATTCTTTATTTCGTATAAAGACTTACATTTTTGCCCTTTAGGAATTTTACAATCAAAATTACTTTCGAAAAAGAAGCTGGTTAGGCTTATACAGCCCAATAGCAATAATAAAAACTTCATTATAAATGCTCCTCCAGCTTTTGTGGTTGGTCGAATTTATTATGCAAATTAACTTTTCATTGCTAGTTGATGGTGAATAAGTTGAATTATGTGGCTTCTTCTTGTACTCACGTATCGAAAAGTGTATCTATGTCATACATAGTGATAGCTAAACTATTACAACCTAAACAGGTATTTATAATGAATAGCAAAATAGTAGATATTATGGTAATATCTCGATAAATCTTTTTTGAGAAGGAAGCATGTCTAAAAGAAAAAATGAAAATCAGATTTCTAGTACAAGTAATGACAATTTATATAAAAAAAGGAAGTATGATGAAAAAGAGACCTCCATAACAAAGAATACTAATCTACAAAAGAAAAGAAAGTATGATGAAGACCAGAGTTCAGTAACAAATGATGACAATATACAAAGTATTAGTTCTCATAAAAAACAACGTACACAACAAAGTAATTTACTAGATGAGAATATATTTAAAGATTGGTTTATGGTATCACTTAAACACATCGCTTCAACCAATATCATTATTCGCTTATGGATAAATCAAAGTACTATAAATCAAATAAGCAATTTATTTAATCATTCTGCTGATATATTACGCGACTGGCGTAAACTGAAAAATAGTATAAATGATAAAATACTAACGTTGCGGTTGCCTGAATCTATAACTCAACAATTGGTAAATATCAATAAATTCATAGGAACAGAGCTATATAAGTGGATAAAATATCATGATAACGATGTTCTTTACAATGACAAATCTGAGTATTTAGCAATAAATTACATCTATAATATAGAATGGACTCCAAGAGGAACAATTAACTATCTACAAACAGCTAGGAATATTTTAGCAAGAAATGATAATGGTTTGAGTAATGATCAAAAATATCGACTTGCTTGTAATTATTGTTTAGAGGATAGTATTACAAATTATGATCAAAAAGTTAATCTAGCAAGTTATTTACAAAACATTAGCGTTTATAGCCAGCCTATGGTTTATTTTTGGACTTCTCATACGTACTCTACTAATATTGATAGTGCAGCTATTGATATAAAGACAATTGATGCATTAGTGAGTGATTATAATAATCGCAATAGAACCAACATAGACACAAATACTTATATATTCAATATACTTGTTGAGGATAACTGTCATAAAGCCATGAATTGTGTGCCAATAGAGTACATTTGGAATAGACTTAGTTATGAAGAAAAATTAAAAAAGATAACATTAGCAATAAACAAAATAAATAATCGAGAGTTTAGATCTTTATTATTATCTCAACTTAATTACGAACAGCAGAAAAAAATTCTTCAGAATTCTTACTTTTTAAGTGTTACACTAACAAGTTTTTTGAATGATTTATTATTGAGTGATTACTTCTTACCTATAGCATATAATGCATTAAATATCATGCAAGAAGAATCGTTCTTGTACTTAATAAAAGCAGTAGTTAATAGAATTGGTTCAAGCTTGTATTCAAAAATTTATGATGATAATCATTATAAATTTATATTCAAGGAATTATGGCAGTTTGCTCCAAAGCGGTTAAAGGAACATGTACTTGAATGCAATGATACATACATAATACAAAATTTTATTGTATTCAAGTTATTTTTGAATGATGAGATTAATAATGATATAGATATAGCAAAGTTAGTATTAGCTGACGCAAATGTTACGCACAAATATAATATAATGTTTTGCGGCTCACTGCAATGCGGAGTTAAGAAATGCAGTGATTTAATTATCAAGAACCAATGGAATTTTTTAGATACATTTATTAAGCTGCTTATATCGTCTACAGAAGATATAAAAACGCTTAAACAAGAACTTATAAAAGATCATGGATATCAGATAACAATACATTTTTATCAAAAGCAAGAATATGATAAAGCTGAACATTTTCTCAAGTGGTGTCTAGAATCAGATGAAAAAATAAAAACTTTCAAAAAAGAATTAGCAAGCAAGGAATTTTCTTGCAAAATATTAGAGTCGATTGTTACAAGCAATAAAGCTGATTTTATAGAGATAGAACACTATTTTCAGTGGTGCGCTTCAAATGATTTAAAAATAATTAATGAGTTAAAGGAATCAATTCCACAAAAATGGTTTCAGGAAGTAATTTTTAAATTAATAGAACAAGATCAGTATAAATTATTAGACCAAATTTTAAATTGGTGTTTTTCAAATGATCAAGAAAAAATTGATAATTGTAAAAATAGTTTCTATACAACAAAGGAAAGCAATTCATATTGTTGTTTTAGCTACCTAATTTATAGATTAATAGAGAAAGATGATTCATTTCAATTATTAGATAAATTTGTTAAGTGGTGTTTTACTGACATACAAAAAATAAATCATTTTAAAAAATGGATACTTTGTCCTCAAGATGGTATCTATAGTCTTTGCACATATCAATTGCAGAAATATAAATTTGAATTAGCTGATAAAAGTGTCGGCTGGGCTGCAATGTCTCATGAAGAAATTGATCTATTTAAAAATAAGTTCATGGTTGCTAAAGAGATTGAATATATTTTGGATGATTATATGGAAGAGCCAGATAAATTACAATCTCTAATCAAATGGTTTAGTCCATCAATAGAAATAATAAAAAAGTTTAAAGAGATAATCCTTAATATGCATTATAATAGCGATTTTAGTGAATCGTTAGATAGATATTTACAAGAATGTGAGAATGTAGACCATAACATAAAGAATGATGTTAATGATACTATGGAAAAATTGCTACTTAATGTGGAAAACATTACTTCTAATAATCAGTCAGCAATGAATACTATAGGAGAATTAGCTTTTAATATTCAGATTTAGTGTAATAGTAATACAAAATTAAAATATATCAAAAATGGGTAATAAATCAGAGTTAATTGAGATTTTTTTAAATGACTATAACCACTTTGAAAAGTCGTTAACTAAAATATTTTACAAAATTCCTATAGCAAGAAATACTAATAACGAGGATTTTTGGATGTTCATTTTTATTGGGTCTACATTAACTATTCTAAATAGCGAGTTAAGAAAAAGTGTTAAATCTATTTGCTATAGTATTACTAATAACAACATCTTGAGGTTAGCATTTAACTTCAACAATAAAATTATATTACGATCTATATCTATTGGATCTAATGATAAAGTTTCTAAAAAATATCAATATTCAAATCAAGATCTTGATCAGATAAAAGAGCTTTTTTCTTATGACAAAATTATAAACCTGAAAAGTACTTGCTCAAAACATCTTCATATCAAAATTATTCGCGGCAAAACTATCAAAAAACCAAAAATTAGTGTTGTATGTACAGATAATATTGAAGAAGGAGACTATAATGCTAGCAGCAAGTTTATTAATGTTAATTCTTTAGATATGAAAGGAAAAACATTAGATGAATATTTAGAGTTTATTCGGCCAACAAATAGTAATAATGATGATGATAATGACGACGAGCAAGATTATACAGAAAATGTAGAGCAGCTATTTAATTGCTTTAAAGATTTATATAAGCAAGGCCAAGGAATCTTTGGTACTTCAGAATCACGTTATCATGGGTTTGTTTATGGAGCATTAGTATTAAACTTCAAACAAAAATATTCGATGGATGTATATGTTGAACAAAGTGCAGGCAGAGGATATCTAGATTTGTATTTGCTATGTAAACATTATAATCATAATCAGATAGCTAATGCTGATGCTGTTAAAATAATAGCTGAATTTAAAAATGGGAATAATAAATACCCTTCTGTTGCAGATGCAATAAAACAGGTAGAAGATAGGTGTTATGCACAACTTGTTGGTAGAACTCAATCGAATAAGACTATAATAGTAGGAGCTGATTTTGGGGATATAACTAAGCAAGTACAGGCAAAATTTATGCTGCTTGATAAGTTGCCTGAGCGAGATTTTATAACTTTTATAGCTGATTCAAAGACACAACTGTCTAAAGCTAATATAAAAGAAGAAATAAGGTGGATATTTAAATCAACACGTTCAGAGGAATCATTAGCTAAAATATTATTAGGAGAGTTATTATCAAGCAAAGTACAAAAAAAGTCTGCAGTTTTTCTGAATAAAATTGATAATGATGAGACCAAGGCTAGTATATTTATTCTTAAGCTATCTAATAACAATATAATATTATCTACTATTGAGAAAGATGACAAGCCGCTACAGAAATATTGCAGACTAGGTAGTACTAGATTGCAGAGCAGGCACAATAAAGAAGTTAACGTAACAGATGAAGTAGAATATGCAGTACGATATATTCAAAAACAGTATAAAATTAATTCTGGCACAAAAATTACTATAATAGTTAATAGAAAAGGACAGAACTATGAAACTTACTTAGAAAGTATAGATATGACAAATTTAAACTCTAATCCTGCTGACACTGATGTGGGCTATAATATAAAAGACTATATAACACAACCATATAATATTAAGCACAATATTGATGTATGCAAGCTAATACTAGAATTACTACAAGATATACAAGATGATAAGTTGGGAGAACTTGCTAAGTTTAAAGATGAGCTCTGCGAATTTCAAGCATTTATCACAGAGGAACGCGACTTTCAGGCTATATTACATGGATTATTCTCATTCAAGAAATTTGAAAATACAACTTTAAGGGCAATATCAGAAGTAACATTTGGCACAGGCAAAGCAGATTTAGTGTTGGCATCTAACCGTAGTATACTTTATTTTGAGTTAGCCTTATTAAAGGAACATAATGTGGATACTTTGCTAAATAAAAAAAAACAGCAACTGGATAAATACCTGGTAAATGCTAAAGTTATTACTAATGATAAGAATGCTAACGGAGTAGTACTAATTTTTGATAGCAAAACAGGTAAGTTATATAACAGGTATCATACTACGCCAGTTGAGCATTCTTCAGATGAAGGAGGGCAAACACCTATATATAATCAAAGAGAAACGCTGGAACCGCGGCTTTTGTCACCAATAGATCAAAATAGCCCTACTAAAGCTAAAAAAACAAAAAACTCTCATAATGAAGAAGATTTTAATATAAATATAATAAAAAAAAGCAAGATGAAGTCAGTTGGCAATTTTAGCAGCATTAATGATTCTAATAGACAAAAAAAAGTATCTCAAAACTACAACATAAATAACTTTGATGACATTGAAGGAAATCGAGATAAAATTTATATAGGTAGTGAAAACTCCATAGAAGACAAAAAAAAAACTGAAGTTGATAAAAATGCTCAACTGCTTGCATTTGTACAAGATGGGTGGCATGGACAAGAAGATTTAAATTACAATAATCAATCAGCTTTTATTCTTAGTAAAACAATAGGGTTAGATAATATACCTGAGTAAGCCTTTAAACTTCAATTTAGGATAAAGTATAGGAAGAGAAAGAATAGGAGATAAGATTAGGATTAAGTTGTAGATAGAATAACTAGCAAGAGAAGCAATTTATATGAACAAAGAAATTAAGAGGAGAACTGTGTCTAGTATGCTCTAAAAGCATATGTTTTTTTAGTACATTAAAGACAGACTCAATTAAAGAACGTTTATTTAATAATAGATTATCTTGTATGTCCAATAAATATGTTTTCATGTCTTTACGAAGATTAGTAAATAAACGTAGACCATTTGTCAGCAGTTGATGAAATAACTCTTTAGATATGTAGCTTTATCACCAAACAATTTACCAGATAAGCATTTAGAAAAAACTAAAGCTACAGATAAGGTCGTTTTTATTGCCTTTAGTAATTTTAACTGACATTATTTCGCCTTTATTATTGATTATAATATGTAGCTTAAAGCATAAGAACCAGCCATAACTACTCTTAGCAATTTTAGAAATTCTGTTAAAAACTCTATTGCTGGAGGTGCGTTTATTATGACAAATTGCTAACTTTGTAGAATCGATGTAATATATACCAGTTTATTCTTCTTTCAAATGATGCATTAATACAGCTAATGTAGCAATATTCTAGGCCACAGTTGTATTATCCTACTATAGCTTGGTAAACAAAAGTATCTTTTATACTTATGACTCAAGTAATATAGATAATAATTTTTACAATCCTTGCATTGAGATAAATAAAAATATATCTATTGTTAATAACTAAGCTAAGGACAACTTTCCATCTATGTTCCTTTGGATTACTACTTGGTATTAATCTCTTTCTCTCCTACTCTTGGTATATCTTGCAAAAATTGTCTATTAAATAGTATACTGTTATAATACATTTTTTCATGTTGTGTTATTCCTTGTTTATTTAATTTTTTTTTTTTTTATAACTCAACATTCTCTCTTTGTATACCTTTTATTCTCTACATTTCATATTTCCGCTTATCATAATCTGGCGTTTAAAGGGCCTTAAACAGACTTACGTATAACTTCAATAAATGAGCTATAGTAGAGATTGATATCACAAAGTGTGTCAATACAATTAAGCATTGTGAGTTGATGGAATTTCTAAGAAAAAGAATAGACCTCTTTCGAAACTGATTGAATTACTCCGCATACGGCTCAAGCAATTTACAGACAGATGCAATAAGTTGTCTGCGATTACTGTGTACTTGTTTGATAGCAGTTTTTATGTAATAAGCACAAATTGTTAATATGGTTAGTGCCATCACATCTTATAGGTGTTATATGATGTGTATGAATATTTTCACCATTATCTATTAAATCAAAACAAACAAGACATTTATCTTTTTGTCTACGCCAAAGAATCTGCCTGGATTTAAACAAATACTTAGTGCTATCAGCTTAACGTTTATGCCAATATTCTCTAAGTTTTGAATTATCAGGAGAAGATTTACCTTTAACTAGAATACGTAGTTTTATCGTTATCAATTGTAATTTCCATAGATATAGATCTTTATTCATCGAGATCCAATTATCATTTCTACCTTTGGTGCTACCTCAATACTTTTTCTTAAGCCATTCCCAAGATTTTTTAAGATGTTTTCTACATGCAAATCTTGCTTGTCTAACCTACATCCAGCAGTATAATTTGGCTAAAATTCTCTTTGAATACAACTTTGTTAAAATAACTACACCATCCAAATATTTTAGAATTTAACTAGTAAAGCTATATCTCTTCTTGTACTATTGGTGTTATATTGTTGAATATTAAATCTCAGAAAATCAAAACCTTCATTAATATGAAGTATCATGGTTTTTTTGACAATTCTAAGCTTCTAATTTAACCAACTATTAATAATGCTTTTGGCTGTGATACGTGAGCTTTCAGATTTAGCACAAGTTATAAAATCATCAGTGTATCTTACTAAAGCATATTCAGATTTAGAAAATAGACTTCTTTCGAAACTGGTTAACGTAGTTCAAAATTATAAATACCAGAGATCAAATTAAATCTAAGACCGAATCTTTCACGTCTATTTCGATATTTATCAGCAATAATTTTGAACTACGTTAACCAGTTTCGAAAGAGGTCTAATGCTTGTGCATAAGTATGTACTCTGTCAGCATTCTCTTTCCAGTTTATAGTATATATTTTGGCATACTCTTCAATATACTTATAACACAGCTCTTTGAATGTAATCTCTTGTCTTTCTTTTATACGATTCTCATTTTCTTCTATCTGTTGTTGACGTCTTACTTCTCTTGGATCTATTCCGTTCGCCATTAATGTCTTTAATTCTATTGCTTTTTTTATAGCTTCTTTAATAGATAAATATGGAAATTCCACTATCCTTATTTTTAAACTCTGGTTTTTATATTTTTGTTCTAAAATCCATGTTTTTCTTACTATTCCTCCACAGACTGTACATGAGATTTTCAGTTTAAGTCCTATTATATCTGGATCGTGGATAATTAATAATTTTTCTCCCTTAGGAATTTTAATTTTACGTAGTGCTCGATTTATAAACTTTGATGATATTGAAGTCATAATCACCCCACATAATATTAATATTTATTATTAAAGTATTACGTTTAATTAAACAGATGATCTATATTATACTTTTTATTTGATAGCAAATTTTTATACTAATTTGTTCATAATACATATAACTTGAAAATCACTTATCAATCCTAGATTGTATATATTTTTCGATCATTAGATTAACCTCTAGATTGAAAACTGGCCCCCAATTTCCTAAATTTTCTGTCAACCTTTTGTCAACCTTTTGCTTTAATTTTTTTGTTATATTGACAAATATTGGAAATATATTTATAGTTAAAGTTGAAGCTTGATTAAAAATATTAATAAAAGTTAACACAAGTTAATAGTAGGTTCTATAAAGTATAGAAGTTAATAAAAATTAACTTTTCTTCTCCCTTATACTTGATCTACCTTTGCACTTTTACCTATAGAACATCTTATTGATTATAAGATGAAGCTTAAAGACTAAGAACCAGCAATAACTACTTTTACCAATTTTAGAAATTTTGTTAAAAACTCTATTGCTGGAGGTACGTTTATTATGACAAATTGCTAACTTTGTAGAATCGATGTAATATATACTAGTCTTCTCCTTTCAGATAGTGCATTAATACAGCTAGTGATAGCAACACTCCAGGTCATAGCTGTATTATTCTACTATAACTTGATAAACAAAAGTATCCCTTATACTTATAACTCAGGTAATATAGATAATAATCTTTAAAATCCTTGCATGGAGATAAATAAAAATATATCGCTATTGTTAATAACTCAGCTAAGGATAACTTCCCATCTCTGTTCCTTTGATTACTCTACTTGGTATTAATCTCTTTCTCTCCAACTCGTGATATATTTTGCAAAAATTGTCTATTAAATAGTATACTGTTATAATACATTTTTTCATGTTGGGTTATTCCTTGTTTATTTAAATTTTTTTTATAACTCAACATTCTCTCTTTGTATACCTCTTATTCTCTACATTTCATATTTCCACTTATCCTAATCTGGCGTTATTAAACTTTACGTTTTGATTTTGTAATGACAGCACCTTTATACGCTCAAGTTTCATTAACAATAGACCTCTTTCGAAACTGGTTAACGTAGTTCAAAATTATTGCTGATAAATATCGAAATAGACGTGAAAGATTCGGTCTTAGATTTAATTTGATCTCTGGTATTTATAATTTTGAACTACGTTAACCAGTTTCGAAAGAAGTCTAATGTATTTTTATCTATGCTAAGTACGGTCATTGCTTCCCTCTTTTACTTTCTGTGCTAATCCTTCGCTCAATCCGCATTATTGAGTTTCATCGCTACTATAGCTAACTCAGCAATCCTTATACCATCTTCAAAGCTTTATGTTTCAGCACTTGTAGTTTAAATACTTACTTAATTAAGTAAGAGTTATAAGTACTTCTCAAGTTGTGTCATTAATCTTTACAAACTCGCTGACGCCTGCAACGCTGGTGGTTGAAAATTTTTAGATTTTTCGCTAGTAGTTTGACCTCCATATACTATGTGGTAGAACATATCGGCTTCCACTACATCATACTTTCGTGACTATTACGTTCACCATTTGGTTTCGGCTAGAATGTTTCACTGTCTACGCTTTACTACTGTTGTTACCTTTAGCAGCATAAGACTCACTATATGGTGTGCCAGCTTTTACTTCCATAACTGGACTTTCACCAGTAAGATTATAATGCTCCTTATCTTGACTCACCTACCATATATAGCTAGCTACTGTTATTTGCTATAGTAGGACATCACAATTATGATTTTGTAGTCTCTAGTATACTTGGTTTTGTTCTTCTTTTTATTGGCCTAGTAGGTTGGTTTTTATTATTTGAAGCATTATCTTTTTTATCATTTACTGGTTTAGATATTTGTTGAACTGATTGTTCTGCTGATAAATCTAGGTTATGAGTTTGTTTCCTTGCTCTTCGTTTATTTGATTTTATTGATAATATTTTAGAGCCTGAAATATTAGTGTTAGATATTGCTTGTGAAGCAGGATTTTCTATATTCTCCAATAATTTAGCACTAGTGACTACTGGCTGTTCTGTAAGAGCACTTTTAGTAGTACTTGCAGATAATGTAACTTTTTCTATGGAAAAACTATCTGAAGTAGATTGGAAATCATTATAAAATTTCAACTGTACATTATATTTTTTTTCTATATCAGCTATTTCGGTTCGCTTATTATTTAGAATATATGTAACTGAATGTAAGTGAGCATAAACATTTATAATATTTGATTTAGATGTATGTATTTCATTTTCGATAGTGCGTAATATAATCATAGCATTAGATTCTTCAGCTCTAACTATTCCTTTACCACTGCAATGTGAGCATATAACTGAGTTAGATTCTAAGAAAGATGGTCTTAATCTCTGCCTAGACAGTTGTAATACTCCAAAAGAGTTAATAGAATCAACTTGTATTTTTGCTTTATCTTTAGCAAGATATTTTTTGAAGCTTTTTTCAATTAATTTATGATTCTTAGAATCTGTCATGCAAATAAAGTCTATAGTAATTAGTCCTGATAAGTTTCTTAACTTAATTTGGTGACTAATTTCTTTTGCTGCTTCTAAATTAGTTTTGACAGCTGTTTCTTCGATATTTTGTTCAGAAGTATCTTTGCCAGAGTTTACATCAATTGCGATTAAAGCTTCTGTTGGATTAATAACAATATACCCTCCAGATGGAAGAGTAACTATTGGTTTATATAATGTTGCAAGCTGCTCTTCTAGATTATATTGAGCAAAGATTGGAATTGTAGATTTATGTTCTTTAATTTTATGTACTTCTGATGGCAAAATAGCATTCATAAACTTAACAGCATAATCATAAGCTGCTTTACCTTGTATAATCATTTCTTGCACAGAAATATTATAAATATCAAGAATAGTTTTTCTGATAATATCATTTTCAACGTAAATGAATGCAGGTGGCTTAGCTTGCTTAGCTGTATTGATAATTTCATTCCAGAGCTTTAATAAATAATTAAAATCTTTTTTAATTTCATATGCAGTTCTACGAGAACCTGCAGTTCTAATAATAACGCTTGATGTCTTTGTTATTTTTGATATTAGATTGCCTACGATTGTTTTTAATTGTTTTCTATCTTCTGAATTTGTAATTCTTCTTGAAATGCCACTATGGTTTGATAAGTTAGGGGTTAGTATACAATATTTACCTGATAAAGAAATATAAGTGGTAAAGGATGCGTTTTTGTTACCTCTAGATTCCTTAGTTGCTTGAACTAGAACAATCTGCCCGCTGCTAATTACATCTTGAATTTCTTGTTGCTTATGAGGTGGTAAAAATTCTGCAATTTCTTGGCTGTTTTGTTTACTTACTGGTTCAATTTCATCGTTTTGGATATTTGTAGTATTTTTAAATGCTGTAATTATTTTACTGTCATCAGCATCAGATTCTTCTGTATCAATGTCTTCTTCATTTTGAATGTTCTTGCATGATTCTTGCTCCTTAATCTCCTCTGAAGTTATTTCTACTAAAGGAACAGTATCAAATGGTAAGCTGTTAGTAACATTATTATAATAATCTGGGTGTATTTCACTAAATGGCAGAAAGCCGCTTTTTCCGTTACTGTAATCAATAAATGCAGCTTGCAAAGAAGGTTCGATCTTAGTAATTGTTGCAAGATATATATTCCCCTTAATTAAATGTTTGCTTGCTGTTTCATATTCAATTTCTGCTATACGGCAATTATTATCTATTAAAGCTACTCTAGTTTCATTAGGGTAACTTGCATCTACTAGAATTCGTTTAGTCATCTTTATAAATTCTCCATAAACTCTACTGACTGTTCTATAATTTACAAATTTAATAATTTGAAGTCATGCAGGCTTTATTGCATACTTATTGCAAGTATGCATAATACAACCTCACTACTTTGATTTTTAGATTTAGCATTTTTATGCAAATATTCAAATTTAAGGTTCGGTATAAAATCTTAATCTTTACTAGTTAAACTATAATAAATTAAATATAGAATAAACCTTATAAACATAATTTTAATTTTATTTATATCTACAGAATTATTATCTAAATAAAGTTATTCAGATATCTTTAAATATTGCCTCATAAAAAATTCTAAAATCGTTTTACTGAACATGAGAAAATTAATTAAATACTTTTATTATAAATCATAACAATCACCATATATAAAACAGTACTTTGCTAATACAATTTAGATAATAGTGATGGATATACTTAAACTTGTTAGTGCTTTATAATCAATTATTTTAGTTCTATAACTTCTATCCTGAAATAACATGACATAGTTATAGATAATTTTATTAGTGTAACTTATACATCAAACTACTAAATTTAGCAATTTAATTGTTTTAATATAATGATAATTTGACAATGATACTAAATCTCAGTGCTTTTCATAAAAAAGTATTGTACTATAATTTTATATAGTTTATTTACGATGGGTTTATATTAGAGGTGGAGGGTTTTATATGCTATGTATGATAAAATATATACAAGGTTATTATTGCAAACCTAATGCAATTATAGCTTAGATATATATATCGTTATGCAAAAAACTATAGATTTTGCTGTTAAACATTGTATGTATTATGAGCTTTATCCATTAGAGATAGGGCAAATGATTGTAGCTATATATCCAAACTACAATGCATTAATTACATCTATGCTTTACACTACCGTGAATATATCTAACATAGAAACTGTTCAGTTTAGTTTAAAAAATATTGAAGATGGTTTTGGTGCAGAAGTAGTTAAGCGAGTTAGCAATGTTCTTAAATTGCCGTTTAATAACTGTGTAGATGATAAACTAAATCAATATGATCTAAATAAAATAAAAATTATATTATTAGAAATAGGCAAAGAAGAGAAAACAGAAGTAGTACTTGTTCGATTAGCCTATTTATTACACTATATAAGCATATTTAATCGTGTTCCGTTAACTGAGGAGCAAATCCAATTTATTGTACTAGAGATAGTAGAATCTTATTTGCCACTGATAGCTGAACTTGAAATAGATGATATACATGCAACAGTGCATCAATTTCTCTTGAGCAATTTACCACTCAATGCTACAGAACAAACTGTTACAGACTACCTAAATATTATAAAAAATGTAACGCCTTTAATTTACAACGTAGTTAATAAGATTAACGATAATTTACAGCATGCTGGAATTAGTGCAGAAGTATCAGCTAGAATTAAATCTTTTTATTCTATTCAGCAAAAAATGGAAAATAAGAATATTAAATTCAATCAATTAGATGACATTATCGCTCTTAGAATTATTATAGATTCTACTAATGGCGCATTAGCACTCTGTTATAAAGTGTTAAATCTTATACATAACAGCTATATGTTTTTACCTAATAAGATTCAAGATTTTATCAAAATTCCAAAAGAAAATGGCTATCAGTCTTTGCATACGATAATTCTTGGTCCAGCAAATCAGAAGATAGAAGTGCAGATACGTACTAGTGAAATGCATAGAGTTGCTCAATCTGGTACTGCTGCTCACTGGAGGTATAAAAGTAATTTTATCAAGGAAAGGAGAATACACAATATAATGCAGAAACTATATGAATTTAGTAATGCATCACATAATCTTATTCTGAGAGTAAGAATATTATCTACTGATAAACTTATAAGTATGACATTGCTTTATTCTATTGATTCAATAGGTGTATTTTTTGCTAAAGAATTACATTTAGATGTTCGTAGTGCTAATTATAATGGTGTTAATATACGTTTTGATTTGTTAATGCAATTTGTACAATGTAATGCAGAAAATCAGCAGTTTGTTATATTTAGGAACAAGGATATTTATTTTAGAGAACACATCAAGCCTAGCAATAATATTATTGCTGATTGTAGTGTAGCAAGAGTTAAAATGGAGACTTTTGAAGTGCCTATTAACAATACTATTTATTCTTTTGCAAATATGGGCTTAGTAAGCATGAATAGTGATTACAATTTGAAAATAGTGAGACAGATAAAAAACCAAAATCATAAAGGTGTTGAAAATGGAATATTGACTAATAAGAAGAGTACTACTTTTAGACAAAATACCATAAAGCATGGTATTAATGTAGCAACCATAAGCGATGAAAATGAAACTGTACTATTAAGGATTATAGATCAGCCTAGAGTTCAGACAATAATGCAATTACATATTCCATTAGCTAGAATGAATAAGGTTAGTAATACAGGCAATCAAAGCAACAAGGAGGTATTGTTAAACTCTATATGCCAAGTTGTTAAAGTTCAGACGATCGCAATGCAATGTACTATTTCCATAACAAGTGTCACTACAGCAGCATTGTTAGAAACCATAGGTAAAGATGAATTGCGTAAGATGGAAGCAGTTAGTCCTGCTGTACTGTTAGAGACTGAGATGCTTAGGAAATGTACTAGCGATGATGATGAGATACCATATATAAAAGTCCTAGTTGACGATGACAAGAATTGGAAAGATTCTACAGATGATGATTGGGAAGATGATGATTGGGAAGATGATGATTTACTAGAAAATCCTGAAAAAATTGAGCGTAATAAACTCTTTTTTGATTTGAACTTTATAAGAAGTACAATGAAAGAACTGGCGAGATGTGCAAGCAATAAGGTTTTAGCAGCTGAACATCCAAAACGCGTTTTAACAAAGTATAGAAATATGTGTAAAAGTTTGCTTGCGATATTGACTAATGTGCTAGTTGTAGAAGATGTTTTTGAAGGGATAGTTGATCAGTTTGAAGAAGGATATGCTAGAGAATTGATTAGTTGCATCCCTTCACCTGCTAATAAAGACGCTTTTTCAATTTTTTGTGAAGAAGCAATAAAGCAAAAATACATTCACCTAATGGTGCAGATGCTTGCATGTAATGCTGTAGATCATGATTTATTCAAAAAGCTTGCAACATATCAAACTACAAACAGGAATACAATTCATTCAATTCTATTTCAATTCATAGACCAAAATATGCATCAAAGATGTGATAATGATAATATTGTTACATTAATTATATACGCATTGTATGCATACACTCTTAAAGCACCAAATGAGTTGTTTAAAAAGTTTATGGAAGAAAAACTTGACGGTAAGATGTCAATTGATGATATGGCAGTAACAATTATAGTACATAATCCTCAGTATACAGCTGGATTAGCTGCTCAGCTATTATGCACATACGCTATTAAAGGACCATATATCCGCTTTGTTGTTCAAGCTATGAATCATCAATTTCCTTCTAATAATAATAATTATTGTACAATCGGTACTGTGATATTAGAATATTTAAAAACTGTAAAAAAACTCTGGCCTATAACTTTTATCTGTAAGCAATTGGAAAATGCTGGTAAACATGAGTCATGTTATATGATTCTAACTCATAGAACTGAATATCATGAAACTTTTCTTTCTGTAACATTAAAATGCATAACAGATAGTATTAAAGATAGAAAAGATAGTTCTGAAATGATGGAATGTATTCTTGCAATGATTTCTGTTGCTAAATCAAATGTAATTGACTTGATTGATAAGTTAATAAACGAAAAGCTTGATCATGAAAACACGGTTTTTTCAATTGTGTTGAAATATATAAAAGAGCAGAAAAATTACCAGCCTGTTGATATTATATGGGAAGCATTAAGGCATGACTCACAAAAAATGATTCCATTGGCACAAAGATATGATTTGATTGAGCTGATGTTTGATATATTACGTGAAATTAAAGGACACGATATTGCAGATGATGAAGTATATAATAAGCTAATAAATCCGAAAATGCTGAATGATAGAACTATTTTTTCTGAAGCATCTCAAGCAGTTAAGGAAAGTTCAAGTATAATTGATTCGTATTTAAGAAAAATTCAAGAAAAAATAGAAGATTGTGCAAAAGATAAGAAATACATAATACAGGAATCAAATGCAGATGATTTAACTCAGCTAATATTATTGTGTAGTACAGACTGTAAAGTATTTTTTACAAAAAGTGAGGTATTGGCTAAATTAATATTTCATGCATTAATGAGCAATGATTTTGATGAGATAGTACATCGTAAAATTGAAGAAAATGTAGAATTATTTGAAAATATATTACGCCTAACCAATACTTTTAAAGTTGCTGGATCTATTAAAGTTGAAAAAACTACAGAATTAGCTGAGAACCTAAGAAAAAAAATGATTGATGTGTTAATTAACTGTAAAAATGTAAGTGAAGAAACATTTAGTAAGTTGCTGTGCTTTAAAGATGAGAGTAATAAACCATTCGTATTTACGAGAACAGATAATAGTGAAATCGTAGGTATACTAAAGAATAGGAATATGGATGATCAGAAAACATTTGTGAATATTTTTGGAACTCAAAAGCTATGCGATTATATACGATGGCTTTCATGTGGTGATAAGAAGGTGTATGACATGTTATTAGATATAGGCAATGTTGATGATAACATTGAGATTAAGTTTGATGATCAGTTCGCTGCTGCAAGAAATTTGGCTGCATATATAATAAGGCAAGCATTATATGATAATACTCCATCTAAAAGCAATAAATGCAATACAGAATCAAGAGATGATACATATTTATACACACATACATCAGGTATGATATCTGAAAAAGAAACCAGTGATATGAATATAGACGATATACTCTGTGAGAGTTCTCTAGAGAATTCAGATGATGGTGATGATGAAGTTAGCTTTACTGGTTGTAGTTAACAAATTTTATTAATAGACCTCTTTCGAAACTGGTTAAGGTAGTTCAAAATTATAGATGCCAGAGATCAAATTAAATCTAAGACCGAATCTTTTACGTCTATTTTGATGTTTATCAGCAATAATTTTGAACTACCTTAACCAGTTTCGAAAGAGGTCTAATGTACTAAAAAAACATATGCATTTAGATCATGCTAGACGTTGCTTTCATCTTAAGTTCTTTGTTCATATAACTTCTTCTCTTGCTAGTTATTCTATCTCCAAACTTAATCCCTATCTTATTCCATCTTTTTTTTCTTCACTCAACTTATCCTAATCTGGTGTTATAAAACTTTGAGCTTCTAAAATCAGTTTAGAAAAAATACTAATGGCTGCTCTATATTCAACTTAAGCTTGTAACTTTTTTATACACATGTATTATTAATAATTAAGGTTATTCTATTCATGAAGGTTCTGATGTACAAGAAAGAAATTACAGAAAGTATATTAGCTAAGCAACTTTTTGAATCTTTAGCTCTGGTAGGGCTATCAAAAACTACAGATGAAACTATTTTATCTTTAAGTCAAAGTCTTGCTAAAACATTAAATAGTATTTCTAAAAGTTTTTCTACATCTAGTCTAGAAGAATACCAAAAATGTTTTTCTAATTTAAATGATCATGATTTACACAAAGTATTGAAAGTACTAAAAGATACGTTTGCAGAAGATGAGTATAAAGAGTTAAGAAATATTATTGAGTTACCACTTTTAGATAGACTAACTACAAAATTTAAAATAGAACGTGAAAAAGAATTAAGCATTCAACAAGCACCAAATTTTAACAATAGTAGTATTGAGGAACTGCTGCGTGATAAAAATGTTTCTAAACAGAGTGAATTTTTTCAAACAGGAGATAAGCAAGATGGTGTCTCTGCAGGATATGTTGCTAATGAAAAGTTAAGTAATAATACTTTTCTTCTTAAAAAATTTTATAAAAACAATGATAGTGTTTTAGCTATAATGGATCCAGCAGAGAGGCAAAAAGCTCAGAATGATGTAAGAGATGCTGTACAAGAATTGCTAACTTCTTCTATGTACAAGTTATTATTATATGGACGTGCTCCAAAAGAAGAATTAGTAACACCAGATGAAGTTAATTCAGATTTGCTGTATATAAGATCTAAATTTTTTGAGAATGCAGTACCACTTTCAGAATTTTCTGGATCAAAAAATTCTATTCATATTAAAGCAGATGCAAAAAACCTACAAGGATTAGAAGGATTTGAGAAAATAATTGCATCTTGTCATATTTTAGGTGAAGCTGATTATCATCCAGGAAATTTAATGGTACAAGATGGTAAAACTGTTGTTAAAATAGATCACGGTAGATCTATGATGCAGTTTCATAAAGATTTTGAAAGTATGGTTAAGTCAACGTATAACATTTTTAACCACAATCAAATAGGTTACAATTCAGCGATTGAAGCAGGCAACCTATCGTTTAGTATTGAAAAATATAACGCTGCATTAAACCAAATGCTTGCCCAACTTGATGAATACCAAATAGATACTGTAGTAGAAAAAAAAACGTCTGAGCTACAAAAAGTTGGATTTAATCCAAAAGGATTAATGGCTAAGGTTAGGTTTGATGATAAAACGTTTATGCATACTACCATTAATAATTATCAAGATTTTACAGCATTTTACAAAGATAATGTAAAAGAAAATCTTCAGAATATGAGAAGAATAGCACAAACAACTGACATAATAAGTAAATTTAGTAATGTATCACCTGAATTTAAAAATGGTAGATGGTTAAAGGATTTTGCTATTTCTGATATTAAAGAGCCAGTTATATATGCATCCTTTCATAATATCAAAATTGAAGGGAAAAGTGCTTTAGAATGGGCTATTTCAAATAAGTATCATGCTGTAGAAAATGTTATTAAAGTAGAAAAAGTTCTAAAAGGTATTGAAGATGAGTTATTTCCTTTAGTCCAAAGATTGCAAGATACCCCAATGAAAAAATTAACCTTAAAAGAGGTAAAGCAGTTTTATGACTCAGTGTTAACCACCTTTGAACAAAAACAATATTTAACTCAACAAGAAGTTAAGGATATACAAGAATGCTTAGACTATAAAAAACACATTAAAAATACTACTGCATTTATAAAATTAAATATAGAATCTATATCAATGGTTGATAAAATGCGTTATAAACTAGCAACATTTTGCAATATACTATCTTTGCCTAGTAAAGCAAAATATTTTATGGATAGAATCACTCCTGAAAGTTTAAATATAATACAACAGCTAAAAAAAGACATTTCAAATAGCTCAGGATTTAAAAAAGTTTTGTTAAAATCTAGCACAAATTACAAGTCAAATACTCACAGCACATACTCAATATCCAAATCTAAAAATGATAGCAATAATCAAAAGGGTATACTCATGTAACTTTTAGATTTATTACCGTTGAATAGACCTCGTTCGAAACTGGTTAAGGTAGATCAAAATTATAAATGCCAGAGATCAAATTAAATCTATATGAGTAGACCTAACCAATCGCTCAATTAGGCCCCTCCTCAGAACCGGACTTTGCAGAATTACCGCATCCGGCTCTCAAAAATAAGATAAGCATTATGCCTTATTTGTTTTCTAGAACATTGAGACAATCTTTCCAATTTTAGGAAAATTTACTTTTTTAAGTATCTCGGTTAGTCTTTTCCAATTCATCTTACGTTTTCCTCCCATTCTATTAAACCAGTTATATATTGCCCGTTTACTTTGGTTGATAAATGAACTTACTCGTCTTTTGTTATCCGATATACCATGATAGTTGATCCATTCACCTAATAACTCTAATGACTTGTGATAATGTTTGTGTTTTATCTTGCTTGTTTAGCTGACTGACTACGCAAATATTTTCTCAGTCCTTTCAGTTTCTCAGTAAAACGATCTCTCCTTGAGGTATATTTTAGTCTCCATGTTGTGCCAAATCTTGATTTGCCCCAATAGCAAGTAAATCCAAGAAAATTATAACTTGCGATCTTCTTGTCTTGTTTGGCTAAATTTGCAGCATGGTCTCTACCAGATTTAATCATTTGTGATTTAGCTTCATTGATATTTAGCCCATACTTATTTAACCTTTTAGGCAAAACATCATAAAACCTTTTCGCATCTGTTTCCTTTTCAAAGACAAATACCATATCGTCGCAGTACCTCACCATTCCTGTTTGTCCCATTAAGTTTTCTTTGCTGATTTTTGCAAACCAGCTATCTATAACATAATGCAGAAAGACATTTGCCAGAATTGGTGAAACTATTGATCCTTGACGACAACCTTCTTTGTTAGTAACTATAGTACCATTTTCTATGATTGGTGTTTCAATCAGTTTCATAACTAGTCTTAGAAATTCCATCAACTCACAATGCTTGATTGTATTGAAACACTTTGTTATATCAATCTCTACTATAGCCCCTTTATTGAAGTTATACGTAAGTCTATTTAACTCCCTTAAAGCGTCGTGTGCATTTAATTTAGGTCGAAATCCATATGAATACTTTAAGAATATTGGCTCAAACACAGAGTTTAATATCTTGCTTACTGTAGACTCGATTATCTTATCTTCAAAACATGATATTATCAAAGGTCTTTTGCCTCCATCTTCTTTTGGAATTTCTGTTATTCGTGCAGGTTTAGCTTGATATTGCCATTTGCGAATTCTAGTAAGAAGCGAGAGCAGATTTGCTTTCAACTTCTTACCATAATCAGCTTTGGTTATACCATCTATTCCTATCGCTTTCTTGCTATCGAGTTCCTTATATTGTTCTTCTAACATCTTTAAATCAATGATATGTCCAAGATTATTAAACTTTATGTCTTGATTTTTCGATGATAGCAACTTTATACGCTCAAGTTTCGTTAACCATGTATTTCTGTCTATGCTGTGTACAGCCATTGTTTCCCTCTTGCATTCTTACTTTTCTGCTAACCCTTTGCTCCACCCACATTACTAGGTTTCATCACTACTATGGCTAACTCAGCCATCCTTACACCATCTCCAAAGCCTTATGTTTCACCACTTGTACTTTGAATACTTACTTAATTACGTAAGAGTTATAAGGACTTCTCAAGTTGTGTCATTAATCTTTACAAACTCGCTGACGCCTGCGACCCCGGTGGTTGAAAATTTTTGGATTTTTACTAGTTTGACCTCCAATCTTCTTTTGCCTACTATGTGCTAGAACATATCGGCTTCCACTACATCTCACTTTCAGGGCTATCACGTTCACCATTTGGTTTCGGCTCGAATGTTTCACTGTCTACGCTTTACTACTGTCGTTACCTTCAGCAGCACAAGACTCGCTATATGGTGGATCTAGCTTCTCCTTCCATAACTGGACTTTCACCAGTAAGATTAATTCACCTTTTCTTGACGCACCAACTATATCTATCATATCTTCTTATATCGAACTCGTGTATAATATAGCATATTCATTATATAGAATTTGTGTTAATTCAGGAATTAAATATTCCTAACATTGTTTTTGTGTAAGGAATACTTAAACATAATTAGTTATTTTAACATTGCTGTAATGCTTAATCCATCTACTTTATGCTCTATTTTTTATATCAAACTTGCGTTATAATAAGCTTCTTCCAGATAACGAAAAGCCTTCATCTTTGCTGCTACCTAGTATTTCTCTGTCTTCATTATTTTCACAATGACTTTCTGCTAAATCGCTTGTATCAGTTATATCTAATGTTGTAAATTCATCAATCATGCACTTGGTTTCAACTTTTGCATGAATTTGTTCGCTTAATGAACATGATTGTGCAGTAGCAGCGCTTTCCTCTGGTGGTATGAACGATTTTTCTATTTTAAATTTATCTACTTCAGTGCAATTGACAGGGCATGTAGAGTTTTTAGTAATATACTTACTTTTGACTATATTTTTTTGAAGAGTAGAATGAGTAGCTAATTTGTTAAATATTATTAGAATTTTATTCTCTGGATTTATGTAAAGAGTAGTAGCAATAAGGCGCAAATCCCTGCTAATAAGTTTTAATTCTATTACCTTATTATCTTTAACGTGTAAAATTTTTATTCCACTGCATTTTTTTTGTCTATGTATTATACCTTTTTCTAATGCTGCCTGACATTGTTGCTTTGTAACAGTGTCAAGCTGCCGTGATATCTTTTCATCAATAATTGCAAATAATCCATCTGAGTTTATAAAAGATGAGCTATTGGCTATGGATGTAGTATTATTAGATGATATTATTCTTTGATCATCAATATGCCAATGTGTAGTATTTAAGTCTGCCTCTATCTCATTTTGAGATTCTGCTTGAAAAAGTCTTGGTAATGCTTCTAAGATATCATCTTCATCACCAGATTGGCACTCGACTTTTTCTTGCAACAAACACTTGTTAACTTCTTCTTCTGAATTAACTTCCTGCTGAAACAAAGCTTGTAATGCTGCTAAGATTGTATCTTCATTAGACCTCTTTCGAAACTGGTTAAGGTAGTTCAAAATTATAAATGCCAGAGATCAAATTAAATCTAAGACCGAATCTTTTACGTCTATTTCGATATTTGTCAGCAATAATTTTGAACCGTTTTAGCATACCAATAACATTTTCATTGACAACTCTTTCTCCTGCTAACCTACGATTATTCTTTTTATCATTTTTAGTTAAAGGATTTTTCTTGCTTTTTTTCTTTGGTAATGCAGAATTATTGTGAATTTTTTGTATACCTTGATATCCTGTATCAGTAATCGCTTTAATCTTAGGATGGATAAGAATTTTGGATTCCTTAAATAATCTAAAGTCATGTTTTTTACCGTTAGAAAAATCTGTACATATTACTTGGTGTGTTTTCTTGTCTACCACTATTTGAGTCTTTAGTGTATGCCTTTTCTTCTTTCCTGAATAATAGAATTTTTGTTTTTTTGGGTCTTTCTATTGGACTCTCAGTAGCATCAATCAAGACTACTTCATAATTCATATCGCTATTCATTAGAGCTTTACGACCTGGAAGAGCAAAGTTTGGGTGTTTAACTAGGGCATCTTCTACCCATTTTACAGCTTTATATGCTCAACTTTCACTAATCCCATAGTTCTGACCTATATGGAAATAAGTGCGGTATTCTCTAAGGTATTCTAAGACCATCAGCAACTGTTCATCCAAATTGAGCTATTTTTACACACACATTTTGATTTCTTAAGACAATCAGCTTGCCTAAAAATATCCACCATCTTTGAGAATGTTCCCTTCCTTACCACTGTTAATCAACGAAATTTTTCATCCTTTAATTTTTAATCTGATCACATTTCATTATTACCTCAAATCAGATCTTTATAACACTATTCTACATCATTGTCTAGTTTTGAAAGAAATCTATTATATCGAACTTAGGTTAATAATTAACTATAGTCATTTACAATGAAGTTTGTGTATAAAATATCCTGTTGGTAAATCTTATGATGCTATTGTCGCTTTTTTCTATGCTCAAACCTCATTGTAAATGACTATAATTGTTTTAAAATGCTAGACAATGATCTAAATAATCTTGCCTCAATACTAATATTTTTTGCTGCCCATTTTTTCATCCATGGTTTCATTAATTCCCATATATTAATATCAGGATTTAGATCTCTGCTTATTCCCTCAACTACTATCATAGTCTTTTGCAACAGTAATAATTGCGGCTGAGTTTCCATGCCAAAATTCTTTGTTATCATGAACAATTGAGCAAGCAATTTACCAAGAGATAAATTTTTCAGTGATAATCCAATAATAGGTTCAGCTATAGACCTGCAATATTGGGAAAATAAGTCTAAATTGGTATTTTCTGGTATATAGCCAGCTTGCAGATGAATTTTAGCAACTTTCTTATAGTCTCGTTCCAGAAAAGCGTACAAAATCTCAGCTACTGCAATTCTATCCTTTTCAGATAGCCTTCCTATTATACCAAAATCTACTAATCCTATCTTACCGTCTGGCAAAACTAGAACATTTCCATGATGTAAATCAGCATGAAAAAATCCATCTCTGTAAGCCTGATTAAAAAACATCAAGACAACTTTTTCTGATAGATCTTTCAACGATGTTCCTTGATTTATTATTAGCTGCCGTTCACGAATTGGCAATCCATGAATCCACTCAACAGTTAAAACTTTTTCGGCAGTAAATTCCCAATACACTTTTGGTATATAAGTATTGCGATCTGATATAAAATTATCTAGCATTTCAGAATATGATGCTGCTTCAATTCTCATATCCAATTCACTGACCATAGAGTTTCGTAATATATCTATTACCTCTACTAATTTCAGCCTCTTAACTTTAGGCAAAAACTTTAATAAAATCTTGGCAATGAAATGTAATGTTTCTATGTTTTCAAGATATTCAGCTTGTACATTAGGTCTTAGCACCTTTACTGCCACTTCTTCTCCAGTGACTAGCTGGGCTTTATATACTTGAGCAATAGATGCTGCAACTACTACTTCTTTTGGAAAAAAAGAAAATACTTGATCTATTTCCATTTTAAGGCAAGCTGTAATAATTTTTTTTGCTTCTTGAGTTGAAAACGGAGGCAATTTATCCTGTAATATCTTTAATGAATCAGCCATGTTGCTACCAATTAAGTCAGGTCTAGTAGATAATGTTTGCCCTAACTTAATATATGCGGGGCCAAGTTCTTTTAAGCAGTTTGTTAATCTATCACTATATTGCTGATTATTTCTATATACCAAACAAATTGGATAAAAAAGAAAGTTAATTAGTTTAATGATACTTCTGAATAAAAAAGATAAGTTAGTACAATCAATATTTTGCAATATTTTGTATTTACTAACTATTGCCAAAACTCCTATTAATGCTATTACATTCTTAATAAAGTTAATCATAATTTGAAAGCTGAGTGTATTGCAACAATGCCAAAAGTTAAATTGCAAAACTTAACGTTCTGAAATCCTACGCTATTAATTATTTGACAAAAATCTTGTTGATCAGGAAATGTTCTAATACTTTCGACTAAGTATTGATAGGCTTGTTGATTATTTGCAACTATTTTACCTATTAAAGGTATTAAGTTAAATGAATATAAGTCATACAGTTTGCTTATACATCGATTTTCTACTTTAGAAAACTCTAAACATAAAAACTGGCCACCAGGCTTTAAAACTCGGTAAGCTTCTTGTAATGAAGCTTCAATGTTGGTAACATTACGAATTCCAAAAGCAATTGAAAAATTATCAAAACTATTATCTGCAAAAGGTAAATTTTCTGCATTACAATTAATATAATGTATATTTTCTAATAAGTTACTATCTACAGCCTTCTCTCTACACTTTTGTAACATATTATAGTTTATATCACAAATAGTAACATTAGGAATAGTATGATATTTCTTTGCTTTACGATAAAATGTTAAAGCTATATCACCAGTTCCTGAAGCAACATCAATCAATGAACCATTAAAATCGAAAAATCTATTACAAAATTTTTGTTTCCAAAAATAATGAACACCTAAACTAAGTATATTATTCATTAAATCATAATGCTGAGTAACAGAATCAAATACGTTGGCAACTAATTGGTTCTTTTTTTCACTATCAACAAGTTGAAATCCAAAAGTAGATCTATTACCATTATTATGATTATAATTCTTCATCATCGAATTATTTTCTAAATATGATCAAAACAAATAATATAATAACTAAACAGCATAAAAATCAAACTAAAAAGATATGCCATTGTTGCATGAAGTCAGGAAGTTAAGACAAGAAACAATTATTTACTTGACGTAAAATTGATAAAAAATAATAAAATAAAAAAAACTCATTCCTCATAATAAATATGAACTTAGAGAAAGCTACTTAAGCGCAGCAAAGAATTAATCATGTAATTATATTAATTAGATCACAACTGCAAAACGGTATAATCTCTCTGCTTTTATATATTTTCACTTTTGTAAACCAATCCTTCCGTTCAACAATTTATATGTAGAATATGTAGGATAATACATTAAATTAAAAATATATACGGACTAAATTATTATCGTTGATTTCTTAATAAATTAGTATTAGAATTACGGTTGATAAGTTCATAAGTTAAGCTACTATTAAAATTAATCACTCAGAAAGTACTAAGACTAAAGGCAATATTACAGAAGCTATTGCTTTGAATTTATATTAGTTGATAATTGCATATATATTTTAATAGCTATTCTAATGAGTAGTATGTCAATAACAAATACTTTACATAAGAATGTTAAACGATAAAATAAAAGAGCTAATTACTCCTACTGCAAAAACCTTAGGATATAAGGTTATAAATGTAAGCTTTATTGTAAAGCCAGCTATATTAAAAATAGTTATTGATCGTTTTGATGAAAAAAAAGTTAACGTTTTAGATTGTCAAGTGTTTAGTAAAGCTATTTCAGCAGTTTTAGATGTTGAAAACATAATACCAGGTAAGTACTTTTTAGAAGTTGAATCTGCTGGTATTGAGCGAAGTCTAATGGATTTAGAAGATTTTATAAAATTTTTAGGATATACAATACAAGTAAAGCTAGTTGCAGCTATTAATGAAAACAAAAAATATATAGGTGTAATTTCTAATATTAAGGGACAAGAAATCACACTAAATTTGCAAAATGATAGTACTATTGCTATAGATTATGATAATATAAAGGTTGCAAAGATAGTTTTTACAGATGAAATGTTTAGACAAATCACCAAAAATTATTAGCTCAGGAGATATAATATGGTTAATCCTATCAATGCTGAAGTGTTAAGAGTTGTTAATTATATTGCTAGAGATAAGGATATTTCACAAGATGCTTTAATATCAATTGTAGAGGAAATGATTCAATTGATCAGTAAAAAAAAATATGGCGCTGAGCATAATATTAAGGTTGAAATTAATAAAAAAAGCGGTGAATGTAAGTTGTATAGAGTGCTTGATGTAGTTGAAGAAACAGAAGATATGTGCTCTCAAATCTCGTTAAACGATGCTTTACAACTTAATGCTAATATTAAGGTTGGAGAACAAATTTTTGAAACTCTTCCTCCTATAAATCTTGGTAGAGTTTCTGCTCAAACTGCTAGATACTTTATTGCTCAAAAGATTGCAGAAATAGAGAGAAGAAAGCAATATTTAGAAGTTAAAGATAGAGTTGGAGAAATAATTACTGTAATAGTTTCCAGAATTGATGCAGGTAATATAATAGGAGAGTTTGGTGGAGTAGAAGTTATTATTCCAAGAGATCAATTAATAAAAAGCGAAGCTTATAAAAAGAACGATAGAATTAAAGCATATGTACAAAGAGTAAATGAAGAGCTAAAAGGCCCTCTAATGTTTTTGTCTAGAACAGATAATCAAATGTTGGTTAAGCTATTAGAAATGGAGGTTCCAGAAATTTATGAAGGTACAATTAGTATTAAAGCAGTAGCAAGAGATCCAGGATCAAGAGCTAAAGTTGCAGTGTTTTCACCTGATTCATCCATTGATGCTGTTGGATCATGTATAGGGATGAGAGGCAACAGAATTAAAAATATTTCTAATGAACTTTCTGGAGAAAGAATTAATGTTATAAAGTGGAACCAAGATATTGCAGGCTTTGCTATTAATGCTATGTCGCCAGTACAAATAACAAAAGTCATCATTGATGAGTCTAGACATTTAATTGAGTTGATAGTATCTGCTAATCAGCTTAGCATTTCTATTGGCAGACGCGGGCAAAATGTTAGACTTGTATCTAAACTTTTAGGTTGGAATATTGATATTATTACTGAAGAGCAAGAATCATCACGTAGAACAGATGAATTCACTTCTGCTACGGATTTATTCACAAAAAATTTAGGAATTGATGAAATGTTAGCTCAATTATTAGTAGCTGAGGGACTCATTTCGATCGAGCAAATAGCTCATGCTGATCTTAATGTTCTAACTAGTATTGATAGACTTAATTCTGAGTTAGTTCTTGAATTGCAACAAAAAGCAATAGATTATGTTAATAATCAAAATAAACTTATTCTTACAAAACTAGAGGAGCTAGGAGTAGAGCAAGAGTTATTAGAAACTTTAGAGATTCCATTAGAATCTTTTATAACTCTTGCAGAGAATGGTATTAAGAATTTAGAAGATCTTGAAGAACTTACATTTAGCGAGTTTAACACTTTAGTGCCAAATAATTGTCTGAGCGAAGAAGAGTTTAATTATATTATTTTAACTAATAAAAAACATTTAACTGATTCAGTGCAGTAATATATTCCTGAATAAATATATAAATTTAAGTAGCTAGTTAATTTATTTAATAATAAGTGGTTCACTATAATAAATATTGCTGTATAATAAAAAAGCTAATTTAAAGCAATATTTAGATTTATTAGACGCAGCAAATAAAATACTAGTACAAAGTACTCAGTACTTTAAGTTAAAAAATCCTGTTTAATAATAAAAGTACATTAAATTTACATAATAACAAAGCAATATTACAAGCAGTAAATAATTATGACAGATAAGCACAATGAAGAAGGAAAAGAAAAAAAACTGAAGTTGCCATCTAAAATGATTATTGGCAAGCACGTAGATTCTAAAAAATTTAAAACTAGCTACTTCACTTCTCATAATAATAGCGTTACAGTGGAAATTAAGGGTGGTAGAAAGTTTAGCAGTAGCTCTTCATTGCCGCATAAAATTAATACACAAATTTCAACTATAGATGAATTTAATGAAAAAATCAGTCTTTTAAAAAAGGCTGCTTCATTTGCTAAGAGCGAAGAATATAGAAGCAACGTTACTAATTTTTCTTCTACAGTAGAAGTAACAGAGCAGCAAACAGAAGCAGAAAATTCAACTAATATCAACTTATCAGAGCAAACAATAAAAAATAATTCACATCAAAGCAGCAGCAATACCATAGAAACAACTCAAGAAAAAAAACAAAATGATGATCTTTCTTCAAACATTACACCTGTTGAAGCTATAACACAGCTGGAACCTAATCAAAAAATCTTACAAAATCAGCAAAATAGCAGCAGTATATCTTTGAATTCTATTATATCTAAACCACAAAATAAGTCATCTATCGAGAATAATGTTGAGTTTGAAACAGAAGCAACATCAACTAAATCTAGTGCTATTTGGACTAAAAAAAATAATAGTGCTAAACCTAAGAAGTCAGATATTTATCAAATGTTGGATAGTGATTCTAAATCTAAGACTAGAAGTTTTGCAGCTATTAAACGAGCTAGAGACAAAGAAAAGCGTAAGTTACAGAATAATGCTCTTACAAAAAAAATATATCGCGAAGTTATTATACCAGATACCATTACGGTTAATGAGCTTGCATTACGTATGTCAGAAAAACTTTCAGATGTAATGCAAGCCCTTTTAAAACTTGGAATTAAAGCTAATATAAATCAAAGTATAGATGTTGATACAGCAGAACTAATTGCTATTAGTTTAGGCCATTCTGTAAAAAGAACGCAGGATTCTGATGTAGAAAATATTTTGCACTCAGATAAAGATACGCAAGATTCATTATTACCTAGAGCGCCTATTATAACAGTAATGGGGCATGTAGATCATGGTAAAACTTGTTTATTGGACGCGTTAAGGTCAACTGATGTAATAAGCACAGAAGCTGGAGGTATAACTCAACATATTGGAGCATATAAGGTCAATCTACCTAACAATAAATCAATAACGTTCATTGATACTCCTGGACATGAAGCTTTCAGCGAAATACGAACTAGAGGAGCTAAGGTTACTGACATTGTAGTATTAGTTATTGCTGCTAATGATGGTATCAAGCCTCAAACAATAGAAGCAATTAATCATGCCAAAGCTGCTAAAGTACCTATATTAGTAGCAATTAATAAAATTGATGCTCCAGATGCTAATCCTGATAAAGTTAAAAACGCTCTGCTAGCTCACAATATAGTACCAGAAGATTTAGGAGGAGAAACACTTGTAGTTCCAATATCTGCATTAAAAAAAATCAATCTTGACAAACTTGAAGAAGCAATTTTGTTGCTTGCCGATATGCTCGAGCTTAAAGCTAATCCAAATGCCTTAGCATCAGGCACAGTTATTGAATCTCAAGTTGATCATAAAAGCGGTGTAATAGCTACTATACTAGTTCAGCGCGGAACTTTAAAAATTGGAGATATCTTAATAGCTGGCAATGGTTTTGGTAAAGTAAAAAGAATGATCAATGATAAAAACCAGCAAGTAAATTATGCTTATCCATCAGATCCAGTTAAAATACTTGGATTAAGCCAAATACCCAATGCTGGAGATGCAGTTGCAGTAGTTCAAAATGAAAAGCAAGCCCGTAGTATAGTTGATTATCGTATCAGAAAAGCTAAAGAAGAACAAGATCTTAAGGTTCATAATATTTCTTTAGAAGAACTTCTTAAACAAGCATCTGCGAACCAATTTAAGGAGCTATCTTTAATTTTAAAAACTGATGTTCATGGCTCTCTTGAAGCTATTGTAGCTAGTATAAATAAAATTGTTAATGATGAAGTTAAAATAAAGATTCTGCATGCAGCAGTTGGAGTTATTAATGAATCTGATATAATATTAGCTAATGCTTCTAATGCAACTATTTTAGGGTTTAATGTTAAAATTGATTCTACAGCTAGCATTAAAGCAGAAAGAAATAAAACCAATATTAAATACTATTCTATAATATATGACTTAATTGACTATGTTAAAAGCGCTGTATCTGGGATGTTATCACCTATTATTCATGAAGAATATACTGGTAGAGCAGAAGTAAGAGCTGTATTTAATATTACTAAAGTTGGTAAGATAGCTGGGTGTTATGTTACTAAAGGGTACATTCAGCGTAATAGCAAAGTTAAATTGCTTAGAAATAACGAAGTGATTTTTAGTGGGCCATTGCAAACCTTAAAACGTTTTAAAGAACACACTAAAGAAGTAAAAGAGGGGTTTGAGTGCGGAATAGAGTTAGCTAATTATTATGATATCAATGTGGGAGATATAATTGAAGCATTTATAGTAACAGAAGAAAAAGCTAAACTTTAACTTATTGACTAATGCTAATAGTGAATTGTTATGAAGAAAATATATCAAGCAAAATCATATAAGACTTTAAGAACTGCTAATATGATAAGACTAGCTTTAATTGATGTTCTACACTCAAATAAACTGCATACAGATTTATTTGAGTGCAAGATAACTGTCACAAAAGTGCTAGCACAAGCCGGTCAAGGAATGTATCACTGCTACATTTTACCATTTAGCAATTCAAAACTATCTCAAGATAAACTTATGCATGCTATTAATGATTCTCTTCCTATAATTAGGAGAATGATTACGCAAAAAATCAATTTAAAATACTCGCCAGAATTAAGAATTTTCTATGATTATGGATTTGATAATGCTGCAAATGTAGATAAAATTTTAAAATCATTATGATAATAGACCTCGTTCGAAACTGGTTAAGGTAGATCAAAATTATAAATGCCAGAGATCAAATTAAATCTATATGAGTAGACCTAACCAATCGCTCAATTAGGCCCCTCCTCAGAACCGGACTTTGCAGAATTACCGCATCCGGCTCTCAAAAATAAGATAAGCATTATGCCTTATTTGTTTTCTAGAACATTGAGACAATCTTTCCAATTTTAGGAAAATTTACTTTTTTAAGTATCTCGGTTAGTCTTTTCCAATTCATCTTACGTTTTCCTCCCATTCTATTAAACCAGTTATATATTGCCCGTTTACTTTGGTTGATAAATGAACTTACTCGTCTTTTGTTATCCGATATACCATGATAGTTGATCCATTCACCTAATAACTCTAATGACTTGTGATAATGTTTGTGTTTTATCTTGCTTGTTTAGCTGACTGACTACGCAAATATTTTCTCAGTCCTTTCAGTTTCTCAGTAAAACGATCTCTCCTTGAGGTATATTTTAGTCTCCATGTTGTGCCAAATCTTGATTTGCCCCAATAGCAAGTAAATCCAAGAAAATTATAACTTGCGATCTTCTTGTCTTGTTTGGCTAAATTTGCAGCATGGTCTCTACCAGATTTAATCATTTGTGATTTAGCTTCATTGATATTTAGCCCATACTTATTTAACCTTTTAGGCAAAACATCATAAAACCTTTTCGCATCTGTTTCCTTTTCAAAGACAAATACCATATCGTCGCAGTACCTCACCATTCCTGTTTGTCCCATTAAGTTTTCTTTGCTGATTTTTGCAAACCAGCTATCTATAACATAATGCAGAAAGACATTTGCCAGGATTGGTGAAACTATTGATCCTTGACGACAACCTTCTTTGTTAGTAACTATAGTACCATTTTCTATGATTGGTGTTTCAATCAGTTTCATAACTAGTCTTAGAAATTTCTTGTCAGATATTCTCTTTCTTAGAAATTCCATCAACTCACAATGCTTGATTGTATTGAAACACTTTGTTATATCAATCTCTACTATAGCCCCTTTATTGAAGTTATACGTAAGTCTATTTAACTTCCTTAAAGCATCGTGTGCATTTAATTTAGGTCGAAATCCATAGGAATACTTTAAGAATATTGGCTCAAACACAGAGTTTAGTATCTTGCTTACTGTAGACTCGATTATCTTATCTTAAAAACATGATATTATCAAAGGTCTTTTGCCTCCATCTTCTTTTGGAATTTCCGTTATTCGTGCAGGTTTAGCCTGATATTGCCCTTTGCGAATTCTAGTAAGAAGCGAAAGCAGATTTGCTTTCAACTTCTTACCATAATCCTCTTTAGTTATACCATCTATTCCAATAGCTTTATTGCTATCGAGTTCCTTATATTGTTCTTCTAACATCTTTAAATCAATAATAAAGGCGAAATAATGTCAGTTAAAATTACTAAAAGCAATAAAAGCGACCTATCTATAGCTTCAGTTATTTCTAAAGTCTTATCTGGTAAATTGTTTGGTGATAAAGCTTACATATCTAAAGAGTTATTTCATCAACTGCTGACCAATGGTCTACGTTTATTTACTAATCTTCGTAAAGATATGAAAACATATTTATTGGTCATACAAGATAAGCAGTTATTAAATAAACGTTCCTTAATTGAGTCTGTTTTTAATGTACTAAAAAAACATATGCATTTAGAGCATACTCGACACCCTTCTCCTCTTAATTTCTTTGTTCATATAATTGCTTCTCTTGCTAGTTATTCTATCTCTAAACTTAATCCCCATTTATCTCTTCTTCTTCTGACTCCTTATCCTAAATTGACGTTTATATTCTCATGATTTAAATCTTTTGAGAAAAAGTAGTTTTAAGCCAAATCAAGAGAATGAAATATCACTATAACTTTAGATATGCTTTGTAAAATATATAACATAACTGTTTTATACTGGTTTAGCTATATCATCTTAAAAGCTCTTTGATACTTAATTATTTAATAGACATCTTTCGAAACTAGTTAAGGTAGTTCAAAATTATAAATGCCAGAGATCAAATTAAATCTAAGACCGAATCTTTTACGTCTATTTCGATATTTGTCAGCAATAATTTTGAACTGTTTTAGCATACCGATAACGGTTTCATTCACAACTTTTTCTCGTGCTAACCTAAGATTATTCTTTTTATCATTTTTAGTTAAAGGATTTTTCTTGCTTTTTTTCTTTGGTAATTCAGAATTATTGTGAATTTTTTGTATACCTTGATATCCTATATCAGTAATAGCTTTAATCTTAGGATGGATAAGGATTTTGGATTCCTTAAATAATCTAAAGTCATGTTTTTTACCGTTAGAAAAATCTGTACATATTACTTGGTTGGTTTTCTTGTCTACCACTATTTGAGTTTTTAGTGTATGCCTTTTCTTCTTTCATGAATAATAGACTTCTTTCGAAACTATACAATGATGTAAAATGGTGTTATAAAAATCTGATTTGAAGTAACAATGAAATTAGATCAGATTAAAGAGTTAAAGGATGAAAAATTTCGTCGATTAACAGGAGTAAGGAAGGGAACATTCTCAAAGATGGTGGATATTTTGAGGAAAGCTGATGGTGTTAAGAAATCAAAAGGAGGGCGTAAAAATAAGCTCAATTTGGAGGAACAGTTATTGATGGCCTTAGAATACCTTAGAGAATACCGTACTTATTTTCATATAGGTCAGAACTATGGGATTAGTGAAAGTTCAGCATATAAAGCTGTAAAATGGGTAGAAGACACCTTAGTTAAACACCCAAACTTTGCTCTTCCAGGTCGTAAAGCTCTAATGAATAGCGATATGAATTATGAAGTAGTCTTGATTGATGCTACTGAGAGTCCAATAGAAAGACCCAAAAAAAACAAAAATTCTATTATTCAGGAAAGAAGAAAAGGCATACACTAAAGACTCAAATAGTGGTAGACAAGAAAACACGCCAAGTAATATGTACAGATTTTTCTAACGGTAAAAAACATGACTTTAGATTATTTAAGGAATCCAAAATTCTTATCCACCCTAAGATTAAAGCGATTACTGATACAGGATATCAAGGTATACAAAAAATTCACAATAATTCTGCATTACCAAAGAAAAAAAGCAAAAAAAATCCTTTAACTAAAAATGATAAAAAGAATAATCGTAGGTTAGCAGGAAAAAGAGTTGTCAATGAAAACGTTATTGCTATGCTAAAACGGTTCAAAATTATTGCTGACAAATATCGAAATAGACGTAAAAGATTCGGTCTTAGATTTAATTTGATCTCTGGCATTTATAATTTTGAACTACCTTAACCAGTTTTGAAAGAGGTCTAATAGAATTTTTGTTTTTTTTATGTCTTTCTATAGGACTCTTAGTAGCATCAATCAAGACTACTTTATAATTCATATCACTCTTCATTAGAGTTTTACGACTTGGAAGAGCAAAGTTTGGGTGTTTAACTAAGGTGCCTTCTACCCATTTAACAGCTTTATATGCTGAACTTTCACTAATCCCATAGTTTCTGACCTATATGGAAATAAGTACAGTATTCTCTAAGGTATTCTAAGACCATCAGCAACTGTTCCTCCAAATTGAGCTTATTTTTACGCCTACTTTTTGATTTCTTAAGACCATCAGCTTTCCTCAAAATATCCACCATCTTTGCAAATGTTCCCTTCCTTACTCCTGTTAATCGACGAAATTTTTCATCCTTTAACTCTTTAATCTGATCGAATTTCATTATTACTTCAAATCACATATTTATAACACCATTCTACATCATTGTCTAGTTTCGAAAGAAGTCTAATTTAGGAATTAAAATTTTGCATATATCATGCTCATGTTCTAAGCACGTGATACTTATCTATATTTCATTCATTTCAAAGAATTTTATATTAAAACAGTTAGTGGCAGTAATAATGTTATTTGGTAGTAGTTCTAAGTTGTATTGACTATCATAAGCATTGCCATAGATTTTTGTATAGCTATTAATTTTATCAGGTGCTTTTATTCCAAGATATATTGACTTTAATATAGTGTATAATGCTAAATATTGGCAAATTAACGGCGATGCTAAACGATGCTCTATTCTTAAAGGTAAGCTATTTGGAATCCTAATTGCGACTGTGCGATTATTGCAACCATAAGCAATATGAGTTGGAGCCATGAAATTTTTATTTAGTCTTAAAAAATCTTCTTCACGATGGACAAATACTAAAAAAGTTTCCTTCATATAATGACAAATACTATTAATTGTTGAGGTTAGAATATTAGAATCTTGTTCAAAGACGTTTAAATTGTTGCAATCTAACAATTCGATGTGAAAATGTAATGCATTACCATAATCAGATAGATATGGTTTAGCATCAAACTTTGATACTCCATTATATGATCTAGCCATTAACTGAATTTTGGTAATAGTATTATTAATTAATTGAGCTAAGTATGTTAGGTTTTCAGTAGGTGAAATTTCAATTTCATATTGACAGTATCCTCTTTCTTTCTTTAAATTATAGGTTTTGAGATATGAGTATAATTTTTGTTTAACATCATTTGGTTCTAAGTAAAATTCTATTTCTACGCCAACTCTAATCTTATAATTAAAATTTTGTGCTAATTTTTTTTGCAATTGCTCTAATGCGTTTACTTTTTTTAAATTATTTGATAGGCTTAATGGAAAATCGTTATTCTGCATGCAAAACTTAATACCTGACAATATATCATATAAATTTTTTGATAAAAGTTTTATACAATCTAGCGGAGTATACTCACTTTCACATCAGGATAATAAAACTATTAATTCTAAGCAAGTAGCAAATAATAGGCAGTTAGTTATCAATTATTTTTCAGCCAAAGGTCTGATGATCTTAAATCAAAAACATGGCAATAGCGTATATTGCGCTAAAGAGATTAACTGTGTGCATGATCCTATTGCTGATGGTGTGGTTACTAATCTCTCACAGTTAATACTAGGCATTCAAACAGCTGATTGCGTGCCGGTTCTATTGTTTGATAGAGATGGAACAACAATTGGAGCAGCTCATTGTGGTTGGAGAGGTACTAAAGCTAATATTCTAAAGAATGTTATTTACTTAATGCGAAATTTAAATAATATGGTTAATATAAAAGCTATAGTAGGGCCAGCTATTCAACAAGCTTCTTATGAAGTTGATCAAAATTTGTATAGTGCTTTTATACAAGAAAATAGCGATTATCAATCTTTTTTTAAACCATTAGACTTTGATGGTAAATTTTTATTTGATTTGGTAGGCCTTGTACAAGCTAAACTATTAGAAGAAAATGTTGAGATAGTTAAAGTTTATCAAGATAATACTTACTCGTTACCAAAATTGTATCCAAGCTATAGACGTGATCGTCATATAAATTACCATATATTATCTACTATAGTGATCAATAATGCTTAAGTTACTTAATCCTAAAGTTTTTTTACAGTTATCACGACAAATATTGCCTTATTTGATAGTTATATTTGTAGCTATTTTTAGCTATGGTATTTATTTATCTCTTTTTAATTCTCCAATTGATTATCAGCAGGGAGAGTTAGTAAGAATAATGTATATACATGTTCCATCAGCATGGTTAGCAGTAATGATATATGTTATAATGGCTATATGCAGCTTTGGATCAATAGTTTGGAAGATTAGAATGTTATATATAATTGCTATATCAGCAGCTCCTATAGGTTGTTGTTTTACAGCAATTACGTTGATTACTGGATCAATTTGGGGAAAAATGACTTGGGGGACTTGGTGGGTATGGGATGCTAGATTAACATCAACACTAGTATTGTTATTATTATATCTAAGTTATATTATAGTAGTAAATGCTGGAGATAATATATTACGCTGTGAAAAACCAGCTGCAGTGACTTCTTTAATTGGAGTTATTAATATACCTATCGTTAAATTTTCAGTTAACATTTGGAGTACGCTACATCAACAATCTAGCGTTCTAAAAATTGGAGGACCTGCTATTCATATTTCAATGTTAAAACCTCTGATAGTAATGTTCTTAGCATTTGTAATTTATTTTATTATTGTAATTATTTGTAGAGTAAATATACTATTTATTCGATTAAAGTTATTTAATTCTATGAGCTTTAGGTAATAGTTATGACTTACGTTGTTACAGATTCTTGTGTAAAATGCAAGTATACTGATTGTGTAGAAGTCTGTCCTGTAGACTGCTTTCATGAAGGAGAAATGATGGTTGTTATTGATCCTGAGAAATGCATTGATTGTGGTGTTTGTGAAGCAGAATGTCCAGTAGGAGCTATTAAACCAGAAGCTGAAGAATTAATTAAATGGATAGAGCTTGGCCAGGAATTTTCTAAGAAATGGCCACAGATTTTACATAAAAAAGCTCCACTACCTCAAGCTGATTTGTACAAGGATAAAACTAATAAGTTTGAGAAGTATTGCATTTCAAAATAAAGAATATTATTAATTGCTACCAAGTATTAAAGCGTATGTGCAAATTATAGTATATATTTAATTTATTAGAAACTGGCCACTTAAGGTAGATGATAAAGTAACTTTTTTAATAGAAATACTAAATTTATAATAATTATGGTGATATTATCCTTATATAAAAAAACAGTTGCTATAATAATATTATTAATAATGATTCTGTGTAATAGTATTAGTATAGTTTGCGCTAAGTTATTAAAAGATGCATCAACTACAATAGAGCTAGTTCCATATCAAGCTAATGAGCTGACTCCTGAAAAAATTAATGATCAGATAAGACAATATATTCTTAGTCATCCTGAGGTAATTTTAGAGTCTATCGAAATTATGCAACAAAAGCAACAGCAGCAAGAACAAGAGTATTTTGCTGGTGCTATTAATGAACAACTAAAAATTTTGCATGATACTCATAACTTGCCTATGGTTGGCAATATACATGGTAATGTAATTATAACTATTTTTTATGATTATAATTGTAAATATTGCAAACTATTAAATAACATAGTTAATAAGTTAATTATTGAAAATGAAGATATAAAAATTATATGGGTGCCTTTAGCAATTTTAGAAGGGCTATCAGAACATGCTGCTAAAATTGCTTTAGCAGTCTACGAAAAAGCTCCAAGTAAATTTCATATATTCCATAATAAAATAATGAGTTTAACTAAAGTTACTTTACAGGATATTGAAAATATCTTAGTTGAAGCTGAAATAGATGTTGATAAAGTTAATGATTTAACTAATAGTCCTAATATACAGAATATATTGTCTATGATTAATAATATAGCTTCTAAGTGTAATTTAAATGGAGTACCACTCACAGTCATTGGTAATAGGGTATATACAGGCTTAGTTGATAAATTACAACAAGGAGTTAATGAAGCCAGGGAAAAAAACAAAGCTATTGTTTGTCCTCTTAAATAAAAACAGTAAAATTGTGTAATTCGTGAAGTTATAGACATTTGATGAGCGTTACTCTATAATAATATAATTCATAAGTCTGATAAGTAAATTTAAATAAGATATTAAACTTAGAGTCTTGGTAAATAACAATGAAAAAAATCAATTACGAAGAACTTATTGATCAATCCATGTTAAATGTTGTTAAACAAGCTCTTAAGTTTGCTTCTACTGCCTGCAATTTAGAAGATAATTATTTTTATATATCATTTTGTACAATATTCCCAGGTGTGAAAATATCTGAGCACTTAAGAGTTAAGTATGTAGAACAAATGACTATTGTGTTACAACATCAGTTTTCAGATTTAGTAATTGAGAGTGACTTTTTTTCAGTTTGTTTAAGTTTTAGTGGTAAAATTGAAAAAATTGTTGTTCCGTGGAAATCAATAATTATGTTTATTGATCCAGAAGCGCAGCTACGAATCAAGCTGTTTTATTATGTAAATAAGTATAAACAGCAGCTTTATAAAAATGTCGATAGTATTGTTGAGGATAGTAGCAAAGAAAATAAAAATCAATATTGCGATCAGTTAGTAGCTACAAATGAAAAGTTGAAAAATATGAAAGACATAGTAGGAAATAAAGTTGTTAGTCTTGACAGCTTTAGGAAGAAGATCTAGTGACTAACTATGCTTGCTCTATCACTAACAACATTCCAGTTAAGATATATACAGATGGCGCATGTAGCCATAATCCAGGGCCAGGAGGTTGGGGAGTATATTTAAGTTATAAGAATCATGAAAAAAAAGTTTATGGATCTAACATAAATACTACAAATAACCGAATGGAGTTAACAGCAACAATAGAGGCGTTGCGGCTTCTTAAGCATAGTTATAAAGTAGAATTATATACTGACAGTCAGTATGTTCAAATGGGTATTACTAAGTGGATAAAAAAGTGGATAAAAAATAATTGGGAAACAAGCAACAAGCAATTGGTTTGTAATGTTGATTTATGGCAGTTATTATATACTTTGATTCAAAAACATCAAGTTAGTTGGCATTGGGTGAGAGGACACTCTGGTAATATAGGTAATGAAATTGCTGATAAATTAGCAACTAATGGAAAAATTGAAGCAATGAAAATAGCAAAAAATAATGAAAATACTAAGAAATTTCTTGATTAGATATACAAGTAAGTTCGTTGGTGTTGACCAATATGGTAATAATTATTATATCTCTTTAATGAAAAGTAATTATTTAAAGAACAAAAATAGAATAATAATTTTTAATGGTGTAGAAGATCCTTCATCAATACCATGCGAGTGGTATCAATGGTTGCATTATATGACTGATCATGTTCCATCTCTAGCAAATTTTAAAAAGTATGATTGGCAAATTAACAGAATACCAAATATGACTGGTACGGAATTTTCATATTCTCCATTAATAAGAAATGTGGATAGCTTGTTAAGACAAGAAGTATCTTCTGATTATAAATCTTGGCAACCAAAAAAATAAGAACATGCAGTATAGTTATTTAGAAACATTTGTAGGCTTTTGTGTGATGCTATTTGTTACACTATGCATATATTTTGGTTATAAAACATATAATGATTATTATATAAAAGATAATAATTTTAAAACTGTTTTTGCTACTTTTCAGAATGTTGAAGGATTAAACAAGGGGAGTAGTGTATTCGTATCTGGTATTAAGATTGGTACAGTTGAAAAATTAACTCTAGTGCCATCATCTTTTGATGTAGCTGCAGAGTTAAAACTATCTGCCGATATAAATCTTCCTAATGATTCCCAGGCAATAATTATGAACCGCGGACTACTAGGCGAGAAGTATATTACTATTATTCCTGGAGTAGAGGAAAATTATATTGCAGACAAAGGGGAAATACATTTTACACAATCAGCTATAAATGTTGAAAGAATGATTGGCAAAGTATTCTCTGAACTTTTTGGCAGTAATTATTTTAAAATCTCTTCTAGCAGGCATTAAAAATGTCAATCAAATTACAGCCAGTTAAAGGTAGCAAAGATTTACTACCTGAAGAATTTGGAAAACATGACTACATTATTAGCGTTTCTAGGAATTTAAGTAAGTTATATGGATTTCAACCTATATCTACTCCAATCATAGAATACACAGAAATATTTAACCGTACTTTAGGTAAAGACTCAGATGTTCTTAGTAAAGAGATGTACGTTTTTCTTGATAAAGGAAATCGTAGTGTTAGTTTAAGGCCAGAATTTACTGCGAGTATTATGCGTGCAGTTATCTATAATAATCTACAAAATAAAAAACTACCATTAAAATATTTTTCATCAGGACCAGCATTTAGGTATGATAATCCTCAAGCTGGTAGACAGCGTCAATTTCATCAAATCAATTTGGAGTGTATTGGTGATGGCTCTCCATTTAGTGATGCAGAAATAGTTCTGCTAGCTTATGATATATTAAAAAAATTAAATTTAGTTGATAAAGTAAACTTAGAAATAAATTCACTTGGCTGCATGGAATCAAGAGCAAAATATCAACAGGCTTTGGTTGAGTATTTTAGTAAATACAGAACTGAATTATCACAAGATAGTCAAAGTCGTCTTATTGAAAATCCACTGCGAATTTTAGATTCTAAAAATTTGCATGATAAAAAAATATCTGCATCAGCACCTAGTATACATGATTATTACACTATTGAAGCTAGAGGTTACTTTGATAAAGTGCTAGAATATTTAGAATTTTGTGGTATTAAATATACTATAAATGCTAATTTAGTACGTGGGTTAGATTATTACTGTCATACAGTTTTTGAGTATGTATCAACTCAAATTGGAGCTCAATCTACTGTTTTGGGAGGAGGGAGATATGATGGACTATTCGAACAAATGGGAGGTAAATTAGCAAGTGGCAAAAAAATGTTACCTGCTATTGGTTTTGCTGCTGGAATAGAAAGATTAGCACTTTTAACTAATTATACCCCAGTGGATGTAAGACCTATAGTTATTATACCAGTAGATGAAGAATATCACCAACACGGTATTATATTGCTGCAAAAATTAAGAAATAATAATATTACAACTGTAATTGATTTGCAGGACAGCATTTCAAAAAGATTAAATCGAGCTAATCACATTAAGGCAAGTAAGGTAATATTTATTGGAGCAATCGAAATGCGAGAACAAAGTTATAGAATCAAAGACTTAGATACTAGTAATGAATGTGTAATAATACATAATGAACTACTTAGCTATTTGCAAAATAACTGCTCTTAATATCAAATTGGTTGTTCTATTATATGATTAAGATTAATACTAAGACTATAACTAGAATTGCGAGCATTCAAGGAGTTTATAGTTACCAAATTTTAGACTCAGAGCCTACAATAGATTCTATAATAGATTTTATTATTACATATTATAAAGATAAAAGTTCTTTAGAAGATCTTGAATTAGATTCTGCTATACCTTGCTTTAAGCTAAGGACAAATTATCTAACAAAGTTAGTGAATGAAACTATAGATAACTTAGAAACCATTGATATGATAATTTCCTCTTATCTTGCTGACAATTGGCAAATTAAAGACTTACATTTAATTTTACTATCAATTTTACGTGTTGCTACTTGTGAATTAAAATTTTTTACTAGTACTCCATATAAAGTCGTGATCAATGAGTTTACAAATATAGCTAGTGATTTTGTTAAAGAAAGTGAAATTGGCTTTGTTAACTCTTTATTAGAAAAAATTAGTTTCAATGTACGAACAAATTTCTAAACTAAAGTGTCATAATATCCTATCATTTTACAAAAAGTAGTAGAATATTCATAGAGTAAGTATGATAGCTGGCCTTTCTAATTGACAGTTATTGCTTCTTTTTTTATTTAAAAGCAATTGCAATAAAAATATTTTTGATGCTTATGTATAAGCTATATTGACCCAAGAGTTAACTACTCTACAAACGCCAGTTTAGGATAAGAAAAAGCAGGGAAGGCATAATGTAAAAGGCCTATGAGAGATAATGTACAATTAAATTATGCGATATATTTAAATATAATTTCAATTAATAACAGTTAATTTATTGCTCATATTTCTACAAGTATTAGTTCATAATACTATACTTAATAACCTGAACATTGACCATTGTAACACTTGTATATATATCTCTTTCTAACTGTTTCTTATTCTAAATTTGCATTTGCAAACATTCGAGCAATAAATAAATGGCTATTAATTAAAACTATATTTAATATATCACATAATTATAATTGCACATTATCTCTTGTATACCTTTTACATTATGCCTTCTCTGCTTTTTCTTATCCTAAACTGGCGTTACAAACATTAATATTAGATAATATAAGTTTTCATAAAGCAGTTACGGTTAAGTATCTAATAGAATCTGTAGGCTGTAAATTATTATATAGCTAAACTACTATAAAACAATTATTATAAAACGAAACATCACTGTAACTTAAATACCGTTTTTGAAAAGTATATAACATAACTGTTTTGTAATGGTTTAGCTATATTTTCCAATTCTTTAGATTTTAATGTAATTTGTCGTTACTTGCTTAAACTTAGAAATGAAATACGTAAAGTAGTTGACTTATTTAACGCCATTCTTGATGTTGTCTTTTACATTTTATAAAGTATAACTACCTTAGCAAATTAAGCTATATATCTTTTGCAAATTACATTAATTTGGCACAATATTAGATATGTGTGATGTGATGTATGTTCTAATACTATTTATTTAACTTAAAAATCTAGTTCAGCATAATATTTAGGCGGGAAAAAACCAGGAGTATAATCTTGTAATAAAGGCTTAAAACTAGGCCTAGACTTTATCAATACATACCAGTTTTTCACGCTGGGATAATAATCCCAAATAACTTCGTTAAAATAATCAATTACTGAGATATGACTAGCTGCAGCAATATCTGCAATAGTTACTTGATCTCCGGCTAAATATGAATTTGATTGTAAAAGATTGGCAATAAAATTAAAATGAACTTTTTGACTTGTTTTTGCTATTTTTAGCAAATCAGATCTTGGTGAACCGTAATTTTTTAAAAATTTAATTAATTTTTCATCTAATATTATTTTTGTGACTTCATGATAAAATTTATCATTAAACCAAGTAAACAGCTTTCTAATTGCGACATTTTTTTCTGGCTCATTGCATATAAAATGAAAGTTTGGTTCAATTTCCCTTAGATATTCAATAATAGTAAAAATATCATATACTACTAATCCTGATGTTTCAATTAACACAGGCAATTTGCCATTTGGGTTAAGAGTAATAAATTCCTTTTTCTTTAACCAAAATTCTTCCTTTATCAAAGTAAATACTGAATCTACTTCCTTTAATATAATTCGCAGTTGTCTTGAAAAAGGACATAAAGGATAATAATATACTTTTCTCATGCATTTTACATAATCTAAATTGTATTGATAGCCTATAAGCCGAGTTCTGTAAAATATATTAATTAATATATTAATTACGGCTATTTATCTGGGGTAAATATTACTATTTACCTCAAGCGACCTACCCAAGCAACTAGATAAAAACGCCTTCTAACTTATTAGTTATGTTGCTTCTATTTGGTCTTGCTCCTAGTGGGGTTTACCATGCGTAATTTATTACTAAACTACCGGTAAGCTCTTACCTCACCTTTTCACCCTTACCAAATTAATTTATTTGGCGGTATATTCTCTGTGGTACTTTCCCTAGAATTACTTCTGCTGGGCGTTACCCAGCACTATGCTTTTATGGAGCTCGGACTTTCCTCACAAATCTATAAATTTTGTGTAGCCATACAGCTATCAACATAATAATTATGATACTATATTCAAAATTAGTCAACTAATTATCATACTTAAATTAAATCTATGCCGATATAAGTAGTATTCTAAGAACATATGAAAATCAGTGTTAAAGAAGATTTAGAGCTAAATAATAAACCAAAGGCTGAATCTGATGTTAGGTCTAATAGCAAATTATCAGAACTAACGAGTATTATTCGCTGAAAGCTAGTAATTGCCTTAATTTTTATAAGCATCACAATAATGCTTGTTTCGTATTTTTTATCTGAAAGTGGTAAAACGAAAGAATCTATAACTTTTACGGAAAATCATGAGTCAAGAGAAGCGATTTCTAGAATAGAACAAGCTGTAGACTTGAGAGCAAAATGGATAGAAGAAATACTAAGTGAAGTCAAAACATTAAAAGAAGGAATCCAAAATTCTTATTCATCCTAAGGTTAAAGCGATTACTGATACAGGATATCAAGATATACAAAAAATTCACAATAATTCTGAATTACCAAGGAAAAAAGCAAGAAAAACCCTTTAACTAAAAATGATAAAAAGAATAACCGTAGATTAGCAGGAGAAAGAGTTGTGAATGAAAACGTTATTGGTATGCTAAAACGGTTCAAAATTATTGCCGATAAATATCGAAATAGATGTAAAAGATTCGGTCTTAGATTTAATTTGACCTCTGGCATTTATAATTTTGAACTATGTTAACCAGTTTCGAAAGAGGTCTAATGTAAGATTTAATACTGAAATTGATCTTGATAAAGTTGAAAAAGCTATATTTTATGCCCAAAAATATCATGGTCAGCAAAAGCGAGATACTGGAGAACTATACTACACACATCAATTAGAAGTAGCTTATATGGTATCAGACTACAGCTTTGAAACTGATACAATTATTACAGCAATACTACATGATACACTCGAAGACACAACACTAACCAAAGAAATAATAAGTCAAGAATTTGGTAATAATATTGCAGAACAGGTTTCAGACCTCACCAGAATTAAGGATAATCAAAAAATCAGTTCTGGAGAAATGATTCAAACATTTTATAGGCAAAATAAAATAGAACTATTATTAATTAAGCTTTTCGATCGATTCCATAATATTCAGACTGTATCAATAAAACCTTATGAAAAAAGACAAAAAATCGTCATTGAAACTCAGCAAGAATTTATACCTCTTGCTCAATACCTTAAACTACCAGAGATTGCCATAGAGCTAAATAAATACTGTGAGCTTTATGCTAGTTAGAATGCAAACTTTTTCTAACTAGCATACATAGCATTATATATTTGCAAAATGGAGCATTGCTGCTTGAAATACATATACTATCGTTCTGGATCATCAATTAATAATATATCACCTACAAAATCTCTAAATTGATCAATATCTAAAACACTAATGCTACTTTCACTGTGATGGATGCATTTGCTACTTTCATTGTGATTCATGCATTGTTGAGTAAAAAAATCATCTAATTGTTTCTGTAAATTTTCACTGTGACTATTGTATACAATAGCTAGGCTAGATTTGTAAGGTTTGAACCGTAGAGATACATAATAATACTTCTCTACTATTAATCTTAGTGTATTAAAAGTAAAACTTACTTGTGTATATAATACATTTTGTTTGCTTTGGTCTTCACAAAAGTATTCTAAGGATATAGGAAGATCATCTTGAGTACTACGTATAACCCTAATTGTTTCTGTTTCAGTATTACGAAGCTGCACAATTTTATCTTGAATGCATCGATATGTGCTGTTATTCCATCCAAGCAAGAACAAAATATTATAACCTCCATGGTTAAATATACAATTGTAAACTAATTTTGTTAGCTCAGCTAAATTATTGCTGTTAGGTAAGATTTGAATAGAATCATTAGTATCACTGATGCGCATACTATCCTCTTATTAAGAAAATTGTATTACACTCCTGGTTTATAAATTACATTAGCTGAATTATCAAGCTGTGTTTGTTGTATAAGTATTAAAAAACTAATACACAAGCTCAAGTTTATACTGAACATTAAGAAGGCCATTCTTTAAGGCCTCAATGTCCTTAACATTGCTGCACCATTCTTGACGAAAGCTATTCCATTTTAAGCCATGAAGGCGAATGTAGCGCTTAGTGTTTTCATCTGGTTCAGAGGAAAATTTTAAAATCACAGCAGCTTTATTTTGCTGTTCCTTATCAAAAATATTTTTACCGATTGTAGTCCAATGATTCTGAACATTTGGATGTTGTGTTAAAGTTTCTTTTAGTGAAACAATTGCACCAAATAAAGTGTTTGTCTGTAAGTGATCAAGCTTAGCCTTAGCGACTAGTCCACCCATTTCGATAAGACGTCGAGTACGCATTTTACGTTCTTTGATTTTGAGGTTAACCTCATCCATGATTAGCTTAGCTTTTTTTGTTGGAGAGTAATTTTTTGCTGCATAAGATTTGCCATGTTAGTAATTCAGAAAGATAAAAAAATCAGGCAAGAATATATCAAAATAAAATTCCAGTAAAGAAAAAAACCGCACCTGCCAAACCAACATCAAATAATTATAGTCAAAAAAACGTGAATTCAGGTTAGAAGCTTCATTAAAGAATAAGCTTATACGCAATATGTAAACTTGAAAGTTTACTGCTAAAAAATGGGTGCCAATTAGCCGATTGAGTGTTAAAAAAAGCAGTTTGTACTGGCAAAATCAAAAAACTCATGCTAACCTGAAACTCAGGTGAGGATTGGAGTTGAAATGGCAATACAGTTTGCAAGGATTGAATTTTTAAGTAGAATCAAAGGAGGAGATAGTTGTCGTAAGGCAGCGTATAATGCAAGAACTATTGTTAAAAACGAGAAGACAAATGTAAGTTATAACTTCTCTTGTAAAAAAGATAACGTATATCATACAGTGCTGATACCAGCTTATGTAAATCAAAAAATTGTAATATTTCTGAATTCTGATTAACGTTGACAATAATCTTGCTATTCTTACTACTATTTATAACTGCACTACCAATTAACTGGCTTATTACTGCTTTTATTCTGAAACTGTCTCCAATCAGAATCGGCTTTATGTCATTTTGAACATTTAGATTTATATTCTCATTCTCAAAATTTTTCCTCATTCTGATAACAGTATTATTTATTAGCGGTTCTATATTAAATGTTTCAATCCTTATATTTGTTGATGCTATGTATTAGACCTCTTTCGAAACTGGTTAAGGTAGATCAAAATTATAAATGCCAGAGATCAAATTAAATCTAAGACCGAATCTTTTACGTCTATTTCGATATTTGTCAGCAATAATTTTGAACCGTTTTAGCATAGCAATAACGTTTTCATTGACAACTCTTTTTCCTGCTAACCTACGATTATTCTTTTTATCATTTTTAGTTAAAGGATTTTTCTTGCTTTTTTTCTTTGGTAATGCAGAATTATTGTGAATTTTTTGTATACCTTGATATCCTGTATCAGTAATCGCTTTAATCTTAGGATGGATAAGAATTTTGGATTCCTTAAATAATCTAAAGTCATGTTTTTTACCGTTAGAAAAATCTGTACATATTACTTGGTGTGTTTTCTTGTCTACCACTATTTGAGTCTTTAGTGTATGCCTTTTCTTCTTTCCTGAATAATAGAATTTTTGTTTTTTTTTGGGTCTTTCTATTGGACTCTCAGTAGCATCAATCAAGACTACTTCATAATTCATATCGCTATTCATTAGAGCTTTACGACCTGGAAGAGCAAAGTTTGGGTGTTTAACTAAGGTGTCTTCTACCCATTTTACAGCTTTATATGCTGAACTTTTACTAATCCCATAGTTCTGACCTATATGAAAATAAGTACGGTATTCTCTAAGGTATTCTAAGGCCATCAATAACTGTTCCTCCAAATTGAGCTTATTTTTACGCCCTCCTTTTGATTTCTTAACACCATCAGCTTTCCTCAAAATATCCACCATCTTTGAGAATGTTCCCTCCCTTACTACTGTTAATCGACGAAATTTTTCATCCTTTAACTCTTTAATCTGATCTAATTTCATTATTACTTCAAATCAGATTTTTATAACACCATTTTACATCATTGTATAGTTTCGAAAGAAGTCTATTGTCTAAATAAAAAAATTATTCCATTCAGAGAAGCTATTATATTTACTTTTTTTCTGTCGTAGTTATTTACTATTAGCCTAAAATATTGTATCCACTCTATGCAATTTATGCTTACTTCCTCAGACTCCTCTAGCTGGCAGTATAGTTTTTGCATTTCAGTATCTATCTGTTTTATTGTTGTGCTATTAATTTCCTCTGTGAATAATTTTCAGTTAATTTATTGATTTTATTTTGACCTTCGTCTTCTATAGGCATAGAATTCTCCTGCTGTTTTAAGTGTTAAAATAGTTATGCTAGAGATTCAAAGGATAAATTTGGTTGTTTTAGCATTTGATCTCTAGACTTAATATTACTGGATACTGAATCTCAGATAACATCAGGTATACAGTATCATTTTGATTTTTGTCAGTACATGACTTTTTGTCATATTTATGAAATTTTTTTTCATAATATTACACATTGATGCGAAATTATCGCATTGTTATTTACATCCGAAAAAAGCAAAATCTCATTCAAAATGAGATATGCAATTTATCTCTGTATAAAAAGACTTTGATAATTTAGTATATTAACTGAAAAAGTTCTGGACTTATCTTATTTGCTCTTAACTTAAACATCAGGTTCAAACACGTCTTTAAAACGACCCATAATATCCAAAATATAAAAATCAAGTGCTGTATTAACTAAGTCAAAATCTTTTTTCTCTATCGAATTAAGATCTTCTTTTATTTCAAGTTGTCCTTGAGCCAATAGTAGTTGTTTGATAATTACTTTTCTTTGTTTCGAATTAATGCAATGATAATACTTAAGTGTGCGGTATAGTAATTTTTGTTCAAGATCAATTATATTCTTAAAATGTTCTGGTGTAATAAATTCCTGAAAGGGCTTGATCCCTTTATTTATTAGCATATTGCTAGAACATTTTTTGATTGGTATTTCAAGTGCTATGGAATGCATTCGTATGATTTTATACATACAAAAATCAAGAAAGTTTTGACCTTTTTGATTCCAAATAAAATCATTTTTATTTATTAATTTTTGAATATATTTTTGTTCCTTTTTTGTTAAGTTGTAATTTGGATTCATTAAATAACCAGTTAAACACTTTTCTTGCTGATCTATTGTTAAACTAGATTTTATCTTTATAAGATGAGTTATTAGAAGTTGTATTAAATTTTTTTGTTCTGTATGACTGTGCAAGTCATTAAAAAAAGCAAACCACTTTTCCTGTGAAACTGAAAAAATTTGTGTTGCTTTATTTTGTTTGCGTAGGTTAAACATTCGATAGAACAAGTGTTTTGCTACACTTAAGACTTGTATATGCATACTTTACCCTTTAAAACCCTCATAATATTTAACAATTATATATTTATTATTAATCTTGAGTTATAAATTGAGATAGCCTAAAATAATTAGGCCATTAATAACCATAGCATTACTTTTGCTATTTGAAGTAGTAATTAAAGTGTAGCTAGAGATTCATTTGTACCTTTAATAGCAGATTTTGAAGTTTTAATGAAATAACCTCTAGCTAAATATTATCTAAATCTTAAATCTCAGATAACATCAGGTATACAGCATCATTTCAATTTTTGTCAGTACATGACTTTTTATCATAATTATGAAAAATTTTTCATCTTTTTTAAAGTAGATGCGAAATTATCACATTGTATCTCTAGCTACAAAAATATCATTCAAAAAAGATTTATAAAAAAAGCTCTGCAGCAGTTATTATTACTGGCTTTAAGGCTTATTTTCTGCTATAATTCATAGTAGAGATTTAATTAATCAAAAATTCTTGTGTCAATAGCAATTTCTAATGAACTAAAGCCTTTTCTTCACTGGGTTGGAGGTAAAAGGAGAATTGTTAATAAATTAATAGAGCATCTTCCTTCAGGGCCATACTATAATTACTATGAACCATTCCTTGGATGTGGGGCTTTATTTTTTCAAGTTAGGCATCTGTTTAAACAATGTTTTTTGTCTGATATTAATCTCGACTTAATTACTAGTTATCACGCTGTAAAAAAGAATCCAAATGAGGTCAATAGATTACTAAATCTATATCACAAAAATCATTCTGAAAATTACTACTATAAAATAAGAGACAATTATTATAGTAATGATCCTAATGATATCACGGCAAAATTTATATATCTTAATAAATATTCCTTTAGGGGAATTTATAGGCTAAACAGAGACGGCACATCCGCTCAAACATTTTCTGATAAGCGATATCTTAAGCTTCATATTTGCTCTAGAATAAATAAATGTAGTAACCTTCTGGCTGGTGTATCAATTTGCGCTATGGATTTTTCGTTTATAGAACCTAAAAAAGGTGACTTCGTTTATCTTGATCCACCTTATCACCAATCAGGAGAACGGTTCTACACTAGAGTCCCATTTGATGACAAAGAGCAAATCAGACTACGAGATTTTGTTTATGAACTAAACAATAAAGGTGTTAAGATTATGATCTCAAATAATAATACTGCCTTTATTAGAGACTTATACAAAGAGTTATTCATCACTCATATTGGAGTTACATACTCAATCAATGAACAGCGAAATCTCGTTAATGAGCTAATCATTACTAACTATAATTAACCAGAGCTCGATATAAAAAATAGAAAAAAAAGAATAAAGAAGGCGTATTAAAAACTACTAGATTCATAAAAAGAAACAAGTAGAACTGTTATGATGCATTTAGTAAAGATTTTATACTTAATAGAAAGCGCATTATCAAGAAAAAATAATGTTTAACACTATCCATAAGCAAAAAATCCTATCATCCTTACCTTTCCTATATTTTAATACCTTTCTTATATCAACCTTTGTATTTAATAAATTTAATATACCTCTTATAAAACTAAACCAAGTTATTTTGCAAGCTTTTTTACAAATCTATACTACTCGATTCAATTTCTATATCACCAATAACGCCCTGTTCATCATTATGCTCCATCAATACATTGTTATACTCTTCAGATAATAAAGCATACTTATCTTGATACTCTTTAAGTAATAGCTTAAGTGGACTAATATTTAAATATTTGCTTAATTTCATACATAAATTAAGAGACTCATCAATAACTAGAGTTATATGTGTTAATTTTGACATTACTTGCGTTAATTTTAATGGATCTGAACTCTGCTCTTCAGCTTTTGATTTTATATTTGCATAGTCATTACTAAAAGCTTGCTTTTGCTCAGATAATTTATCTTCATCATGAGCGATCTCTAACAACATTGATATTGGATTAAATGCTTCTAGATGATTTTTATAATACTGACACATATCAGGACTATTATACTCTGATGATAATTCTTCTAATTTATCAACATTAGGAAGGCGATATGTATTCGGAGAACTGAATACTTTTAGGTTATTTTTTATTAAGATTTGTTTATCATAATCAATATCTACTATTTTTGAATTAGTATCATTTAAATTTAAAAAATCAATGTCAAATGGAAGTACTATTCCATTTGTTAGTTCTATAATTTTAGTTGCTAAGCTAGAAATATTTGTTTTAAAACTATCTTCTGTTGTTTGATATAGCATAAATTTAAGAGCCTTATTAGCTTTATCTTCTAGCATATTTTCATTCAAGAACTCTTCAAAACGTGTCTTGCTGTTACATTTATTCATAAAATATTCTATGAAGTTATTGCATACATCTATAGCTTCTTCATCAGTTGCAACAGATAAGATAATTTTATTGCTAATAAAGTTTGATAGAGCTTCAATTTCTTGTTTATCAGATTCTTGAGCATTATCTTTTTTTCTTAGATAATCGATTCTATTTAATACTACATCTATTGTAATAGGTAAATCTTCAGCTAAAATCTGAGAATCTTCGTAATCTTTAGTATGTTTTATCTTAGAAAGAATACTACTAACTTTAGTAAGCTGTAACATTTTTTTCTTAGTAGATTCCAATATGACTGCATATTGTTCTAGATGAAAATGCATTCTTGTATTAATAAATACATCATATACATCTACTATTTCTAACTCCTCATCATAATCTGAATCATCATCTATTACTACGAATTCGTTGTGAGAAGGAGGCTCATCTTTAGCAGGAAACTCTGACTCCAATAACTCCTTAACATTACTAGGTAGTTTATCATAGTATGATTTATAGTTCTTTACGTTAATTTGCCTACAGAATAATGGAATAAGGTTATCATGTACTGATATTAAACTTTCAACATATGATTCGTACTTTTTTAAATCAATTCCAAATTTTATTAACATCTTTGCAACTAATACATGAATATCATTGTAAATCATAGCTCCATGATGTCCAATAGATTGACCACTTTGCAACCTTCCCAATTCACTAAAGCAATAATGACAGTAACCAATATCTGCCTCATAGAATTTTCTTTGAAAGAGCATTTCTGCTAAATTATTAGCGCACTTTGAGTTTTCATCTATTAGACTCAAATGTTTTTCTAAAAAAAGTTCTACTTTTCTTACTTCAGTACTAGTTAAGTTACCGCTAGACATTCTGATGGTACCTGCTATAAGGCTTTCTGCTATCTCATTTTGATTAAGTTGAAAGTTTTTAATAAACCATTCTGCAGACTGTACTAAATTTCTCTGTATAATTTTTGTTAGTATAGTAGTATGATCATATCCTTCATCATTATAATGTACTGGAAACTTATCTTTAGTGCTGTTAAGTAGCAAATTAGTGTAGTCATCTGAATAAAGTTTAGCCTTTTCATCAAGAGAAAGATATTTTTTTGATATACGTAATGCAGTATTATCGTACTCCTCAGTAGTTAAATCAGTACGTTTAGTATCATAAATCCACATTGTGGCAGGCATACCATGCTCATCTTTAGCACTGATATCAGCTTCAAGAATCAATAGAGCTTCGATGATGTCCTCTCTTAGATACTTAAACGCTCTTATGAGTAGTGTATCATTGTTTGCTTGAGATCTGGTATAAACTAATTTAGGATGCAAGGCTGTTAATTCTAGAAGAGCGGCCTTATTACCTGCTTGCACATACCCAAAAGCCTCTCTTCGTATTTCATCTGATATCATATATTTAATAATCCTTAATCTCTGTTTAAAATTTTATACTAAATGTATAATTGTAAAAAATATTAAAGTCAATTAAGAAAATTGCAAAATACGAAGCAATAGGAAAAGTGAACAAACAGCTAACTTAATAAATTCAAGTTAGCTATAATAACCAGAATTTGAGATAAAAAGTATGGCAAACTGTATGAATAGAAAGTATTGCAACTATAGTGTAACATTACAAAAAAGGTACATAAAAAACCAAGTGAAACTATTATTATCTATCTAGCAGAGATTTTTTCTTACTAGAAACATGTAGCAAGTATTTTAAACAAAGAATCTACGACGATAAATGTTTAATCTATACATAAGTATTAAAAGAACTATAACACTTATTTTTCCTAGGTTTTGCTATATTTGGATATCAAACTCTGGTTAACTATAATTAAAATTTAAATATATTAACTTATTGTATTATTAATATCACAATGCAAAGCATATCTATATTTAGCCTTAGATTCAGACATCATTTTACTCCTGAAATTATACTATCCCTATTGTAATATAATCTCCAGTACAGCTTTGCTTAGCAGCAAAGCATAGAACGATAAATAATTATTCATGAATTTTCACCTTTTTGAACCTTCGCAATCTGTTAAAGGATTATCATATAACTTACAATATAACAAAAAAATAAATAAAGCACCATAATTTTTCTGAGTAGAATTTTGTATTTCACAGCTATTAATCATTAATCTAACTTTCTACAAACTCAACTAATTCAAACGAAAACCCTTGAGCTGCAAAAGCACGCTCTAGAATGGGTTTAAAATTTGATTTGATATAGCTATTTGCAAAGCTTGTTAGAGCCTTAATGAATATCTTTTTATTAACATTATCTTCATTTACAACTTCTAACTTACTAAACCATAGTTTATCAATAACTTGCTCATATTCGTAATGTTGAAGTATGTATTTTCGTACTTTGAACAATATAGAGTTAGAACTTAGCTCTTTACTAAGTTCTGAAAGGTAATCTTCATCACTCATTTGTTGCTGTAAAATTGTTGTTTTTTGATACTCCGTTGTGTTATTGATAACTTGTTTTGATTCATCAAATGGTATAACTTGTAACTGCTCAATATCATTGCTATGCACAGCTCGTACCTCCTGTAATATCTTGAATTTAATATGATCTGATAGTAAAATATTCTTAATCAACTTGATGTAATATTTGTTTTTAACTGCTGCCCCAAAATCACAAGATGTTAAAATTTGATAAGCAGTATCTGCTTCAAAGACTCCAGCTATTTTACGCTTCAACTGAGCCTTCATACTACGATCTGTACCAGATTCAATGTTTGCTAGATACTGTTCTTTAAATCTTCCTACATCATTAAATCGAAAATTTCCACTATTAGCCTGATCAGTAGTTAGTAATTCATTTGCTAAGGCTTTTGCCATATAGTTTAGCACTGCTATCTTATTTTCAAAATAACGGAATGAATATTTATTTGATAACTTCAACAGTAATTGATTTATGAAGTATATGTTGAAGCTTCTACTAGACATACGTTGTAGTATAACTGCATCTTCTGGTGTTAGTGGATAATAATCTGCTAGTCTTTTTCTTTTGGGGCAGCATTCATTCTTTTCAACCTCTGAATTATCGATAATAGCTGGAGTTGCTAACTTACTGTTTTGCTCATAATCATTGTTTGATGGCTTGTCATTACTAACATCACTAAGCTCATAGAAATTCAAATTCTGTTGTTGCTGTTGATCTTCTTTTTCATTTCCTACTAACTCAATTTCTATAAAATCATCAGATTCAGTATATTTAAACTTCAAATTTTGCTGCTGATCTTCATTTTTATTTTGATCATTCTCTACTAACTTAACTTCAGTAGATCTAGATCTATTATTATTTTATTATATCTATATATGTAGCTGCAATTTTTTGCAGGTTCACCTGCAAATTCTTGCAAATTGATGTGAAAATTTTTTTGTTGTAGAAGGACAATTTTTTCTTCTTTTTTTCTTTTTCAGTAAAACGCTGAAAATTTTTTAGAAGTTTTATACAAGGAACATTACGCAACTTAAAATTGTTTTTAATTATTGTCCTATTTTCAACTTCAATGAAACCAGCTTTTTGTAGTTCAACTAAGCATTGCCTAACCCTGCGTTGACAAACCTGCAACTCCTTTTCAAAAGAGTGATAACTGTCTTGTAATTCCTCTATATCATTATTGTAATAGATCTGTAGTTTATATACTATCAATGATAGAAGCTGTTTAGATGTCTTGCTTAAAGCTTTAGCATTATCTCCAATCAGATCTTTCCATTCTGCTGGAACAAAATTTCCAATAAAACGATAAAAAACAGTTGCATTATTGCTACTGTTATTATTAGCAATTTTACAATTATTGCTTGCCAAATTACGCAAATTTAGCGCCATTTCTAACCTCCAAAAATGTCAGGTATAGCAGGTGATTTAGGCAATTTTTGCTATCAAAAACCACGTTTTTATCCCGCGTAAATATAGCAATTTAGTAGCTATACTCAAAATTTAACACTCTGAAAGGCTTATAATAACAAGTAGTCTTAAACATTGAAATGTACAATGACTGTACACAGCATAGACAGAAATACATGGTTAACGAAACTTGAGCGTATAAAGTTGCTATCATCGAAAAATCAAGACATAAAGTTTAATAATCTTGGACATATCATTGATTTAAAGATATTAGAAGAACAATATAAGGAACTCGATAGCAAGAAAGCGATAGGAATAGATGGTATAACCAAAGAGGATTATGGTAAGAAGTTGAAAGCAAATCTGCTCTCGCTTCTTACTAGAATTTGCAATGGGAAATATCAGGCTAAACCTGCACGAATAACAGAAATTCCAAAAGAAGATGGAGGCAAAAGACCTTTGGTAATATCATGTTTTGAAGATAAGATAATCGAGTCTACAGTAAGCAAGATACTAAACTCTGTGTTTGAGCAAATATTCTTAAAGTATTCATATGGATTTCGACCTAAATTAAATGCACACGACGCTTTAAGGGAGTTAAATAGACTTACGTATAACTTCAATAAAGGGGCTATAGTAGAGATTGATATAACAAAGTGTTTCAATACAATCAAGCATTGTGAGTTGATGGAATTTCTAAGAAAGAGAATATCTGACAAGAAATTTCTAAGACTAGTTATGAAACTGATTGAAACACCAATCATAGAAAATGGTACTATAGTTACTAACAAAGAAGGTTGTCGTCAAGGATCAATAGTTTCACCAATTCTGGCAAATGTCTTTCTGCATTATGTTATAGATAGCTGGTTTGCAAAAATCAGCAAAGAAAACTTAATGGGACAAACAGGAATGGTGAGGTACTGCGACGATATGGTATTTGTCTTTGAAAAGGAAACAGATGCGAAAAGGTTTTATGATGTTTTGCCTAAAAGGTTAAATAAGTATGGGCTAAATATCAATGAAGCTAAATCACAAATGATAAAATCTGGTAGAGACCATGCTGCAAATTTAGCCAAACAAGGCAAGAAGATCACAAGTTATAATTTTCTTGGATTTACTTGCTATTGTGGTAAATCAAGATTTGGCACAACATGGAGACTAAAATATACCTCAAGAAGAGATCGTTTTACTGAGAAACTGAAAGGACTGAGAAAATATTTGCGTGGTCAGCTAAATACGCAAGACAAAACGCAGGCATTATCACAAGTCATTAGAGTTATTAGGTGAATGGATCAACTATCATGGTATATCTGATAATAAAAGACGAGTAAGTTCATTTATCAACCAAAGTAAACGGGCAATATATAACTGGTTTAATAGAATGGGAGGAAAACGTAAGATGAATTGGAAAAGACTAACCGAGATACTTAAAAGAGTAAATTTTCCTAAAATTGGAAAGATTGTCTCAATGTTCTAGACAACAAATAAGGCATAATGCTTATCTTATTTTTGAGAGCCGGATGCGGTAATTCTGCAAGTCCGGTTCTGAGGAGGGGCCTAATTGAGCAATTGGTTAGGTCTACTCGCATAGATTTAATTTGACCTCTGGCATTTATAATTTTAAACTACGTTAACCAGTTTCGAAAGATGTATAATATACAAGTGTTATAATGGTGAATGTTCAGGTTATTAAGTATAGTATTATGAAAGAATATTTGTAGAAATATGAGCAATAAATAAACGTTTATTAATTGAAACTACAGATAATATAATTATACATTATCTCTTGTATACCTTTTACTCACTACCTTTCATATTTTCTCTTATCCTAAATTAGCGTTTATAGTCATCTACAATGAGGTTTAAGCATAGAAAGAGGCGATAAAATAGTTAATATAATCTGTTGGTTGTAAAGTTATTTTTCTGCTACCTTATTCTCCTGATTTAAATCCTATTGAAAAAATGATTTCAAGCTAAATCAAGCAGAATGAAATATCACTGTAACTTAGACATCCTTTTCGAAAAGTATATAACATAACTGTTTTATACTAGTTTAGCTATATAGCTAATGATTTTTAAAATCCTTTCATAGTAACAAATAAAATTTTTACCTTACCACCTTTTTTGATTTATTATCCTAATTCTCTATTTCTATTTTATTGTACCAAGATCAATATTTTTCAATTCACAATGTCATATCTACTGTACCTAATTTAAATTTAGTTGTCTATAACTTAAAGCCTCAGCTATATGAAACTTATTTACCATTTTAATATTTTCTAAATCTGCTATTGTACGTGCAACTTTTAATACTTTATTATATCCTCGCATAGACAACTTAAATTTTATAGCAGCATCATTTAATAACTTCTGTCCTTCACTAGTAGGAGCAGCAAAATCTGTTAATAACTGACCAAATAACTGACTATTTGAGCTTATACCATATCCATCATACCTAGTGAGTTGTATTGTATGAGCATTGTCAACTCGTTTTAAGACTTCAGTTGAAGACTCAGATATTGAACATTTATCATCCACATTATATGTAACTTCTGCTACTTCAACATAAATATCAAAACGATCTCTCATAGGACCAGAAATTCTCATTTGATAGTCAATTCCACATCTTGGAGCTTTATTACAAGCTTTAGCAGCATCAGATAAATATCCGCATTTGCATGGATTCATAGCTGCAATTAACTGAAACCTAGCAGGATATTTTACACTGAAGTTAACACGAGAAATATGCACTTCAGCTGATTCTAAAGGTTGACGCAAAGCTTCAATAGTATTAGTTGAAAATTCAGGTAGCTCATCTAGAAATAGTATACCATTATGAGCTAAAGAAATTTCTCCTGGTTTAACTCGCTTGCTAATTCCTCCTCCAACCATAGCAGCAATAGAACAAGTATGATGAGGTGATCTAAATGGTCTATGTTGAATTAAGTTACCTTCCTTAATAAGATTAGCAACGCTAGCTATCATACTGCACTCTAAAATTTCTATTGGAGACATTTCAGGTAGTATACCAGGCAATCTTTCAGCTAACATTGACTTGCCAGTACCTGGTGGACCTGACATTAACATATGATGTCTACCAGCAGCAGCAATCTCTAAAGCTCTTTTAGGTATAGCTTGTCCAACAATATCTTTTAAATCATGATAATTATCTTTCACAGAACTAATATTAACTTCTGGCTGTCGTATTACTTGAGTACCTTTAAAATGATTAACTAATGATAATAAATCTATTGGAGTAACTATTTTTTTATTGCTAGACCATGCAGCTTCCTTACAATTAGCTGCAGGACAGATAATCCCTTTGTCTCTTTCAAGAGCTCCAATAGCTGCTGGCAAAACTCCAGCTACAGGTAATAATGCTCCATCTAATGATAACTCACCTAGAATAAGATATTCTGCCATTTCATTACAATGCAAAATATTCATACTGGTTAATATTGCACATGCAATAGCTAAATCGAAATGACTTCCTTCCTTAACTAAGTCAGCTGGAGCTAAATTAACTAATATTTTCTTAGCAGGTAACGCTAATCCAATAGAAGATAAAGCAGCTTTTACCCTTTCTCTTGCTTCTGTAACAGTCTTGTCTGCCAAACCTACTATTGTAAAACATGGTATTCCAGTAGAAATTTTAACTTGTATGTCAACATCAAGCACATTAATACCACTCCATGTTACACTTGAAATTCGTGTTACCATATTATTTATCAAAGTCAGTTATTTTAATCACGCATCTTTTAATACTAGCACAGCATAGTAACATAATTCTATTATTACAATCAGTTTCCATAACTAGTCTTAAAAATTTCTTGTCAGATATTCTCTTTCTTAGAAATTCCATCAACATTCGTACAGGTTTAGCTTGATATTGCTCATTTCAAATTCTAGTAAAAAGCGAGAGCAGATTTGCTTTCAACTTCTTACCATAATCAGCTTTGGTTATACCACCTATTCCTTGTATGATGAAAATAAGTGAAATTGCAATAAAATAAAAGATTATAGCAATAGTACAAAAGAAAGCTAGTATACAGTAGTGATCCTAAGGCTAATAGCCTGTATTTACAAGGTTGGTTTGGATATATTAAGTTTAACATAAAATTTGGTGATTATGAATAGTATAATTGTAGGAATTGATATTTCTAAAGAAACATTTGGTGCAGCTGTATTAATTAATAATAGACTTCTTTCGAAACTAGAGAATGATGTAGAATAGTGTTATAAAGATCTGATTTGAAGTAATAATGAAATTCGATCAGATTAAAAATTATAAAGGATGAAAAATTTCGTTGATTAACAGTGGTAAGGAAGGGAACATTCTCAAAGATGGTGGATATTTTTAGGCAAGCTGATTGTCTTAAGAAATCAAAATGTGTGTGTAAAAATAGCTCAATTTGGATGAACAGTTGCTGATGGTCTTAGAATACCTTAGAGAATACCGCACTTATTTCCATATAGGTCAGAACTATGGGATTAGTGAAAGTTGAGCATATAAAGCTGTAAAATGGGTAGAAGATATGCCCTAGTTAAACACCCAAACTCTGCTCTTCCAGGTCGTAAAGCTCTAATGAAGAGCGATATGAATTATGAAGTAGTCTTGATTGATGCTACTGAGAGTCCTATAGAAAGACCTAAAAAAAACAAAAATTCTATTATTCAGAAAAGAAGAAAAGACATACACTAAAAACTCAAATAGTGGTAGACAAGCAAACACACTAAGTAATATATACAGATTTTTCTAACGGTAAAAAGCATGACTTTAGATTATTTAAGGAATCCAAAATTCTTATTCATCCTAAGGTTAAAGCGATTACTGATACAGGATATCAAGGTATACAAAAAATTCACAATAATTCTGAATTACCAAAGAAAAAAAGCAAGAAAAATCCTTTAACTAAAAATGATAAAAAGAATAATCCTAGATTAGCAGGAGAAAGGGTTGTGAATGAAACCGTTATCGGTATGCTAAAACAGTTCAAAATTATTGCTGACAAATATCGAAATAGACGTAAAAGATTCGGTCTGTGCGTCAAGAAAAGGTGAATTAATCTTACTGGTGAAAGTCCAGTTATGGAAGGAGAAGCTAGATCCACCATATAGCGAGTCTTGTGCTGCTGAAGGTAACGACAGTAGTAAAGCGTAGACAGTGAAACATTCGAGCCGAAACCAAATGGTGAACGTGATAGCCCTGAAAGTGAGATGTAGTGGAAGCCGATATGTTCTAGCACATAGTAGGCAAAAGAAGATTGGAGGTCAAACTAGTAAAAATCCAAAAATTTTCAACCACCGGGGTCGCAGGCGTCAGCGAGTTTGTAAAGATTAATGACACAACTTGAGAAGTCCTTATAACTCTTACGTAATTAAGTAAGTATTCAAAGTACAAGTGGTGAAACATAAGGCTTTGGAGATGGTGTAAGGATGGCTGAGTTAGCCATAGTAGTGATGAAACCTAGTAATGTGGGTGGAGCAAAGGGTTAGCAGAAAAGTAAGAATGCAAGAGGGAAACAATGGCTGTACACAGCATAGACAGAAATACATGGTTAACGAAACTTGAGCGTATAAAGTTGCTATCATCGAAAAATCAAGACATAAAGTTTAATAATCTAAATCAAGACATAAAGTTTAATAATCTTGGACATATCATTGATTTAAAGATGTTAGAAGAACAATATAAGGAACTCGATAGCAAGAAAGCGATAGGAATAGATGGTATAACCAAAGCTGATTATGGTAAGAAGTTGAAAGCAAATCTGCTCTCGCTTCTTACTAGAATTCGCAAATGGCAATATCAAGCTAAACCTGCACGAATAACAGAAATTCCAAAAGAAGATGGAGGCAAAAGACCTTTGATAATATCATGTTTTGAAGATAAGATAATCGAGTCTACAGTAAGCAAGATATTAAACTCTGTGTTTGAGCCAATATTCTTAAAGTATTCATATGGATTTCGACCTAAATTAAATGCACACGACGCTTTAAGGGAGTTAAATAGACTTACGTATAACTTCAATAAAGGGGCTATAGTAGAGATTGATATAACAAAGTGTTTCAATACAATCAAGCATTGTGAGTTGATGGAATTTCTAAGACTAGTTATGAAACTGATTGAAACACCAATCATAGAAAATGGTACTATAGTTACTAACAAAGAAGGTTGTCGTCAAGGATCAATAGTTTCACCAATTCTGGCAAATGTCTTTCTGCATTATGTTATAGATAGCTGGTTTGCAAAAATCAGCAAAGAAAACTTAATGGGACAAACAGGAATGGTGAGGTACTGCGACGATATGGTATTTGTCTTTGAAAAGGAAACAGATGCGAAAAGGTTTTATGATGTTTTGCCTAAAAGGTTAAATAAGTATGGGCTAAATATCAATGAAGCTAAATCACAAATGATTAAATCTGGTAGAGACCATGCTGCAAATTTAGCCAAACAAGACAAGAAGATCGCAAGTTATAATTTTCTTGGATTTACTTGCTATTGGGGCAAATCAAGATTTGGCACAACATGGAGACTAAAATATACCTCAAGGAGAGATCGTTTTACTGAGAAACTGAAAGGACTGAGAAAATATTTGCGTAGTCAGTCAGCTAAATACGCAAGACAAAACGCAGGCATTATCACAAGTCATTAGAGTTATTAGGTGAATGGATCAACTATCATGGTATATCTGATAATAAAAGACGAGTAAGTTCATTTATCAACCAAAGTAAACGGGCAATATATAACTGGTTTAATAGAATGGGAGGAAAACGTAAGATGAATTGGAAAAGACTAACCGAGATACTTAAAAGAGTAAATTTTCCTAAAATTGGAAAGATTGTCTCAATGTTCTAGACAACAAATAAGGCATAATGCTTATCTTATTTTTGAGAGCCGGATGCGGTAATTCTGCAACTCCGGTTCTGAGGAGGGGCCTAATTGAGCGATTGGTTAGGTCTACTCATATAGATTTAATTTGATCTCTGGCATTTATAATTTTGAACTACATTAACCAGTTTCGAACGAGGTCTAATATATAAAATTCATATTTTGATTTTCCAATTAAACCTGAAGAATTGTTTAGAAAGTATTGTAAAGCCTGAACAGCAATGTTATAAAATCTGTCAAAAAGGAGTATGAGTTAAAATTAGACTTGCTGTGAAATAAAAATTTAGTAATATGAACAAAATCGATATAGCTATAATTATTTTTATTATTTTGCGGAAGATCTAATGATATTTATGTACAACTTTTTCTTATAGAAAATAATGAATATCTAATTTTAGACTAATTTTATTACATGCAATACTTTATAACTTCTGAGATCATATCTATATTTCATTAATTTATAATATAGCTAAGCTACTATAAAACAGTTATATTGCATACTTTTTGAAAAGCCTATCTAAGAACCATAGAGATAGCTGAACTATTATCACTGTTTTATAATAGCTTGGCTATATACATAAATTTATAACAGACTACTTTGCTCACTGTTTTTTATTTATGCTTGCTTACATAGGTATAGATCATAGTAACCTTTAGGAAAGTATATGAGTAGTGAAATAATGCATTGCAATATTCTTGCTACTATCAAGCTATTATTTTGCAATTTCCGCAAATAATATAATTTACTCTATTACTGAAAATCCTGAAAGCGGCTTTTAGAATTTTTACTACTATTATTAATATTAGCAGCAGTTCTATTTGAGCGGCTATTTGATGTTGATTCTGCTACTGCTTGACCGTTATCTAATGCTAACGCAGAAGTTAGCTTTTGAGGAATATGCTTTGCTTCTATCTCATCTTTCATAGATGATTCAACCAAATTACGTGTATTACCAAGACTACTTATATGTTCAGATAGCATACTAACTTCCGTTGTTAATTTTGCAAGAATATTTTCAAGAGTATTCTTAGCTACTGTAAAATCTTCTGTACTATCTAGCGATAGATCTTTCAAGCGGCTAATTTCTTCTTCTAACCCAGTCAATTTCATTGAGCTTTCCTTTGCAAATTTTGCGCAATTTTCCGCTAAACCATGCAAAATATCACTACTTAATGATGCAACATCAGGCGCTATTACATCCATTTCGGTATATTTTTGTGCTAAATCAGATAGTTTAGGGTATTTTCTCATCTTATCTACATTAGGAGAGCGTTCTTCAATATCTTGCTTGGTATTTGCTACAGCGCTTTTTTCTGGAGGTGGATTTTTTATAACCTTATCTAAAGCATATATCAACAATGTTGATCCCAAGATTACTGGAGCAATAATTTCGCCTACTATAGGTATAGCAATTGAAAGCAGCGCTGCTTCCCCTTTACGTGCTAACAAAAACTTTTGCACACATTTAATTTGCCCAAGCAACATCTTTAAAACTTCTTTAAGGACCTCCTTGACAGCTTCAAAACCATGAAACTTATCTCCGTAAATAACCTCTTTTATTTTTTCACAACCTTCTTTTGTTTCTTTAGAAAATCCATGATAAAACTCTGATGTATCATCAGTAACACCCTGGGCATAATCTTTAATCTCTGATAATACTGTACCTGCTATCCACTCTAAAAAAGATGCGGTACTTTGAAGCGTGTCTGTTAAAGTAATCATAAAAAATAGTTCCGTAAATTTTATGTTAGATATTGAATAACTATGTATAAAATAATTAGCAGATCAATCTAAATATTGATCATCATTTCTTATTTTTTCTTAAAAAAGTTGGTATTTCATAAATATTTCCATCAGATGCTACTTGGGAATCATTATCTTCGGTTGCTTTAGCAGTTGGATAATCAGATTTTATGCTACGCCACATTCTAGCAAAAATTGACATCTTAGGCTTTGTTTGAGGTTCTTCTAGTTGTCTTATAGATGATGAGTGTAATAATGATAAACTATCATCTTTTGGTGGCTTATTGTTGATGATACCGCTATTTTTAGTAACATTAGCATTGAATGAGTCATGCGCCATATTGCAATTTAATTCACTTACATTTAATTTATCAGTTTCATCCGTTTTAATACATTCCATGTTACTATCATCTACTAAGTCAGTATTTTCTGCATTTTCTGCTGATTTCTTTTCTTCTGATAATTGATTGCAAATAGATGATGCAATTACTGATATCTTGATCTTGCCTTGTAAATCTGGATTGAAAGTTGCGCCGAATATAATTCTAGACTCATCATCATCTATTTCTTTACGAATACGATTTACTGCTTCATCAACTTCCATTAAAGTGAGATCATTTCCGCCAATAATATGAATCAATACTCCCTCAGCTTTTCTGATGGAGGAATTATCAAGCAAAGGATTAGATATAGCAATTTCTGCAGCCTTAATAGCTCTATCCTCGCCGCTAGCTTCTCCTGTTCCCATCATTGACCTTCCTCCTTTTTTGATAATAGTAACAACATCAGCAAAATCTAAATTAATTAGTCCAGGTAAGTTAATTAAGCTAGTCATATTAGTTACTGCATCTGTTAACACAGTATCAGCCATCTTAAATGCTTCAATAAAAGTAGTAATATGATTACTAACTCTAAATAAATATTGATTTGGAATTATTATTACAGTATCAACATTCTTTTGCAATTCTTCAATTCCAGCTTCAGCGATTCTCATTCTTTGCCCACCTTCAAGAGTAAAAGGTTTTGTTACAACTGCAACAGTGAGAATTCCAAGCTCTTTAGCAATTCTTGCAACTACTGGAGCTGCGCCGGTTCCAGTTCCTCCGCCCATTCCAGCTGCAATGAATATCATATTACTATTTTCAATATGGCGTTTAATTTCATCGGCTGACTCTTCTGCTGCTGCTGCCCCAACATTAGGATCAGCTCCAGCTCCCATGGTACTTTTTCCAAGCTGAATCTTATTTTCGGCTAAAGACATGTTTAATGCCTGAGCATCAGTATTTGCGACAATAAAAGTTACTCCTTGCAAATTGGATGTAATCATATTATCTACAGCGTTACTTCCTCCTCCTCCTACTCCAAATACAGTAATCACTGGAGCTCCTGTTAATTTTTCTGGAGTTTGTAAATCTGCACTCATAAAAAAATCTGCCCTTAATTAACCTTAACTAATCATAAATTGTTTATATCGAATACATACAGTTGTTTATATTATTTTACATAGTATGTAAGTACTATTTAATTTTTTATACTATAAGTAATAGTAATTATGGCTCTTAAACTTAACATATAGCCTATTTATAATAGCATATCAAGCTCAATTATAAAATACAAATTTTTAAATACTAATCAGGAATTCTTTGGACTCTTGCATTACAGTTCTGTAATTTTTCAACTAAAGACTCATATCCGCGGTCTAAGTGATGCATGCGTTTAACTTTAGTAATCCCTACAGCTGATAATCCAGCTAAAACCAAAGATACTGAAGCTCTAAGGTCTGTTGCTATTACATCAGCACCATGTAATTTCTTGACTCCTGTAACTACTGCTTCTCTGGATTGAATGACAATATTGGCTCCCATTTTAATTAGCTCAAATACATGCATGTAGCGATTTTCATATATATTCTCGGTAATAATTGATACTCCATCTGCAATAGACATTAGGCTCATAAATTGAGCTTGAAGGTCAGTTGGAAATTTTGGATATGGATTAGTTTGTATATTAAGAGGCTTAATAATATTAGCCCCTTCGATAATTAAGCTATTTTCATTCTGATATTGTATTATTGCGCCTGATAATCGCAGTTTTGTAATTGCTGATTTAAGATGTTTAAATATAACATTATTAAGCTTAATTTTCCCTTGTGTTATAGCTGCTGCTACCATATAAGTACCAGCTTCAATACGGTCAGGAATAATACTGTAGTTAGCCCCATTAAGCTCTTTAACTCCTATGATACTAATATTAGCAGTACCAATACCTGTAATATTTGCCCCCATTTTTCTTAAACAATAACATAAATCAGCAATTTCAGGTTCTTGAGCACAATTAGCAAGTTTAGTACTACCATTAGCTAACACTGCACACATAATAGCAGTAATAGTTGCTCCTACTGAAACCTTATCAAACTTGAAACTTATACCGTGCATTCTACTACTACAATTCGCACTAATATAGTCGTCTTCTAGTTGAATATTAGCGCCAAATGCCTTTAATGCAGCTAAATGCAGGTCAATACGTCTTTGCCCAATTGCACATCCACCTGGTGATGCTATTCTAACTTGCCCAAGACGTAATAATAAAGGGGCTAATATCCAAATAGAAGCCCTCATTTTTTTTACTATATTACATGGAGGAGAAAAATGACCGCTAATGTTATTAGCTGTTAATGCAATAGTTCCACTTCCAACAATTTCTACATGAACACCACAACTTTTCAATATGAATAGCATATCACTAACATCTGACAATTGTGGTACATTATTGATAACTAAAGTTTTAGAACTTAATAAGCTTGCAACTATAATTGGTAAAGCTGCATTTTTAGCACCACTAATATTTATCTCGCCCCTTAATGATTTGCCGCCTTCAACTAATATACTACTCACCGATTATTAATTTTTTACAATTTTAACGTTATGAACTATTTATGCTTATAATTCTAACGTTATTAGATCAAACTTTACTTTGTATATAAACAAAAAAAGCATAAAAATTACATCGTTATTTTAGTTTTTGGCATTTTGCTGATGTAAAATTATATCAATCATACTTAGAACATTTAAACAATGATAATATATTTTACTAGAAACTATGCAAAAAATATAGCTTCAATGCAATAAGAGATGCAATATAAAAAAGCGCGAGAAGAAAGGATAAGCTTTTTAAAAGCTATAGTATAGCAAAGAATGATATGTTTTTTATGTTTTTGATTTCTTAAAATTATAACTCTAAATTATTTTTAGCGTTATGAAGAAAGTATAATATCTTAAATTGCTATAATTTTATGCTCTATCTTCATTTAAAAAAATCAAGGTTTTTATTCTATAAGTTCAATGTACACTTTTGAGTTTTCTTGAATTATAACTTATACATTGCTCTGTAGATTTGCAATACCTAACATCTAGAATCAGTATGCTTAATAATATTTATAATGACTTTTTCTTCTTTTTAACTAATGCGAAAACTGTATACTATGCCTTTATGAGACTGTGATACAATAGACTTCTTTCGAAACTGGTTAAAGAGTTCAAAATTATAAATGCAAGAGATCAAATTAAATCTAAGATCGAATCTTTTACGTCTATTTCGATATTTGTCAGCGATAATTTTGAACTACCTTAACCAGTTTCGAAAGAAGTCTAATAAATTAGATGTTTGTTAATACTGCATGATATTTCAAAAACCATCCCAAGTTTCATAGAATATGTGTATTATTTATATAACATGTTATAGTACTTTTATGTATTTGTATATTGACATTGATATATATGCAATCTATATTAACTGAGTATAAATAATTGTTTATATTTAGTTAATTAATATTAAAAGGTGTCTATGTCTTACTTTTTACGTAGAATTTTTTCAAGAGAAACATATAACTGTGTATCCAAAGCAGTTCAAGCTATACAAGAAGCAAAACCTGTAGCGAATAGTGCTATAAATCATTATAGTAGCATACATAACGCTATTTATAGTTTTGAGAAAGTGAAAGTGAATCAGTTTGCTAAAAATAGTACTGAAAATAACCCTACTCAATCTATACCAGATTTAACAAAGTATGCTGTTGATTTAGCAGCTCCTATTATATTACAGCGTATTACGAATGTAGAAATTGCTGCAGTAGGAGCAGCAGCATTCGAATTATATAAACAAGATGGCGGTAAAAAATTAGGTAAAATTTTTTCACATGGTGCTAATCTTATATGTGATGGCCTTAACCTTGTTTCAAAAGTAGCGCAGTTTGCATTTTATGGAGGGAAAGCAGGTATCAATGCTGCTGGTGATTATATATATACAAATGAACCATTGGATAACGAAATAGAAAAAGGATCGAATGGTGCTGAAAATTTCACAATGCGTGAGATGACAACAACAGAAGATACTGCTTTCAGTAGCTTTATAGCAGTAGAGAAAATAATAGAAGATAATCACAATACATCAATAAGTGAAAGCATAGAAAATAATTTTTCAATGGTGCTAGATGCTAACGATGTTCCTCTTGCAGGAAGCATGCAGGAAGTTATTGTATAAGCATAATAACGCCAGTTTAGGATAAGAGAAAGCAGGGAAGGCATAATACAAAAGGTATACAAAAGATAATGTGCAATTATAATTATGTGATATATTAAATATAGTTTTAATTAATAGCCATTTATTTATTGCTCGCATGTTTGCACATGCAAATTTAGAATAAGAAACAGTTAGAAAGAGATATATATACAAGTATTACAATGGTCAATGTTCAGGTTATTAAGTATAGTATTATGAACTAATACTTGTAGAAATATGATCAATGAATAAACTGTTATTAATTGAAATTATATTTAAATATATCGCATAATTTAATTGTGCATTATCTCTCGTAGACCTTTTACATTATGCTTTCTCTGCTTTTTCTTATCCTAAACTGGCGTTAATAGAATTCAACGTCTAATGATACTCTTTATTATTCCAGATAAAATAGATTTCTAACTGAAAAAATATCTTGCTTTTTAGTAAATATCTAGTTATCATCTTTTTTAGTTTATAAGTTGTTAGATGTTTAGCCCGTGTGATGGAATGGTAGACATAACGGACTTAAAATCCGTGGGACATTAGTCCTTGCCGGTTCAAGTCCGGCCATGGGTACCATAATATAAAATTCCTTAAGAGTAGTTATAGTTTGTTCTTAGGTTTTAAGCTGCATCTTATAAATAATAATAATTGTTTTCTGATAAAGCTTATATATCTAAAAGCATTATTTCATCAACTGTTAACCAATGGTATATATTTTTTACTGTATTGCAAGAAAGAAATCTTGCCATTATCTCCTTCCAATAAGTTAGTAAAGGCGCAGTAGTTTAGTTATCCAAGTTTCCATCACCAGCCACATCAAACGTAACATACGAATTTTTCTGTATTGCCGCTTTCCTGATAACTTCATATAGCTATAAACTACTATAAAACAGTTAGGTTATATATTTTTCGAAAAGTGTGTCTATGTCACAGTGATATTTTGTTCTTTAATGGCGGTAACTTAAGTCTAAATGCTACCTTGCTATATCTATGCTAACTTTTTAAAGTTATTATCTATAAAGATATTGTGCTAAGCCTTACCAGTAAATACATCTAAGCTACTATAAAACAGTTATATTATATACTTTTTGAAAAGTGTATCTAGGTCATAGTTATAGCAGAACTATTACAACTGTTTTATAGTAGCTTAGCTATAGCAGGTTATCAGAATTAGCGGATGTTATTCGCAAGAGAAGCAGGTAGTTGACTTAACTGTTATAAGCATAACAATAATGCTCGTTTCTTATTTTTTGTATGAAAGCTGTAAAACGAAAAAATCTATAGCCTTTTCAGAAAATCGTGAGTTAAGAGAAGAGATTTCTGGAGTAGAGCAGGTTGTAGATTTGAGAGCGAAATAGACAGAGGAAATACTTGCTGAAGTCAAAACATTAAAAGATAGATTAGAGAGCGTAATAGAAAGCCGGTATTTAGAAACTACTGCAAAAATTAATAATTTTAACTAAAAACTTGAGATATTAGAGAATCAGCATAAGCAGAGTCTATATAGCCAAGCCACTATAAAACGGGTATGTTATATATCTTTCGAAAAACTTATCTAGATCATAGTTATAACCAGACTATTATAATTTTTTTTGTAGTAGTTTAGCTATACCAGCAGATTCTATACAAACATGTCACTAGTTTGTAAAGCCATTCAGCGCGTTATTATTAAATTTTTTTGTTTGAACTTTATTATTAATTAGCATAGCCGTATCAAATGTGTCATTAGAAACATCAATTCCTAAAATTATACTATTCATAACCCGAGTTTGATATAAGAAATATGCCATACTACAGGAAAAGTAAAAATTACAGCACGTTTCACACTATACATAGGTGTGAAACGTGCTGTAATTTTTACTTTTTTATTGCAAAAAGCGTTCTATTAACTTAAAAATCTTTGCTATAGACATCATAATCGTGTTTCTTTTTATGGCTATAGGAGTTTTTAATATTACCTCTTTATTCTTGCTTTTTTATATTTTTTTTGCATTCAACTATTGGAAGTACTTACTCATTCTGTTCTCTGCTATATTTCTTATATCGAACTTTGGTTATTATAAGTATAGTCAATTAGTATTTGTGCCAATATTTTTTGCCATTTTTTTTCAGTAATTGATGATTAAATTCTGCTCCATATATGAAGATTATAGCTATTATATGAAAGAATAATAACGTAATAATTATGCTTCCTAAAGATCCATATATAAGATTTAATTGACTATAGTAAGCTGTAGATTTAGATAGCATTGTACCACTGAATATCCATAACATCACAGTAATTATTGCTCCTGGTACTACTTCTCTAAATTTTAAATTAGTATTTGGAACAAAATAGTAGATTGTTGATACAGTAAAAAACAATGTTAGCACAATAAATGTATATCTTAACAAAATCCATATTGGACTTAATGTTTTGGTAAAGACAATTGTTGTTGGTATCTTTCTTAATATTATTGGAGTAAAGACAAATAGTACTATGGTTAAAAAAATGATAATACTTGTTATTAAAAACTGTGTTATACTTAATAGTCTCCGTAACCAATAAGGCGGGGGACAATTTACTTGATGTACTCTATTCAATATTGTACGTATGCCTTCAACAAATGATGAAGATGTCCAGATTGTGCCAAAGATTGCTAGAGTTAGCAAACTTTGGGGAGGATTTTCAAGTATTTCATGTATTCTTGGAACGATAGTTTCTGCAACATTTGCTGGTAAATTACTGAGTAATATAGCAATACCATTTTTTCCTAATTCCGATACCCCTAAGAAGCTACTGGAAGCTAAAAAAAACATTACAAATGGAAAAATTGATAACAATATCATAAAGGCCATATAACCTGCATGCTCAATACCATCATGCTCTATTGTTTTAAAGATAGCTTGTGCTAAACAGCGTATATAACGCCAAATCATAACATGTATTTCAAATTTTTAAATATAATTATATTTGATGATATTATATATGAAAAAATGTATAACCGCCAGAACTTCTGCAAAAATGCTATAATAAAAAGATAGTACCATTAAACTACCAAAAATTGATGTGTGCTATGAAGCAGAGTATATAAGCTAGCTGTTGAAAGAACAGCATTAAAAATAGTGATATAAAATATTGTATAAAAAATCAAGAAACAAAATTACCATAAGCCTTTCAGGTATAAAAATTTTAAAAGTAATTGCGTTTTTAATATTTTTGCCCATAAAAAAATAAGACTTAAAAATCCTAATATGTGCTGCAATTACTGTTATGTCTGATCTTTTTCTGAGGTAATGATGGTACTAAGATTTTACTATTTTACAAGCGGTAATTGCTGCATTACCAATAATAACAGTAGACCTTTTTCGAAACTGGTTAAGGTAGATCAAAATTATAAATGCCAGAGATCAAATTAAATCTAATACCGAATCTTTTACGTCTATTTCGATATTTGTCAGCAATAATTTTGAACCGTTTTAGCATACCAATAACGTTTTCATTGACAACTCTTTCTCCTGCTAACCTACGATTATTCTTTTTATCATTTTTTGTTAAAGGATTTTTCTTGCTTTTTTTCTTTGATAATTCAGAATTATTGTGAATTTTTTGTATACCTTGATATCCTGAATCAGTAATCGCTTTAACCTTAGGATGAATAAGAATTTTGGATTCCTTAAATAATCTAAAGTCATGTTTTTTTAGCGTTAGAAAAATCTGTACATATTACTTGGTGGGTTTTCTTATCTGACACTATTTGAGTTTTTAGTGTATGCCTTTTCTTCTTTCCTGAATAATAGAATTTTTGTTTTTTTTAGGTCTTTCTATAGGACTTTCAGTAGCATCAATCAAGACTACTTCATAATTCATATCACTCTTCATTAAAGCTTTACGATCTGGAAGAGCAAAGTTTGAGTGTTTAACTAGGGTGTCTTCTACCCATTTTACAGCTTTATATGCTGAACTTTCACTAATCCCATAGTTCTGGCCTATATGAATAAGTACAGTATTCTCTAAGGTATTCTAAGACCATCAGCAACTGTTCCTCCAAATTGAGCTTATTTTTACGCCCGCCTTTTGATTTCTTAAGACAATCAGCTTGCCTCAAAATATCCACCATCTTTGAAAATGTTCCCTTCCTTACTTCTGTTAATCGACGAAATTTTTCATCACCTAACTCTTTAATCTGATCTAATTTCATTATTACTTCAAATCAGATCTTTATAACGCTATTCTACATCATTCTCTAGTTTTGAAAAAAGTCTAGTTTTGAAAAAAGTCTAGTGATGATAATGTGATAGTTTCTTATCGTTTTGTTACACAAGTTTGATATAATGAGATAGGATAGAGATAGAGGAAATAAGGATTAGAGTAGCAGTTTAACAGGAATATGATAGAAAGAATAAAAAAAGAGAGTTGTAAAAAAGATAAGATAGAGTATAAAGATCTGAAGAATAAAAAATGAGTTCTGAATATGATTCCTCTGGTAGAGAATTTCTGCATAATAGATGATTTTTTGCAAGTTTTTTGAAGAATGAATAAAAAAATATATAGCTAAACTAGTATAAAACAGTTATAATAGTTTTGCTGCCACTATAGATATACTTAAAAAGTATATAATACAGCTGTTTTATACTGGTTTAGCTATATTAGGCAATTTGCTTAACATTTATCTGATAGAAAAAAACTCAAAACGCTTATCCTTACTGATGTTATGTGTAAATTATTATTCCATACAAATACTGTATTCTTTCCTATCTCAAAACGTTTTGACTCTTTTTCAAAACTAATTTTCTCTCTTTCATTTATGTCCAGCGCCTTTTCCAAAATCTATAGTATATGTCATACTAATTACTTTTTCTTTAACATTTTATTATTATGATTATTTCATAGTAGTTTAGCTGTATCATTTGCTTTTTTCCTTTAAAAGTCTCATCAAATTCTCTCGTAATAAGATACCATAACAGAATTCTACTCACCTTTGTGCGGAGAATAATGGTTCAACTCATATCTATAGTCATTTACAACGAGGTTTAAGCATAGAAAGAAGCGATAAAAATTAATAGAATCCGTTAGTTATAAAGTTATTTTTTGCTACCTTATTCTCTAATTTAAATCTTATAGAAAAGCTTTGTGCTAATATGAAGATGTGAATAAGTATGATAGCTGATCTTTTGTAATAGTAAAGCTATTGATCCTTTTTTATTTGAATGTAATTGCAATAAAAGTGTTTTTGATGCTTATGTACAAGCTATATTAATCAAAGATGCAACCACTTAACAAAATTTAGATCTAATTAAGCATTACTTGTTTAAAGTTAAAAATGACATACGCAAAGTAGCTCACTTATTTAACTACTTTTTTGATGCTACCTTTTACACTTAAAATATGTAACTACCTTTCAAAATCAAGCTATACTAGCTTCTCTGAACACACAACACTGCAAGTGAATTACTTCAACATAATATCTCAAAACTACAACATTTAGGTTTTAATTATTATTTAGTATCATTATAATTAAATTCAGATATACTTGTCATATTCTTGAGCCAAATATCTATGAGCTATGTATACTTAGAAGAATTTTGATGCTGCAAAGATTCTTCACGTTTTTGCTTAGCCAGCTTAGAATCAAATAACTCAGGCCTATCCTTTGAAACTAGCTTATAGTTAACATAAGTTGCAACTGACATTAACACAAAAAACAACGAATATTTTAACCAAGGTTTTTGATTTATTACTTCAACTAACTTCATCAATTTTGTTTTCATTCCTGTATTCATTTTTGTTTCCATAAAACAATTATCATTTAAGTTCTAAATTTGTTAAAAGTAGTATTACAATTGACAACATCTCTAAATTCCGCTTATAATAACAACTATATCTATAGTTAAGCTATTTTACACTTGAATCTTAGGTTGTTTTTATAAATTGATATTATATAATTTAGTTTAGTTTACAATATTACAGCTTACGGGGCAATACATAAGATTAAATATAATGCTGCATTTGTTAACTTCATTAGAATATCTTCCTATAGTTATATTTTTTGCTATAGCGCTAGCTTTATCGTTTTTTATTATAATTTTACCAAAAATATTTGCTAGCAAAAAATACAATAAGAGCAAGCTAGAGAGTTACGAATGTGGATTTGATACTTTTAGTGAAGCTAGAAGTAAGTTTGATATTAGATTTTACCTAATTTCTATGCTATTCATAATTTTTGATTTAGAAATAGCATTTTTGATACCCTGGGCAGTCAATTTAAAAGAAACAAAAATGTTTGGCTTTTATTCTATGATGTTTTTCCTACTGATATTAGTAATCGGATTTATCTATGAATGGAAAAAAGGTGCGTTAGAATGGGAGTAATTCAGTAGTTAAATGTCAGAAAATACATTTAGTGATACAACAAGTATCTATAATCAAAATTTATCTAATCAAGGATTTATCTTAGCTAATCTAGAAAATTTAGTTAGCTGGGCTAGAACACGCTCGTTATGGCCTATGACATTTGGGTTAGCTTGCTGCGCTATAGAAATGATGCAAACAGCAGGTAGCAGATATGACATGGATCGTTATGGAATGTTATTTAGACCTAGTCCACGCCAAGCTGATGTAATGATAGTAGCTGGAACACTAACTAATAAGATGGCACCAGCATTACGTAGAGTTTACGATCAAATGACTGAGCCAAAATGGGTGATATCAATGGGTAGCTGTGCAAATGGAGGTGGATATTACCATTACTCTTATTCAGTAGTTAGAGGCTGTGATAAAATTGTTCCTGTAGATATTTATGTTCCTGGTTGTCCTCCTACACCAGAAGCTTTACTTTATGGTATTTTACAATTACAAAAAAAAATCAATAGAACTCAACAAGTCAAATTTAAAAGATAGAGTGTAGTTTATGAAATTACATCACCTCAAAGAACTAAAAGAGCTAGTAGAAAGTCAATTTGCTATATCTAGCATTAGCGCTAAGTTTAATATTACCAATCACGTTGAAGCAATAATCAATAAGGAACAGTTAATTGAGGTTTTAAAATTACTCAAAAATGACAAAGAATTAAAATTTACAATACTAACAGATGTTTTTGCAGCAGATTTTCCAGATCGGAATAAGAGATTTGAGATCGTATATAATTTACTTAGTATAATAAAAAATATCAGACTAATAGTTAAGATTAATCTTAATGACAATGAACTAATTCAATCAGCAACCCCGGTGTTTAGTAATGCAAACTGGTATGAACGTGAAATATATGATCTCTTTGGAATTAAATTTGCTAACCATCCACATTTAAAGCGTATATTAACAGATTATGGATTTGTTGGGCATCCATTAAGAAAAGATTTTGCTCTTAGTGGATATTCTCAAGTAAAATATGATGATAAGCTAGAAAAAGTTGTATATGAACCTGTAAAATTAGATCAAGAATATAGAAATTTTAACTTTTCTTCTCCTTGGCAAGGGCCAAAATCAACAACTAATTAACAATTCAACACTAAGTGATATAGTAATGGCATTAAAAAAAAGGTCCAAACACTCTAAAAAATTCAAGTTAAATCTCGGGCCACAGCATCCTGCTACGCATGGAGTATTGCGGTTAATATTAGAAATGGATGGCGAAATAGTTGAAAGAGCTGATCCGCATATTGGACTCTTACATCGTGGCACTGAAAAGTTAATTGAATATAAAACATATTTGCAGGCAATACCTTATTTTGATAGGTTAGATTATGTTTCTCCGATGTGTCAAGAACATGCTTTTGCTTTAGCAATAGAACATTTATTAAAGTGCGAAGTGCCATTAAGAGCACAATATATTAGAGTTATGTTTTCTGAGTTAACTAGAATACTAAATCATACCTTAAATATAGCTACTCAAGCACTTGATGTTGGAGCTACTACTCCATTATTGTGGATGTTTGAAGAGCGAGAAAAAATCATGGAATTTTACGAAAGAGTTTCAGGATCAAGATTACATGCTAATTATTTTCGTCCTGGAGGTGTAGCCCAAGATTTACCTGAAGGTTTAATTGAGAATATCGTAGATTTTTGCGAACAATTTCCATGCAAAATAGCAGACCTTGAAACCTTGCTTACTGATAATCGAATTTGGAAACAAAGAACAGTAGATATTGGTATTGTATCTAAGCAGCAAGCTATGGATTGGGGATTCTCAGGAGTAATGCTTAGAGGGTCTGGTATTGCTTGGGATTTAAGAAAATCTCAACCTTATGACCAATATGCTAATTTAGATTTTGATGTAGCTATCGGTAAAAATGGCGACTGTTATGATAGATATTTGATTAGAATTGAAGAAATGTATCAATCAATAAAAATAATTAAGCAATGCATTCAAAAAATGCCAGTAGGAGAAATTAAAACTCAGGATCCATCTATTTCGCCTCCTAAAAGATCAGAAATCAAAAAATCAATGGAAGCACTCATTAATCATTTTAAACTCTACTCTGAAGGATATAATGTTCCAGCAGGAGAAGTATATGCAGCAGTTGAAGCACCTAAAGGTGAATTTGGAGTTTACTTATATTCTGATGGTACTAATCGGCCGTATCGGTGCCGCATTAAAGCCCCAGGCTTTGCTCATCTACAAGGATTAGATTTTATGGCTCGAGGACATTCACTATCTGATATCATAACCATTATAGCAACACTTGATATAGTTTTTGGAGAAATAGACAGATGAATTCAGCTACAAAACCAGAGTTTTCATTTTCCAATGAAACATTAGTAATAGCAAAAAAAATCATTAATAATTACCCAGCAGGAAAAGAAGCAAGTGCAGTTTTAGCAATATTAGACCTAGCGCAAAATCAAAATAACAATTGGCTTTCTAATAGTTGTATTGAATATGTTGCAAATTTACTTAAGATGCCATATATCAAGGTGTATGAAATTGCAAGTTTTTATACTATGTTTAATCTACAACCAGTAGGTAAATATCATATACAAATTTGCGGTACTACACCATGCTGGTTAAGAGGATCAGATGATATAATGAATTTCTGTAAAAAACTATTAAAAATCGAAACTGGCAAAACTTCTCAGGATAAATTATTTACAGTAAGCGAAACTGAATGTCTTGGAGCTTGTAGAAATGCTCCAGTAGTACAAATTAATCATGATTATTACGAAAATCTTACCAATGATAAAATCAAAGAAATTATCAATAACTTGCATGCTAAAGATTTACAAAAAAAATCTGAACTAAAACCTGATAATAAAGCTGACTTATCACTCAAGAGTAATTATAAATGTTAAATATTGAGGATAAAATTTTTACCAATTTATCTGGGGCTATGGCCGTTGACCTTGCCAGCGCAAAAAAGCGTGGTGACTGGTATACAACGAAAAATTTAATATTAAATAGTCGAGAATGGATTATTGAAGAAATTAAAAGCTCTGGCTTACGTGGTCGAGGTGGAGCAGGATTTCCTACAGGTTTAAAATGGTCTTTTATGCCTAAAAACTCTGAAAAGGCAACTTATCTAGTTGTTAATGCTGATGAATCAGAACCAGGGACATGTAAAGATAGGGATATAATTCGTTATGAACCTCATAAATTAATTGAAGGGTGCTTACTCGCAGCATATGCCATTGGAGCTCAAACATGTTATATATATATACGTGGCGAATATTATAATGAAGCCTTAATATTACAAAATGCAATTCAAGAAGCCTATGGTGCTAGGCTTATAGGACTAAATGCATGTGGCACAGACTTTAACTTCAATCTTTATCTGCATAGAGGAGCTGGAGCATATATTTGTGGAGAGGAAACAGCTCTTCTTGAAAGCTTAGAAGGAAAAAAGGGAATGCCGCGTTTAAAACCTCCATTTCCAGCTAATACTGGATTATATGGATGCCCTACTACTATTAATAATGTTGAATCTATAGCCGTAGTTCCAACAATACTCAGAAGGGGGGCAAAATGGTTCGCTAGTATTGGCAAACCAAACAATACAGGAACTAAAATTTTTAGCATTTCAGGACATGTTAATAATCCTTGTAATATTGAAGAAGCGATGGGAGTTCCGCTTAAATATCTAATAGAAAAATATGCTGGAGGAGTACGTGGTGGATGGGATAATCTTAAAGCTATTATTCCAGGTGGATCATCTGTTCCACTGATTCCTAAAAATATCTGTGATACAGTAGAAATGGACTTTGATAGCTTAAAAGCAGTAGGTTCAGGATTAGGAACAGGTGGTATTATAGTAATGGATAATAATACTGATATCATTTACGCTATCGCCAGGCTAAGTAAGTTTTATATGCATGAATCATGTGGCCAATGTACACCATGCCGAGAAGGAACAGGCTGGATGTGGCGAATTATGATGAGACTAGTAGAAGGAAATGCATCAGTAAGCGATATAGACATGATATTAGATGTTACTAAGCAAATAGAAGGAAATACTATATGCGCATTAGGTGATGCAGCAGCTTGGCCTATTCAAGGGTTAATAAAGCATTTTAGGCATGAAATTGAAGATCGTATAAAAAACTTTAATATTCAATAATATTGCAAGCTTAACTAAGAATTAAATCACTAAGAACAACTACTCTTTTGTGAATATAATTTACTACTTTCTAGAACTCATAGTGTAAGCCTTGTAATAAATGTAGATGATTTTGCACTCTTTTTTAATATATAAACAGATAAACAAAATTTTCCTCTAATGATTCATATAACTACCTACTTATGATATATCAATTAGATATGCAGATGCTAATATAGTCATTTACAATGAAGTTTGCGTATAAAATATCCTGTTGGTAAATCTTATGATGCTATTGTCGCTTTTTTCTATGCTCAAACCTCATTGTAAATGACTATACATCAAAGAATAGAAACCATCAGCACAATAAGCATATGGTTTTGATGCTTTTTGAATTCCTAAATTTACATTTTTATAAACAAACCTAGAAATCAACCCATACACTGCCTAATATATTATAGCCATACAAATTATTTAACTTCAGCTGACCTAATGATTGCGAGTCAATCTTTGAATTCTCTTTTACACTCAAGCTTGTATAATTACACTCAATACCAAAATGTACACGGCTTATATTAAGTGATACACCTCCTCCAACTAAAAAACCAGGAAAAACAGACATTGGCTCATGTGACATATTAAGACCATACATACTCAAACCTCCAGTAGCGAAAGCAGATACTATATCAAATACACTAATTATATTCCAGTACACCTTAATCATTCCGGCAATACCAGAGATACCGCCTTCTATATCAGAACCTATCTTATGATTACTAACTTTAATGTCTTGATCTACTGCCTCAATATCACCTCCAAATTGAAGATTCTTTATATACTGCCCTCCTACTTCTAATCTTATTGATTGAGTACAATGCATACCAAGAGACATTCCATAAATTGTACTACTTCTATTAGTAATAGCATCATTTATCATTTGAAGATTAGTACGCCAATCATTGTCTAAGATATTTTTAGAATTCTCGATACTAAACTGCCCTGTAGGCTTAGTTATTCCCATAGATATTTTTAAATAATAATTTCTACCATAACATTCTATATCTGATGCTACTGATGGAAATGAATAAAGTGATAACATAGTAACAGCTAATAGTACCTTTTTAATTCTTGTATTCATATAATTATTTACTTGACTCTTTGCTAAGATTTTATGGACTAATTTCAAAGAACCTTATTGTACATTTAACTTAATAAAATAACAATCAAAATTTGATTTAATCATTGGCACTAAAAGGAGAATTATGCTTCAAAACACCATAAATAATATTAACTTTTTTATTGCTTTTTTATGCTCAAACTTCATTGCAAATGACTATAACTTCCTTTCAGCATTAAGATATACAGAAAAAGGTATGAAATGTTAAGGAGTTGATAATTTGCATCCTTCAAAGAGAATTAATGTTATCGGAGCATTCATGCGCAAATATCTGCTAACCGTATCAATGACTGCAATGTTAATACTGCTATTTTACACTGTTAGATAGAACAGGACTTAATACCTAAATTACCTAATAATTCTGTAATTGTAATAGACAATGCAAGTTTTTATAAAAGCCAGCATTTAAAAATTATGATAAAAGAAGATGGATATATATTAGAGTATTTACTTCCTTATTCTTCTGATTTAAATATTAGACCTCTTTTGAAACTGGTTAACGTAGTTCAAAATTATAAATGCCAGAGATCAAATTAAAACTAAGACCGAATTTTTTACGTCTATTTCGATATTTATCAGCAATAATTTTGAACTAAGTTAACCAGTTTCGAAAGAGGTCTATTATTGAAAAAAAAATTGTTGCAAGCTAAATCGAGAAAATAAAATATCACTGTGACGTAAACCAACTTTTTGAAAAGTATATAACATAACTGTTTTGTACTTGGTCAGCTATGTAACCTCATATCGCACTATGTTAAACTGTACTTATAATGATTATTCTCATAATCATCTACCATATGTCTTGTATCAAATTGTAGGTTGTAAGGCAATGATTTTATTGTTTTGCATAGCTATTAAAAATAAGAAATTGAGCTTTTGCCTCAGAGTAGCTAAATGTTGGTTACAGTTGTATACAAAATACAGATATCTATATATTTATTTTAAGATAGCTTAATTTTGATTTTTAAATAAGAAATTTATAGATAAATTACTCTTAATTAACTACAATTCAGTTCTCATTCTCAGAATGCAAAAATATAAGGTATTAGCATTTGTTTGAAATAAGCTGTAGGAGTAAATCTTAAGTATGGCTATCTCCAAGATAAAGCTTTTTTTTTCTAGATTGGTTATTCATTTATGGCCTGTGCACCGCCATGAGCTGCAAAAATTTATTCCTACAGCTCTTTTAATGTTTTTCATACTTTTTAATCAAAATATTCTGCGTATTCTTAAAGATAGTATTGTAATACCAGAAATAAGTGCTGAAATTACAAGTTTTATAAAAGCATATTGTGTTACACCAACAGCAGCATTGCTTGTAATACTATATGCATATATGGTTAATAATTTAAATTATGAAAAAATATACCGGTATTTAACATTAGCATTTTTATCATTTTTTCTTTGTTTTGCTTTTTGGTTTTATCCCAAAGCAAGTATATTTCACCTAAACATTGAAAAAGTTAACGAGTTAATGTTAATTTATCCACATTTTAAATGGTATATAGCTCTTGCTGCTAATTGGAGTTACATAATTTTTTATGTATTATCAGAACTATGGCCTAATATATTCTATGCTTTATTATTTTGGCAATTGGTTAATGAAATTACTACTACTGAAGAAGCTAAACGTTTCTATATGCTGTTTTCATTATTTGGCAATTCTTCTTTAATAGTTGTAGGATTAATTGTAATGCATCTAGCATCTAGCAACTCTATACTTCAGGGGTATTTTTTAGGAGTATCAAATAACATATTACTTGTACAGTCTTCAATAGCTATAATGGCAGCTAGCTCTATATGCTCAATTTTTTTAGTACGATTTATTTATTATAATGCTATACCAAAAACACAGTTACAGCATAAAATGCAGCATGAAAGAGAAGCGAGACCAAAAATGAATTTACATGAAAGCTTCAAGTATATTATTTCATCAAGATATTTATGGCTTATTTTAATTTGCACTGCTTCTTTTGGTTTTAGTATGAATTTAGTTGAAGGGATTTGGAAAGCTCAAATTAAAAACTTATACTCTACTACTAATACATATGCTGAGTTTAATGGCTCTTGTGTTGTATGGACAGGAGTATTAATAATTTTCTTAACAATTATTGGCAATAGTGTACTACGATATCATAGCTGGTTTGTAGTTGCTATTATTACTCCTATTATTATTATTACTACTGGTACAATATTTTTTATTTTTGTAGTCTTTGATAAAGACATATTATTATGGGTTAATATGCTAAGTTCCGCCCAGCCTATTGCTATAGCTGTAATGGCTGGTGCAATTCAAAATATTATTGCTAAAGGAGCTAAATACTCAATATGGGATACATCAAAGGAAATGTTATATATTCCGCTTGATAAAGAGCTAAAAACTAAAGGAAAAGCTGCTGTTGATATAATTAGTGCTAAAGTAGGAAAATCTTCAGGTGGATTAATTCAGTCTCTTTTATTTGTTCTATTTCCAACAGCGAGCTATATTTCACTTTCTCCAGCTTTAATGATAATTTTTATTGTAGTATGTATAGTATGGATTTTTGCTGTTAAGCAAATTTATTCAGAATATAAAAAAATAGCGTAATTTATTGATTATTAAATATAGCAAAAGAGATACATTTGTTAATCGTATGTAAGGTACAAATAAGGAATATTATAAGTTTATTGATTAAACAAAAAATTAATGTTATTTTTTTGTTTAGTTAATGTAGCATCTAGAAGTTTATTCTAAATCACTATGGTTATATATTTACTATAAGTATGTTTTAGTAACCAAGAGATATAATAGATAGTTTAAATTTTATTTGTAATGTAATTTAGGAGAAAAATTATGAGGTTATTAAATTTTAAGCATGATTGTCATTTGAAACCATTATTAATGGTGGGTTTTTTTATACTTCTTCTGTCTACTAGTAGTATTATTAGCGCTAAAACATCCCAACCTGATCCAATAGGTGAGAAGCTATGTGATATAATAGGAATTCTTAGTGGTAAAACTACCAAAGCAATATGTTTGATTGCAATTATCGTCTTAGGGATAACAGTATTTACTGGAAAAGTAAATTGGAGTACAGCTATGATTACTGTTATCGCTATTATTATTATTACTCAAGCTCCTAAGGTATATGAGTTTATTGCTGGTAAAGATTCTAATGGTAGTACTACTCAATGCCAAGGAAGTTCTAAGTAGCAAGGAGATATAATAGATGGTTTGTTACTTCATTTGTAATGTAATTTAGGAGAGAAATCATGAGGTTATTAAGTTTTAAGCAAAATTGTCATTTGAAGGCACTATTAATGCTGTGTTTTTTTATACTTTTTCTGTCTACTAGTGGTATTGTTAGTGCTGCTAATGGTGATGAAGATGTAATAGGTTCAAAGCTATGTAATATAGTAGGTATGCTGAGTGGAAGAACTACCAAAGCAATATGTTTGATTGCGATCATCGTCTTAGGAATAACAGTATTTACTGGAAGGGTAAATTGGAGTACAGCTATGATTACTGTTATCGCTATTGTTATTATTACTCAAGCTCCTGCAGTATTAAAGTTCGTGTCTGGAAATGATGCTAGTGATTGCAAAGCAACAACTACTGCATCGCCGTAGTAAGTTTTAGCCAGAAGTGAAACATAGCCATCAGTAAGGTTGCTATAGTTATTATTAATTAATGAGAATTTAAAGTTAATTCTCTAAGGATATTAGCAGCACATCATTTACATATACATATGTAAATGATGTGCTGCTTTCACTTAACTGTTAATATTATTGTGATAATTTTAGGAATAGATCCATCACTAGTAAGTACTGGTTGGGGGGTAATCAGTATATCAGATAGCATGGTGAATTATATTGATAGTGGAGTAATAAAAACTGTTTCTAAAGATTCATTAGTACTAAAGCTAGGGAATATTAGCTTAATGATAGAAAAATTAATCACTCGTTTTAATCCATTTCATGTAGCAATGGAAGAGGTGTTTATCAATAAAAACTATAGTTCTTCTGTTACGTTAATTCAAGCTAGAGGAGCTATAATGTCAGTAATAGGTCGTTATAATATTGATTTTAGTGAATATGCTCCTAATAAAATTAAAAAAGCAATTGTTGGAGCTGGCAAAGCAGAAAAGCATCAAGTGCAACAAATGGTGAAATTATTAATGCATATAAAAAAAGCCATTAGCAAAGATGAATCTGATGCTTTAGCTACTGCTTATACGGCATCAGTGAACCAGCAAATTAAAATTATCTAACTATTGCTTTTGATTTATAATTTAATTAAAAATTTACAATTGGGCGATAATATTTATGACAATAAAAATTGGTAATATTGAATTATCTGCTCCAGTTATTTTAGCTCCAATGTCTGGAGTTACTGATCTGCCATTTCGTAAACTAGTTAAACAATTTGGAGCAGGGTTAGTAGTTTCAGAAATGGTAGCTAGTAGAGCTATGATTCAAGAAACTCGTAGATCTATGATGAAATCTGCTATTATTGAGAATGACATTACTGGATCTTGTGTACAGCTTGCTGGCTGCGAACCAGATGTTGTAGCTGATGCAGCTAAGATGAATCAGGATATGGGAGCGCAAATTATTGATATTAATTTTGGTTGTCCAGCTAAAAAAGTAGTAGGAGGATATGCTGGTTCTGCATTAATGAAAGATGAGTCATTGGCAGCAAAAATATTGGCTGAAACCGTTAAAAGTGTTTCTATTCCAGTAACTTTAAAGATGCGTACAGGCTGGGATGAAAGTTGCCGTAATGCGCACATAATAGCTAAAATAGCAGAAGATTGTGGTATTCAAATGATTACAGTTCATGGTCGTACCAGGTGTCAGTTTTATTCAGGTAAATCTGATTGGGCATTTATTAGAAAAGTCAAGGAAAGTATAAAAATTCCTGTGGTAGCTAATGGTGATATTACTAGTGTTGATGATGCTATTGATTGTCTTCGAATATCTGGAGCTGATGGAGTTATGGTTGGACGTGGGGCATATGGTAAACCGTGGCTATTATCACAAATTTCGCACTATCTAGCTTTTCAAGATTATTTGCCATCACCTAGCTTAATAGAGCAAAAAAAAATCATTTTAAATCATTATGAATCCATGCTAAGCTATTATGGTACTGAACATGGTATAAAAATAGCACGTAAGCATTTAGGATGGTATAGTAAAGGACTGCCTAATTCAACTGAATTTAGATCTAAAGTCACAACTATAACAAGTGTAGAGCAGGTGCAGGAGATTATTAATCAATTTTTTCAACTGTAAAATTAATATGATATTTTATATCATTAACCTATAGATTGATACTTTTTAATTTACTTATAATAAGATTAGAAATGTTACCATTAGTATTCATTACTGATATAACTTTTAAGTTACTATGCAATCCATAAACTATTTTGATATTTGATCTTCCAGTTTCAAGCCATTGTGATAGAAATTTTATAATTAACTGATTAGCTTTATTATTTTCAGGTATTGTATTAATGCTAATATATAAAAAGCTTTTGTTATTTATATGATATAATCCTATAATTTTATTGATTTTAGCACCTGCTTTCACTTTAAGATTAATAAATATAGAATTTGTTATAGAATCCAAATACCAATAATGTTGAAGTTGATGTGACATATATCGTCTATGATTGAAAAGTAGCAATTTAACTTTTATTATAGTTTTTTAAAAAATCTGTATATAATTATTTTATTTACAGTATTTTTTAAATTAATCTTACTTTAATATAATTGATTCAACTGCATATTCCATATATCACTTTTTGAATAAAGCTTCTTATGTATAATAACTCAACAATAGATCAAGATGAAATAGAAAAATTCAATACTATAGCCAACGAATGGTGGAATCCTAATGGAAAGTTTAATCAATTACATTTAATGAATCCAGCTAGAATCAGATTTATTAAGCAAAAAATACTATTACATTATAATTTAATTGATAGTATAACAAGGCCTTTTCATGGGCTAAAAATTGCTGATATCGGTTGTGGAGGTGGAATAACATCAATACCAATGGCTAAACTAGGCGCTACAGTTACAGGTATTGATGCTAGCTGTAAGAATATAGCAGTAGCAAGAATGCATGCTAATAAAATAGGAATACAAGTTAATTACATTCATAGTTCGATCGAAGAGTATGCAAAAATTAGCAATGAAAAATATGATGTAGTTTTATGTTTAGAAGTAATTGAACATGTAAGTAATATTCAGAGTTTTATTTTATATTTAAGTAAAATTTTAAAGCTTGAAGGCATGCTCATCATCTCAACTATTAACAAAACTTTAAAATCTTATGTTTTTGCTATAGGTTTAGCTGAATATTTGTTAAGATATTTACCAATAGGTACTCATGATTTTAATAAATTTTTAAAACCATCTACTATTAATAACATTTTACTTTCACATAATATGACTTTAAAAGAAATTCAAGGATTATCATATAATCCTATATTGCAGCAATGGCGCTTAACTAATGATATAAGCGTTAATTATATCATGTATATTACTGCAATTTAAATTTTAAGCATCTGCAATAACCATTAAAATCATAATATTTATTCTCAAGTATTAAGCCATTTTTGAAGCAAATTGCACATACCATTTCTGCTTTATTATAACTGCACTCTAAGTATAACCTTCCATTTGAATTTAGAAAACTAGGAATCATAGGAGCTATTTCTTGATAGGACTGAAGCCCATTATTATTACTAAATAAAGCTATATGTGGCTCATGCAACAATGTTTCACGTGATAATATTCTTAATTCAGAATCAGATACATAAGGTGGATTTGCGATAATGATATCATATTTTTCACCTACATCTAATCCACTGAACCAGTTACTTTGTACTAAATTTAATGACTTTTCCAATTTATATTTTTGGCAATTACGACTAGCAATATTTAAAGCTGATATTGAAATGTCTGATCCAACTCCAATAGCATTACTTAGCTCAAGAAGTAGAGTAATAATTAAGCATCCACTACCAACTCCCAATTCGAGGATTTTTATTGGTGCTGAAGGTTGATAGTTAGCTATCTTGGTATAATCTTGGACTACTGCATCAATTAAAGTTTCAGAATCTGGTCTAGGAATTAATACTGATTTATCAACTATAAAATTCCGACTGTAAAATTCTTTATATCCTATCAAATAAGCGATAGGTAAGTACTTAGTGCGTAATTTTATCAATTTTAAAAATTGATTGTAGTCGCTATTTAATAACAAATGATCGGAATGAAAAAGTATATATTCTTGGCTTTGACCAATTATATGAGCTAGCAGTAGCCTAGACTCAAAAGCAGAATTTGGTATTTCATACTGTGATAGTAAGTTGTTGCCGACCGCAAGAGCATCTTTAATACGCAAACTAGTAATCTACCTTAACAAAATATAAACCTGAAGATGGTGCTGTAGGTCCAGCCATTGCTCTGTTTTTTGCAAATAAGATTGTTTTGATAGCAGCTGGAGATATTTTGCATAAACCAATATAAACTAATGTACCCACTATATTTCTTACCATGTGGTGTAAAAATGATGGAGCTGAAAAATAAATTTGTATTTCTGGATAATTAGTAGTATCTACTTCAATTTTAGTTAAAGTTTTTAATGGAGATTTTGCTTGGCATGCAGAAGATCTAAAAGATGTAAAATCATGCTTGCCAATCAGATGCTGAGATGCATCAATCATATCAATAACATTTAGTGGAGGCTTAATCCACCAAGTGCGATTTTGTTCGATAACTGAAGGAACTGTGCGGTTTATAATTCTATATTTATAATGTCTAGCTTTAGCAGAAAATCTAGCATGAAATTGTAAAGTAGTTATCTCACAACTTGTTAATATTATACGGTGAGGTTTTAATAAATAATTAACTGCTGACATTAACTTGTAAGCATTATATCGGCATGGAAGCATTTTTTTTAAGCTGTCAATTGTAGTAGTAGTATTATTCTGCTTGCTTACTTCTTTGTTATCTGTTTCTTTGTTAATACAAGCAAGATCTTTGCTATTATTAGGAGCTATTAAGTCAAAATGTACTACTTGACCTAAGGCGTGTACACCAGCATCAGTGCGACCAGCAGCAATAAGATTGACAGTTTGTTTAGTAAATGTTGATATTTTATCTTCAAGTAATTGCTGTATTGATAATCCATTTTGTTGCCGTTGCCATCCAACAAAATTAGTGCCATCATACTCAACAATAGCTTTGTAACGCAACATTAGAAATATGAAATATTTAAAATAATATTCATATATATAACAAATATAAATAAAGTAAATAAAAAACCTTTAATTTTGTTGCGTTATAGAGCATTTTATGCTATTAATATAGTTAAATTTCTAATTTAAAATTTATATACTGTGAAAACATATTCAGCTAAGCCTGCAGAAATTAGCAAAAAATGGATTTTAATAGATGCAACAAATTTGGTTTTAGGACGCTTAGCTGCTAAGGTAGCTGTGGTATTGCGTGGTAAAGATAAGCCTACTTATACACCACATATGGATTGCGGAAATAATGTAATTATAATTAATGCAGAACATGTAAAATTGACTGGTGATAAGTCTAATGCTAAAAGCGGTAAATTTTACTATAGACATAGTGGCTTTCCAGGTGGAATTAAAGTTACAACTGCTGGAAAAATACTCCAAAGTAATTATCCTGAACGAATAATACAACTTGCTGTAAAAAGAATGCTGCCTTCTAATAAATTAGGAAGAAAGCAGTTTAGTAATTTATATGTTTATAAAGGACAAACTCACCCACATGCAGCTCAAACTCCAGTATTATATGATTTTGCTGGCAAGAATAGTAAAAATATTAGAAATCAAAATATAGTTTAATTTATGTCTGACACACTAATTCAAGATGTACATTTATCAGATTTAAGTGCTAGCTTAACTACTGAGCCTAAGGTAGTAAGTCAACCAGTTTTACCTAAAAAGGATAAGTTGGGATATAGCTATGGAACTGGCCGTAGAAAATGTGCCGTTGCAAGAGTTTGGATAAAACAAGGAACAGGTGTTACTACTGTTAATAAAATACCAATAACCAGTTATTTTAAGCGTTTAGCTCATACTCAAATAGCATTAAGTGCGCTAACTATTACTGATGTTGCTCAACAGTTTGATGTAAAATGTACAGTAAAAGGCGGTGGCCTTTCTGGCCAAGCTGGAGCAATACAATTGGGTATATCTAGGGCTCTCAATAACTTCAATCCAGAGCTACATTCTGTATTGAAGAAGCATAAATTGCTAACTCGTGATTCGCGTATTGTTGAGCGTAAAAAATATGGTAGACATAAAGCCCGTAAAAAAACGCAATTTTCTAAGCGTTAAAATAAGTTTATTAAGCTTGTTTTTTACTATTCATCATGTAAACGAGCAGTAGCCTATAGTAAGTAAAGCTTGATGGGTAGCTCTAAATAAAAAAGGATAATTTTAAGTCAAAATGCTGACTTATTTAGGGCGAGGTAGCTCAGATGGTTAGAGCAGTAGAATCATAATCTACGGGTCGGGGGTTCAATTCCCTCCTTCGCTACCAGTACTTTATTTGCTGTTATCTGCAATTTATATAATGCTATTTTAAAGCTTGCTACAGTTAAAGAATAATCGTATCAAATATATGCTAAGGCAAATTTATTGTTGCCAATTAGGCAATTGCTATTATGAACGATAATGATATTGACCTTGTTAAAAAATTTTGTCTTTATACTTTATCAAATGACAGTGCTAAAATGCAACTATTGCTTTTCAGCGAATTTGAGAAACAATTGTTGTCAATTATAGCTAATAGTAAAACTGCTTTTTCTGGATTAATAAAACTTAGTTGGTTTCACGAGCAAATAAAGTTATCTAAGCATAAAAAATCATATCTTGGCAGTAAATTAATGAATAATATTAATGAAATATATGATCATAACCAAAAAATCATATTATTAGACTTTGTTCGGTTATTTGATTTAGTAGTAGAAAGAAAAATTTTTGATTCACTAGAAGAGTTAAATAATCAAATATTATTGCCATTAGCTAGTATTTATACAAGATTTTTTTTAACTTTAGAGCCTCAAATTGATGCATATTTAAGCATCAGGCAAGTATTTTATATTTATGCAGCACTAGTTTTTATAAGGTTACAAAAATATTTCATTTTTCACCAATGGTATTGCTTTGGTCAGAATCTTAATTCTGACCTTTATGATACATACTTTAACAACCTAATTACAAAGTTATATTCTATACATAAATTACATAATTACAGCTTCAAATTACCAAAGTTGTTAAAATTTTTACTAAAAGCGAATAAGATTTATCTTATTCATTACTTACTGCATATTAGGAAGTATGGCTATAACTGTCCTGATATTAACCAAGGTATTGTTAGAATAAAATTAGCTTTAGCTGTTATATTCTAAGTTCTAGAGATCTAATACCATTTTCCAGTTATAATATAATTACATAAGAATATAGAAGATATAGTATCATTTAAAATAGATAGGGATAACTGAAGAAGGCCTCATGCTAGCATCTAAAGTTTTAAAATGCAAGTTTATGATAAGGAAAAAGTTTTTATACTTTTTTCTTGCACGGCATTAGATTAGATAGAAATCTAATCTTTATGGATCAGAACAGCATTCCTTGTTACTTTAAAGGTTTTTTGTACTCTTTTTTATATCCGCAACTTTTTGCAACCTCTTATATTAGACTACTCTTGTAACACTTACTCTTCCTATATTTTGACATATTTCTTACATCAAACTCTGGATTTAATACATTATATTAAATTCAGTATCAATTAAGAAATATAGCTTAATTCAGGAATGTAGTTACACACTTTAAAGTGTAAAAAGCACCATCAAAAAAGTAGTTGAATAAGTGATCTACTTTACGTATGTTATTTTTAGCTTTAACCAAGTAATGCTCAATTAGATTCAAATCTGAAGAATAAGTTAGTAGATATAATAATTTACACACTATGGATTCTATTAGCTAAATATTTGCTGATCTTAGATTTCAGATAATACTAAGCGTACAGTATAATTTTAATTTTTATCAGTACATAACATTCTGCAATATTTCTGAAAAAGTTTTTTATATTTTTAAAAATAGATGCAACAATATCGAATTGTTAGTTATAATTGAAAAATTTTATCTAAAAAAATTATCCAAAAAGATGCTGTAACAGAAATTATTACTGGCTTTAAGGCATATTTTTTGATCTAACTAGTAGTAGTAATTTAACTAATCAGAAGTCTTGTATCAATAGCAATTGCTAATAAGCCAAAACCTTTTCTTAATTGGATTAGAGACAAAAGGAGGATTGTTAATGAATTAATAAATCATCTTCCTTCATAGCAATACTAGACCTCTTTCGAAACTGGTTAAGGTAGTTCAAAATTATTGCTGATAAATATCGAAATAGACGTAAAAGATCAGGCCTTAGATTTAATTTGATCTCTGGCATTTATAATTTTGAACTACCTTAACCAGTTTCGAAAGAGGTCTACTATATAGTCATCTACAATTAGGTTTGAGAATAGAAAGAAGTGATAAAATAGTTAATAGAATCTGTAGGTTGTGAAGTTATTTTTCTGCTACCTTATTCTCTGGATTTAAATCCAATAGAAAAGTTTTGGGATAATATGAAGATGTAGATTATAGAAATCAAATTACTCAATTTAGTAAATTTTATGAATCTATTATCGCTTTTTTCTATGCTTAAAACTCATTATAAATGACTATAGCTAAATCAGAATAAAACAGTTATGTTATTACTTTTTGGAAATTGTATCTACGTCACAGTAATATTTCATTTTTCTTGATTTAGCTTAAAATTATTTTTTTTCAATAGAATTTAAATCATAAGAATAAGGAAGTAAATACTCTAATATATGTCTATCCTTTTTCTATCATACTTTTGAAATGAGGACTGTTATGAAAACTTGCATTGTTGATTACAACTACAGAATTATTAGGTAATTTCAGAATTATTAGGTAATTTCAGAATTATTAGGTAATTTCAGAATTAATACTGTTCTACATAACAGTTAAAAATAGCAGTATTAACCCCAATTTAGGACAAGGGATTAGAAGAGAAAGAAGATGAGATAAGATAGGAATTAAGCTTGGAGATAGAATAAGTTGCAAGAGAAGCAATTATATGAACAAAAAGAAATTAATATAGGAGAACGATGTCTAGTATGCTCTAAATTTAGCTACTAAAGCAGCATAGTATTAATTATAGTTCTTTAAAGGGTGATTATTTAGAGATGGAAGCGAAGGTAAACTATAAGTTAACAATCTATACTGCTTTGTAAGTAAGCTATCATTCAATATTATGCAACTTTAGAATTAATTAACTTACTTAACCACTTAATCTATACCTTTGCATAATAATTATCTATAGTTTTACGACATAAGTTAAATATATAAGCTATAAATAACTTCAAGTTGTGTTAATTAGGCAACTATTAACTTAAAATTATATTTATACAAAAATGTGCTTATTACATCTTAATTCTTGAATTAACTAGAGTTTGATATAAAGAATAGATAAGAGAAAAGCATAATAGCTGCTAGTGAGCGATGTAAGATTATGTATATAATTGTTTGACTATGAGAAAGTGCTACATAAGGTTGCTCAAAGAGAGAGTACAGAGATGTAGCAAGGCAGCCATTTAGACCTAAGTTACTGCTATTGAAGCGCAAAATTAGCAATGATCCTGTACTAAGAGCGATAAGAAGCTTAACTAAAGTACTGATCTGGATAGGAAATAGTAGCAAAGTAAAGTTAAAATTGGTTATACGAAAGTGAATCCTCTTATGGAAAATATCCTAAATGCAGAAGCAGATACTCCAGATAAAGGCTGTTATAGTGATAAAGCTGAAAAGCTTAAGATTTCTTACCTTCTTTTACCTAAGGTATGGGCAAGTGAAGGCGTGGTAGTTTAGTTATCAACGCTTCCATCACATACAATAGGCCTCTTTCGAAACTAGTTAAGGTAGTTCAAAATTATAAATGCCAGAGATCAAATTAAATCTAAGACCTAATCTTTTACGTCTATTTCGATATTTATCAGCAATAATTTTGAACCGTTTTAGCATAGCAATAACGTTTTCATTCACAACTCTTTCTCCTGCTAACCTACGATTATTCTTTTTATCATTTTTAGTTAAAGGATTTTTCTTGCCTTTTTTCTTTGGTAATTCAGAATTATTGTGAATTTTTTGTATACCTTGATATCCTGTATCAGTAATCGCTTTAACTTTAGGATGAATAAGAATTTTGGATTCCTTAAATAATCTAAAGTTATGTTTTTTACCGTTAGAAAAATCTGTACATATTACTTGGTGCGTTTTCTTGTCTACCACTATTTGAGTTTTTAGTGTATGCCTTTTCTTCTTTCCTGAATAATAGAATTTTTGTTTTTTTATGTCTTTCTATAGGAGTCTCAGTAGCATCAATCAAGACTACTTCATAATTCATATCACTCTTCATTATAGCTTTACGACCTGTAAGAGAAAGTTTAGGTGTTTAACTAGTGTGTCTTCTACCCATTTTACAGCTTTATATGCTCAACTTTCACTAATCCCATAGTTCTGACCTATATGGAAATAAGTACAGTATTCTCTAAGGTATTCTAAGGCCATCAGCAACTGTTCCTCCAAATTAAGCTTATTTTTACGCCCACCTTTTGATTTCTTAAGACCATCAGCTTTCCTCAAAATATTCACCATCTTTGAAAATGTTCCCTTCCTTACTCCTATTAATCGACTAAATTTTTCATCCTTTAACTCTTTAATCTGATCGAATTTCATTATTACTTCAAATCAGATATTTATAACACTATTCTACATCATTCTCTAGTTTCGAAAGAAGTCTATTGATTATAAGATGAAGCTTAAAGACTAAGAACCAGCCATAACTACTTTGTAGCATCGATGTAATATATACCTTTCAATATTTAAGACTACTTGTTATTATAAGCCTTTCAGAGTGTTAAATTTTGAGTATAGCTACTAAATTGCTATATTTACGCGGGATAAAAACGTGGTTTTTGATAGCAAAAATTGCCTAAATCACCTGCTATACCTGACATTTTTGGAGGTTGAAATGGTGCGAGATTTGCGTAATTTGGCAAGCAATAATTGCAAAATTGCTAATAATAACAGTAGCAATAATGCAACTGTTTTTTATCGTTTTATTGGAAATTTTGTTCCAGCAGAATGGAAAGATCTGATTGGAGATAATGCTAAAGCTTTAAGCAAGACATCTAAACAGCTTCTATCATTGATAGTATATAAACTACAGATCTATTACAATAATGATATAGAGGAATTACAAGACAGTTATCACTCTTTTGAAAAGGAGTTGCAGGTTTGTCAACGCAGGGTTAGGCAATGCTTAGTTGAACTACAAAAAGCTGGTTTCATTGAAGTTGAAAATAGGACAATAATTAAAAACAATTTTAAGTTGCGTAATGTTCCATGTATAAAACTTCTAAAAAATTTTCAGCGTTTCACTGAAAAAGAAACAAAAGGAGAAAAAATTATTGATCTAACCCAAAAAATTTTTCGCTCCAACCTGAAAGAAATTTCAGGTCAACCTGAAAAAAGTTTCAGGTACATATATAGATATAATAATAATAAAAAAAATAATAATAGATCTAGATCTACTGAAGATAAGTTAGTAGAGAATGATCAAAATAAAAATGAAGACCAACAGCAAAATTTGAAGTTTAAATATACGGAATCTGATGATTATGTAGAAATTGAGTTAGTAGGAAATGATGAAAATGAAAAAGAAGATCAACATCAACAACAAAATTTGAATTTTTATGAGCTTAGTCATTTTAGTAATAAAAAGCCATCAAACAAGGATTATGAGCAAAACAGTAAGTTAGCAACTCCAGCTATTATCGATAATTCAGAGGTTGAAAAGAATGAATGCTTGCTCAAAAGAAAAAGACTAGCAGATTATTATCCACTAACACCAGAAGATGCAGTTATACTGCAATCAATATCTAGCAGAAGCTTCAACATATACTTCATAAATCAATTACTATTGAAGTTATCGAATAAATATTCATTCCGTCATTTTGAAAATAAGACAGCAGTGCTAAACTATATGGCAAAAGCCTTAGCAAATGAATTACTAACTACTGATCAGGCTAATAGTGAAAATTTTAGATTTAATGACGTAGGAAGATTTAAAGAACAGTATATAGCAAACATTGAATCTGGTACAGATCGTAGTATGAAGGCTCAGTTGAAGCGTAAAATAGCTGGAGTCTTTGAAGCAGATATGGCTTATCAAATTTTGACCTCTTGTGATTTTGGAGCAGCGGTTAAAAACAAATATTACATCAAGTTGATTAAGAATATTTCACTGTCAGATCATATTAAATTCAAGATACTACAAGAGGTATGAGCTGTGCATGGCAACGATATTGAGCAGTTACAAGTTATACCATTTGATGAATCAAAACAAGTTACCAATAGCACAACGGAGTATCAAAAAACCACAGTTTTACAGCAACAAATAAGCGATGAAGATTACCTTTCAGAACTTAGTAAAGAGCTAGGTTCTAACTCTATATTGTTCAAAGTACGAAAATACATACTTCAACATTACGAATATAAGCAAGTTATTGATAAAATATGGTTTAGTAAATTAGAAATTGTAAATGAAGATAGCGTTAATAAAAAAATATTCATTAAGGCTCTAACAAGCTTTGCAAATAGCTATATCAAATCAAATTTTAAACCCATTCTAGAGCGTGCTTTTGAAGCTCATGGGTTTTCGTTTGAATTAGTTGAGTTTGTAGATAGTAGGCTTAATGATTAATAGCAGTGAAATACAAAATTCTACTCAGAATAAAATTATGGTGCTTTATTTATTTTTTTGTTATATTGTAAGTTATATGATAATCCTTTAACAGATTGCGAAGGTTCAAAAAGGTGAAAATTCATGAATAATTATTTATCGTTCTATGCTTTGCTGCTAAGTAAAGCTGTACTGAAGATTATATTACAATAGTGATAGTATAATTTCTGGAGTAAATGATGTCTGAATCTAAGGCTAAATATAGATATTCTTTACATCGCGCTATTAATGATACAATAAGTTAATATATTTAAATTTTAATTATAGTTAACCAGAATTTGATATCTAAACATAGCAAAACCTAGGAAGAATAAGTGTTATAGTTCTTTTAATACTTATGTATAGATTAAACATTTATCGTCGTAGATTCTTTGTTTAAAATACTTGCTACATGTTTCTACTAAGAAAGAATCTCTGCTAGATAGATAATAATAGTTTCACTTGGTTTTTTATGTACCTTTTTTGTAATGTTACACTATAGTTGCAATACTTTCTATTCATACAGTTTGTCATACTTTTTATCTCAAATTCTGGTTATTATAGCTAACTTGAATTTATTAAGTTAGCTGTTTGTTCACTTTTCCTATTGCTTCGTATTTTGCAATTTTCTTAATTGACTTTAATATTTTTTACAATTATACATTTAGTATAAAATTTTAAACAGAGATTAAGGATTATTAAATATATGATATCAGATGAAATACTAAACAAAGCTTTTTGGCATGTGGAAGAAGGTAATAAAGAAGAGCTTCTAAAATTACTAGCCTTGCATCATCAATTAGTTTATTTTGTGTCTAAATTGAACAATGATACACTACTCATAACAGCGTTTAAGTATCTAAGAGAGGACATCATCGAAGCTCTATTAATTCATGGAGCTGATATCACTGTTAAAAATGAGAATGGTATACCTGCTATAATGTGTATTTACATTACTGAACGTACTGATTTAACTACTGAGGAGTACGATAATACTGCATTACGTATATCAAAAAAATATCTTTCTCTTGATGAAAAGGCTAAACTTTATTCAGATGACTACACTAATTTGCTACTTAACAGCACTAAAGCTAAGTTTCCAGTATATTGTAATGATGATGGATATGATCATACTACTATACTAACAAAAATTATACAGAGAAATTTAGTACAGTCTGCAGAATGGTTTATTAAAAACTTTCAACTTAATCAAAATGAGATAGCAGAAAGCCTTATAGCAGGTACCATCAGAATGTCTAGCGGTAACTTAACTAGTACTGAAGTAAGAAATGTAGAATTTTTACTAGAAAAACATTTGAATCTAATAGATGAAAACTCAAAGTGCGCTAATAATTTAGCAGAAATGCTCTTTCAAGAAAAATTCTATAAGGAAGATACGTACTTTGATATGATTTTTACTGAATTTCACAGGTTGCAAAGTGGTCAATCTATTGGACATTATGGATATATGGTTTATCATGATATTCATTTATTAGTTGCAAAGATATTAATAAAATTTGGAATTGATTTACAAAAATATGAATCATACGTTGAAAATTTAGCATCTGTACATGATAGCCTTATTCCGCTATTATGCGAGCAAATCGATACATATGATTATCAATCGTACTTTAAAAACCTACCTAATAATGTTAAGGAGCTATTGAAGTCTGAACTTCCTAATTCATCAGGACCTTTTTTTGGATTAGGAGCATTAGATAGCGATGATGAGTCATACTATAATATTACAGATCCACGTGATGTATTTATTAATCGCAGAATATATAGCAAAATAGAAGATGCATTCATATTGGAATCTACTAAGAAAAAAATATTACAGCTTACTAAAGTTAGTAGTATTCTTTCTAAGATAAAACATACTAAAGATTACGAAGATTCTCAGATTTTAGCTGAAGATTTACCTATTACAATAGATGTAGTATTAAATAGAATCGATTATCTAAGAAAAAAAGATAATGCTCAAGAATCTGATAAACAAGAAATTGAAGCTCTATCAAACTTTATTAGCAATAAAATTATCTTATCTGTTGCAACTGATGAAGAAGCTATAGATGTATGCAATAACTTCATAGAATATTTTATGAATAAATGTAACAGCAAGACACGTTTTGAAGAGTTCTTGAATGAAAATATGCTAGAAGATAAAGCTAATAAGGCTCTTAAATTTATGCTATATCAAACAACAGAAGATAGTTTTAAAACAAATATTTCTAGCTTAGCAACTAAAATTATAGAACTAACAAATGGAATAGTACTTCCATTTGACATTGATTTTTTAAATTTAAATGATACTAATTCAAAAATAGTAGATATTGATTATGATAAACAAATCTTAATAAAAAATAACCTAAAAGTATTCAGTTCTCCGAATACATATCGCCTTCCTAATGTTGATAAATTAGAAGAATTATCATCAGAGTATAATAGTCCTGATATGTGTCAGTATTATAAAAATCATCTAGAAGCATTTAATCCAATATCAATGTTGTTAGAGATCGCTCATGATGAAGATAAATTATCTGAGCAAAAGCAAGCTTTTAGTAATGACTATGCAAATATAAAATCAAAAGCTGAAGAGCAGAGTTCAGATCCATTAAAATTAACGCAAGTAATGTCAAAATTAACACATATAACTCTAGTTATTGATGAGTCTCTTAATTTATGTATGAAATTAAGCAAATATTTAAATATTAGTCCACTTAAGCTATTACTTAAAGAGTATCAAGATAAGTATGCTTTATTATCTGAAGAGTATAACAATGTATTGATGGAGCATAATGATGAACAGGGCGTTATTGGTGATATAGAAATTGAATCGAGTAGTATAGATTTGTAAAAAAGCTTGCAAAATAACTTGGTTTAGTTTTATAAGAGGTATATTAAATTTATTAAATACAAAGGTTGATATAAGAAAGGTATTAAAATATAGGAAAGGTAAGGATGATAGGATTTTTTGCTTATGGATAGTGTTAAACATTATTTTTTCTTGATAATGCGCTTTCTATTAAGTATAAAATCTTTACTAAATGCATCATAACAGTTCTACTTGTTTCTTTTTATGAATCTAGTAGTTTTTAATACGCCTTCTTTATTCTTTTTTTTCTATTTTTTATATCGAGCTCTGGTTAATTATAGTTAGTAATGATTAGCTCATTAACGAGATTTCGCTGTTCATTGATTGAGTATGTAACTCCAATATGAGTGATGAATAACTCTTTGTATAAGTCTCTAATAAAGGCAGTATTATTATTTGAGATCATAATCTTAACACCTTTATTGTTTAGTTCATAAACAAAATCTCGTAGTCTGATTTGCTCTTTGTCATCAAATGGGACTCTAGTGTAGAACCGTTCTCCTGATTGGTGATAAGGTGGATCAAGATAAACGAAGTCACCTTTTTTAGGTTCTATAAACGAAAAATCCATAGCGCAAATTGATACACCAGCCAGAAGGTTACTACATTTATTTATTCTAGAGCAAATATGAAGCTTAAGATATCGCTTATCAGAAAATGTTTGAGCGGATGTGCCGTCTCTGTTTAGCCTATAAATTCCCCTAAAGGAATATTTATTAAGATATATAAATTTTGCCGTGATATCATTAGGATCATTACTATAATAATTGTCTCTTATTTTATAGTAGTAATTTTCAGAATGATTTTTGTGATATAGATTTAGTAATCTATTGACCTCATTTGGATTCTTTTTTACAGCGTGATAACTAGTAATTAAGTCGAGATTAATATCAGACAAAAAACATTGTTTAAACAGATGCCTAACTTGAAAAAATAAAGCCCCACATCCAAGGAATGGTTCATAGTAATTATAGTATGGCCCTGAAGGAAGATGCTCTATTAATTTATTAACAATTCTCCTTTTACCTCCAACCCAGTGAAGAAAAGGCTTTAGTTCATTAGAAATTGCTATTGACACAAGAATTTTTGATTAATTAAATCTCTACTATGAATTATAGCAGAAAATAAGCCTTAAAGCCAGTAATAATAACTGCTGCAGAGCTTTTTTTATAAATCTTTTTTGAATGATGTTTTTGAAGCTAGAGATACAATGTGATAATTTTGCATCTACTTTAAAAAAGATGAAAAAAAATTTCATAAATATGACAAAAAGTCATGTACTGATAAAAATTGAAATGATACTGTATACCTGATATTATCTGAGATTCAAGATTTAGATAATATTTAGCTAGAGGTTATTTCATTAAAACTTCAAAATCTGCTATTAAAGGTATAAATGAATCTCTAGCTACTCTTTAATCACTACTTCAAACAGCAAAAGTAATGCTATGGTTATTAATGGCCTAATTATTTTAGGCTATCTCAATTTATAACTCAAGATTAATAATAAATATATAATTGTTAAATATTATGCTGGTTTTAAAAGGTAAAGTATGCATATACAAGTCTTAAACAATGCGATAATTTCGCATCAATGTGTAATATTATGAAAAAAAATTTCATAAATATGACAAAAAGTCATGTACTGATAAAAATCGAAATGATACTGTATACCTGATATTATCTGAGATTTAAGATTTAGATAATATTCTGATAGAGATTAAAACTTAAACCGCAAAATTTTCTTTTTAATCTCTAGGAAGCAATTTAACAACTTAAATAGCAGGAGAATTCTATGCCTATAGAAGACGAAGGTCAAAATAAAATCAATAAATTAACTGAAAAATTATCTACAGAGGGAATTAATAGCACAACAATAAAACAGATAGATGCTGAAATGCAAAAACTATACTGCCAGCTAGAGGAATCTGAGGAAGTAAGCATAAATTGCATAGAGTGGATACAATATTTTAGGCTAATAGTAAATAACTACGACAGAAAAAAAGTAAATATAATAGCTTCTCTAAGTAGAGTGATTTTTTTTATTTAGACAATACATAGCATCAACAAATGTAAGGATTGAAACATTTAACATAGAATTGCTAATAAATAATACCGTTATCAGAATGAGGAAACATTTTGAAAATGAGAATATAAAGCTAAATGTTCAAAATGACATAAAGACGGTTCTGATTGGAGATAGTTTTAGAATAAAAGCAGTAATAAGTCAGTTAATTGGTAGTGCTATTATAAATAGTAGTAAGCATAGCAAGATTACTATTAACATCAATCAGTATTCAGAAATATTACAATTTACAGTACAAAATATAGTACTAAGCCCTTCTAAAGAAAAATTAGAAAGAATAAATTCCGAACTAGAGAATTTGAATTTGGTAACATATCAAGAACTAGGAGAAGGATTAGCATTTATTAAACATCTTATACATCAGCTAAAAGGAAGGCTAAGAGCAAAAGAGGAAAATAATTACATAACTTTTGCATTTGAAGTTCCAATAACTAGTTTTAACTCTTCTTTTGGCGAATGTTATGAAAAAAAAATAAGTAACCAATGGATAGTACAAATCCCTTCAATGCTAATTACGTTGGTAAATGGAGAAAGGGAGAATATCGATGAATATATAGAGATAATAACAAAGTTAAGAAAAGCTAAGTATCAGGTCGAGGTAGCTGAATCATTGAAAGAATATTGTGTGAATCTGATACAGAATATCAAATATAGATTTAATATTGCAACTAGTGAAATTGTAAGGCTAGCAAGCGAGATCATGTTAAGTGATTCAAAAAATAAAGATAAGCTGAAAACAATATTAAATCGAGCAGTAAATCTCCAAGAGTACTGTAATGATGTAGTTTACACGCTTAGAAGCGAAATTGAGAATGAAAATTTATGTTTAAAAAAATTTAGCATACAAAAGTTAGTAAAGGATGCTGTCAGGAGACTAGAAGACATTGCAAAAGAGAAAGATATAAAAATCAATTACAATTTTCAGTACAAAATGAAGGATATTGTGATTGGAAATAGTGATCACTTACAAGCTATATTAAGTCAATTAATAGGAGGAGTCATTAGATTTAATCACAGCTACAAGGTTATAATTACAGTTCATTTGTTTACTGTAAAAAATTATATAAAAAGCGATAACATACTACAATTTAGAATACACGATAAAGGAAGCGGTATTTCAAAAGAAAAATTAGGGAATATAAAAGCTAAATTAGCTGATTTTGACTTGGTAAGAGACTGTCCGCTAATGCTTGAATCAGGATTATGGTTTGTAAATTACCTTATTAATCAACTTAATGGAGAAATGGAAATAGAGAGTGAAAAAGACAAGTTTACAACCATTACTTGCAATATTCCAGTACAACTTTTTTAATCAAAAATAACACATTTTAATGACTTAAAAATTCACAATTTATTTGCTTCTTTTGCAGTTTTTATCTGAGATTGGAGTATATAAAAAGTTTAAATTATGGTATAATTTATTAAAGATTATTTAGAGATGGAAAATGATAGACTTTTATAGCGAGAGCTTACTAAATAAGCTGTTTAGAATCAACGTAAGATTTAACACTAAAATTGATCTTGATAAAGTTGAAAAAGCAATATTTTATGCCAAAAAATATCATGACAAACAACTTCGAGATACAGGAGAGCCATATTATATGCATCCATTAGAAGTAGCTGATATGGTATCAGACTACAGTTTTGAAACAGATACGATTATTACAGCAATACTACATGATACCATCGAAGACACAACACTAACTAAAGAAAAAATAGGTCAAGAATTTGGTAATAATATTGCAGAACAGGTTTCAGACCTCACCAGGATTAAGGATAATAAAAAAATTAGTTCTAGAGAAATGATTCAAACATTTTATAGGCAAAATAAAACAGAACTATTATTAATTAAGCTTTTCGATCGATTCCATAATATTCAGACTATATCAATAAAACCTTATGAAAAAAGACAAAAAATTGTCATTGAAACTCAGCAAGAATTTATACCTCTTGCTCAATACCTTAATCTACCAGAGATTGCCATAGAGCTAAATAAATACTGTGAGCTTTATGCTAGTTAGAATGCAAACTTTTTCTAACTAGCATACATAGCATTAACATATATCTCTATTTGCACAATGGAGTATAGCTGCTTGGCATAGATATATTATCTTTCTGGATCATCAATTAATAATAGACCTCTTTTTAACTTTTTCTTATCCTAATCTTGCGTTACAAGTATAATTCTTATTCTTGTTATCGTCTAACCTATCACTTTATATCAAACTCTAGTTTATATAAATAACTGCATATCAAAACTTAGAATGGTTTAATGGATGTTTCAAATTAATTTAATTTTATTAGGGTTTTTGTTTGACTTTGAATCAAGTAATGCTATGTTTGTATTATTATTTGTTTAGAAAATGAGTATATAGGAAGCGTTTTATTTAATGAATTAATAAAGGGAGCTTATATGCTATCTAGAAAAAAAGCATCTAAAAAAAAAGATAGTTTATATACTTTCAACGAATACCTTGATAACAAAGATAACTTAGCAACAAAATCATTAGAAGGTCATCCGTGGTCTAAGAAATTTTTAAGTAAAATTTTTCAGATCAATCGGAAAAGTGCTTACTCAAATGAAGATTTTGATGAATTCATTTCTAAGCTAGACTTAGATAACTTAGAAAAACTACTATATCCAGCTAGAATAATAAAAGCTACCAATATCACAAGTATGTTATTCAGTTTGAATAGCGCGATCAATCCAGATGTATTAGCAGACACATTAACCGTATTAACTTCAAATATTGATATATTAAAAAACTTATACACCTTAGACATACCTTTTTCTGCTATTTCCAGTAAGTTATCTCGTATAGAATCTAAGGTACCAGGTATTTTAAAAAAGGTATTGGAAGGTTCTAAGACAATGCTGCCAAATCTGAATAAAAACACATATGAAGAAATATGTAAAAAAAGAGCAGATGTTCTGAATTTTGTAAAAAAAATCAAAATAAAGTCTGATGCAATTAACAGTGCTAATGATGATGTTGATAATAATATTACGAATCAGACAACGATAGAACAAAATCCATTAGACCTATACATTGCCAACAACAATAAATTAAAAGGTAGTTTATGGTCTACGAAATTTTTTTTAAGTAAAATTTTTCAGACCAATCGGAAAAGTGCTTGCTCAAATGGAAATTTTGATAAATTCATTTCTAAGCTAGACTTAGATAACTTAGAAAAACTACTATATCCAGCTAGAATAATAGAAGCTACCAATATCACAAATATGTTATCCAGGTTGAATAGGATGATCAATCTAGATGTATTAGCAAAAACATTAACCGTATTAACTTCAAATATTTATATGTTAAAAAACTTATACACCTTAGGCAGATCTTTTTCTACTATTTCCGGTAAGTTATGTCATATAGGATCTAGTGCTCCATATTGTTTGGACAAACTATTTACATTTCTTAAGATAGAAATAGAATTACAGAAAAATGACGAAGATTTTTTAACATCTTTAAAAATATGTGTACAGAAATTAGATTTTGTGAAAAATAAGGGTCAAGAAACTCGTAAAAACGTCATAGATATAATGCTCAAAAAACATAGCAATATTCAAGAAATAAATAATAGACCTCTTTCGAAACTGGTTAAGGTAGTTCAAAATTATAAATGCCAAAGATCAAAATAAATCTAAGAACGAATCTTTTACGTCTATTTCGATATTTGTAAGCAATAATTTTGAACTACCTTTAACCAGTTTCGAAAGAGGTCTAATGATAATGACGAAAAAATAAACGAAACAGTACATGAATTAACAAATAACTTAACAATCAATAATACTCGATCTCAGATAATAGATAAACACAGAGAAGATGATATTGAAACCAATAGTGATGAGATAAATACGCATAGTAATAGTCAAGAATTAGCAGCTAACATATCAAATTCTGCGCTAGTAGCTTGTGATATATTAAATAGGGAGCTAGTTATAGATGATGATGATAATAATATTAAAGAAATAGAACTGGACTTAAACAATGACATTACACATCAATTTGAAAATCAATCTCAACCGATAGAAAGCTATCAAGAAAATAATATTGAAAATCTGCAAATAATAAGACAGACACATACTGAAGAAGTTATGCAATCAGTAAAAAAGCGAAAATCATGTTATGATGAGCATGAAGATCTTTACACTCGTAAACGTCAGTGTAGCAATCCTGAGCTGAATAGCGATCATGGCACAGAAGTAGCATTAGATAAGCTAGCAGATAGCATTAATGTAGATTGTCCTACTTCTGTCACTATTAGTCATCTAGCAGGCAAATCGACTTACATCCTTAGTGATACCGAAGAATCGATTTACATCCTTAGTGATATAGCATGGTATTCGGATTACATCTTGGAATAAGTCTCAAAAAAGATATCAGATTAAGTAAGAATTAATAGCAACTCCAGTTTAGGACAATAAAAAGAGATGGAAAGTATCAGTCAAAAGCTATACAAGAGATAATATACAGTTAGAATTGTATATTATCTCTTGTATATAGTTTCAACTAATAACGGTTTATTATTGCTTATAACGCAAATTTAGGATAAATAAAAGTATGAAAGCCATAATACAGAAGCCCTACAAATGCCAGAACATTTTAAGAATGTAATTGCTCTTGAACAAAAACTACTATTACTAATTAAACTCTTCGATAGATTTGATAATATTAAAACTATATTCATAAAGCTGCTTAAAAGAAGACAAAAAATCCTTATTGAAACTCAACAAGAATTTATACCTCTTGCTGAATACCTTAATCTGGCAGAGATTGCTGTAGAGCTAAATAAATACTGTAAGCTTTATGCTAGTTAATGTATGTGTTTCAAAGCATATATTCTAATATTAAGATAGAGTTATATAAACTATTGATATCAAGAATAGTAATTGTTGTAACGTTTTCTTGAATTATTAACATAAAAAGGCAAAAGTACGAAACAGGAAAATATAGCACAATAGAAAAAATTAACTTTCAAAATGAAAATAATTACTTGGAACATTAACTCTATTAGGATACGTATACATCTTTTACAAAAATTAGTTCATCTATATAATCCAGATATTATTGCTTTACAAGAGACAAAAGTAGAAGACAGGCTGTTTCCAGTAACAGAATGCATAAATTTGGGATATAAATATATTACTTATAGTGGACAAAAATCTTATAATGGAGTAGCAATCTTATCCAGAATTTCATTTGAATCTACGTTTGTAATAAATCTATATAATGATGAAAAAAGGCATATTGCTATTAACATAGGAGAGTTAAGCATCCATAATTTTTATGTGCCTGCAGGAGGAGATATTCCGGATGCAAATGTAAATATAAAGTTTAAGCATAAATTATGCTATGTTGATTTTATGAATGCTTGGTTTTTGAATAATAAGTCTAAAAAAGATAAGATTATACTGCTTGGAGACCTTAATATTGCGCCATTAGAAAGCGATGTATGGTCAAGTTATCAATTACGCAATGTTGTGTCTCATACAGATATTGAACGAAAAAAATTAATGCATAATATTACTAGCTTTGATTGGATTGATGCAGTGCGCTTTTTTTCAGGTAAACACGAAAAATTGTATTCATGGTGGAGCTATCGAAATATTGACTGGAGCAAATCCGATCGCGGCCGCAGGCTAGATCATATATGGATTAGTCACCCTTTAGAATCCAAAATTAAATCTTGTATAATCATCAAAGATGCCAGGGGATGGGATATGCCATCTGATCATGTTCCAGTTATGCTAGAAATAGAAACTTAAATGCTATATCAACCTACTGCAGTATACTAAGTATTTAAAAACTAAGATACAAGCTCAAGTTTATACTGAACATTGAGAAGGCCATTCTTTAAGGCCTCAATGTCCTTAACATTGCCGCACCATTCTTGACGAAAACTGTTCCATTTTAAGCCATGAAGGCGAATGTGGTGCTTAGTGTTTTCGTCTGGTTCAGAGGAAAATTTTAAAATCACAGCAGCTTTATTTTGCTGTTCTTTATCAAAAATATCTTTACCGATTGTAGTCCAATGATTCTGAACATTTGGATGTTGTGTTAAAGTTTCTTTTAGTGAAACAATTGCACCAAATAAAGTGTTTGTCTGTAAGTGATCAAGCTTAGCCTTAGCGACTAGTCCACCCATTTCGATAAGACGTCGAGTACGCATTTTACGTTCTTTGATTTTGAGGTTAACCTCATCCATGATTAGCTTAGCTTTTTTTGTTGGAGAGTAATTTTTTGCTGCATAAGATTTGCCATGTTAGTAATTCAGAAAGATAAAAAAATCAGGCAAGAATATATCAAAATAAAATTCCAGTAAAGAAAAAAACCGCACCTGCCAAACCAACATCAAATAATTATAGTCAAAAAAACGTGAATTCAGGTTAGAAGCTTCATTAAAGAATAAGCTTATACGCAATATGTAAACTTGAAAGTTTACTGCTAAAAAATGGGTGCCAATTAGCCGATTGAGTGTTAAAAAAAGCAGTTTGTACTGGCAAAATCAAAAAACTCATGCTAACCTGAAACTCAGGTGAGGATTGGAGTTGAAATGGCAATACAGTTTGCAAGGATTGAATTTTTAAGTAGAATCAAAGGAGGAGATAGTTGTCGTAAGGCAGCGTATAATGCAAGAACTATTGTTAAAAACGAGAAGACAAATGTAAGTTATAACTTCTCTTGTAAAAAAGATAACGTATATCATACAGTGCTGATACCAGCTTATGTAAATCAAAAATTCAAGAATGTCCAAACAATTAATGAATGAGGTTGAACAAACAGAAAAACGAAGAAACAGTCAGCTATTGAAGGATATCGTAATAGCACTGCCAGACGATAAGGAATTGAATTTAGAGCATAGAATAGAAATAACTCATCAAATAGTTGATGCAATGGGGGAATGGGTGCAAAATGGTCTTGGAGTACAGATAGACATTCATAAGCCTCATAGAGGAGATAAAAACTGGCATGCGCACATATTGGTTACTACAAGAAGATTTAGAGAAGATGGAACTGGTTTAGGTGATAAAGCAGTAAATTTAAACCCAAAATGCATAACATTAAGTAATGGCAAAAAGTTTGTTATTCGAGATTCCGAGATGATTCATGAAAAAGTGAAGGAAATAATTAATGCATATTTTGCTAAATTAGGCTTAACAAATAGAGTTGATAAGATAAGTGCAGTACCGCAAGAGCATATTGGCCCTACTAGAATTAGGGGTTTAATTAATGAAGTTGCAAATGAAAATGAGTTACGTAAAGAGGCTAATTTAAAAATTATTAAGGATGTTGATGTAATAACGGATGCTATAACACATTACAAATCTATTTTTACTAAGCAGGATATTGAAAAAGCAGTAAAAGATATACCAGACCTAACAGAAAGGGGAATGTTAGTTCAGCAAGTGTTCAGTTCAAATAGAATACTAGAGTTATATCATGATGATGGTGAAAGTAGCAAATATTTTACTACAACTGATGTTAGAGACGAGGAAGTAAGAATAATAAGAATAGCTAATAAAATCAATAATCAAGTTTATTACAACGATATTTACAATCTTAAAAGTGATATAGAAGGTCTAGCAAATGTTAGTGAAGAACAGAAACAAGCTCTAAGGCATATTTTGCTTAGCACTAGTGGAGTTAGAGTACTAAGAGGAAGAGCTGGAACAGGTAAATCCACTGTTTTAGCAAAAGCATATAAAATTGCAACAAATCGTGGACAAAATGTTATTGGACTTGCTCCTACTCATAAAGCGGTATCAGAGCTGAGGAGCAAAGGTTATAAGGAAGTCTATACAGTAAAAGGATTTTTGTATAATCGAAAAAAAAAATTTTTATGCAAAATAGGTTAATAGTAGTAGATGAAGCTGGAATGGTTGCTACTAGAGAATATGCAGAGCTGTTTAGAGTAGTTAGAAACAATAATTGTCAACTGATACTTGCTGGAGATGAAAAGCAGTTAGCTTCAATAGAAAGAGGCGGAATGTTTGAGATGCTGAGTAATATTTTCAGTTCACATATTTTAGTGAATATTCGAAGACAAAGTGAAAACTGGAGCAGAGAAGCAGCAACAAAGTTTGCTGAGAGTAATATTTTAAGCGGTATAACATTACTGAGACAAAATAAATGTATTAAGTTTGATAATACGTTGCAGGACTCAATGAGTAAGTTAAGATACAACTGGAGTCTAAGCAAGTTTAAGCTACATGAAAAATTGGTAATTACAGTACGTAATAAAGAGGTAGACATTCTTAATTCAAGTATTAGATCTTTGTTAAAAGCTAATGGCACGCTACAAGGCACAGAATATAGGCGTTCAATAGCTGGAAGGAAAGAGTCCTACATGGCTGGAGATCGAATTGTATTTCAAAAAAGCGATAAGGATTTACAAATACAAAATAGTGAATTTGCAACTTTAACTTCGGTTAATAAAAATGAATTTGTAGCTAAGACAGATGCAGGACAAGATGTGAGTTTTGACCCAAGCAAAATACAATTTAAACATGGTTATGCAAGTACTGTTTATAAGGCCCAGGGAGCTTCTATAAAAGATGTATACGTTTTACATAATGGAGTAAGTAATATAAGCAGCTCATACGTAGCTATGACAAGGCATATAGAGAAATTACAGCTATATTGCAATAAGGAAGCAACTAGAAGCATTAACAGCTTAATAAATCAGCTTAGCAGACCAAATGATAAATCAGCTAGCATAACTCTGAAAACTGCTCATGATTTGGAGAAAGCACGGACAAAGACAACTGTTTTTAGTAAAATCGAAAACTGGTTTAAGTCTATAATCAATGATATCAATGATAGATCTCATGTGAATGAAGAATATTATCACTTTACTGCTAAACCAGAGCAAGAAGCTAAAGTAGAAAGAGTCCAGCAAGAGAATTGCATAAAGCAATGTACCACCAAAGATATTTCTACTCCATTGTTTATGCAAATCAAAGAACAAAGACAGTACAATTATGATGTAACCATTTTGTCTGCAGAAGGAAAAACGATATCAAGTTTTCAGGAAGCTGGCATTGATAGCAGAATGGTATATAGCTCAAATGTTAATAATTTGAAGTACTATCAACCATTTCAAGGAGAAAAGATTCTTATAGCTGCAAATAATGATAAACAGAATAAAGAATATGTAAGCACTATAAACGATGCTGCAAAAGTACTGAAAAGTAAAGGAGCAATCACTAGCATCGTAGTTCCTTCAGAAGGTGAAGATTTTAACGAAATGCTAAAAAATAAAGGAGCCACAGCTGTTAAGGAGCTTGTGATACCTGAAATCATGAAATTAGTTAATAATCAGAACGTAAAAACAGACCCTGAACAAATTGTAAAAACTGATATATCTCCAAAAATTGGAGTTAGACGGTAGTACTGAAGATAGAAATTACACACATGCCTACGTAAAAATAGTAAATAAACAAATAAAGCTCTAATTTAGTGTCAAATAGTTGAGAAATTTAGACTCCAAAGATTATTATTGAAAAATCTAATCTTACTATGTATTATTAAACTAACTTAGATTTGTAGTGATTAAGTATAGTATACATAATAATTGATGCAACTATAATAAAACTAATATACTCTTCTGTCGCACTATGGCAATAATACTGACCATGGCGTCTTAATCTTGTGTTTAATCTTATAATTGCATCAATTATTGTGTATATCTACGTCTTATTTTTATATCGCAGCTTTAACCAATAAATACTTAATCTAGAATTATACCGTCAGTATATCTTAATACTCCAATTATTGCTACTTCTTTTATTAACTATTCAAGTTAAAGTAATAGATATAAAACATCTCACAGTATAATCTATGTAATTCGCATTATGCCACGCTAAGAGAATACTGAAAGCATTTGAACTTTTGCAAGCTCTACATTTAACAGGAAAACTATCTCAATAATCACTTAGCAATAAAATTATAATTCAAACGGTAAAAATAGCAAATGTTTATACCGCAAAACAATTTAGTGACGCGAAGGTGAGGTTTTATATGACTGACAAAATCAATGATTCAAATAATTTCAATAACATTCATAATTCAAAAACAGAGATAGAAAATTCTAAGGCTAACAGCTGGAACCACAACGTGGCTGTAAAGTTGATAAATGGTGATATTGCTGATGGTATAGTGCTGCTTAGTGATCATAATAGCTTAAAGGCTAATAACACTCTGAAAGAATCAATAAACCAATTAATCAATGATTGGAAAAATAGTAAAGTTGAGCCGCATGACCGCTTGATAATTGCTGGTCATAAGGAAGCTGAAAATATTAATCAACACATCAGAAATTATATGAAGGAAAATGGTGATCTAAAAGGCCCAGAATACAGCATTTTAATTTCAGGAGCTGAATCAAAAAAATATGCTAACTACATGGCTGGAGACAGAATTATTTTTCAAACAAACGATAAGGATTTACAAATACAAAACAGTGAATTTGCAACTCTAGTATCAATTGATGAAAATAAGTTTGTAGCTAAGACAGATACAGGAAACGAGGTAAGCTTTGATTTGAATAAAATAAGCTTTAAACATGGATATGCTACGACAATTTGTAACCCACAAACGGCTTTCAAAAAAGATGTATATGTTCTTCATAATAATGGTGTAGGCATAGAAAGTTCTAACATAAGCATGATAGGGAATGCAGAGCAAGTACGGCTGTACTACAACGTGCAAGCTACGAAAAAATGTTGCTAATCTAATAGAGCAGCTTAGCACAGCTAAGACAGAGTCTATGAATTCAAAAGATGAGAATAATAATGTTCAAGCAAATGAAGTAAGGCAATATCAATCTGCTCAAAACTATAGACAAAACGATTATTATTCAAATAGCCAGGAAGAACTACAAAAATTGAGGGATGCAATAGCTTATAGAGCTGACACTATAGCTCGTGATGTTCTTGGAGATCCAAATAAGCGCCTATCTAGACATGGAAGAATACGTTGGGGAGACACTGGCAAAATACAAGTAACCACCGAGGGCAAATACGCTGGAAAATGGTATGACTTTAGTACAGGACAAAAGGGTGATTTATTATCCCTGGTTCAAAGAGAAAAAGGATACAGCTTTTTTGAGGCAAAGGAATATTTGAAAACTATAGTTGGAATGTCTAATATTAGCCAACGGTATCATAGACAGCTTAGGACTGACGATTCTCAACAATATACTCAACAACCTGAAAGTGTTAAAATCGCAAAAGTTCAAAACTTGTATGAACTATCAAGCAGAATACATGGTTATGATATAGATAAGAATCCACATGCAGAAGTAGTAAACAAGTATCTTGAAAATCGTGATATTACTTTTGACAAAAGCACTGCAAGTTCAGACTTAAAAGCAAGTATACTGTTTGATACTCAAACGAGAGAAAATTATCCAGCATTTACAGCATTTGCAAGAAATTCAAAAGGAGAAATTACCGGAGTACAGGCTGTATATCTAAATTTGGCAGGAGATAAGGCGAATATTTCAATTAACAGAAGATCTTTCGGTAAAATCAGTGGATCGTTCATAACAATAGCAAAACGAAATGCGAATGACCCTAATATAACAATTATAGCAGAAGGCGCCGAAACAGCATTGAGCTTGCAGCAATCAGGCATTAAAGGTAATATCATTGCTAGTGCAGGAATTTCGAATTTGACAAATTATTCACCATTTCCTGGTGAAAAAATCATCATTGCAGCAGATAATGATAGCAAAAATTCTATAACTAATAATACTGTAATTAAAGCTGCAAAAACGTTAGAAATGAAGGGAGCGATAACTTGTATAGTCAAACCACCAGAAAATGGTGATTTTAATAATCTTCTGCAAACTTGTGGAGACCAGTCAATTAGAGACATTATAGAACCTGAAATTACTAAACTGACTAAGGCAGTTGAAACAACCAAACTTACTCAAACAGAAAATAATAGTATAGCAAAACAAAATGATATTACGAATGTTGCAGTTCATTAAGCATATTAGTTTTACCAGTACCTGTTGTTCCAGTAATAAGAATGTGTAACCTTTCACTATTCTTTACTAATGGCAAGCCTCTAAAACAGATTTTTGAGGCCTTTTTAGCGTTTTTTAGTATTTTAGATAGGCATTGGGATACTCTACAAAATCAGCGCCTCTAATTTTGGCCTTAATAATCGTTTTTTTACCTTGAGCCTTAAAGAAAACAATTGAGATTATTACACCAATAGCAAAAACAATTAATCCTTCTAACAATGCTGAATTGATTAAGAATTCCCATAATTGCTGTATTTTAAATCCATGTTGACCTGTATAAAATTCATGTAGAAAGTCCTGAGCATTGAGGTGTATCCATTTTTTAAACCTTAAACTATAAAATACGATTCCTATTTGATCGATATCATAAAAATGTTCACCAATTGTTAGCTTAAGCTGTACATATCGCTCAATTGCAAAATAATACAAACTGCTCAGAAAAACTTTTTGATATAATCGACATATAATCCAGAATATCGATAATCCTAACCCAATTGTAAAAACATTGGCACTACCTTGCCCAAACATTCTTAACTTATGAGCAAATAACTGCGATCCCCTTGTGAAATTGCCTTGATTCTGAAAATTCATCAAGAGTATTTTTTCAAAATCTGTAGTTTTTGCTCATACTCTTTTACTCCAGTAAAATTCTCTAATTCTGTTAACTTTTTAAACATTGCTTCGTATTCTGCAATGATATTAGGATTATATTTAATAGCTAAGTTAAAATTCTCCTTAGCTTTTGAGTACTGTCCTAAACTTACTAATGAAATTCCTTTTTCAAGATAGTTTTCAGCAAAATTAGGTTTGTACTTAATAGCGATAGCAATGTCAAAATTTTCTATCGCTTTTTGGTGTTTACCTAATTTCTCAAAAATCATTCCTCTACGGTAGTAAGCCTCTGCACAATTTGGATTGTATTTAATTGCTAGATTGCAGCTTTCTATTGCTTCAGAATACCTTTTTAACATACTTAGCACATAACCTTTATTACAGTATGCTGTTGCATCATTAGGATCGTATTTAATAGCTAAATCAAAATGTTCTATTGCTTTCTGAAATTGTCCTAAAAATGCTAAAGTTAATCCTTTATTATGATATGCTTCTGAATAATTTGGTCTGTATCTAATAGCTGTATCATAGTTTTCAATAGCTTCTTGAATGTAGCCTAAATACATTAACGCTATACCTTTGTTATAATAAGCTTCTGGATTATCTGATCTGTACTTAATAGCAATATCAAAATTTTCCAGCGCATCTTCATACTTTCCTAATATAGCCAAAGAAACTCCTTTATTATTATAAGCTTCTGCAAAATGAGGTTTATACTTAATTGCAAGATTACAAAGTGTTATAGCCTCTTTATCTTTTTCTAACTTCCCATAAGATGCTCCTTTGTTATTATAAGCTTCTGCAAAATCAGGTTTGTTCTTAATAGCTAAATTATAATTTTCTATAGCTTCTTTCTGCTCTGATTTTTCTTGATATAGCTTTCTATGTAAGCTATTAGCAGGCTCATTAGCATTAATCAGTTGGTAATCAAGTAGAGTAGCTAGTTGCCACATAGTAGCAAACTTATGAGCCTTCTCCATGATTTGCTTCTGCAATCTTTGAGCTGTAATCACATTTTCGAGCGTTGGATTATCCAGCGCTATACGCTAAGCTCGATTAAATCGCTCCTTTAATTCCTCGATTCTCTGGTCATGAGGCCTACTCATCAACTTAGAATTAGCAGCAGAGTCATCAAGCTCATGACCATGTTTATCATTGTACCATAAAAATCTTGTTGGTGAAGCATCAACAGTGGATAAATGACTAATTAATATCATAAACATTAATAATCTGCTCATTTAGACTAAGTTTGTTGCATACGATGAACTTTATCTTTGATTCCTGCAATAATGTCTTTGTTCATGCTGTTTTGAGCCTTAGTGAGTATATCTCCAAATAGTTCATCCATATTGATTTTAGTGAAATCAACTTTTTGTAACTCTTCAACAGTAAGGCCTCTACACTTTGGACATTCAGGTGTACCGAAGTCTATTTTTAGCTGCTTTCTTGCTTCTTCCTGAAAAATTCTTGCAAGTTTTGACTGAAAGCAGCAATAAGTAGACTTTCTAGCTAGGCAAATACCCAATATCGGAATTCTTGAAGAACAATAGGTTCCAATGTAATAGCAGTAACCTTTTTTTCTATATAGAGCTAATTCTTGTTCCTTAGATTTGCATTGCGATAAGCCTATATCACGCCCCCAGCCAGTCATTGAAGAGCAGCAATTCAAAAAACTAAATACATCTTTTTTGCATTTTCGATGTTTACCTGAAAATACAGAAACGGGATTTGTTTTAATGTCCTTGCTCATCTGATTTAGCATCGCTAGATGAGCTACCTTAGCTATATCTCTGTTTGGTATAATAGTCGGAGTGTTGCAATTACCTCCTAAACAAAAAATTGAGTTATTACGCAATGATGAGTGTAGCATTGTTTGCTCATCAGTTGAACAGCTATAGTCATGCTGCCATAGTAAACAAATATTTGCTACTGATTTTTGGCAAGTGCTGTTTTTAATTCACAATTTTGAATTTTAAGGTGTTTGCAACCATCTTTTGGATCGCTAGTACAAGAAAAAACAATCTTTTGTTTCCAATATGAACGATTGACTCTAAACTTGTCAAAAAATACTCTATCACCACTCTCATAGTTGAGTCTATTCACCTCATAGCATTCATTACTTTCTATTAATTGTTCAAGTTCAGGCTTTACAACTTGCCAATATTCTGCTACTTCCCTTAGTTCTTGAGTCTTATCTCTGTAGTCATAGCGAAGTATACATATTTTACCTCTTTTTGATATAATATAAACTTTGTTCCAATATGCTCTATAGATACGCCAAGCCTATCAGCAACAGCACTCCTCATTCGTCTTGCAGCCATTTGGCTATCACCTGCTAACTTGTATATTTTTTCATTATTTTTATCTACGTCATGGAAATCTGCACGACCATTAAGCCAATTACTATGATTCTCTACTATTTCTTCTGTTGCAAATTCCATTTGCCGGTTTTGCCAAGAAAGCCATACATTCTCTAATCTGCACTCAACATTTAATTCTCGAATAAGTTCAATGTTAAAATTACTACCTTCATTACAACTTTGAATAATTTCAGTATTAGTTTTACTTGTCTGAGTTACGAAGTTACTGCTATCAAGGGCACTTAAAGGATCAGATTCAATTCTCATTGAATTAGCTATCATATAATTTTGATCGTTGATATTATGTTGAGTTAAGGCATTGTTTTTACTGTTTTCAGCTTGAAATAACATTGCCCCACTTTCTGTACCAAGCTGATTACGGCCATGGTAGGTTAAATCCTCATCATTGTTAGGATAATTGACATTACTACCTTGATGAAATAATTCTTGTGTATTTGAAGAATTTCCAAGATTTACATTATAGTTGCTAGCTTCATTATAACTGCTTTGCATTGAAGCTAAACAACAGCTAATATTGAGCACTATCAAAAAGTTAATATAGATAATAATCTCATTGAGTATTCTCATTCATAATTTCTAATGCTATTGCTAAAGGAATATGGCCAGTTAATTTCTTGGTTAATCCTCTTTTTTCATCATCTATTACTATCACAGGAACAACATCAATTTTATATTGTTCAAACAAGCTAGGATCTATATCGAAGCTAATACCAAGCTCCATAGTTTTATTCTTTGTTTGTGTAAATGAGTTATTAATTAACCCACGCATAATCAATTGAGCTCCAGCCTTTTGAGATTCAGCAAAATAGCTTTTTAAAGCCTCATCACTCATTGAAAATGAGACAAAAATAAAAGTTTTTTGCTGGCCCAAAAAAAAGCATTAGCATTATTAACAAATAATAAAACCATCAACATCATTACTCGTATAACCATATTCCTCTCTAACCCTTATCAAAGCAAACAACAATCTCTTTTTCGCCAAATCAAGTAACCAAAATCTTCACCATTAACTGGAAATTCTCTTCCAGCCTGCCATGTAGCTTCTGTTTGGCCTATGCTCTTGCAGGATCTGGTTTCTGGAATCGGATAAGTCATTTGTAGTCGATACTGACTTTTCTTCATAATAGGCATGGGATACTTGCCACATAAGCCTTTATAACCATAATATCCCCATAACATCAGTTGCCTATGCATTCTAGCCATAAACTTACTTACCATTAATACAGATGTTCCAACTCCACCATTATGCGCCGCAGCTGTTCCAGTAAAAGGGTAAAGCATTCCTTGACATTCAGCACACCAAAAAGCATAATCACTTGCTAATAAACCAGCGCCACAACTCATGCAATCAGCTATACATGCTTGATAAGCAGCTACATTTTGAAACAACAGCGTTTCTGGATTTAAAATCGCAGATTTAGCGTCATCACTCCATAATGGATCAAACTCTGTTAAATATGCTATATCGACTGCAGCCATTTCCAGACAAATAAAATCAAGCAAAATTTCCAGCCAATAAATCACAGGATAGACATACCAATGAATGTGATAAAAAGCACTTCCTTCAGCATCATCTTTCATGCCTTTTTGAGTAGCACTTCCAAATGACAAACCTCCAAGACTTACCATACACATTGGCGACTTTGTAACATCTACAAGGCGTACTGGCTCCCAAAATCCTACCGGAATATACCAGGTACAGGTATTGGAATCCCTGGCTTAGGACAAAGACATATAAGTCTACCAGAAGCATTAGTATCTGGCATTGAAGTGTTTGTAAAGTACAGAGATATAGTAATTTAACCTATATTATCACATAAATCATTTTTAAGTTGCAATATCACTCATTTTTGGTTTTTTAGGTGAAGTGTTAACAACAGCTACACCTTGAACTGCTTTAGATCGCTTACAGTATAGAACACAACGCCTTTTTGATTTAATTTTTGATGTTTCAACTTTCTCAACATTATCAGGGTCAAAAACTCCTTGAGCAGCCATTTTCTTTATTTCATATAAAGACTTACATTTTTGCCCTTTAGGAATTTTACAATCAAAATTACTTTCGAAAAAGAAGCTTGTTAGGCTCATACAGCCCAATAGCAATAATAAAAACTTCATTATAAATGCTCCTCTAACTTTTGTGATTGGTCGAATTTATTATGCAAATTAACTTTTTCATTGTTAGTTGATTGTGAATAAGTTAAATTATGTGGCTTCTTCTTGTGCTCACGTAAGTCAAAACCTTTTTTAAATACAACATCGATGACTCTACCTGACGCAATAAGAACGACTGGGCTCATAGAATCAGCTTGTTTTATAGCAAAATCAGCTAGCTTATCAAAAGCATTACTAGCTCCAGAGTAAGCTCCAGACTGAAGCGCATCTCCAATCTGAAACTCTTGTTGTTGATGACCTCCAGCTACTAGGTTTAAAGTTGGTAGCATATCAGGTTTAATAGCCTTAGCTTGTAGAAACTTAGCAATATTGCTAAATACTCCATTTAATGCAGCCATGCTTGCTATGTTAGACGATTTATCTACCACGATTCCTTTAATTCCAGAACGTCCATCTTCACCTATCAACCAGCCTTCCGCCTTGTTTTCAATAATATCTCCATAATGAAATTTTACTTTGAAGCAGTTTTAATATGCTTGATGCTGAGCTTAACAAGCTTTAAAGTAAAAACTAGCATTTTAAGCTAATTTTATTTTTCCTTTTGAATTATCCTTTTCAGCTTCTTCTGTAGCAGCATTAATAAGCGTTACATGGCTTGGAGTTTTTGGAGTAAAAGTTAACATTAAATCTTGAATTGTTTTGTGTTCTCCTATTACTGTTAAATAAAGCTTCTTTTCTTCTTCTCGTGGAGCAATAAACAAACATCCAGACTCATGAACTACAACTTCGGCTGCATTTTGAGGATACATAAAAATATCATTGATTTTTTCATCTTTAAGATTAATTCTTGTTGGCCCACTATCAGAAATCTCAAGCTTCAGCAAATTATCAACTTCTAACTCATATTCTACCGCATATACATCACTAAACTTGACTAAAGCAATAAACCCTATCATAAACCTCAAAATTCTAATACTCATTTTTTTATTCCATTCTCTTTAACGCCAGTTAACAACAAAAGGTAATTAGGACTTCGCTTGTAAGTCAAAAGGTAAGTCTTATCGACAGCTATATGTTTACTATCGCTAAACCAATAACGAAGCGTTCCACTAATTAATACTCCATCCTTTATCACTTCAACCTTCTTCGGAAAAAAGACTGAAGACACATTTGAGCCTTTAACAAATTGCAAGTGATCATGAAAAAATTTATTTAAAGATTCAGTATTACTAGATGCAACTTTCATGTCTGCTATTTGTCTTTCTACCTCATTTGGAGAAGTAGTAAATAAGAGTTTCGTTACATAAATTGCCCATTCCTTTAAATAGGTTTCATGGTAATTTTTTGATGAAACCATCATTTTACGATCAGGCTCCATTGCTGGAATTAATAACCACTTTTCTTCTTTGGTAATTGCAGCCATTATCGCAATTATATTAGCTGCAGCTAGCAATATAGTTACTGAAAGTAAGCATTTATTATATTTAACCAGCTCTTGTATAGCATTTTGCTTAAAGAGATGATTCATTACTTGCCAACTTTTTTGCCCAAAAGCCTTGGATATCCTAATGGAGCTGGCAATAAACCTTTAGCTACTAAAAAACTTTTTAGCAAAAAATTCTCAGATACCTTCTTAATTTTCTTAAAGCAATAACATAGAGCAATTCCTCCAACCATAAAGGCTAGGCCTAATTTAGCATGCCTGCTGTTTAGTAGTACAATTCCTGGAGCTACTCCAGCTAGCACTACTCCCCATTCGTCAATGCTCAAACCCATATACTTCAACGGCCTCGATAATGCCCAACATAATTTTTGATTTTGTATAATCACCTTCAGCCTCAATTGTAGCATGAGATTTCTCATTCTGCTACTATAATGTTTAAATTAGCTAAATATCTTCAAACACAGATTTTACCTGCAATAATTAGTGTTCATATATGCATGTGCGACATGAAATCGCACTATTCTTACCACAACGTTTATATCAGTCAGATAGTATTATAAATATTATAACTTCTAGCACATTCACTAATTATTTGTATAGCCTTAGACATATACTCTCGTACTAACTCCATACAAGCTATAGTATAAGGTATTGTTGAGTTTGGATTAATATGATTCAATGCTATACTAATTGTCCTCTGACTTTCGCCTGCATCCCCCATACAACTTGCAAACGTCCTTCTTAGATCGTGTATTCTGAAATTTTTTATGCTTGCCTTTTCACAAATTATCTTCCATGCGGTATTTGGATGCGATAAGTGTCCGCTTTCGCTAGTAGAACTTGGTAGTACCCATTTACTTGTAGATATTAATTTCCTTGCTTGCAATATTTCCATTGCCTCATCTGTTAATGGTATATTTTGCGCCTTTCCGTTCTTAGTTTTTGGTATATGCCATATTTTTCTTTCAAAATCTATATTGTCCCATTCCATCTCTAACACATTACTTTTTCTAGCTCCAGTATATAACGCTAGTAATGCAAAATCTCTTATCAATGGACTTGCTTCTCCGCATAATACTTGTAAAAATCTACCCATTTCATCGTAACTTAGACGTCTCTCTCTTGCTTGCAGTTTATGCTGCTCTATCCCTAGAGTAGGATTGTTTTCTATTAATCCCCATTTTATTGCCTTATTAAATATAGTGCGTAAGGTTGCTAGCAATGCATTTGCTGTGGCATATTTTCCCTCTTTGCTGATATCATTGAATATTGGTTCAATATCACTCATTCGAATCTTGCTTATCTTTTTTTCATATAATGCTTGTGCATAAGTATGTACTCTGTCAGCATTCTCTTTCCAGTTTATAGTATATATTTTGGCATACTCTTCAATATACTTCTTTCGAAACTATACAATGATGTAAAATGGTGTTATAAAAATCTGATTTGAAGTAATAATGAAATTAGATCAGATTAAAGAGTTAAAGGATGAAAAATTTCGTCGATTAACAGTAGTAAGGAAGGGAACATTCTCAAAGATGGTGGATATTTTGAGGAAAGCTGATGGTGTTAAGAAATCAAAAGGAGGGCGTAAAAATAAGCTCAATTTGGAGGAACAGTTATTGATGGCCTTAGAATACCTTAGAGAATACCGTACTTATTTTCATATAGGTCAGAACTATGGGATTAGTGAAAGTTCAGCATATAAAGCTGTAAAATGGGTAGAAGACACCTTAGTTAAACACCCAAACTTTGCTCTTCCAGGTCGTAAAGCTCTAATGAATAGCGATATGAATTATGAAGTAGTCTTGATTGATGCTACTGAGAGTCCAATAGAAAGACCCAAAAAAACAAAAATTCTATTATTCAGGAAAGAAGAAAAGGCATACACTAAAGACTCAAATAGTGGTAGACAAGAAAACACACCAAGTAATATGTACAGATTTTTCTAACGGTAAAAAACATGACTTTAGATTATTTAAGGAATCCAAAATTCTTATCCATCCTAAGATTAAAGCGATTACTGATATAGGATATCAAGGTATACAAAAAATTCACAATAATTCTGCATTACCAAAGAAAAAAAGCAAGAAAAATCCTTTAACTAAAAATGATAAAAAGAATAATCGTAGGTTAGCAGGAAAAAGAGTTGTCAATGAAAACGTTATTGCTATGCTAAAACGGTTCAAAATTATTGCTGACAAATATCGAAATAGACGTAAAAGATTCGGTCTTAGATTTAATTTGATCTCTTGCATTTATAATTTTGAACTACCTTAACCAGTTTCGAAAGAGGTCTAATATCGAATTTGGTAATCATTATATAATTCCACCTTTTCATATAACTTTCTTCTACACAACCTTTTCCAGCAGAAGCCTTTCAATCCACTTGATTGCATTAGATGAGGTCTTACTATCTTATCAAACCAGTCCATTACATATCTAAACCAACTACTAGAGTTACCAATCCTAAAGTAATTTATCCAGCCTTGTAATATCTGGTTGATAAGATATATTACTCTATCAATTGGTTACAATATAAACTTGCAAAATATTTCTTTTAGTATTTTTAGCAGAGAAGTTTGTGCTCTCGTTCTAGACATTTTTCTGAATTTTAATTTTAGATTGATCAGTTTTCACTAGCCTAAAATTAAAACTCAGAAAGTCAAATGTTTTACTATTAGATATAAATATTGTATTAAGCAATTAACTCCTACAATTCTTTTTTCTGAGGTTTCAGTCACTTTTCTAACTGCAATTACATTACTGTCAAAAGAATTGGCAATTAAATGTTGCAAAGCTTTCACTTTATCATATTTATTTACCTGTATTACCTTTACGATATGCCAAAGTATATAAAATATCTGCAAAAAATAATCAATTTTAGATTGAATTATTACTTATTTAATGTATAATATCTTTGTTAAAGATATTCATATAATTTAGGAACTAATAATGTATAATACTGATTTACATGATGCTGCAAAACAGGGCGATATAAACAAGGTAAAGCACCTCATTTTGGAAGAGAATAGAGATGTTAATTTTCAAGATGAGGATAAAAATACTCCTTTATATTGTGCAGCAAAGGAAGGGCATACGGATGTTGTAAAATTTCTGTTAACTCATGGAGCTGATAGTAGTTTACAATGTCAGTGCACTAATACTGCTTTGCACATAGCTACACAAAACAAGCATGTAGATGTTGTAAAGATTCTGGCAGCTCACGCAGCTCAAACAACTAATGTAGTTCACACAGATAATAATATTGATTTACCAGGTAATATGAATCAAACAGCTCTACATATGGCTGTTCGAAACAAATCCATAGATATTATAAAGATTTTGTTATTTTATGGGTCTGATGGTAATTATCCAGACGCTTTTCGTAATACTGCTTTGCACGTTGCTATGACTCAACATAATTCTGAAATTATAGATCTTTTGTTAACTAATGGATGTAGTCTCAATGTACCAAATACAGCTGGTACTACTCCTTTTAAAAAGATTTGCAATTCTTTTCTAAATCAACCTACAGAGCAAAAGCAAAAAATAATAACATCATGTATTGCTCATCTTGTTATGAGAGAACATTGTAACAAAGAAGAAAGTACAACAACACAGCCAGCATGGTTTAAATACAATAAATATCTTACAGCTGAATCAGAATGGTTTAAATCCAATAAATCTCTTATAGATAAAAACCAATCTCTAAATGAAATTTGGCAGAACTGCCAGAAAGAAATTCAAAAGATGAAAGACACAATTGTTTGCGAAAGCGAAAAAACATCTCTTTTTGATATGTTTATGGAATCGGATCTTGATAAGATAGCAAGGTCCACTAATTATAGACATATTAGGCATAAGTTTAAGAAAGAATTTTGCACGTATTCTCCTTTTATTGAAAAAGCTATCGAGAGTAGAACTTTGATGTTACAAAATGCAGTAGAATCAATAGATGATATATTTGAACCAAATCAAGATGATTCAACATCTTGGCCTCATTTACCACTAGAAATGAAATTTATGGTACTAGAGTACTGCAGTAAGGATGATTTAACAAAACTTCAACATCATGAAGAAGTTGAAATTGCAGGGGGCAATAATGTTATGCATGAAGAATCGTAGCACAAATATCAAAGCTTTCTGTAACGAAAGAAATAGTAATCGCAAACTAAAACATCTTATAGGTATTGCAAAATGTCAGTACAAAATTGCTAAAATACAGAAAATCATATTGCTTGCACTATTAAGGTTTTGAATTGCATAAATAAAATTCAAAACCTTACCTCTACAACATAATACTCTTTTTGCATAATGTTATAAACTTATCTCTTTCTTAAACTCTAATCTATTATAGTTTCAAAAGAAATTTATTATTACTTTCCCATTTTTTTTCTTATAAATTTTTGTAGCTAGATCCTAAGGTTGATATACTTACTTTATCTTTTTGATGCTTCTTGATGACGACTACTTCATTCTTCAGAATATGCTATTACTATCTTCCTTAGATTAAAAATTGTACGTTTCTTTTCTTACTTTCATTGTGCTCTTGCTTACTAAAAATCCTTCAAATTACTTTGTTAGCAGTACTAAATTCACATCTTGGTTTTTATTAACTTTGCAGAGAGTGCTTAACCATATTGGCAAATTTAGAATACTGATTAGTATAGTGTAACTTCACTGTACCAACTGGCCCATTACGGTGTTTAGCAACAATTATTTCAGCAGTATTATGACATCTATCTTGTTTAGCAATCCATTCCGTATATTCTGGCGTTCCAGGAGCTGGCTCTGATCTAGATAAGTAATATTCCTCTCTATATATGAGCATTACAATATCTGCATCCTGTTCAATGGAGCCTGATTCTCTTAGATCTGATAGCAACGGCTTTTTATCAGGCCTTTGTTCAACAGCTCTAGATAATTGTGATAATGCAATTATTGGAATATTGAGCTCTTTAGCAAGAGCTTTTAAGCTCTGAGTAATTTCAGAAATCTCCTGCACTCTATTATACTGACTTCCTCTAGAATCAATTTTTATTAGCTGTAAATAATCAATAAATAATATTGCTAAATTATGAGTGCGTTTAAGTCTACGAGCTCGTGATCTAATTGCTGATATTGAGATTGCAGGAGCATCATCTATAAAAAAATTCCACTTTTGTATTTCATTTTGTACAGTCTTTAACTTATCAACATCTTGTTCACCTATTTTACCGTTAAATAATGCAGAGCTATTAATTTCAGATTCTATAGAAAGAATTCGAGTAGAGATTTGCTGAGATGACATTTCTAAAGAAAAGAAGCCAACTGATGGTACATTATCTTTAGTATTTTTTTTGAGTAAGAAAATATTTACAAGCATTTATTGCTAAGTTAACTCCTAAAGCAGTTTTACCCATTGAGGGCCTGCCAGCTAATATTATTAGGTCAGAATTTTTAAATCCTCCAAGCTTTGAATCAAGGTCAGGTAGTCCACTACTAATACCGTTAATAGAGTTTTTATTTTTAATAGCAGATGAAATTGATGTCCATGATTCTTCAATTGAAGTTTATAATTTTATAAATCCTTGACTTAAAGTTCCTCTTGAAGCTAGATCATATAATTGAGATTCAGCAGTTTCGATCTTACTGATAGCTGTATCTGCTAAAGTAGAAGAATATGCATTCGTTGCTATTTTTTCTGCAATTTCAATTAAATAACGCCGCAGTGCGAGATCATATACTATTTTGCCGTATTCATTAACATTAACTATACTTAATGCTAAAGTTGTAAGTTTAGCTAGATAATCTACTCCACCTATTTCCTCAAATGCGAGTTCATTGCCTAGCATATTTTTGAGCGAAATTACAGTAGCACTAATTCCTTTACTAATAATGAGATTAATTGACTTATATATTTTACCATGTAATGGTTCATAAAAATGTTCCGGCAGTAAAAATTCGTTAATGTTATATAGCGCACGATTGTTAATCAGAATTGCCCCAAGTATCATTTGCTCTGCTTAAATATTATTTGGAGCAATCTTTGCAAGATCTTTTTCCATATCACTCTTTAAATTTTATTAAAATTATTCGAACTTAACTAACTCAAAAGAAAACCCTTGAGCTTTAAAAGCGTACTCAAAATCTTTCAGATAATTCCCTCTGATGTAACTATCTTCAAATTCTGTTTTTGCTTTAATGAATATTTTTTTATTAACATTATCTTCATTTACAACTTTTAATTTACTAAACCATATTTTATCAATAACTTGCTCATATTTGTAATGTTGAAGTATGTATTTTCGTACTTTGTACCAAGTTGAGTTGGAGTCCAATTGTTTACTCAGATTCAAGAGATACTCTTCTTCATTGATTTGTTTCTGTGAAACAGTTTTGAGTTGCTCAAATGGTGTAACTTGTAATTCTTGTCGTATCCATATACATCTTGTACAGCTTGTAATATCTTTGATCTATCACATTCTGTTAGTGTAATATTTTTAAGCAACTTAACAAAAAACTTAGTTCGAACTGCTGGCCCAAAACTACAAGAAGTCAAAATTTGATAAGCCATAGCTGCTTCAAAAGAACCAGCAATTTTATGCTTCAACTGGCTTTCCTTACTAAGATTTGTCCTTGTTTCAATTTGCGCAAGATATTTTTCCTTATTAAATTTTTCTACGTTATCAAGTCCACAGTTGTCACTATTTGCCTGATCAGTAGTTCGTAATTCATTTGCTAACGCTTTTGCCATATAGTTTAGAACTGATGCCTTACCGCCAAAATGATAATTCGAATATTGATCTGCTAGCTTTAATAGTAATTTGTTGATAAAGTATATGTTAAAACCTCTATCAGACTTATGTTGCAGTGTAACTACATCTTCTGGTGTTAGTTGGGTAAAAGTCTTCTAGCCTGTACCTTTTGAACCATTCTTTTTTACCATTCGAAGACTTGAGAATCTTTGTTATTAGTGATTCAATGTCTTTATTGCGATTTTTAGTTGAAGTCCGTATATCATTTTCAAAATCATCAACATTTTGAAAATTTTGTTCTTCATTTTCATTTTTGTTATTCTCTACTAACTCACCTTCAGTAGATCTAGATATTTTAGATTTTTTTTATATATCTATATATGTCCCTGAAAAAAGTTTCAGGTTGACCTGAAATTTCTTTCATGTTGGGACGAAATTTTTTTTCTGGTAAGGCTATATTTTCTTCTTTTCCTTTTTCACTATAGTGCTGAAAATTTTTCAGAATTTTTATGCAAGGAACATTACGTAACTTAACATTGTCTTTAATTATTGTCCTATTTTCAACTTCAATAAAACCTGCATCTCTTAATTCTACTAAGCATTGCCTAACTCTTCTTTGACCAACATTCAGCTTATCTTCATAAAGTAGAAAAAAAATTTTTATGCCAAACTATATATAGTCATTTACAATGAAGTTTGCGTATAAAATATCCTGTTGGTAAATCTTATGATGCTATTGTCGCTTTTTCTATGCTCAAACTTCATTATAAATGACTATACATCTTCATACTGATACTATCTGCCTTAGAAGACCAATGTTACCTATAGACAATCTTATAATTAATTAATAAAGGCTAAATAATGTCAATTAAATTTACTAAAGGCAATAAAAGCAACCTATCTGTAGCATGACTAATGAATTTTCATACTTAAGGCTTCACTATGTAGTAGTGCAATTTTGATCATGATTTGCTTTAAAAGTGATTTTTTATGTTTTTATAAGTTGCTATGTGTTCTGATAGTTACATATGTATTTATTTGTTATATTAATATAGCAAGAGATATGTAGCTTTAATTTTGGGATAGTAGTAAGCTTAAATTAATAGTTTTAGGTTGGTGGTTTCTAAAATCTATTAACATCATGTAACAATAAAAGCAAGGGAGGTCTTATATGGGACAGGTCATTAAAGCAGCAACAAGAATATTTGCAGGAGTGCATAATTTTAGTAAAGCTTTAGCATCTAACAAAAGCACATTGGCAAATAATCATCATTGGTTTAATACACAAAATTATTCTAATTCTTTTTCTACAGTTTCAACAAATAGTCATGTTGTTAATCAAGCTGAGAGTACGTCAATACAAGATTATTCAAAGCACAGTGATTCAAATAAGCAATCTCAACTCTTTAAACTATGTGAGTCAGAAAAGAATGCTCAATCATTAGCAGTTTTAATAAAATTAATGAGCAGCAGCAATGTAAATCATATAGACAATGTGGGTGAAAGTTTTGTTCACAAAATTGGAAAAAATAGTAAGCTAAATTTACTAGACAAGTATTATCTTTTCTGTCAGCTGAAAGCTAAAGGGGCAAATTTTGAGCAAGAAAATAAAGTTGGTAATACAGTTGCTAATGTTTTGCTTGAAAAATATATAGAAACTGGAGATTCTAAAATATTATCATATTTTCTGAATAATACAGAAATTTACAGTCCTAATAAGGCATTCTTGCTTTCTCTTATGCGATATATTCAAGAAGAAGGTAATCCTAAGCAGGACGAAATGAATTTATTTGTAAAAACCATCGAAAATCTACCAAAAAAAAATATTCTGCTGAGTAACGGCGAAGAAATGATGGTTTTAAAACTGTTACTGTCTTATGGATTATCATCATCTTGTACTTTACATAATCAAGATAAAATATTACATGCAGCTAAAAGTATTATAAATTATTATCCACAAGCTTTAGGAAAAGCTGCAGTTGATGAATTTATAAAATATATACAATACAGTGATACTGTTTCATCATCTGTAGCTAAGTTTGGAGTATTAGTTATACAGCATTTATCTAGTGATGAAGCTGGCAGTCAGCGTTTAATATTAGACTCCTTAGCTAAAAAATATTCATATGCAGATAAATCAAAAATATTACAGTCTGCTATAGAAGCATCAGATTCTGAAGCACTAAATATTAAAGATTTATCTAATAAAGGAAATACATTTTTGCATGTTCTTAAAAAATCTAGCCTGCAAGACTATCATAAGCTTATTGGTTGTGCTATGGCTTATGGAGCTGATGTTTTGCAAAATGATAAAGGTAAAACTATCTTACAAAAAATTGACCTAAAGAGTTATGATGATCAGCTTCTGATCCGTGAAATCATATCAAATGGTTGCTTAGATAAGTTATGTATTGCAAGTGATGCCATTGGTAAATCTCTCTTTCAAAAAGCAATTAAATTTATAGCAAAAGGAAAGTTGTTTATATTACCAGAAATTAAGAATGCAATTCTAGAGTTTAATCCAAGTCAGGCTTTATCATCTTTAGCAAAAATGTGTAATAACCGTAAAGTTGACTTAAAGACAGCACTGGAACTTATACAAGATCTTAGCACTAAAACTGATCTAAGTAATTTTGTGATGAATTGTTCGCATAGCACTTTAAAAGAAATATCTAAGTTACCATATTGGCATGCATTAATTAATTCATTAGAACAAAATGATTGTATAGCTTCATTAACGAGCGCAAATGGAAAATTATATCCTGTATTAGAAAGTAAAAAAGAAACTGAATTAAGTAGTGTGTCAGCTTTTGAGCGTAAATTTGCTCCTTCTGTACCGGAAACATTAGATATTGATCAGTATTTCTTACATGAGAAAAATTTAATTGTGAATGATAGCACTTCAGAAAATGTGGATATGTACTTACCAACTGTACAAGCAATTGGTCAGATATCATAATGTGCAATGTAAATCTATTAATGAGAGAGATTGGGTTAAACGATAAATGATATCAAAATAAATTTAGTAAATAACTTCTTAGTCTATTGTTAAACACTGTTATTCTATAATTATTTAAGTAGTGGTAGCAATGATTAAAGGTTATTTACATAAAATTCTTGATAAAGTTAATATTCTTTCTAATAAAAACACCTGCTACAAAAATTTTCAGCCTTTGGACTTACAATATGTCGCTAGTAGCAATTATACTACAGGAGCTACAGTTAGCGCTTATTTTCAAAATGTTATTGTGTATCGGTGTGTTAATTTGATAGCTAACTCTGCAAGTCATGTGCCATGGTATATAAAAAAAAAGAAACAGCTTACATATGAAAGACTTTTACATCATCCTATACTTGATTTACTACAACGCCCAAATTATAGCGTATCTGGTGCAGATTTTTTTTCTGAGTTGATTATTAATAAACTACTTACAGGTAATGCTTTTATATTGGCTACAGGTATAAAGGATATGTTACCTAAAGAACTATATTTACTCAATATTAATGATGTAGAAGTACAAGAACAAGCTGGGCAAGTGATAGGATATCGCTATCCTAGTAATAGTAACAACTTTTATCGAATTAGCAATACACATGATAAGTGTCCGATATTACATATGAAAAATTATAATCCATTGAGTAAGAAGTATGGTATGTCTTGTTTAGATCCAGCCTCTATGCCAATAACTTTATATAATCAGGTTGTGCAATGGAATTATGCTTTATTAAAAAATGGAGCTCGTCCCAGTGGAGCTCTGATATTAAAGGATAGTAATTCTTATTTAAGTGAAGAGCAATTTGAAAGATTAAGAGATCAATTATTACAAAAATATACTAGTTCATCAAATTCTGGTGCACCTCTGTTATTAGAGGGAGGACTTGATTGGAAAGAAATGAGTATTAATCCAAAAGATATGGATTTTATGGAATCTAAGAATTCTGCTGCTAGAGAAATTGCATTAGCATTTGGTGTACCTCCGCAATTATTAGGAATTAATGGTGATAATACATATAGCAATATGCAGGAGGCTAGATTAGCATTATGGGAAGAAACACTGATTCCATTACTTGACCGTATTGCTGATTCGTTAACTATGTGGTTCTCAAAATTATTTAAAGAAAATATTATTATTGATTTTGATAGAGACTGTATATCAGCTTTAACAGAAAAACGAGAAAATTTATGGTCTAAAATTTCTACAGCTAATTTTATGACAATTAATGAGAAGAGACGCATAATATCTCTTCCTCCGATAGATGGAGGAGATAAATTAATATGAGTTTTGTACATAGAGACTATGAATGAGCAATTAATTAAACTATCGCAGCTTAGCATTTACTTAGTTAATATTTTAGACAAGGAGTTGATTAACCTGCAAAATCGTGACTGTAACAATAAAATTGTTGAGCTTAAAACCATAGTTAATATCTTTTCTAAGATAGTAGATACTATTGTACAGCTACAAAAGTTTAATAAGGATAATCAAATAGAGCAATGTGATGAATTAACATCAGAGGATTTAAATATTATCAAGCGCTTTATTGATAGACATAGCAAAACTTAAAGTTGGGAGTATTTTTTAATAGCAAAATATGCATATAAAAAATTTAGGAAAATGTTATAAAAACATGAGATTTTCAAGTAAATACATACATAAAAATGGAATAGCATTATTACTGTTATAAACACAATGTCAACTGCCTTTAAAACTCTTATACCTGGAAAGGTGTATAGTAAACTTGACTATTTTAATTTATTCCAATTGTATTTATATTACTGCTCTTATATTAATTTCTTAGATCTCGTATACTATATTTATACTTTGTGACATACATTTAGCATTTATTAATTATCAAACGAGTATAAACTTTGGTTGTAATTTTAACTCAATGTACTTAAAATATTAGATTAATAAAGTTAAGTTTATAAATTAACCTTATTAACGCTGTTGGTAAAAATATCTTAACTATAATTCAACTTTAACTTATATATCAGCACCATCGTAGAAAAAATCTACATTTTTATTTAAAGCTTTGGCAATTAGCATCAACCTTCCTATAGAAATACGATTAATTCCTTTTTCGTATTTATGTAATTGTTGGTGTGTAACACCTATAGAAGCAGCTAAATTATTGCGTGATAATTTTTGTTCTAACCTTACCATATAAATTCTGTTTCCAATAAAACGATTGGCTCTGTCTATATATTCATGATGTTTAGCCATGATTTTAACTCTATCGAATAGTTAACTTAAATTTATTTTATGATAACATAGCTTAATACTGATTGCAATAATAATTTAGCTTTTTAATTAACATATTATGTGGGTTAACCTAAAATATTTGAATGAATTATAAATGCCAAATAATTAATAATTATACATATAACCTCTGATAGTAATTATGTACCAATCTAATTTATCATTTCAAATATTTATGCATCACTTAGTAAGTGCATTACTGATTTTTTTTATAACAGTATTTACCATATGTGTCGCTAAAAGTATAACTCCAGAAAAGTGTAAATATCCTCAGGCAGAGGATATATATGAAGAAGATGAAGAAGATGAAGAAGATGAAGAAGATGAAGAAGAGATTGCAGATAATGATCTATTAAATGTTGTCAGTAATATGAATTTGGACATATCTGATATGGGAGAAGCAAGAGAAGGATTAAGAAAAGATATAGCAGAAGTATCTAAGTTACTCTGTCTGCTAGAACAAAGCACTGCTTCTTCTAAAAATTTAACAATGAGGTTACAACAGTCTGATATAAGAGAAACTGAGCAAAGTAACTATACAGGATTGCTAATAACAGAAATAGAATCCATAAATAAAGAAAATAATGATCTGCAACAAACAAATAACCAACTAAAAATAAAATTACAGCAACTAGAAGTAAAGCTAGAGCAAGCGCTAGCAAGAAATACTGATTTGCGACAAATTTTACCAGAAACTCGAGCTGAAATGGATAATCTACGGGAACAAAATGAACAACTAAAGATACAGCTACAGCAGCTACAAGTTAAGTTACAAAACTTAATGTCTTTGCAAAACAAAGACAGCAACTCAGTACTAATAAATCGTGCTAAATTAAACTATATCAGTGATGTTAAGTATATTGCTTTAGCTAATATTGTTATTGTTAAAGCTTTAGCTGGGACTTTTACAGATAAATTGTCTAAAAGCAATAGGATAAAAAAACATTGTTATATTACCAGTTCTGGCTCAAATATTGATAAGTACTGGAATGTATGGGTTGAACCTTCCTTTATTAATACTTATCAACAAGAATATGGCAAAATTCAAAAATATAGCGCTATTGTTAATGGTATACTTGTTGGAGTCAATAAATATTTAAACGATAGGATTGCTATCGGTATTATTGCATCATATTTAAAGCTTGATGCAGAGTATGCTAGCAATGTATTAAGGAAAACAAAATGTAGAGTATACTCGCTATATTTAGGTAGTAGATATTATTTTCAGAAAAATCTATTTACACAGGGAATAATAGGGTTTGCTAATTATGATGGCAAAAACAAATACCAGCATATATATAAACAACCTTCTGCTAAGATTGATAATATAAGTTATTATGGCAATCTCATGATAGGGTATCATTTTACAAATCAACGACAGCTAAATTTAGAACCGTCGATTGGTATCAGTTGCATTTATTTTGATATGAAAAGTTATAAGCCATCTAACGATAAAATTCTAGAAAGTATAATTGGTGCTACTATAAAATATCCGATTGTGTATAATATCAGTAATGCTACTGAGATAGTGACTGAGCTTTCTTGGTTCATTAATTATAACATATTAGATAATTATGATTACATGTATAAAACTTATTATCAACTGGGAGCTAAAATAAATATTAACTATGATATGATAAGGTTAGCTGTTTCATATAATGCTTACTTAACAGAAAAACATATTGCTCATGCTGGAACGATACATATAGGAACTAATTTTTAGGTATCGCACTATAGCAATTAATTTTTGACTATTCAGTGTAACTACATAGTGACGCATCACAATATGAAAGAGCTAAACGCCTAGGACTAAGTAAGTCTGATATACAAAAAGCATTAAAGAGATTAAATATTACACATGAAAAAGCTATAGAACATCTGAATGCAAAAAAGAAGAGAGATTAAAATTTCACGGTGAGATAAAAAAATATAAAGACAAAGGAAAAGTTATTGTTTTTTTTACGGATGAGAGCGGTTTTATCACTAGAACTCACGTATATAGTCATTTACAATGAGGTTTGAGCATAGAAAGAAGCGATAAAAATTAATAGAATCTGTTGGTTATAAAGTTATTTTTTTGTTACATTATTCTTCAGATTTAAATCTGATAGAAAAGTTTTGGACTAATATGAAGATGTGGATTAGAAATCAAATTACTCAATTTGCTAAATCTTATGAATCTATTATCGCTTCTTTTTATGCTCGAACCTAATTATAAATGACTATAATGACTTTGCTTATGGAAATTGAAACCATAACACTACCGCTCTGCCATTACTCGCCCCTATCTTTTGGATAAAAAGCTCTACATGCTAGTTGAATTGAGTAATTTTTTTGCCTATGGCAGTTTTAAATATCTGCTTTACTATTAGATTTATATAGTCATTTACAATGAAGTTTGAGCATAGAAAAAGCAACAATAGCATCATAAGATTTACATTTTATACGCAAACTTCATTGTAAATGACTATATATATTTTTAGTGTCATATTGTTTGCATACTTACTTTTCATAGTCTCAAATATATTACTTAATATTAAACTTGGATTGTGAAAAGTAAAAAATGAAATAAGAAAAGCAATTTACGATTTTTTGAAGCGTTCTTTATTATTATGCTTAGCAAAAAGTAACTATCTTATCAATTTAAGCGATATAACTTGAAAAATAATAAAACAAATTAATCAACCTTTCATCACAAATAAAGTACATATAGTTTTACGCCTAAAACAAACTAGTAAGGTGTTTATTGAATATATAATGGCGCGTCCTAGAGGACTCAAACCTCTGACCCACAGATTAGAAATCTATTGCTCTATTCAACTGAGCTAAGGACGCATCAATAATTCTTGAAAAAATATTCTTACAACAACTAATATGTGTAAGATATTATCACAAGCTTATACTTACAGCTACTCATTAAGCTCAAATATACACTCTAACTTATCAAGAAATTATGCAGCATACTAATTAGCTTTATATAGGAGTATAGTTAACACCAATTTTCAATTCTTGATCATACATTAAAATTATATAATAAGCAATAGCTATCAGCATTGTAATCAAATTTTGACATCATTATTACTTCTGCAAAATACATATATAGCTAAACTACTATAAAACAGTTATATTATATACTTTTTAAAAAGCGTGTCTAAGTCACAATGATATTTTATTCTTCTTGCTTTGGCTTGAAACCATTTCTTCAATATAACATAACTGTTTTATACCATTTTTTATATCAAACTCGTGTTTAATTAGGCTATGCAAGAGCCTTAATTCTTAATAAAAGTTAAAGATAGTTATAGATTTGTTTATTTTATTATAGTTAACTATGTTATAGTTATGATTTTTTGTAGCATAGTGTAAATGGTTCAAGAAAAAACCTATAAGCAATGGTCATACATAAAGATTATAAATTACTTTAACTTTATTAGTAAACAAGTTCATTAAGGTAGTAACAATGAAATCAAATAAATGGGCTAGACACATGATGATGCCTCAATTGCATCATGCTGCTGAAAGTTTAAATGTAGACAAAGTGCAAGAGCTTATTAAGAATGGCGCTGATGTTAATGCAAAAGACTTTGCTGGTAATACTTGCATATGCATGCTTGCACAGCGTAAGTCAAAATCACATATTGGTTCAAAAGAACGTGAAACGATTAGTAAAATTATTGATATTCTGCGTGAGAATGGTGCTGACACTACCATAGAAAACAAGGAAGGGCTAAATGCTGTAAATTATTTGTATGTTGGTAAATGTGCTAGAAGAGCAGGCAAAAAAAAATTGCTTTCTGGTAATAAAAATGAGAATAATGAAGAGGAAATTTCTAGCAACAAAGAGGTTAAGCAGATGATGATGCCTCAATTGCATCAAGCTGCTGAATGCTTAGATATAGAAAAAGTGAAAGATCTTATAAGTAGTGGAGCAGATATCAATGCAAAAGATATTACAGGTAGCACTTGCATATGCAGGATGGCAAAACGTTATTCGAACCCATATCTTGACTCAGAAGAACGTAACGCTATTCAAAATATTATGAATATTTTGAAAGAGAATGGTGCTGACTATAACATAACAAACAATAGCGGACAATCTGCTACATCTTTTTTAGATATGAAAAGTGGTAAAAATATATGGCTTTAGCTAAAAGAAAAAATTGATTTCTAAAGTAAAATGAAGAGAAGATTTCTCTCCACATTTCAAATGAAGATAGTAATGGTATTAGCGCTATATAGTGCAAGCATCTAAGTAATAGCTAAATAATAATACAAAGTAATTAATTTAAAAGATTTAGCTCTTTTTTTGAAATAAGACTGTAAGTAATTTGACGACTTAAATACAGTATAAATGATCACGAAAAGTTTATCAAGACTTCAGTATTACATGATGCAGCTTCATATCTGATCTACTATCTTTTTCACTGCATTATTGTGATAAGAACCAAAGAATCCTTATCACACAAGCTAGAATCTTATAAAGAAATAAGTCAAAAATCTTTGCTAGAAATACTATAACAGCTTTACTTAATTTCTTTATACATTCATTTATATATAAATTATGTGTTGATAATTGTAACTGAATGGTATAGCATTTTACATAGACATATTTTTGGAGGGTGTTTATGTTTAAGTGTCAAGATAGTACTATAACTCTAATTAAAGCAGTAACGGAAGCAGTTCATAATATATCTGTTGCATTTAATAATATATATAGCAAAATTATATATAGTGAAGTTGTTACAGCAGATAGTTGTAATACTTCTCATGATAATGATTATGATTGCGCAATTATTGATAGAATTGACAATGTGAATTATGTAGTTAGACCAGGGATACCAAATAATTTTACATCAGTTTTATCACGACTCATGCATTATTTTCAGGAGCCATATAAAATTCATAGGTTTTGTTCTTCATATATAAAATTAGTTTCTGGTAGTATTGATCCTACCATTGATTATAGTAATACTACGCTTTTATATGATGCTACAAACTGCATTAATAGCAATTTTCTTCAACAAAACTTAGATGATCCTGAAGCCTATCTTAGGCTGAACAATAGCTTTTGCTTTGGAAAGCCAGTAGGAATCGTTAGCCATGTTTTTGCTGGTGGCTATAGCTATGTTAAAAAAAATCTAACCGAATTAGAAAGGCAACTATATTCAGGACCTCGAATTATGGCAATGCTGGATTGCGATGATAACACTTTAACTTCCAGGCTTATTGATACTTGTAAGGAATATATAACAATAGCAAAAGGCTGTACTGTAAAAAGTATAATAGATGCCATTAATGAAAAGTTTTATCAAGACAATTTAGTTCAATGTTATAATTATCAAAATTCAACATATACTAAATATACTAAAACAGAAGAAGCAGAAGTAGGGAATAATAGTGGTGATGAAAATACTTCGATGTTGTCATCACTACCTGCAGAATTATATTATTACATAGCATGTGGAATAGGCGCAATAGTAGTTGGTAGTATTTATATTAATCGTTATTATTTAAAAAAAAAACAAACGTGTAATGCAGAAAAACAATCTGTACAATCACAAAGTAATGTGAATAACTATAATGATACAGAACCACAAAATTCCAGTGAAGGGATATATGCAGAGATAACAGAATACGAAGATCTAAAAGTAGTTTCTGCTGGAGCTCAACAAGAGGACTCTACAGCATAACTGCTTTTTTTTAAACATATATTTAAAGTAGAGTGCTGTGCATGTGGAGTTATATAATATTAAGATATCACCTATACCATGAAGAGTTGTGTTTAAAAATAATTACCAATTAATCTACCTTGTGGAGTATCAGTTGTTGTTTTGATAATTTGATAATCCTGCATTGCATCAGATTTAAGCAATGCTTGAATCCAATTATGAGCTGGAAAATTTACTATAATTTTCTTTTGAAAATTATGATCAATATTATCAAATACTCCTTCATCAGCGTCTAGTATCCAATTCCTAGTAGTTCCAGGGCGAACAATACTAGACATTCTCTGTACTGCATCGTGAGGGCTACGTTTATGTGAGTAGACCTAACCAATCGCTCAATTAGGCCCCTCCTCAGAACCGGAGTTGCAGAATTACCGCATCCGGCTCTCAAAAATAAGATAAGCATTATGCCTTATTTGTTGTCTAGAACATTGAGACAATCTTTCCAATTTTAGGAAAATTTACTCTTTTAAGTATCTCGGTTAGTCTTTTCCAATTCATCTTACGTTTTCCTCCCATTTTATTGAACCAGTTATATATTGCACGTGTACTTTGGTTGATAAATGAACTTACTCGTCTTTTATTATCAGATATACCATGATAGTTGATCCATTCACCTAATAACTCTAATGACTTGTGATAATGTTTGTGTTTTATCTTGCTTGTTTAGCTGACTACGCAAATATTTTCTCAGTCCTTTCAGTTTCTCAGTAAAACGATCTCTCCTTGAGGTATATTTTAGTCTCCATGTTATGCCAAATCTTGATTTTCTCCAATAGCAAGTAAATCCAAGAAAATTATAACTTGCGATCTTCTTGTCTTGTTTGGCTAAATTTGCAGCATGGTCTCTACCAGATTTAATCATTTGTGATTTAGCTTCATTGATATTTAGCCCATACTTATTTAACCTTTTAGGCAAAACATCATAAAACCTTTTCGCATCTGTTTCCTTTTCAAAGACAAATACCATATCGTCGCAGTACCTCACCATTCCTGTTTGTCCCATTAAGTTTTCTTTGCTGATTTTTGCAAACCAGCTATCTATAACATAATGCAGAAAGACATTTGCCAGAATTGGTGAAACTATTGATCCTTGACGACAACCTTCTTTGTTAGTAACTATAGTACCATTTTCTATGATTGGTGTTTCAATCAGTTTCATAACTAGTCTTAGAAATTTCTTGTCAGATATTCTCTTTCTTAGAAATTCCATCAACTCACAATGCTTGATTGTATTGAAACACTTTGTTATATCAATCTCTACTATAGCCCCTTTATTGAAGTTATACGTAAGTCTATTTAACTCCCTTAAAGCGTCGTGTGCATTTAATTTAGGTCGAAATCCATATGAATACTTTAAGAATATTTGCTCAAACACAGAGTTTAGTATCTTGCTTACTGTAGACTCGATTATCTTATCTTCAAAACATGATATTACCAAATGTCTTTTGCCTCCATCTTCTTTTGGAATTTCTGTTATTCGTGCAGGTTTAGCCTGATATTTCCCATTGCAAATTCTAGTAAGAAGCGAGAGCAGATTTGCTTTCAACTTCTTACCATAATCCTCTTTGGTTATACCATCTATTCCTATCGCTTTCTTGCTATCGAGTTCCTTATATTGTTCTTCTAATATCTTTAAATCAATGATATGTCCAAGATTATTAAACTTTATGTCTTGATTTAGATTATTAAACTTTATGTCTTGATTTTTCGATGATAGCAACTTTATACGCTCAAGTTTCGTTAACCATGTATTTCTGTCTATGCTGTGTACAGCCATTGTTTCCCTCTTGCATTCTTACTTTTCTGCTAACCCTTTGCTCCACCCACATTACTAGGTTTCATCACTACTATGGCTAACTCAGCCATCCTTACACCATCTCCAAAGCCTTATGTTTCATCACTTGTACTTTGAATACTTACTTAATTACGTAAGAGTTATAAGGACTTCTCAAGTTGTGTCATTAATCTTTACAAACTCGCTGACGCCTGCGACCCCGGTGGTTGAAAATTTTTGGATTTTTACTAGTTTGACCTCCAATCTTCTTTTGCCTACTATGTGCTAGAACATATCGGCTTCCACTACATCTCACTTTCAGGGCTATCACGTTCACCATTTGGTTTCGGCTCGAATGTTTCACTGTCTACGCTTTACTACTGTCGTTACCTTCAGCAGCACAAGACTCGCTATATGGTGGATCTAGCTTCTCCTTCCATAACTGGACTTTCACCAGTAAGATTAATTCACCTTTTCTTGACGCACAGACCGAATCTTTTACGTCTATTTCGATATTTGTCAGCAATAATTTTGAACTGTTTTAGCATACCGATAACGGTTTCATTCACAACCCTTTCTCCTGCTAATCTAGGATTATTCTTTTTATCATTTTTAGTTAAAGGATTTTTCTTGCTTTTTTTCTTTGGTAATTCAGAATTATTGTGAATTTTTTGTATACCTTGATATCCTGTATCAGTAATCGCTTTAACCTTAGGATGAATAAGAATTTTGGATTCCTTAAATAATCTAAAGTCATGCTTTTTACCGTTAGAAAAATCTGTATATATTACTTAGTGTGTTTGCTTGTCTACCACTATTTGAGTTTTTAGTGTATGTCTTTTCTTCTTTTCTGAATAATAGAATTTTTGTTTTTTTTAGGTCTTTCTATAGGACTCTCAGTAGCATCAATCAAGACTACTTCATAATTCATATCGCTCTTCATTAGAGCTTTACGACCTGGAAGAGCAAAGTTTGGGTGTTTAACTAGGGTGTCTTCTACCCATTTTACAGCTTTTATAACATCAGTTTAGGATAAGAAAAAGTATGAAAGGTATAATACAAAAAGTATACAAGAGATATTATGTAATATCTTTAAATATAGTTTCAATTAATAACAGTTTATTTATTGCTCACATGTCTGTAAATGCAATTTTAGGATAAGAAACAATTAGAAATATGTAATAGACCTCTGTCGAAACTGGTTAAGGTAGTTCAAAACTATTGCTGACAAATATCGAAATAGATGTGAAAGATTCGGTCTGTGCGTCAAGAAAAGGTGAATTAATCTCACTGGTGAAAGTCCAGTTATGGAAGGAGAAGCTAGATCCACCATATAGCGAGTCTTGTGCTGCTGAAGGTAACGACAGTAGTAAAGCGTAGACAGTGAAACATTCGAGCCGAAACCAAATGGTGAACGTGATAGCCCTGAAAGTGAGATGTAGTGGAAGCCGATATGTTCTAGCACATAGTAGGCAAAAGAAGATTGGAGGTCAAACTAGTAAAAATCCAAAAATTTTCAACCACCGGGGTCGCAGGCGTCAGCGAGTTTGTAAAGATTAATGACACAACTTGAGAAGTCCTTATAACTCTTACGTAATTAAGTAAGTATTCAAAGTACAAGTGGTGAAACATAAGGCTTTGGAGATGGTGTAAGGATGGCTGAGTTAGCCATAGTAGTGATGAAATCTAGTAATGTGGGTGGAGCGAAGGGTTAACAGAAAAGTAAGAACGTAAGAGGGAAACAATCATGTACCTTTCATGTTTAAGATGATTTAACTAACTAGAAGAAATAAGTTAGATTAAGAGCTATTATGAGCTTTATAAGCTTTATAAAATCTGCTATGTAGTTTATTCTCGTTTGAGTTGATACATGAATTTAACTGTAGCTGTATTAATATTATTTGTCAATATGACAATAATATCTTGATGTTAATTGCGGAAATATAACGTAAATTTATGTCTAATATTTGGCTAGTTGAAGTGCTAATTTTTAATCCAGCAACTTGAATTTATAGTTGATAAGCTTAGAGTAACCTTCAATTGATAACGTCGCTTAAAAATATTTTTTATTTTTACAAAAGTATTTGCTATTCAATAAAAACCATACTACAGACTATAAGTTTAAGCTAATTTTAAAAATTAATAAGTTATTATTTAATTACTTCAATTTTAAATTAATGAAGGGTGATAAATATGCCAGTAAAAGTATTTAAATTTACACAAGCAGCATTAAATAAAATAAAAGTACCAACCAAAGAAGAAAAAATAATCAAGTTTAGAGATATAACACAAAGGAACTTACTGTTTATAATATCATATACTGGATTTAGAAGACTATATTTATGAATAAACATTAATGGCATGTATTATAAAAAATAAAAATAGGAGATTTTCCAGATCTAACGGTAGCAGAAGCTAGAAAAAAGATACAGCAGTTAAAAAGTGATATTGCTAAAGGAATAAATCCAATGGATGAAAGACGGAAGATAAATAAAGAAAGAAGAGAAAAAAGAGAGAAGAGGCTTAAATTAAAGAATGAACTAACATTCGGACAGGTGCATGTAAAATATACTGAATATAGTAGTCTTTATCATAAAAGTTGGAAAATAATGGCTCAAAGAGTAAAGAGATATCTAGAATCTTTATACAATACAAAGATATCTGAGATTACCAAAGAAGATATTCAGAAGCTTTTTGACGAAAAAACAGCAAAGAAACACTATGTAACAGCAAACAGTATTCTAAAACTGTTAAGCCCTATATTTAATAAGGCTATAGAGTGGGGATTATTAGAAAAGAATCCTGTATGTGGAATAAAAAGGCACAAGCAAGAATCAAGATCTAGATATGTAACAAATGAAGAAATGAGAAGACTTATGGCCGTGCTAAAAGAAAAGGGAAATAGTCAATTAACAGAATCGCAAAAGCGAGCAGAACGATCAGGAAAAATTTTTACATTTATAAGTTTATTCACTGCAGCACGTAAAAGTAATGTATCAGGAATGAGATGGGACGAGATAAGCCTTAGCGAAAAAATATGGTGTATACCAAAAACTAAGAGTAAAAATGGTAAAACTCTATATATAGGGTTAGCTGATAAATTAATAGAAGTATTGCAAACCAGAAAACTATGCTCAAAAAGTGAATGGGTATTGCCAAGTTCAGCAGACAATAGTAAACACATATCAAGTTCAACAATGCATCGAGCATGGGCTAAGATTCGAAAAAAAGCCGGAATACAGAATGTAACAATACATGATCTTAGAAGAACGTTTGCAACTTGGATGAAAAATAATGGTGAAACACTAGATACAATATCTCAAATATTAGGACATAGTAATACTAATATAACTAAAATTTATACTATACATAGTTTAGATAAGGCAACAATTGCTACAAATAAAGTTGTCGAAAATATGCTGAGTATATTCGGTACCAATGTTTGTTTGAACGAGATACTATCTGGAATAGTGCCATAATTAAGTTGCGGAGAAGAAAAATTGACAACAACTTAGCTAAGTAGTTACTCTACATTAGATTTTGTAAATTTTTGAAAATCGCAGTAGCAGAATGAGAAATCTCATTCTGCTACTATAATGTTTAAATTAGCTAAATTATCTTCAAACACAGATTTTACCTGCAATAATTAGTGTTCATATATGCATGTGCGACATGAAATCGCACTATTCTTACCACAACGTTTATATCAGTCAGATAGTATTATAAATATTATAACTTCTAGCACATTCACTAATTATTTGTATAGCCTTAGACATATACTCTCGTACTAACTCCATACAAGCTATAGTATAAGGTATTGTTGAGTTTGGATTAATATGATTCAATGCTATACTAATTGTCCTCTGACTTTCGCCTGCATCCCACATACAACTTGCAAACGTCCTTCTTAGATCGTGTATTCTGAAATTTTTTATGCTTGCCTTTTCACAAATTATCTTCCATGCGGTATTTGGATGCGATAAGTGTCCGCTTTCGCTAGTAGAACTTGGTAGTACCCATTTACTTGTAGATATTAATTTCCTTGCTTGCAATATTTCCATTGCCTCATCTGTTAATGGTATATTTTGCGCCTTTCCGTTCTTAGTTTTTGGTATATGCCATATTTTTCTTTCAAAATCTATATTGTCCCATTCCATCTCTAACACATTACTTTTTCTAGCTCCAGTATATAACGCTAGTAATGCAAAATCTCTTATCAATGGACTTGCTTCTCCGCATAATACTTGTAAAAATCTACCCATTTCATCGTAACTTAGACGTCTCTCTCTTGCTTGCAGTTTATGCTGCTCTATCCCTAGAGTAGGATTGTTTTCTATTAATCCCCATTTTATTGCCTTATTAAATATAGTGCGTAAGGTTGCTAGCAATGCATTTGCTGTGGCATATTTTCCCTCTTTGCTGATATCATTGAATATTGGTTCAATATCACTCATTCGAATCTTGCTTATCTTTTTTTCATATAATGCTTGTGCATAAGTATGTACTCTGTCAGCATTCTCTTTCCAGTTTATAGTATATATTTTGGCATACTCTTCAATATACTTATAACACAGCTCTTTGAATGTAATATCGTTAGCTTTTCTTTCTCTTTCTTTTATACGATTCTCATTTTCTTCTATCTGTTGTTGATGTTTTACTGCTCTTGGATCTATTCCGTTCGCCATTAATGTCTTTAATTCTCTTGCTATTTTTCTAGCTTCTTTAATAGATAAATATGGAAATTCCACTATCCTTATTTTTAAACTCTGGTTTTTATATTTTTGTTCTAAAATCCATGTTTTTCTTACTATTCCTCCACAGACTGTACATGAGATTTTCAGTTTAAGTCCTATTATATCTGGATCGTGGATAATTAATAATTTTTCTCCCTTAGGAATTTTAATTTTACGTAGTGCTCGATTTATAAACTTTGATGATATTGAAGTCATAATCACCCCACATAATAATATTAATGTATATATTATTATGTGGGGTGATTATGACTTCAATATCATCAAAGTTTATAAATCGAGCACTACGTAAAATTAAAATTCCAAATAAAAAAACCACGAATCTATAGTGATAAAGTTGTACAGTGGCTTCGTGGAAGAAAATCACATAGTGGAAGAGTAACACTTTATGTAGAACAAAAATTTAAAAACCAGAGTTTAAAAATAAAGATAGTAGTATTTCCAAATTTATCTATTAAAGAAGCTAGGTACTTACCTAAAATTCATGCTATTAGCCTAAGGCCATGCACTGTATACTAGCTTTTTTGCTATTGCTATAACTTTTATTCTATGCCTTTGCGTCTTTTTTCTTATCCTAACCTGATATTAATTAATATTGAAATTATAAAAAGTTTGTATATTTTTAATAAAAAACCTTAAATATTTCAAAGCTTTATAAGTTTTAGGGGTATTTTAGTATTATTGGCTATAAAATATAGTTAAGATACAGTATGTATACTGTAATGCAGGTTGTAGTAGTAGTTAAAGTGTACCTTTTATTATTAGTAATACTAACAAGTTTAATGGCATAAAATTGAATAAATTTAATAATTCACATACTCGTCCTATGTCACCACACATTACGATTTATCGTATGCAAATGAGTATGATATTATCAATTTTGCATCGCTTGAGTGGAATGGCAGTTTTTGGTGGAGCTAGCATTATTACTTGGTGGTTAATTCTATGTGTATATAGTGATTTTGATAGGATTGTTGTTGATATATTCTATAACTTATGGTTTCAAGCATTAATATATCTAACTATATTTACTACTTGCTTTCATCTATGCACAGGTATTCGACATTTAATATGGGATACTGGATATGGTTTTTCTATTAAATACATTAATATTTCAGGTTGGATAGCAGTTGCTTTATCTATAATTGTATTCTATATGTGTATTAATAATTTTTAATTTTAGTTTTCAGTGAATCAATGAATTAAAATGAAAGCACAAAATTTACAAAACAGTTTAAATACAATTAAGAGTCTAAGTACTGATAAGTATTGTGTGCAACATTGGCGGTATCAGAGACTTAGTGCTATATTAATGTTGCCATTATTAGTATGGCTAGTATTCTTTGGTAAGGCAATAGTTCAAAAATCTCCAGTAGAGCTAGTAGAGCTAGTAAAGTATCCTTACAATGTATTAATGATTATTTTATTATTGATTACAATGTTTTTCCATGCTGCAATAGGACTAAAAGTCATAATAGAAGATTATGTCAATAATCTTGCAGTAAGATATTTATTGATTGTTTTAGTACAATGTTTTACCTTTGTAACTGTAGTTGCAGGAATCATATCTATAATATTATTATGTATTAATTATTAAAATAATGTTATCTGTTTAACAAGATATGAATCTATAATAAGGTTTGATAACTATGCTGGGCATATTAGTTAGAAAAAATTCAATTTTAAAATAATAGTAACAAGTTAAGTTAATACACCAATAAAAGAAATACAGACTTTAAATAGTATATGATGTTTGCAAAATTTGATGTTAATTTAATTTTAAAATAAATTGTGAAGGCTTATAAAATTATAAATCATGAATTTGATGTTGTAGTAGTTGGAGCTGGTGGAGCAGGACTAAGGGCTATAGTTGGTATGGCTGAAGCTGGTCTCCGTGCTGCTTGTATTACCAAATTGTTTCCTACTCGTAGTCATACTGTTGCAGCTCAAGGTGGTATTAGTGCTGCACTAGGTAATATACAACCAGATAAATGGCAATGGCATGCTTATGATACTATTAAGGGATCGGATTGGCTTGGAGATCAAGATGCAATTGCTTATATGTGCAGAGAAGCCCCAGCTGCTATTATTGAATTAGAGCATTATGGAGTTCCATTTTCACGTACAGCAGATGGAAAAATTTATCAAAGACATTTTGGAGGTATGACAACTGAGTTTGGAGATGGTGCAGCTGCTATGCGAACCTGCGCAGCAGCTGATAGAACTGGTCATGCTATGTTACATACTTTATATCAGCAAGCGTTGAAACATAAAGCTAAATTTTTCATTGAGTATATAGCTCTTGATTTAATTATGGATAATGGAGCTTGTAATGGGATAGTCGCTTGGAACCTTGACGATGGTACTATTCATTGCTTTAGATCACATATAGTAGTCTTAGCAACTGGAGGGTATGGAAGAGCTTATTTTTCAGCAACATCAGCTCACAGTTGTACTGGTGATGGAAATGCTATGTGCGCTAGAGCTGGCATAGCTTTACAAGATATGGAATTTGTTCAATTTCATCCTACAGGAATTTATGGCGCAGGATGTTTAATCACTGAAGGAGCCAGAGGAGAAGGTGGGTACTTAGTTAACTCAGAAGGTGAGCGTTTCATGGAAAGATACGCCCCATCAGCCAAAGATCTTGCTTCACGAGATGTAGTTGCCAGGGCCATGACTATGGAAATCAATGCTGGCCGCGGGGTAGGTATATATAAAGATCATATATTTTTGCATTTAAATCATCTTGATAGCAAAACGATACAGCAAAGGTTACCTGGAATATCTGAAACTGCAATGATCTTTGCTGGAGTTGATGTTACAAAGCAGCCTATACCAGTAATTCCAACTGTACATTATAATATGGGTGGTATACCAACCAATTATCATGGCCAAGTAGTAACTAAAACAGAAAATGGTGATATGGAAATAGTACCTGGATTAATGGCTATTGGAGAAGCTGCTTGCGTATCAGTTCATGGGGCTAATAGACTAGGATCTAACTCTCTACTTGATCTAATAATCTTTGGTCGAGCTGCAGCCAATAAAGCAAAAGAAATTATTACTACATCAACAAAACATCAACCATTAGGCAATAACATTTTTGATGCTATTATAGAAAGATTTGACCAAACAAGGTTTTTAAATGGTAATATGCCAATTGCTGAGTTAAGATTAACTATGCAACGTGCTATGCAAAACTATGCTGGAGTATTTCGTAGCTATGATAAGTTAACAGAAGGTATGAAAATAATAAAACAAAATTTTAATTCTAGAACAGATATTAAATTAACAGATCATTCACTAATTTGGAACACTGATTTAGTTGAGGCAATTGAATTACAAAATTTATTATATCAAGCTGCAATAACTATGTTTTGTGCTGCTAATCGTCAAGAAAGCCGAGGAGCCCATGCTCGAGAAGATTATCCTAATAGAGATGATGATAATTGGCTCAAACATACATTAGCCACAATTGATGAAGAAGGAAACGTAGATATAGATTATAGAGACGTAGTATTAGATCCAAAAAATGATGAAATGATGTCTATAGTTCCTAAAAAGCGAGTATATTAACTAGTGATTAGCAAGTAATAAATGAGTCATGCAAATGGTAGAATTTAGATTACCACCAAATTCAAAAGTTAAAGTAGGTAAGCGCTATGTTGCTAAAGACAGCGTTAAGCGAGTAAAAAGAGTAAGTGTTTATCGTTATAGTCCTGATACTGGCGATAATCCTCGTATAGATATCTTTGAAATTGATATGGAAAATTGCGGACCTATGGTGCTTGATGCATTAATTAAAATTAAAAATGAGATTGATCCTACATTGACTTTTAGAAGATCGTGTCGTGAAGGCATTTGTGGCAGCTGTTCAATGAATATTAATGGTACTAATGGGTTAGCTTGTATTAAGGCTATAAATGATATTAAAGGTGATGTTATAATATATCCATTACCGCATATGAGTGTAATAAAGGACTTAGTATCTGATATGACACATTTTTATGCTCAATATCAATCGATAGAGCCTTGGTTAAAAGCAGAAACTATAGATATAACTAGCGGTGAGAGACTACAAACTCCAGAAGATAGGGATAAGTTAGATGGTCTATATGAATGTATATTATGCGCTTGTTGTTCTACAGCTTGTCCAAGTTATTGGTGGAATGCGGACAAATATCTAGGACCTGCAGTATTGTTGCAAGCATACCGTTGGATTATCGATTCTAGGGATGAATATGCATCAGAAAGGCTAGATCAACTTGAAGACTCTTTTAAGCTGTATAGATGTCATACTATTATGAATTGTACAAAAACTTGCCCAAAAGGATTAAACCCTGCAAAGGCAATTAGCGAAATTAAGAAAAAAATGTTTGAACGGCATGGAGTATAGAAAGAAATACTTATAATAGAACAGAACTACTGTGGAAATAGATTTGTGCCACAAATATATATGTTGTTGGCTGTGCACGATGCAAGATTATGTATATAATTTTTGACTATGAATGGATGTTGGACATGAGGTTTCTCAAAGAGAGGCTGCAGAGATGTAGCAAGGTTGCATTTGAATCTTAGTTACAGTTATTGCGGCATGCAGTTGGTAAAGGTCTTGTACTAAGCGCGATAAAAAATCTAAATAGGCATATCAAGCGCAACTATTTTATCATCGATTTGGGCTGTAGCAAGAGGGAATATAAAGCTTGCTGGAGTCATAGTAGCAATTGGTGTTATTTTAGGCTTTTACCTAGATTGGATTGCTGGTGATATGAAGATAAATTAGTACTCAATCAATTTATTGATAAGGTAGAAACATCAATGTTCAAAAAGCTGAGGAATAGTGCAACATTACAATTCAGACAATGAGAATACAAAAGAAAAAGATTTAGAGCTAAATGACAAAGCAAAAGCTGAATCTGTTAGGTCTAATAGCAAGTTATCAGAATTAACAAATATCATTCGTAGAAAGCCAGTAATTGCCTTAACTTTTATAAGCATAACAATAATGGTTGTTTCATATTTTTTATCTGAAAGTGGAAAAAGTAAAGAATCTATAACTTTTACTGAAAATCGTGAATCAAGAGAAGCGATTTCTGGAGTAGAACAAGCTGTAGACTTGAGAGCAAAATGGACAGATGAAATACTTAGTGAAGTCAAAACATTAAAAGATAGATTAGAAAGTGTAATAGAAAGCAGATATTTAGAAACTACAGCCTAAATTAATAATTTTAACCAAAAACTTGAGATATTGGAGAATCAGCCTAAGCAACCTCTATATAATAATGATAGTGATAAGTTCGATTCTGATCTTAATCATCATATTTCAAATTCACCACATGATAATAAAACAAAGCAAGCTCATGTAGTAGTAGTACAATCATTTGTCAATCTTAGGAGAGCTGAATCTGAGATAAAAAAAATGTTGAGAACTATGTTACTAGCGGTAGTTCTGCTAGAGCTGTATCACTCATTGGAGTTGTTGTAGGTACTGGAACAGCCTTTCATCACCATAGCCAATTGTTCTGCAGTTAGTTGATACTTCTTATTCTTTATGATGAATACAAAACTGATCAAATCAAAAAAGCAATTTTAATTGAATCTTTGTATGATAAAAATAAGTGAAATTGCAATAAAATAAAAATTATAGCAATAACACAAAAGAAAGCTAGCATATATTAAGCTAAGGCTAATAGCATGGTAGATATGTAACTAGCTTTTTTAAACTGGAGAGTATTCTTAGGCTAAAAAGCCTGTATTTACAAGGCTAGTTTTGAGATATTAAGTTTAACATAATATTTGCTAAACAAGCAAGAAGTATAGTTTGTGTTATTGATGCAAGTAATGCAGCTTTATAGAGAAGATCTTTGTTATTTTTTACCATTGATTAGTTGTTCAATTTCTTTAATTTTCTTTTCAAGGAATTCAATAGACCTCTTTCGAAACTGGTTAAGGTAGTTCAAAATTATAAATGCCAGAGATCAAATTAAATCTAAGACCGAATCTTTTACGTCTATTTCGATATTTATTCAGCAATAATTTTGAACTACCTTAACCAGTTTCGAAAGAGCCCTATTCTTTAAGGCAGTTATAACTTCTGCAAGAATTCATATGTCATGCAAAAGATATAATGCAATTATACTACTAAAAAATTGATAAAACTTTGATTGTGTTAGAATTATTCAGGTTTTGATCGTGATTTATTTTTTTGCTTTAAAAGTAATTATTTTTTGTGTTTTTGTAGACGTGCTTGCAGTATTAGTTTAGATTTATAGTATTTATTATCTAGTATAATTTATGTCAGAAGTTAGGTCCTTTCTTAAAGAATTTAGTGTATTAATGATGATAGTAGTTTTAGTCAGAGTAACAGTTTTTGATTTAAACTATATTCCTACTCCTTCTATGGCTACTAATTTATTACCTGGTGATTATATTATTGCAACCAAATATAGTTATGGATACAGTAAATATTCCATACCATTTAATTTACCAATTTTTGAAGGTAAGATTTTTGCTTCGAAACCTGAACGTGGTGATGTAATAGTGTTTCAACCACCCCATGATCCATTATCTGAGAAATATATTAAAAGGTTAATTGGATTGCCTGGTGACACTATTAAAATTATAGACGGGCAGCAAGTTTTTATTAATGATATTCCACTTAATAGAGAATATATTGGCAAATATGTAAATGAAAAAGGAGTAGAATATGACCAGTACTTTGAAACATTACCTAATAATGTTAAATATTTAACTCAATTTATAGCAAAAAAACATCGCGAAATACGGCATATTTCTGTTTTTCATGTACCAGAGAATCATTATTTTTTTCTAGGTGATAATAGAGATAACTCAGCAGATAGTAGATTTGATATAGGTTATGTACATCTTAACAACTTAGTTTCCAAAGCTAGATTTATTTGGTTCTCAGCAGCAAAAGAAATTTGGTCAGAGAGCAATAATATTTTGCATGCAGTATTAAACGTAATACCTTGGATTAAATCAATAAGGTATAATAGGTTATTGAAAAAAATATAATAAAGTACATTTTGACAAATATAATTAATATTTAATATAAATGCTAGTCAATAACATGAGAGATACTAATAATGAACGCAATAAACTATATAAAGTTGATTATACTAAACTAGATGCCTTACAGTCTGAAATTGGCTATAATTTTAATAGTATTGATTTATTAATTGAAGCATTAACTCATCCTTCTATTAATCAATATGGATATACTAAAAATTATCAAAGGTTGGAGTTCTTAGGTGATGTAATACTTAATCTTGTAATCTCAGAAACGTTATTTAAAAATTTTAGTCACTATAACGAAGGGAAATTAGCTAAAAGTAGAGCTTTTTTAGTATGCAATGAGTCAATTTGCTTAATTGCTCAGAAAATTAATTTGCATAAATATATCATAATGACTGCAAATGAGGAAAAATGCGGAGGAAGAAGTAATAAAAACAATATTGAAAATACAATGGAAGCCGTTATTGGCGCTGTTTATCTAGATGGTGGTATTCACGTTATAAAAGACATTGTAAATTCGTTATGGAAGGTATTAATCAAAGATCATGAATTATATTTAATTGCTGATCCAAAAAGCGCTTTACAAGAATGGTCTCAAAGTAAAAATTTTGGTATTCCAACTTATACACTGTCATCTAAAACTGGACAGTCTCATAGCCCTTTATTTGAAGTGATGGTTAAAGTTGGAAGATTAGAACCTCAATATGGTAAAGGTACAACAATTAAAACAGCTCAAAAAAACGCAGCCCAACTTATGTTATCCACTGTTTTAGCAAATTCAAAACTTGAAGCATAGCCTTGTATGTTGAAAATATGTGAAATTGCAATAAAATAAAAGTTATATCAATAGTACAAAAGAAAGCTAGTATACAGTATTAATCTTAAGTCTAATAGCCTGAATTTTAGATAAGTACCTAGCTTTTTTGAAAACTTAAAAAACTGACGGTATTCTTAGGCTACAAAGCATGTATTTACAAGGTTGGTTTCAAGTATATTTAACTAATTTTAACATAAAATTAGTTAAAGGATTTTTCTTGCTTTTTTTCTTTGGTAATTCAGAATTATTGTGAATTTTTTGTATACCTTGATATCCTGTATCAGTAATCACTTTAACCTTAGGCTGGATAAGAATTTTGGATTTCTTAAATAATCTAAAGTCATGTTTTTTACCGTTAGAAAATCTGTACATATTACTTGGTGGGTTTTCTTGTCTACCACTATTTGAGTTTTTAGTGTATGTCTTTTCTTCTTTCCTGAATAATAGAATTTTTATTTTTTTATGTCTTTCTATAGGAGTCTCAGTAGCATCAATCAAGACTACTTCATAATTTATATCACTCTTCATTAGAGCTTTACGACCTGGAGAGTATACAAAAAGTTTAAATTATGGTATAATTTATTAATAACCATTTAGAGATGGAAAATGATAGATTTTTATAGTGAGAGCTTAATAAATAAGCTGTTCAGAACCAACATAAGATTTAACACCCAAATTGATCTTGATAGAGTTGAAAAAGCAATATTTTATGCTAAAAAATATCATGGTCAGCAAAAGAGAGATACTGGAGAACTATACTACACACATCCATTAGAAGTAGCTCACATGGTCTCAGACCACAGCTTGAAACAGATACGATTTATTATTGCAATACTACATGATACACTTGAAGACACAAAATTAACTAAAAAAAGAATAAGTTACGAATTTGGTAAAAATTCAGCAAAAAAAATTAAATGATTTTTAAAATCTCTGTTTCAACTATAGATTATAGCAGCATTGCAATTTTAAGTTTTAGTTGAAAAATCGCGAATTAATACTCATTTAGGGTGTATTTGCGCTGTATATGTTCTGATTTTTTGTAAAATATGTATACTTGCATTGACAAAAAATATAAATTCAACTACTGTTAAATTAACGGTAGATTAAACATTAATAGTAGGTTTCATATACTTTACAGATAATAGAACATTATTTTTTGATGCTATGTATTAACTCACTTTTTGTAAAAAGTATTAGTCATATATTCTGTTGGTTGTAAAGTTATTTTTCTGCTACCTTATTTTCTAGATTTCAATCTGATAGAAAAGTTTTAGACTAATATGAAGATGTGGATTAGAAATCAAATTACTCAATTTGGTAAATTTTATGAATCTATTATCACCTTTTTCTATGCTCAAACCTCATTGTAGTAGATAATTTAATTTTAAAAGGTTTATCGAACCATAATTATTATAGTTCAATTGCTACATTTCAATTTAGAAAAGATTTTACTAGTAGTGACTTCAGATAGCTACTAAGCTTTTTTATATAGTACCAATGAAAAATTGTTAATCAAAGTAAATTATGATTTGGTTACAAAATTTTATCAAAAAAATTTCTTAACAAATTTTTTGTTTCGCTATGTGAATAATCTTTACACTTTCTCTCACTGTGCTGTCTAACATATGCATATTGTACCTACACCTTATTATAAAAAAACTCACAAATGCAAGTGATAGTAGTGATTTTGAAAAATTATTTAATGCTATTTTCTTCTGATTTTTTAGTTTGAGCAAACAATAAATCTTTTACAATTGTGCTAACAGAAACATAATCTGCCTTACCAGTAGCAAAATATGGAATTTCTGAAATATGAATAATATGCTTTGGAATATATAGCTTACTCAAGCCAGCAGTAAGTACATGTTTTGTAAATTGGTCTTGTGTAACTATACTGCTATCAGTACATAATATAACCTGCTCTCCTTTACATTCATCCTCAATATAAACTGCTGCATTCTTACTATTAATATCAATAGCACTAGCAATATCTTCAATTACTACAAGTGAAACCATTTCTCCTGCAATTTTTGCAAATCTTCTGACTCTACCTTTGATTGTAATATATCCTTCATCGTCAATTGTGACTATATCTCCAGTATCATACCACCTATCACCTAACCCATCAACTCTTGGCGGAACAATCACTCCTGGATTACTTGGCAAAATATACCCAAGCATAATATTAGGGCCTTTAAGACACAATTTTCCTCCATCACTAATTCCTTCAACTTCTAATACTTTATATTTCAGAGCAGGCATTATTCTTCCTACTGTATCAGGTTTATCATGCATTGGAGTATTGGCGCTAATTACTGGCGAAGCTTCAGTTGCACCATAACCTTCAAAAATTCTAATTCCATGTTTTTTAAACCATAATTCTCTAGTTTCATGCCTTAACTTCTCAGCTCCTGCAAATATTCTTCTTAAAGAATAAAAATCATATGGATGAGCATACTTAGCATAATTATTTAAAAAAGTGCTTGTACTAAACATAATAGTTGCCCCAACATCATAAATCATTTCAGGAATTGCTCTATAATCTAGTGGCGATGGATAAAGAAAAGTTCTTACTCCACTAAGCATCATTAGTATAGTTCCTGATAACCCAAATGTGTGAAACATTGGTAATGCATTAAAGGCTATATCTGAAGTTGATAAATCCATAACAGCTGCTACTTGATTTTTATTAGCTAATAAGTTGTTGTGTGATAATACTACTGCCTTAGGAGATTGCTCTGTTCCAGCAGTAAACAATGCTACTGCTCTCGAATTACCGTCATTATTTTTATTAATGATATTATAATAAGCTCTAGGAAAAAATCCTGCCAACCAACCTGTAATCTTAGTTGAAAGATTTAAGTTTTCTCTTAAATCTTCTAAGTATATTATCCTAAAAAATTTGTTTAACTGATAATTTAGCTCATGTAATCTAGCTTTCTCAATAAATAACCTTGAAGTGCAAATAATATTTATACCAACTGTGCGGCATGAAGAAATAATGCTTTTTATTCCTAGAGTAAAATTTATCATAGTTGGTATAAAATTATACGCCATACAAGCAAATAGAGTTACTGTAGCAGCAGCGCTATTTGGTAGCATGATTCCAATATAATTACCTGGACTAATAACCTTACTAAGCAATCTACCTAATACAAACGATCGGACTAAGCATTGTCTATAAGTTAAACTGTTATTAGCAACATCTTGCAAAATTAATTTATTTTGTCCATAACGCCTTGATGCATCAATTATAGACTGAAAGATAGTTTGATTGTAATCAGAACTCCTAAAAATCATCTCAGTCATTATATCATATAATTTGTGACTAATATATTTTCTGCGCTCAGAAAAATCGAGTTCAGGTAATGGTCTGATGCGCACAGGAGGTAATACAGTAATTTTCACTTTAGGAAATATTGTAGTTTTAGGACGATTTTCCAATTTCGAGAAAACAGTATATTGTAAACCATCAATACGAATAGGTAAAATTACAGCCTTAGATTTATCAGCAATCATACCTGGCCCCTCATATATTTTCATTAAAGAGCCGGTAATGCTAATTCTTCCTTCAGGAAATATTACAATTTTGCGATTTTTTTTCACTTCAGCTATTAAAGATTTAGTAGCACTTGCATTGCTAGTATCAATAGGATAAGCTTTAACTACTGTTAAAAAAGGTCTAACCCAAAACTTTTGAGCAACATGAGTATTAATAGCAAAAATTAATTTTCCAGGCAAATAAACAGTTAATAATGCAGAATCTAAGTAAGAAATATGGTTAGCAACAATTACTGCTCTTTTACCTGCATTAATGAAATTTTGCAGACCATGAATTTCAACTCTGTAAAACTTATCAAAAAAAAATCTAAATATAGCCCTTAATATAACAAAAGGAACAATTTTAACTGAAGGCAAAAATTGATAAATATATCCCGCAACTACAAGATTTAATAAACTAATAAATAGTATTATAAAAGGTATAGAACATTCTAGCTTAAACAATATAGAAAGAATAATTGTAGAAATAATCATAAAAATTGAATTAATAAGATTATTAGCTGCAACTACTCTTGATCTATAACTAGGAGCTGTAAAATACTGCATCACTGCATAAAGTGGAACTACATATAGTCCTCCAATTATCGAAATAGCTAACAAATCAAATAATATTCGCCAATTGTAACTTTTAGACAAAAAGAAAATTATGCTTTTAAGTTGATCTGGCTCTGAATCAACAGCGCTAAGTATTTTGCTCGTAAAAAACAGATCAATTCCAAAAATGCTAATTCCTATAGCAGCAATGAAAACGTATTCTGCAGTAATTTCATTGTCCAGCAGTTTATTACATCCAAATGAACCAATAGCAATGCCAATAGAAAACACTGCTAAAAAAAGATTTGCAACATTTTCATCAGCTCCAAGAGTATCCTTAGCTAATAATGGTATTTGTGATAAAAAAACAGCTCCAATAAACCAAAACCATGATATTCCTAATATTGACAAAAAAACATTCTTTTTACTAACTGAATATTTAACAATACTAAAAATCTCATACAATACATTATAATTTATTTTTAGTGATAAGTCATAATTACGAGACTTAGGTATAAAAAAGCTTGTAACTAACCCTCCAACTGCTATTATTCCCATCAGTAAAATAACAATTACAGGGCTAATAATATAAATTCCACCTAAAATATTTCCAAGTAATATAGCAAAAAAAGTACCAGCTTCAACATAACCGTTAGCTCCTAATAGTTCATCTTTACCAAGCTGATCAGATAACATACTATATTTTAATGGCCCAAAAAATACTGAATGCACTCCCATTAAACCTATTGCAGCTAGTAATATCATGAAATTATTAATATAAAAGCCATATATTGCTAATGTCACAATAGCAATTTCCGATGTTTTTATAATGCTAATTAAGCGAGATTTTTCAAATTTATCTGCAATCTGACCAGCAATACCTGCGAAAATAATAAATGGCAAAATGAATATTGCGTTTACCATTAGTAACATATTAGCATCTGCTAATTTATATACAATCAAAATTACTAATGCGCTTTTTAATATGTTATCATTTAAGCAACCGCAAAACTGAGTAATAAACAGAGGCATAAACCGTCTATCTTTAAATAGATACAGCTTATTATTATTCATAATCACTCCTCATATTAATTTCAGATCTTAACTTTTTAGATGAAATTAAGTCTAAACAATCAATTCATTTACAATAGGTTAAATAATGCCTATTCTTATTTCAACAGACTAAAATTATCTATTGATAATAAGCTTACAAATAAAACTTTTTAAATAAAATTATGATTTTTGATAACAAATGAACTATTATTAGTGTTAGTTAACATGCTTAATATATACAGTACCTAAATTACAAACCGTACATTCAGATGAATAGAAACTTGCTTCAGCTCGAAGAAGTATAATAATAAAGATTTTGATTGTCAAGGTTGACAAATATTAGATAGATATTATTCGTTTTATAAAATTATTAGCTGTGTTAATTCCATTCATATCAATTGAATGAGTTAAGTTATCAATAAGATAATGTTCAACTTTAACATTATAAGATTGCAAAATTTGATACGAATTTAAACTAATATCACAAGGTATAACTGTATCTTCTCTACCATGTATCAAACATATGGGAGTTGCAGTACATGTAATTAATTTAGGAGAAACCATTGCGCCTGAAAATCCAATTGTCGCTTTAAAAGGAATTTTAGCTGATAAAGTCAAATATATAGAAGTCATAGCTCCTTGAGAAAAACCAATTAAGATAGTATCTTGATTAGTAAGTCCAAGCTGCTTTTGCTTTTGATTAATTAAATCAATAATTAAAGGACTAGTTCGCTCTAACTCAATTCTTAATATTTCAGGATCTCGTTGTTTCAAACTAAACCATTGGTAGCCATATAGTGCACCATCATATTGTTCAATTCCATTTGGAGCAAAAAAGTGAGCAGCTAAAAAATATGGTTGCATAAAAGGAGCAATGCTTATTAAATCATGACCATTGGATCCTACTCCATGTAACATCACTATTAATTGTTTAGTTTCAGATTCCTTTGATGCAATTTCTAGCTGACTCATTTTTTCTGTCCTGATAAAAAATATTGACAATAATTATTAAGAAAACATTCTGAACATTTGGGAGTTTGAGCTTTGCATATATATCTACCATGTAATACTAACCAATGATGTGCTAATAATAGCCACCTATCTGGAATAACTGATAGCAATTCATTTTCAACCTTTAATGGAGTGGCTCCAGTAGCTAAACCTATCCTTTTAGCCACTCGAAAAACATGAGTATCTACTGGCATAGTTGCTACTCCAAAAGCACAACTTAGTACTACATTAGCGCTTTTTCTACCTACGCCAGGCAGTGCTTCAAGCTCCTTCATAGTATTTGGAACTTGTCCATTATACTCTTTGACAAGAATTTCAGAAAGTTTAATTATATTTTTAGCTTTATTATTATATAGTCCAATAGACTTAATATGCTTTTTTAAATTTTCTTCTCCTAGCTGCAAAAACTGTTCAGGAGTTTTATAATATTTAAATAGCTCCTTAGTAGCCTTATTAACAGCATTATCAGTAGACTGAGCTGAAAGTATAACAGCAACCAACAACGTAAAATGATTGCAATATTCTAGTTCTGTTTTTGGCTCAGGGCATCGCTCAGCAAATTTTGCAAAGATTTTTTCAATCTTATCAATTATCATATTATAATTCCTCTTAACTTTACCTTTAAAGTTTTATATAATATTTTGAAGTTAGTGATATTGTATATAATTCCTATGAATAAAGATAATATTTTTCAGTTAATAGAGCAGCAGATAAAAAGCAATGATATAGTGTTATACATGAAAGGCACTATACATGCTCCTAAATGTGGCTTTTCTGCTATTGTTGCTAATATAATACAAGAACTTACTAAAGATTTTAAAAATATTAATTGTACATACATAGATGTACTGTGCGATGATGATTTAAGGCAAGGAATAAAAGAATATACTGATTGGCCAACTATTCCACAATTATATATTCAAGAGGAATTTATTGGCGGGTGCGATATAGTTAAAGAGATGTATAGAAATGGCGAATTAAAAACACTATTATTACAAAAATTTAAAGATATCAAAGACAATTAAACCACATTAGTATATCTTTTAAACTTTCAACTAATATTTTTCTAACTTATTATTTATATTATGTTTATTCAAACTCAACAAACTCCAAATCCTAATTCACTAAAATTTTTTCCTGACCAAAAAATTAGTCCTGGTAATCCAGTACATTTTAGTACCAGAGAAGAATGTACTCATAGTATTTTAGCACGTAAGTTATTCTCAATTGAAAATGTTAAGGAAGTATTTTTTGGCGAAGATTTTATTACTGTTACAAAAGTTAGCGATGGAAGTTGGGAAGTAATTAAACCTGAAATATTAACTATGCTAATGGACCATTTTGTAGCAGGATTACCAGTCTTTGAATCTGAAGCCGAAAAAAAAAATATAGAGCAAGCTAATCTTTCAGAAATTGAGAAACAAATCATAGAAATTATTAACACTAAAGTCAGACCTGCAGTTGCAATGGATGGTGGAGACATAGAATACCATAGCTTTAAAGATGGAATAGTAAAGCTACAAATGCGTGGAGCATGTGTAGGTTGCCCAAGTTCTACTATGACATTAAAACAAGGTATTGAATCATTACTCAAATACTATATTCCAGAAGTAGTATCTGTTGAGCAAGTTTAACATTATCCAATTATTAAAAGCATGATTTCCACAAAAACATCAAAAAAATCCATTTTTAATAGAAACACAAATTAGAATTAAAATTGTAAATAATCATGATACAATCAAGATTTATCAGTTTTTAGTAGTTTATATATACATATGCGTAAGTCTTGGTTATATCTTTCTCTACTAAGGTAACTATCTTTTTAATTTGTGATATATCATGTGTTATGATAAAGTGCGATGCAAAGTTATGTATAGCTAAACCACTATAAAACAGTTATGATATTGTTTTATAGTAGTTTGGCTAACAAAACACAGATGGAATCCCAACCACTTATAAACTATTTGATTCAACAAAACTTCCTATTAAACGACATGTTAAGATTATATCCGAAGCCAAATCCGTATGATAAACAGTGGAATGAGTATTTTGAGAAAAGATTAAAACATAAAATAGACCTCTTTCGAAACTGGTTAAGGTAGTTCAAAATTATTGCTTACAAATATCGAAATAGACGTAAAAGATTCGTTCTTAGATTTATTTTGATCTTTGGCATTTATAATTTTGAACTACCTTAACCAGTTTCGAAAGAGGTCTAATGTAGTTCAAAATTATTGCTGATAAATATCGAAATAGACGTAAAAGATTCGGTTTTAGATTTAATTTGATCTCTGGCATTTATAATTTTGAACTATATTAACCAGTTTCGAAAGAGGTCTAATGGTTAGTTATTAAGCATGGATATTACAAAAACGTGTGTGCTAGAAATATTAGATCAGTAAATGGTCCTGAATTAAGATTGTATTTAATTAATGTATTAAAACTCATAACGAAACATTATCCCTTGTATACCTTGTGCATTATAACGTTTGGATTTTTCATTATCCTAAACTAATCCTTTTAGGATAATGTTATGAAAACATAAGATTTTCAAGTAAATACATACAACTAAAGAAAATAGCATTGCTTTATCATCATAACAAACATTATTCAAACAGTTATACTTTAAGCCGATTCTTATTGGCATAATACAGTTCTCTGAGCTAGTGGCAAGCGGTAACTCTTACCTGCGTTATAATCTCAAAAACAATACATTTTATACTGCTATACTGCGAAAATATAGCAAAAAAATAACTATGATCAAAATCTTTGTTTTTCATGAATGCTTATATAGTAACTTTGTTAGCAAAAAGCTTGTATATAGTTGAGTTTCATTTAATATAAGTTATAATCGTAAAAATAACCTTATATATACTATTTGATTCTAGTATCTGTGCTTATAAATTTCTGTTCTTTGAAGTACTATCCTTTGTTCTTTTATCCATAACACGTGATGCAATTGAGCTTGATCTACTTGTTTCTTCATCTGTTTGTCTTTCAGACATAACACGTGCAACAGCTGATTCTTTTTGACCTAACTTCTTTTTTCCTTCAGCGAGAATACGCTCAACTAATGTTTGAGGAGGTGTGGCACCATGTATATCTTGGCTAGTAGTTTGTGCTTCAGAATGAGAAAAAACATTACCTTCTGTTATACTAATAGTAGCAAGCTTTTGTTCATGTTCTTGGCTAAGTAATGATGTATCCTTATTTTCTGTTATTTCTTGCGTTAATAATGCTCCACTCAGTATACTGTGAAGAGATAGCCCGTATTTATCTGCTAGGTTTACTAAAATTGTGCTGCCTATTGATTCTTTTTTACCTGATATGAAGTCGGATATAGCCATAATGCTATGACCAACACCTGTAGATAATTCAGAAGCACGAAGTTCTTTTTCTTGCATGAATTGTAGTAAAAATTGCTTGATATGATGATTTACTTTCTCAGGGTTTATATAACCACTACTTATACTTGTATTTGTGCATTTTCGTTTTCTATTTAATATTTCATCTACAGGCTTTTTAAAAAAATTAGCAAGCTTTACAACAGTTTCTACACGTGGATTTGGTTTTGCACCTGCAATTAGTGCACATACTTCAGTATAAGATACTCCACTTCCTTGAGCCATATCCATTCTTGTCATGACCTTCATTTGAGTTTTTAAAAACTTTTGAAGTGGCCGTCCAATATTCCCCATAAAATTTTTCCAATGTTAATATATATTACAAGCTGATATTATATATAAATGCTACGCAAGCTGATTTTGTTATACTATATTTGCTAGCACGTTATTATTATTTTTTGTTGTATTTTTGTTATATTGATTGTAGCTATAAATTTTCACTTACATTATTAAGAGTATAATGAGTACATAAAGATTATTATATTCCACTGTTGACTAATTTACGCTACATACTACTATAAATAGTACATATTAATGACACTAAAATTAAATACATTCAAAATATGAAACATAAAGCAGTTCCTACTTATCTTCAACACTCAAAACTAATAAAAAGCGCAATTCTGCTATCTATTGCAACTGCAAGTGTCATTTTAACAATTAAAATATATGGTTGGATTACTACTAGTTCTGTAGCATTATTTGCATCTTTACTAGATTCTATGTTAGATATTTCTTCGTCATTAATAAATATGGTAGCAGTTCGTATAATGCTCTTACCTCCTGATGATAATCACCGTTTTGGTCATAATAAAGTACAAGACTTAGCTATTTTTTCTCAATCTATATTCTTTTTTTGTTCTGCTATTTTTACTTTATTTTCAGCTATTAACAAACTATTTAATTTTCATGAAGTGAGTCATCATAATGTTGGCATTAATGTTATGATTGTATCATCTGTTTGCATATTTATGCTAGTTTGTTATCAGAACTATGTGTATAAGAAAACTCAGTCTTATATTGTAGCAGTTGATAAATTGCATAATTTTGTTGATTTATTAACTAACTTATCAGTTATTATATCATTAAAAGTTAGTGTAAATTTTTGGTTTATTGATTTAGTATTTGCTATTCTGATTAGCGTATATTTACTATATGGGTGTATCAAACTGTTTAGAAAAGCGCTTAAAAATCTTCTTGATCAAGAATTTGATAAAACAGAAAAGCAAAAAATTTTGAATATTATTCGTCAAAATACACAAGTTTTAGGGGTACATGAGCTTAAGACTAGATATGCTGGTAATAAGCCATTTATACAATGTCACTTAGAGGTTGATGGAAATATGACTTTACTTCAGGCTCATGAAATTGCTGACGATATTAGTGCTAAAATTGAAGAAGAGTTTCCTGGTTGCGAAGTATTAATTCATCAAGATCCTGCTGGCTATGAACAGTGTGTAATGTATCAAGAGAAAATTTGATATATATGTGACTCTTTAATTATTTATTAGGGAAAAATATTATCATATTATAGCTATGTTTATGTTACAAGCAATAGAGCAGGCTTCACAGGCTTTTAACTTAGGTGAAGTACCTGTAGGAGTAGTTATAGTTAATCGAGCAACAAAAACTGTATTAACTAGAGCTTATAATAAAGTTGAAACTACATTAAATCCTACTTTTCATGCTGAAATTATTGCAATTAATAAAGCTTGCAGTTTGTTAAGCTGCAAATACTTACATGGTTATGATATTTATGTTAGCCTAGAACCATGCGCAATGTGCGCTGCTGCGTTATCTCATGTTAGAATTGATCGTATATTTTTTGGAGCATATGATGAAAAGTTTGGTGCTATAGAAAACGGTGTACGGCTCTTTTATAATACAACGGTATATTATAAACCAGAAATATATGGTGGTATTATGGAGTTGCAATCTAAGGAATTATTACAAAAGTTTTTTAGTAATCTCAGAGTAAAGAATGAAACAAAGTGTATAATGTAAATGTTAAAAATTGCAAAAATTGGAGTATTATAGTTTATAGTTTATAGTTTATAGTTTATTAAACATCATACATAAAAATGAATAAGCTAGATATTAGCACGATTAATATTGAACAATTAACATCAGATCATGCTAAGAAAATTGTGGATTTTTTAGCTTTGGAATTACAAAAATATGATCAAGCTTATTATAGTGACAATAATCCTTTAGTTACTGATGCACAATACGATGTTCTGAAAAATTTAAATAATAAAATTGTAGCCAAGTTTCCACATTTAGCATTAGTAAATGATCATTCTAAAAAAGTTGGATTTACACCAAGTGCGCAGTTTTCTAAGGTGGTACATCTTAAGCCAATGCTATCATTAGCAAATGGTTTTTGTGTAGAGGATATTAGCAATTTTATTACTAAGATACAAAATTTTTTAAAAATAGATCATTGCCCCAAAATTGTTTGTGAATATAAAATTGATGGATTGTCATTTAATGCTAGATATGAGTATGGGGTCTTAACCTTAGCAAGCACTAGAGGTGATGGGCAGATTGGAGAAAATATTACTGAAAACTTAAAAACAATACAATCTTTCCCTCAAACCTTGCCTATTACTGATAAAGTATTTGAAGTCAGAGGTGAAATTTATATTACTAATAATGATTTTAGAGTTTTAAATATTCAACAACAGAAACTAGGTAAAGCTTTATTTTCTAACCCACGTAATGCTGCTGCTGGTTCAATTAGACAACTTGATCCTGCTATTACAGCTCAAAGACCACTAAAATATTTTGTTTATGCATTAGGAGAAGTAACTAATCACCATTTTGCTAGTACGCAGTTTGAATTACTACAGAAACTATCTCAGCTTAAGTTTTCCGTTAATACAGATTATATATTATCAGATAATCTGCATTCAATGATAGAATTTTATAATAACGTTGCTACAGAACGCAACAATTTAGCATTTGAGATAGATGGAGTAGTGTACAAGGTGAATGATTTTGCTTTGCAGGAAAGACTTGGAGCTACTAGTACTAGTCCACGTTTTGCGATTGCGTATAAATTTCCAGCATTAATTGGTAGAACAAAGATAACTAACATTACTTTACAGGTTGGCAAAACAGGAGCTGTTACTCCTGTAGCATTGCTTATTCCTATTAATATTGCTGGAGTAACAATATCAAGAGCAACGTTGCATAATAAACAAGAAATAGAATCAAAAGATATTAGAATTGGTGATTATGTGTTTTTACATCGAGCAGGCGATGTTATTCCAAAAATTAATGGTGTTGATTTATCAGCTAGAGATGCACAATCCTCTACAAGATTTATATTTCCTGCAACATGTCCTTCTTGTAATCAGAATTTAGTTGTTAATGAAGGAGAAACAGTAGCAAGATGTGGTAACAGTTTAGCATGCCCAGCTCAAATTTATGAACGTATCTGTCACTTTGTATCAAAAGATGCATTAAATATTGATGGATTAGGTAGACAGAGAATACGGTTTTTATTAGATAATAAGTACATAGTAAATATAGTTGATATATTCTTGTTAGAAGAGAATAATAAACTTTTATCTTCAAATAAACTTGAAGATATAGCTGGTTGGGGAATAAAATCTGTAAACAAGCTATTTAAAAATATCAATCAAGCTAAAAATGTCATTCTAGACAGATTTATTTATGCGTTAGCAGTTAAACATGTTGGTAAATATAGCGCTAAATTATTAGCTAAAGAATTTAAAACAGCAAAAAATTTTATAGATCAATCACTAAAATTGGCAAATAATGTTACAGAAATATATGAAAAATTATGTAATATAGAAGGGTTAGGAGTAAAAACTGCTGACCAGTTAAAGCAATTTTTTATGGTTTCAGCTAATGTGAATTTGATAACAAAACTTGTTAATATACTAACTATACAAGATTGGCAATATCATGGTGATAATTTGTTATTATCAAATCAAACTATAGTATTTACTGGAACTTTTGCTACTGTTTCACGGTCTGAAATTAAAGTACAAGCAGAGAAATTGGGAGCAAAGGTAGGTACTCAAGTATCTAATAATACTGATTTACTGGTAGTAGGTAACAAAGCTGGAAACAAGCTACAGAAAGCTCAGCAACTAGGAATTAAAATTATTAATGAAGAAGAATGGATTAAAATGGTTAATGAATAATGAATTATGAAGCATAATGAACAAAGGTTGAAGCAATTAAGGCAAAAATTTTTAGAATTTGGTATCAGTGGATACATTATTCCTTCCAGTAATGAATATCAAAGTGAATGTGCTCCGAAATATGCTAGAAGATTGGAGTATATTACCGGATTTTCTGGATCATATGGAATAGCCATAATTACATTAAATAAAGCTATATTATTTACTGATGGTAGATATTTAATTCAAGCAAGTAACCAAGTTGATTTGGAGCAATTTCAAATTATAAATATCAAAGATATTTTGACAACAGATTGGTGTAGTATTATTTCAAGTGATACAGATATGATTATAGGTTATGATCCTTATCTTTTAAACTTACACTCAATTACCTACTTTCAGAAGTTAAAATTAAAGACTATATCACCAAATTTAATTGACTTGATCTGGAATAACCAGCCTTCTAAACCATCGACTAATGCTTGGATTTACTCAATAGACTATGCAGGACAAACAATTCAGGATAAAATTTCTAAGTTATTTATTGAGCTTAAAAATAAAAATGTTGATGGATATTTTATTACTGATTCTACATCAATATGCTGGTTGCTTAATATTAGGGCATATGATACCGAATTTACACCTTTAATGCTATCATACGCTTACCTAGATTGCAAGGATCAATCAGTGTATCTTTTTACAAATTTAGAACGTTTGAATCAATCAGTAAAGCAACACCTTAATCAAGGATATCAAACTATTAAATTATATTCAGAAACTGATATTAATGTTATATTGAAGCATATTACAAATAAAATTCTTGTTAGTGAAAGCTGTCCTATAGGCTTTTTATCACCAATTAAAAATAAGCAAATTGTTAAGCAGCAACATGATTTGTGTTCAACAATGAAAGCTTGTAAAAATCAAGTTGAAATTGCTGCCGCTAAGCAATGCCATATCAATGATGCAGTAGCAGTATGCGAATTTTTTGCTTGGTTAGATGATATAGTTACTCAACATAAGCTTGAATCAATAAATATTACTGAATATAGTTTAAGCGAAATGCTTACTAGCTTTCGTAAAAAACAGCCAAATTATATTTGTAATAGCTTTGATAGCATATGTGGCTTTAATGAAAATAGTGCTATTATACATTATCAACCAACAAATCAATCTGCAAAGTTAATCAAAGGTGATGGAATTCTATTAGTAGATTCTGGAGGACAATATCTCGGTGGTACTACTGATATTACTCGTACAATAGTAATTGGACAAGCAACTCCGTTACAAAAGGAGAGATATACTTTGATTCTAAAAGGACATATATCTTTACTAAACAGTGTTTTCCCTTGTGGAACAGTAGGAAGTAATCTAGATGTTATTGCTAGAAGAAATTTATGGCATCATGGCCTTGATTATCCTCATGGTACTGGACATGGAGTTAGTAATTGTCTTAGTGTTCACGAAGGTCCTCAATCTATTGGGCAATATAATAACGATGTAGCATTAGCTGAAGGTATGATACTTTCAAATGAACCAGGGTACTATGAAGAAGGTAAGTATGGTATTAGAATAGAAAATCTTATGTTTGTTAAAAATTCAAAATATGAAGGATTTTTAGAATTTGAGACTTTAACGCTTGTTCCATATTGTAGTGATCTTATTTTAACCTCACTACTAACTAACGAAGAAAAAGAATATATTCATCATTATTGTCAAAGAATAAACGATCAAGTGAAGCTACTTCTTAGTGATAAAGCAAAACTTTGGATTGAAAAGCACATAAGTATGAATATTTGAAAATCATGGTTTAACTAAATATTAGGCAGTGTTAACAAACATCTAACCTTATAATAAAAGCATAAGTTGGATAAATTGATACATCATAGAGTAGCAAGAAAGAGGAATGATTTTGTCTTTTTCAGTTGAATGCTGAAAATTTTTAGGATAATGGAAAGTATGAAGTGAGAATGTTGAGTTATAAAGAAAATTTAAATAAAATGGAATAACCTAACATGAAAAAATGCATTGTAAACATCAATTTAGGATAAGGAGTCAGGAGAAGAAGAAGAGATAAGATGGGGATTAAGTTTAGAGATAGAATAACTAGCAAGAGAAGCAATTATATGAACAAAGAAATTAAGAGGAGAACGGTGTCTAGTATGCTCTAAAAGCATATGTTTTTTTAGTACATTAAAGACAGATTCAATTAAAGAACGTTTATTTAATAACCGATTATCTTGTATATCCAATAAATATGTTTTCATATTTTTACGAAGATTAGTAAATAAACGTAAACCATTGGTCAGCAGTTGATGAAATAACTCTTTAGATATGTAAGCTTTATCACCAAACAATTTACCAGATAAGCATTTAGAAAAAACTGAAGATACAGATAGGTCGCTTTTATTGCCTTTAGTAATTTTAACTGACATTATTTTGCCTTTATTATTGAAGGTAACAAAGCATCAATTTTTGTTACAGGTGGCCTAGTATCAGTTTTCAATGGTGATAGCGATACTGGTATAGACTTAGGAGTTGGTATAACAATAAACTTATCAAGAGATACATAGTTAGACATTGAATGTAGCACAATGGCTAACTATATACACTTCCTATTCATATACGGTTTGAATGGCGAGTTCGTCTTTAATTGCTAAGCTCAGGTCAAATAGTTAGGTTGAATAGTTAGTAATGATTAGCTCATTAACAGGATTGCGTTGTTCATTGATTGAGTATATGACTGTAACGGTATTGATATTAAAATCTTTGTATAAGTCTCTAATAAAGGTAGTGTTATTGTTAGAAATCATAATCTTAACACCTTTATTTGTTAATTCTTGGACAAAATCCCGTAATCTAATTTGATCTTTTTCATCAAATGGAAGTCTAGTATAGAACAGTTCTCCAGATTTATGGTAAGGAGGATCAAAATAAACGAAGTCATTTTGTTGAGGCTCTATAAATGAAAAATCAGTAGCATATTGATACGCCATGTAAAAGGTTGCTACATTGATTTATTCTAGATGCAATATGGAGTTTAATGTAGCATTCACCAGAAAATGTTTGAGCAGATTGTCCATTTTTGTAGACTCTATAAATTCCTCTAAAAGAATATTTATTAAGATATATAAATTTTGCGGTAATCTCATTCGGATTATTACTATATTTGTTTTTAACTTTATAATAATAATCCTTCGAATGATTTTTGTGATATAGATTTAGTAATCTATTGACCTCATTAGGATTATTTTTAACAGCATTATAGCTAGTAATTAAATCGAGATTGATGTCAGACAAAAAACATTGTTTAAAAAGATGCCTAACTTGAAAAAATAAAGCACCTCCACCAAGGAATGGTTCATAGTGATTATAGTGTGGACTTTGAGGAAGATGTTCTATTAATTTATTAACAATTCTTCGTTTACTACCAATCCAATGAAGAAAAGGCTTAGACTTATTAGCAACAGCTACTGACACATGAAGTTTAATTAATTGCTGTTAGTTGAATCTCTATTGAGATTATACCAAAAAACAGCTCGTAATACTAGTAATAATAACGCTTACAAGGCTCTTTATGCATATCAGATTCAAAAGATAGAATATTGCAATTTGTAGTGCATAGCGTAGGAGATGGCATTTCAAAAAACAAATTACAAGAGATGAACTCTGAATTAAAAAATCCACACTTAATTAAGCATCAAGCATTAGATTCAGGGTTAGCATTTATCAAACATCTTACATATGAAATGAAAGGAAGCATTAAGATAGACAGTAAAGAAGGACATTATACAAAGTTTTTAGTCAGCATTCCGATACAAACTAGTAATTTAAATTCGTAACATTAGTCAAATGGAGAATATTATGAAAAATAAAAAAAAGAATATCAAGAAAACGAAAGACATTTCTCAAGATGTTTGGACAATTCATCTACCACCTATTCCAGTTAAGTTAGTATCTACAGCTAAGGAAAGAAATATTTATCTTTGTACCGAAAATATGAAGGCAGATAAATATATTGGAATGAAAATAAAGCTACAACAAGCGAAAGATTATCTAGAGGAAGCTGAGTCAATGAAGCAATATTGTATAGATTTGATTCAAAAAATTAAATATACGTTTGATCTTACTACTGCTAAAATCAAAGATCTAGCAGATGATCTACTATGCAGGCAAAGTGATTTCAAAGAAAAAGAATATAAAACTACTAGCGTAGCAAGAATACTTAATTGTGCCGCTAACCTACAAGACTACTGTAACAGGATAGTTTACTCACTTAGAGGCCAAATTAAGCTTCAAAATGTACATTCAAAAAAATTTAGCATACAAAAACTATTGAAGGATACAATTAGCTCGCTGAAAGAAATTGCTGAAGATAGAGAAATATCGATCAGTTACAATGTTCAGGATAACATCAATGATATTGTTATTGGAGATAGTTGTCTATTGCAAACTATACTTAGTCAATTAATAAGTGGAGCTATTAGAGTTAATAAATTCTGTCAGGTTGATGTTATAGTTAGGTTATTTACTTCGCCGTATCGAAAGGCGAATGAAAAAGACAGAATATTAAGATTCATAGTACGTGATAACGGAAAAGGTATTTCACAAGAAAAACTACAAGAAATAAATGCAAAATTTACTGATTTGCATCCAGCATTAGAGTATCCAGAAATATTAAACTCGAGTCTAGAATTTGCAAATTACATTGTTAACAAACTAAGTGGCAAATTAGAAATAAAGAGCGAGGCAAATAAGTTCACAGCTATTACTTGCGATATACCAGTACAACTTAATTAAAAGATATGGAAGCATTTTATGAGTCATACTATAAAATCTGGAGATTTTGGTATTCAGGCAAAAGTAAATGTAATATTAGAGCACTGAAGCCATTCACAGAAAATAAAGGAATAAATCTTAGCTGCAATTTTAAAAATGATATAAAAGATTTAATCATTGTAAATAGTATTCAAATACAGGCAGTACTAACACTATTAATTTGCAATGCTACTAATAGTAAATGCAGCGAAATTAGTGTTGAAGTTGATTTGCTGGCTTCTACAAATCAAAAGACAAATCATAGAATATTACTATTAATTGTTCATGATAATGGAATTGAAATTTCGACAGAACAATGGAATAATATGATGACTGAAAATTAGAATTATTAATGGAGACTGATGAAATAATGTTGGCATTTTTAAATTGTGAACATATCAATAAACTACTTGATAAGCTGGACTTGATTAATCATAGTTTTGATAAACGCATTAATCTTGATAAAGTTAAAAAAGCTATATTTTATGTAAAAACATTGCCTACTAATAAAGCTACAAAGACATATCAAATATAAAGAAGAAAAAATGTTAATTTTTATTAACTTCTATACTTTATAGAACCTACTATTAACTTGTGTTAACTTTTATTAATATTTATAATTAATCTTCAACTTTAACTATAAATATATTTCCAATATTTGTCAATATAACAAAAAAATTAAAGCAAAAGGTTGACAAAAGGTTGACAGAAAATTTAGGAAATTGGGGGCCAGTTTTCAATCTAGAGGTTAATCTAATGATCGAAAAATATATACAATCTAGGATTGATAAGTGATTTTTAAGTTATATGTATTATGAACAAATTAGTATAAAAATTTGCTATCAAATAAAAAGTATAATATAGATCATCTGTTTAATTAAACGTAATACTTTAATAATAAATATTAATATTATGTGGGGTGATTATGACTTCAATATCATCAAAGTTTATAAATCGAGCACTACGTAAAATTAAAATTCCTAAGGGAGAAAAATTATTAATTATCCACGATCCAGATATAATAGGACTTAAACTGAAAATCTCATGTACAGTCTGTGGAGGAATAGTAAGAAAAACATGGATTTTAGAACAAAAATATAAAAACCAGAGTTTAAAAATAAGGATAGTGGAATTTCCATATTTATCTATTAAAGAAGCTAGAAAAATAGCAAGAGAATTAAAGACATTAATGGCGAACGGAATAGATCCAAGAGCAGTAAAACATCAACAACAGATAGAAGAAAATGAGAATCGTATAAAAGAAAGAGAAAGAAAAGCTAACGATATTACATTCAAAGAGCTGTGTTATAAGTATATTGAAGAGTATGCCAAAATATATACTATAAACTGGAAAGAGAATGCTGACAGAGTACATACTTATGCACAAGCATTATATGAAAAAAAGATAAGCAAGATTCGAATGAGTGATATTGAACCAATATTCAATGATATCAGCAAAGAGGGAAAATATGCCACAGCAAATGCATTGCTAGCAACCTTACGCACTATATTTAATAAGGCAATAAAATGGGGATTAATAGAAAACAATCCTACTCTAGGGATAGAGCAGCATAAACTGCAAGCAAGAGAGAGACGTCTAAGTTACGATGAAATGGGTAGATTTTTACAAGTATTATGCGGAGAAGCAAGTCCATTGATAAGAGATTTTGCATTACTAGCGTTATATACTGGAGCTAGAAAAAGTAATGTGTTAGAGATGGAATGGGACAATATAGATTTTGAAAGAAAAATATGGCATATACCAAAAACTAAGAACGGAAAGGCGCAAAATATACCATTAACAGATGAGGCAATGGAAATATTGCAAGCAAGGAAATTAATATCTACAAGTAAATGGGTACTACCAAGTTCTACTAGCGAAAGCGGACACTTATCGCATCCAAATACCGCATGGAAGATAATTTGTGAAAAGGCAAGCATAAAAAATTTCAGAATACACGATCTAAGAAGGACGTTTGCAAGTTGTATGTGGGATGCAGGCGAAAGTCAGAGGACAATTAGTATAGCATTGAATCATATTAATCCAAACTCAACAATACCTTATACTATAGCTTGTATGGAGTTAGTACGAGAGTATATGTCTAAGGCTATACAAATAATTAGTGAATGTGCTAGAAGTTATAATATTTATAATACTATCTGACTGATATAAACGTTGTGGTAAGAATAGTGCGATTTCATGTCGCACATGCATATATGAACACTAATTATTGCAGGTAAAATCTGTGTTTGAAGATATTTAGCTAATTTAAACATTATAGTAGCAGAATGAGAAATCTCATGCTACAATTGAGGCTGAAGGTGATTATACAAAATCAAAAATTATGTTGGGCATTATCGAGGCCGTTGAAGTATATGGGTTTGAGCATTGACGAATGGGGAGTAGTGCTAGCTGGAGTAGCTCCAGGAATTGTACTACTAAACAGCAGGCATGCTAAATTAGGCCTAGCCTTTATGGTTGGAGGAATTGCTCTATGTTATTGCTTTAAGAAAATTAAGAAGGTATCTGAGAATTTTTTGCTAAAAAGTTTTTTAGTAGCTAAAGGTTTATTGCCAGCTCCATTAGGATATCCAAGGCTTTTGGGCAAAAAAGTTGGCAAGTAATGAATCATCTCTTTAAGCAAAATGCTATACAAGAGCTGGTTAAATATAATAAATGCTTACTTTCAGTAACTATATTGCTAGCTGCAGCTAATATAATTGCGATAATGGCTGCAATTACCAAAGAAGAAAAGTGGTTATTAATTCCAGCAATGGAGCCTGATCGTAAAATGATGGTTTCATCAAAAAATTACCATGAAACCTATTTAAAGGAATGGGCAATTTATGTAACGAAACTCTTATTTACTACTTCTCCAAATGAGGTAGAAAGACAAATAGCAGACATGAAAGTTGCATCTAGTAATACTGAATCTTTAAATAAATTTTTTCATGATCACTTGCAATTTGTTAAAGGCTCAAATGTGTCTTCAGTCTTTTTTCCGAAGAAGGTTGAAGTGATAAAGGATGGAGTATTAATTAGTGGAACGCTTCGTTATTGGTTTAGCGATAGTAAACATATAGCTGTCGATAAGACTTACCTTTTGACTTACAAGCGAAGTCCTAATTACCTTTTGTTGTTAACTGGCGTTAAAGAGAATGGAATAAAAAAATGAGTATTAGAATTTTGAGGTTTATGATAGGGTTTATTGCTTTAGTCAAGTTTAGTGATGTATATGCGGTAGAATATGAGTTAGAAGTTGATAATTTGCTGAAGCTTGAGATTTCTGATAGTGGGCCAACAAGAATTAATCTTAAAGATGAAAAAATCAATGATATTTTTATGTATCCTCAAAATGCAGCCGAAGTTGTAGTTCATGAGTCTGGATGTTTGTTTATTGCTCCACGAGAAGAAGAAAAGAAGCTTTATTTAACAGTAATAGGAGAACACAAAACAATTCAAGATTTAATGTTAACTTTTACTCCAAAAACTCCAAGCCATGTAACGCTTATTAATGCTGCTACAGAAGAAGCTGAAAAGGATAATTCAAAAGGAAAAATAAAATTAGCTTAAAATGCTAGTTTTTACTTTAAAGCTTGTTAAGCTCAGCATCAAGCATATTAAAACTGCTTCAAAGTAAAATTTCATTATGGAGATATTATTGAAAACAAGGCGGAAGGCTGGTTGATAGGTGAAGATGGACGTTCTGGAATTAAAGGAATCGTGGTAGATAAATCGTCTAACATAGCAAGCATGGCTGCATTAAATGGAGTATTTAGCAATATTGCTAAGTTTCTACAAGCTAAGGCTATTAAACCTGATATGCTACCAACTTTAAACCTAGTAGCTGGAGGTCATCAACAACAAGAGTTTCAGATTGGAGATGCGCTTCAGTCTGGAGCTTACTCTGGAGCTAGTAATGCTTTTGATAAGCTAGCTGATTTTGCTATAAAACAAGCTGATTCTATGAGCCCAGTCGTTCTTATTGCGTCAGGTAGAGTCATCGATGTTGTATTTAAAAAAGGTTTTGACTTACGTGAGCACAAGAAGAAGCCACATAATTTAACTTATTCACAATCAACTAACAATGAAAAAGTTAATTTGCATAATAAATTCGACCAATCACAAAAGTTAGAGGAGCATTTATAATGAAGTTTTTATTATTGCTATTGGGCTGTATGAGCCTAACAAGCTTCTTTTTCGAAAGTAATTTTGATTGTAAAATTCCTAAAGGGCAAAAATGTAAGTCTTTATATGAAATAAAGAAAATGGCTGCTCAAGGAGTTTTTGACCCTGATAATGTTGAGAAAGTTGAAACATCAAAAATTAAATCAAAAAGGCGTTGTGTTCTATACTGTAAGCGATCTAAAGCAGTTCAAGGTGTAGCTGTTGTTAACACTTCACCTAAAAAACCAAAAATGAGTGATATTGCAACTTAAAAATGATTTATGTGATAATATAGGTTAAATTACTATATCTCTGTACTTTACAAACACTTCAATGCCTGATACTAATGCTTCTGGTAGACTTATATGTCTTTGTCCTAAGCCAGGGATTCCAATACCTGTACCTGGTATATTCCGGTAGGATTTTGGGAGCCAGTACGCCTTGTAGATGTTACAAAGTCGCCAATGTGTATGGTAAGTCTTGGAGGTTTGTCATTTGGAAGTGCTACTCAAAAAGGCATGAAAGATGAGGCTGAAGGAAGTGCTTTTTATCACATTCATTGGTATGTCTATCCTGTGATTTATTGGCTGGAAATTTTGCTTGATTTTATTTGTCTGGAAATGGCTGCAGTCGATATAGCATATTTAACAGAGTTTGATCCATTATGGAGTGATGACGCTAAATCTGCGATTTTAAATCCAGAAACGCTGTTGTTTCAAAATGTAGCTGCTTATCAAGCATGTATAGCTGATTGCATGAGTTGCAGCGCTGGTTTATTAGCAAGTGATTATGCTTTTTGGTGTGCTGAATGTCAAGGAATGCTTTACCCTTTTACTGGAACAGCTGCGGCGCATAATGGTGGAGTTGGAACATCTGTATTAATGGTAAGTAAGTTTATGGCTAGAATGCATAGGCAACTGATGTTATGGGGATATTATGGTTATAAAGGCTTATGTGGCAAGTATCCCATGCCTATTATGAAGAAAAGTCAGTATCGACTACAAATGACTTATCCGATTCCAGAAACCAGATCCTGCAAGAGCATAGGCCAAACAGAAGCTACATGGCAGGCTGGAAGAGAATTTCCAGTTAATGGTGAAGATTTTGGTTACTTGATTTGGCGAAAAAGAGATTACTGTTTGCTTTGATAAGGGTTAGAGAGGAATATGGTTATACGAGTAATGATGTTGATGGTTTTATTATTTGTTAATAATGCTAATGCTTTTTTTTGGGCCAGCAAAAAACTTTTATTTTTGTCTCATTTTCAATGAGTGATGAGGCTTTAAAAAGCTATTTTGCTGAATCTCAAAAGGCTGGAGCTCAATTGATTATGCGTGGGTTAATTAATAACTCATTTACACAAACAAAGAATAAAACTATGGAGCTTGGTATTAGCTTCGATATAGATCCTAGCTTGTTTGAACAATATAAAATTGATGTTGTTCCTGTGATAGTAATAGATGATGAAAAAAGAGGATTAACCAAGAAATTAACTGGCCATATTCCTTTAGCAATAGCATTAGAAATTATGAATGAGAATACTCAATGAGATTATTATCTATATTAACTTTTTGATAGTGCTCAATATTAGCTGTTGTTTAGCTTCAATGCAAAGCAGTTATAATGAAGCTAGCAACTATAATGTAAATCTTGGAAATTCTTCAAATACACAAGAATTATTTCATCAAGGTAGTAATGTCAATTATCCTAACAATGATGAGGATTTAACCTACCATGGCCGTAATCAGCTTGGTACAGAAAGTGGGGCAATGTTATTTCAAGCTGAAAACAGTAAAAACAATGCCTTAACTCAACATAATATCAACGATCAAAATTATATGATAGCTAATTCAATGAGAATTGAATCTGATCCTTTAAGTGCCCTTGATAGCAGTAACTTCGTAACTCAGACAAGTAAAACTAATACTGAAATTATTCAAAGTTGTAATGAAGGTAGTAATTTTAACATTGAACTTATTCGAGAATTAAATGTTGAGTGCAGATTAGAGAATGTATGGCTTTCTTGGCAAAACCGGCAAATGGAATTTGCAACAGAAGAAATAGTAGAGAATCATAGTAATTGGCTTAATGGTCGTGCAGATTTCCATGACGTAGATAAAAATAATGAAAAAATATACAAGTTAGCAGGTGATAGCCAAATGGCTGCAAGACGAATGAGGAGTGCTGTTGCTGATAGGCTTGGCGTATCTATAGAGCATATTGGAACAAAGTTTATATTATATCAAAAAGAGGTAAAATATGTATACTTCGCTATGACTACAGAGATAAGACTCAAGAACTAAGGGAAGTAGCAGAATATTGGCAAGTTGTAAAGCCTGAACTTGAACAATTAATAGAAAGTAATGAATGCTATGAGGTGAATAGACTCAACTATGAGAGTGGTGATAGAGTATTTTTTGACAAGTTTAGAGTCAATCGTTCATATTGGAAACAAAAGATTGTTTTTTCTTGTACTAGCGATCCAAAAGATGGTTGCAAACACCTTAAAATTCAAAATTGTGAATTAAAAACAGCACTTGCCAAAAATCAGTAGCAAATATTTGTTTACTATGGCAGCATGACTATAGCTGTTCAACTGATGAGCAAACAATGCTACACTCATCATTGCGTAATAACTCAATTTTTTGTTTAGGAGGTAATTGCAACACTCCGACTATTATACCAAACAGAGATATAGCTAAGGTAGCTCATCTAGCGATGCTAAATCAGATGAGCAAGGACATTAAAACAAATCCCGTTTCTGTATTTTCAGGTAAACATCGAAAATGCAAAAAAGATGTATTTAGTTTTTTGAATTGCTGCTCTTCAATGACTGGCTGGGGGCGTGATATAGGCTTATCGCAATGCAAATCTAAGGAACAAGAATTAGCTCTATATAGAAAAAAAGGTTACTGCTATTACATTGGAACCTATTGTTCTTCAAGAATTCCGATATTGGGTATTTGCCTAGCTAGAAAGTCTACTTATTGCTGCTTTCAGTCAAAACTTGCAAGAATTTTTCAGGAAGAAGCAAGAAAGCAGCTAAAAATAGACTTCGGTACACCTGAATGTCCAAAGTGTAGAGGCCTTACTGTTGAAGAGTTACAAAAAGTTGATTTCACTAAAATCAATATGGATGAACTATTTGGAGATATACTCACTAAGGCTCAAAACAGCATGAACAAAGACATTATTGCAGGAATCAAAGATAAAGTTCATCGTATGCAACAAACTTAGTCTAAATGAGCAGATTATTAATGTTTATGATATTAATTAGTCATTTATCCACTGTTGATGCTTCACCAACAAGATTTTTATGGTACAATGATAAACATGGTCATGAGCTTGATGACTCTGCTGCTAATTCTAAGTTGATGAGTAGGCCTCATGACCAGAGAATCGAGGAATTAAAGGAGCGATTTAATCGAGCTTAGCGTATAGCGCTGGATAATCCAACGCTCGAAAATGTGATTACAGCTCAAAGATTGCAGAAGCAAATCATGGAGAAGGCTCATAAGTTTGCTACTATGTGGCAACTAGCTACTCTACTTGATTACCAACTGATTAATGCTAATGAGCCTGCTAATAGCTTACATAGAAAGCTATATCAAGAAAAATCAGAGCAAAAAAATGATTTCAAACTCAAAAACATTGCTAAAAACTGGGGATTGATTTTGCAAGTTAAACAAGATTGCTTGCTCTGTAAGGCCTTTATGCCTATTGTTCAGTGCTTTGCTAATAAATATGCATTTCAGTTGCTAGCTGTCAGTAAGAATAATGAGTTGCTTAATAAACTAAATCCTAAGCATATTGTACCTGTATTATATTCAGTAGCTAGCGATGGTAAAAAAATATATGCAGTAGCTAGAGGCATAATCTCTGAAGATAAAATTATCGACAATATTCTAGCAATCGATAGATATTATCATAAGTTGGAGACTACATGAGCACCAAAATCAGAGTTTATGCCATTACAATGCTATTATTGCTACAAGCTCCAGTATCACTAGCTTGGAATATCGAAAACGTATTTCAAGGAATGAGTATTAATGTCACAAGATCTGGATCATATCAAGATCAAGCGGCTGGATATTATGCGGCTGGCGGATTATCTGCCAGAACAAGCCAAACATCATTTCAGCCATTTGCTATAACTCCACCATCTTTAAACATGAGCTGTAGCAGTATTGATGCCTATCTTGGTAGCTTCTCTGTTATTTCTGGAGAAGAATTAGTTCAATTGATGAAAAACATTGGTTCTCAAGCTAAAGTCTATGCTTTTTCATTAGGATTAAAAACATTTGCTCCACAGATTGAGAACGCTCTCAAGGACTTACGTAATCTAGCAATGGAGATGAATCAATTTGCCAAAGGAGATTGTGAATTAACAAAAGCATTATTTGCTACAGCTTTACCAAAGAACTGGGCTATGAGAGAAGCTGTTTGCCGTGATATACAGTCACAAAGCGGGTTTGATTATTTTGCTGCTGGTAAAAAATGTCGTAATGATTTAGCCCAAAAACAAGCTCTGCGACAAGCACAAAATAAGGATTCAGAGTTATGCTGGATGATTATAACATCTTCACTAAAGCAGCAGCAAAGGTTGGAATACCATCAAATATGCGTGATTCAATCATGTCTATGACTGGCACTATCGTGGTTACAAACAATAATGTGTACTTTTTTGACTCCTTAGCTCAGGATGAAAAAAGTTGGATTAGTCATTTAAAAGGTGGAGAATCAGCTTCAATTTACAGCTGTGATAGTGTTAGTTGCCTGCATCCAAGCCTACAACGAAATATCACAATATCACCAGAGCAGTCTTATGCAGGTAAAGCTAAGCAAAAATTGACTGATCTAAAAAATAAGTTTGATAAGAATTCTGAATATAGCAACTCTGAGATAGCCTTTTTATCTTCGATTGGAGATATATTTCCAATTTATGATTATATCACATTAGAAGCTATTTCTGGAGTCACAATTTTAGAGATCTCATCAGAATTAATAGCTAGCTATACATTAGTTCAGCATTTGAAGGAAGTAATCACCGAAATACGTAGAGCCGTTACTTCACTAGGTGCTAAGCAAGTTTCGAATGAACATTTAGAAAGATATTTGAAGGAATTGAATCGAGTACAACTTTTTGCAAATGAAAAATGGACTAGCCTACAAACCGATGCAAGTCGAATAGATAAAAGGGCTAGATTAATAGAGCAGCATTTAATAGCGAAGGAGAAAAGTTAATGGATTACGTAATATACACATTTGGTGGTGGAGATCTGTTATGGCATGTGTTTAATGGCATAGGCAGAGGTCTTTGCTTCAAATAGCGAATACTTCACTCCAGTGGGTCACTTAGCCTTGACTATTGGTGGCATATGGGCTGCTACTAGGGCTATTTTTAGAGGAAATATCGGCATCTTTGCTATGGGAATGGTTTTTTCCATCGATATTTATTTTTACGCTGTTATTTGCCCCCAAATCTACTGTTTGGCTGAAGGATGAAGTATCAATGAGTGCGCCAGTAAAGGTTGATAATATTCCCATAAGTATTGCAATGTTTGCTTCTCTTTCATCGCAAACGAGTTACTTTGTATCTAAAATTGATGACTTTTTTGCTAAAAATGCTGAATTAGTCTTGTCTGAAGCGTTGAAGCTATATCAGGATGACAAAGATATCATAAAACTAATTCATACAATCATTTACTCTGATAATAGACAATTTGTAAAAGCTTTTAGAAACACCGCTGTATCAGGCATTATAAGCGAAAGCGCGCCTGAAACTTCTGCAGGAATTCAATCTACTCTTGGAAAGAATATTACTTCGCTACAATATTTAAAGCCTGGAGGTAATTTTAGCATCAAGGAATGGTTTAGTAATTCTGCTGAAACTGGATGGTTATTTATCACAGCTAACCCAAGTCAAAGAGCTACTTTACGCCCACTTATTTCAGCCTGGATAAGCATAGCTATCAAGGCTTTGATGTGTAGAAATCCTAATCATGATAACAAAAACATGTGGTTTATACTTGATGAACTTCCAGCTCTACAAAAAGTTTCGTCTTTACCAGTTGCTTTAGCTGAAAGTAGAAAGTATGGAGGTTGCTTTGTTGCTGGATTGCAGAATATTCATCAATTAGAAGCAATATATGGTTCTGCTGAATGCGCTTCTATGCTGGATTTGTTTAATAGTAAATTTATTTTTCGAGTTAGCGATCAGGTTACAGCTTATAAATCAGCATTAACACTAGGTGAGGAAGAAATTATTGAAACTCAAGAGAACTTGTCATATGGATCAAATACTATGAGAGATGGAGTAAATATGAATAATGTTGAGCGTAAAAAGCTTTTAGTTATGCCATCTGAAATTATGAATCTACCAGACCTTACATGTTATGTAAAGCTTGTTGGTAACTTTCACATCACAAAACTAACTATGAAGCTACAAAACTTAAATATAGCATATGTTTGGGGATATACATTGCTCAAAAAACTTAAGTTAGTGAATTATTAATTCAAGAATTATCCATGCTAACTTTTAAATTAACCACTTCTTCGTTTGATAACCCAGTATTTTCAGCAATAAATTCAACTGAAAAGCCAGCTTTTAATAAGTTCCTTGCAAGCCCTTGTGCAGCTTCAGCTCTGCCTTTAGCTATGCCTTCATCAATATATTTTGCAGCAATAGTTCTCATAATATTACCTTTTTCTTCTTCAGATAAATACTTAGCCAGAATCTGCTCTAATTCTGGTTGCTGATTCTCTAGTAATTTAGTATCAGTATACCATAAAAATGATCTTAGGTAAACATAACCTTTTTCTTTATCAAGTATTAAAACATGTTTGAAGTTTATTAGAAACTCTTGCCAAAGCTTTAACATATCTCGTTGATGAATGTGTTTTAGCATATATTCGAGCATTCCGATATGCTTTTTCCTAATAATTTCATCATTCGACATACTTTGCAAATCGACTAATTGATAGTCAGAGGTCATTAATTGCTTAGCTATCATTGAATCGGTAAATAAATCCCACAAATTTCTAGGTGCGTTGTAGACTTCTTTGCCGTTATAGATCACTAAATTATACACTAATGGTAATTTAGTTTTTTCTTTCTTATGCCTTTCGCACAATAACAATGTGTATCTCCATAACCGCAGAGCTGTCCAATAATCAACGGTTGATTGAGCTTCAATTAATATATAAATAAAAGCATTGCCATGCTTTTTGGTTGCAACTTTATAGACGATATCGCTATATTTTTTTAACGATTCTTCTATATAACTTTCTTGCTCTACTTTTATTTTTGATAAATCTATTAAACTCTTGAAATCACTTGGTAAATAATACTCTAGAAATTCTTGTGCAGCCACTGGATCGCTCATGATTGTCTTTGCCAATGAATCATGCTTTAATTTTTTTGTCATATTTTTCAGCCTATAGTTTTTTTTATAAAAAATGCTGCGTCATACTCTGCCTAGTGTTTCAGACATAATCTTGGTTGTATATTAGTTTGTATGGATTTATTCTTTTCATTAAGTTTTCTTATTTCAGGGCTGATAATATTTCTAACAGCATATAATCCTTGAGTTTTTAATACATTATTGAAGTCATTTTTGACTGTACAGACTACTGCTTCCTTATCCTCTAGAACTTTTTCAGCTTTTTCAGTATTTACGTCATTTTTAACTGCTAGAATGATCTTTTCTTTTGAGGCAGGATTATAGTTTTGCAAATTTTGGGCTTCAATGGCACATAAGATTTTTCCTTCGACTCCAGCATGTTTAATGCTTAGAGCAGTTTCAATATTCTCTGTAAGAATTGTTATAGAAGAGTAGTCTGAATTTTGTTGAGCAATTTCAACAAATGATCCACTAATTGTACCAACAGAATTTTCAGCTGCATCCGCTTTATTACATGTTTTTGAATTCAAGGCTAATATCTTAGCTCCAGTAATTTCATCTTTGTCATTTTTAACAAAAATAGTGAGTGCAGGCCAGGATTTTTGAGTCTCTTCATCAAAAACCATATTTGCTCTTAAATTAGGATTGTCAAAGATTTTTGAACTATAAATTTCTGTATGATTTTCTAAAAATTTGTTGACTGTTGTTACTTCCGCATTAGCTTTTTCCTTTTTGTTATAGTCGTATAGGGGCAAAGATTTTGCATATAATTCTTTAACGTCACTTTGATTAGGTATTTCAGATGATTTATTTTGTATTTCGTTCAATTTAATAAGTTTGGCAATTTCAGGTATTATAATCTGTCTAATAGCTTCAGCCCCATGAATTTGTAATAGGTCGTTGAAATCACCTTCTTGTGTTGGCATCACTTTTAACACCTTTGCTCCACTATTTTCGAGTGTTTTTTTCGCTTTATCAACAGTATTCATTGTTATAGAATTTTGTCCATCATTATCTGCCGCTATGATTATGTTTTCTCCTTCAAATGGTTGATAGTTCTTGAAATTATGTATGCCAATAGCAGCGATAATTTTTCCATTAATTCCTGCTTGTTTTAGACTTAAAGCTGTTTCAACGCCTTCTGTTATAATTGTTATAGGCGAATCATGTGGTGCCAATGGAGTAATTCTAACAAACGATTCGCTAATTTTGCCAAAAGCCCTCCTAGGGACTGAAATATCTGCCTTATCGCACGTTTGCGAATTCAAATATACAACTTGTACACCAGTAATTTTACCTTTCGCATTTCTTGAAAATGCTGAAAATGCTGGATAATTTTCATTCGTTTCTCTATCAAGAATTACACTTGCTCTCAAGTCAGAATTCATTGTAAAACAATCAATTCCTCTATGTTGTTCAAGATATCTTTTTACGATTTGAACTTCAGTATTATTAGTAAAATATAATGGAGAAGACTGATTATAAAAGTATTGAACTTTTCGAATTTTAGCTAGCTCATTTTGAGTGGCTTCTTTATGTACCTGCCGAGGATAAGACTCATTATAAGTTGACATTCCTACTATGCTTGTTAGATATTCCTTAGCTCTAACAAAATCACCGCCACGTTCTTTTCTAGCTAAGTCAAATAAATCTCCACCTTCGCCAGAACTAAAGTCATACCATTTTCCAGCATGCTTGCCACTAGTATTGACGACAATTTTCCCTTTATCTCCCCAACGTGTCTCTCCACGTCTTGATAAATGTTTATTAGGCTCTCCAAGCAAATCACATGCTATGGTTTCTGCATGAGAAGCTATTCTGTCTCTCAATTCTTCCATTAAATTATGATTGTTTGAATTATTGATTTTATCAGTCATACAGAACCTCACCTTCGCTAAATTTATTTGTATTTTTACCGTTTAAATGGTATAATATTTTTGCTGAGTGATTGTTGAGATAGTATTTCTGTTAACGAATCTCTCTAAGTTTCAGGACTTTCGCATTCTGCTTAGCAAAGTCGTATTTTTATTACCCTTGAGCTGCTCTATGCAGCTCATTTTACCTTCGAATACTAATTCTTGGATTTTGTTGTTCAGGCTTTGTGTTGATTTTTTCTGTAGTTGAAATATCGTTTGCGGTCTTTGTAGCCTTTAATTCATTATTTGGACTTATTTCTGATTTTCTTATATCATTAACTATATTAGGTTGTTCGATCTTAATGTCAGCTAATTGCTCTGGTTTTTTATCGTACTGATAATATTTAGCGTTTTTATGAAATCTGTCTCCTACATCAGTTACTATAGACTTAAACCAACCACAAATTTTACTTAAAATAGTTGGATTTTCTTTATTTAAATCTTCATTAGTTTTTAAGTTTATGCTTGCTGATTTATCATTTGGTCTGCTAAGCTGATTTATTAAGCTGTTAATGCTTCTAGTTGCTTCCTTATTGCAATATAGCTGTAATTTCTCTATATGCCTTGTCATAGCTACGTATGAGCTGCTTATATTACTTACTCCATTATGTAAAACGTATACATCTTTTATAGAAGCTCCCTGGGCCTTATAAACAGTACTTGCATAACCATGTTTAAATTGTATTTTGCTTGGGTCAAAACTCACATCTTGTCCTGCATCTGTCTTAGCTACAAATTCATTTTTATTAACCGAAGTTAAAGTTGCAAATTCACTATTTTGTATTTGTAAATCCTTATCGCTTTTTTGAAATACAATTCGATCTCCAGCCATGTAGGACTCTTTCCTTCCAGCTATTGAACGCCTATATTCTGTGCCTTGTAGCGTGCCATTAGCTTTTAACAAAGATCTAATACTTGAATTAAGAATGTCTACCTCTTTATTACGTACTGTAATTACCAATTTTTCATGTAGCTTAAACTTGCTTAGACTCCAGTTGTATCTTAACTTACTCATTGAGTCCTGCAACGTATTATCAAACTTAATACATTTATTTTGTCTCAGTAATGTTATACCGCTTAAAATATTACTCTCAGCAAACTTTGTTGCTGCTTCTCTACTCCAGTTTTCACTTTGTCTTCGAATATTCACTAAAACATGTGAACTGAAAATATTACTCAGCATCTCAAACATTCCGCCTCTTTCTATTGAAGCTAACTGCTTTTCATCTCCAGCAAGTATCAGTTGACAATTATTGTTTCTAACTACTCTAAACAGCTCTGCATATTCTCTAGTAGCAACCATTCCAGCTTCATCTACTACTATTAAACTGTCTCTAGTAACGCTATTTTTATATAAAAATCCTTTTATTGTATCACATTTCTGGTAGCCATTATCCTTCAGCACTGATATAGCCTTATGTGTAGGAGCAAGTCCAATAACATTTTGTCTACGATTTGTTGCAATTTTATATGCTTTTGCTAAAACAGTGGATTTACCTGTTCCAGCTCTTCCTCTTAGTATTCTAACTCCACTATTACTAAGCAAAATACGTCGTAGAGCATGTTTTTGCTCTTCACTAACACTTGTTAAGCTTTCGATATCGTTTTTAAGATGATAAATATCATTGTAATAAGCTTGAGTATCGATTTTATTAGCTATTCTTATTATTCTTGCTTCCTCATCTCTAACCTCAGTTGTCGTAAAATATTTACTACTTTCACCATCATCATGATATAACTCTAGTATTCTATTTGAACTAAGCACTTGCTGAACTAACAGTTCTCTTGCTGTTAGGTCTGGTATATCTTTCACGGCTTTTTCAATATCATGCTTAGTAAAAATAGATTTGTAATGTGTTATAGAATCCGTTATTACATCAACATCATTAATAATCTTCAAATGAGCCTCTTTACGTAACTCATTTTCATTTGCAACTTCATTAATTAAACCCCTAATTCTAGTAGGTCCAATATGCTCTTGCGGAACTGTACTTATCTTATCAACTCTATTTGTTAAGCCTAATTTAGCAAAATATGCATTAATTATTTCCTTCACTTTTTCGTGAATCATCTCAGCTTCTGGAATAATAAATGCCTTACCTTTTGATGTTCTGAATTTAGGCTCCAAGTCAACAGCTTTACCACCTAATTCTTCGCCATTCTCTTTAAATCTTCTTGTAGTAACCAATATATGCACATGCCAGTTTTTATCTCCTCTATGAGGCTTATGAATATCTATCTGTACTCCAAGACCATTTTTTACCCATTCCATTACATCAACTATTTGATGAGTTATTTCTATTCTATGCTCTAAATTCAATTCCTTATCGTCTGGCAGTGCTATTACGATATCCTTCAACAACTTACTGTTTCTTCGTTTTTCTGTTTGTTCCACCTCATTCATTAATCTTTGGACATTCTTGAATTTTTGATTTACATAATCTGGTATCAGTACTGTATGATATACGTTATCTTTCTTATAAGAGAAGTTATACCTTATATTTGTCTGCTCATTTTTAACAATAGTTCTTGCATTATACGCTGCCTTACAACAACTATCTCCTCCTTTACTTCTACTTAAAAATTCAATCATTGCAAACTGTATAGCCATCTCAACACCAATTCTCACCTGAGTTTTAAGTTAGCATGGTTTTTTTGATTTTGCTAGCACAAACTTCTTTTTTTTAACACTCAATCGGCTAATGAGTGCTCATTTTTTAGCAGTAAACTTTCAAGTTTACATATTGCGTATAAGCTTATTCTTTAATGAAGCTTCTAACCTGAATTCACGTTTTTTTGACTATAATTATTTGATGTTGGTTTGGCAGGTGCGGTTTTTTTCTTTACTGGAATTTTATTTTGATATATTCTTGCCTGATTTTTTTATCTTTCTGAATTACTAACATGGCAAATCTTATGCAGCAAAAAATTACTCTCCAACAAAAAAAGGCTAAGCTAATCATGGATGAGGTTAACCTTAAAATTAAAGAACGTAAAATGCGTACTCGACGTCTTATCGAAATGGGTGGATTAGTTGCTAAGGCTAAGCTTGATCACTTATCAGCAAATACTTTATTTGGTGCAATTGTTTCACTAAAAGAAACTTTAACACAACATCCAAATGTTCAGAATCATTGGACTACAATCGGTAAAGATATTTTTGATAAAGAACAGCAAAATAAAGCTGCCGTGATTTTAAAATTTTCCTCTGAACCAGACGAAAACACTAAGCTCCACATTCGCCTTCATGGCTTAAAATGGAATAGCTTTCACCAAGAATGGTGCGGCCATGTTAAGGATATTGAAGCCTTAAAGAATGGCCTTCTTAATGTTCAATATAATCTAAAATTGGTATCCTGAATTGAAAATATTTAAGCAACAAAAAAGTTATTGCTAATTAGCTAGTATAATTTATAAACTTATAATATAAACTTACTTAACAATAGGGTGATTTATGTATAGTACTAATTTTTATCAAGCTGAATCTAGTAGCGAAAGTTCGATAAATATAGCGCAGCTAGCTACAACTTTTACATTAAAAAAAGAAGGCAATAATACTTTAATCTTGATTGGATGGAGTAATATTGAATATGCCAATATTATTCAACAAGTAAAATTGAATTGTAATAGAGAAAAAGAATCAGTTAGTTATCGTTATGTAGATAGTGATAGTAGTTATATAGCAATAGAATATCATGAGTACGCTGTACAAACATGCAATACATTATACGCAGTAGAAAACTTTAATTATGACCAACTTATGTCTGTAGTATTAAAGTATGATCATGAACCTCTTAATTATCAAAGACAAAAGTCATTAGATAATAAGGATTTAACCATTGCATGTAATGATTTGAGTGAAAATCTACTAGAGCAATTAGATATATTCACTGATGACAATAGACTTGCCTATTATAGTGATAATATTCGTGTTCATAATTATGATCAATTTAAAGATTTTATAGGTGGTATATTATTAAGTGATGTTCCAGAAGAAAGATAATACATGCAAATACTACATGTATCTAATCTAGCATTAATAAGCATAAAGAGACACTCAAAGTTAAAGAAGGACGGGCATTACTATGCAGTAGTGCTGCCAATTGGTTGCATATCAGCAATAGCTTCATTAAGCTCTACAAGACTTTCATACAAATTATCTTCTTCATCTTCTTCATCTTCTTCATTAGTAGTGCTGCCAATTGGTTGCATATCAGCAATAGCTTCATTAAGCTCTACAAGACTTTCATACAAATTATCTTCTTCATTTAGAATTTCGGTTTCTGTTTTTCTATCTTTAACATCAATAATATCAGTCTTAATATGCTTTACTGCTATAGTAGTTGGGCAAGTTAGCTTCTTCAAGAGCTTGTATGCCATATATAATGTTCCTCCTGCTGGTACTAAATATACTGCATATTCTGCAGCAAACTTCCAAGCTTTCTCAAAAACACCAGAAGCGTTTTTATCACTATCAATATTATCATCGAGTCCTTCTTTAAAAAGTTCCATAACTTTTTGTAGATAATTAATACAGTGATCTATAAAACAACGATTCAGACAATATCTTTGCTTGATAGGGTCATTACATGCTAACAATGTATCATTAAATTTAAACGTGGATATACTCTGGCTTGTACACTTGTCACCTACGCCTGAGCTGTTTTCCAAAAAAGGTCCTTCCACTTTAATACTCCGTTGTATATTATAAATAATAGCATCATAGCTATTATTAAGAAGCCTTGTAAAGAAATCACCACCTGTAGCATTACATTTCAACTGAGCTATGTTTTCTGTACTAACTGATGGTGCTGTATCTGTAATTGTAGTAACTGTACATCTATAGGTATAACCTGTTATATTTTTGTATTGTTCACTAGCTATAAAATCTTTAACGCAGCTAACAATATACTCCATAGTTGTTTTTGCTGCTTGTAAAGCTGGTATGTTATTAGTTATAATAGTCATAAATCACCCATATCTTGACTGTATTTATGTTATATTATGAGTTATCTCTATTACCTGTCAAGGATATTTAGCGCCTTTAACAATACTAAACTGATATTAATAGTATGATTGCTAGTTAGAAAAAGTTTGCATTCTAACTAGCATAAAGCTCACAGTATTTATTTAGTTCTATGGCAATTTCTCGTAATTTAAGGTATTCAGCAAGAGGTATAAATTCTTGCTGAGTTTCAATGAGTATTTTTTGTCTTTTTTCATAAGGTTTTATATGTATGGTTTGAATATTATGGAATCGATCGAAAAGCTTAATTAATAATAGTTCTGTTTTATTTTGCCTATAAAATGTTTGAATCATTTCTCCAGAACTGATTTTTTGATTATCCTTAATTCTGGTGAGGTCTGAAACCTGTTCTGCAATATTATTACCAAATTCTTGACTTATTATTTCTTTGGTTAGTGTTGTGTCTTCGAGTGTATCATGTAGTATTGCTGTAATAATCGTATCAGTTTCAAAGCTGTAGTCTGCAACCATATAAGCTACTTCTAATTGATGTGTGTAGTATAGTTCTCCAGTATCTCGCTTTTGCTGACCATGATATTTTTGGGCATAAAATATAGCTTTTTCAACTTTATCAAGATCAATTTCAGTATTAAATCTTACGTTGGTTTCAAACAGCTTATTTAGTAAGCTTTCGCTATAAAAGTCTATCATTTTTCATCTCTAAATAATCTTTAATAAATTATACAATAAATTAAACTTTTTATATACTTCAATCTCAGATAAAAACTGTAAAAGAAGCGAATTAATTTGATTAAAAAAGTTGTACTGGAATATTGCAAGTAATGGTTGTAAACTTGTCTTTTTCACTCTCTATTTCCATTTCTCCATTAAGTTGATTAATAAGGTAATTTACAAACCATAATCCTGATTCAAGCATTAGCGGACAGTCTCTTACCAAGTCAAAATCAGCTAATTTAGCTTTTATATTCCCTAATTTTTCTTTTGAAATACCGCTTCCTTTATCGTGTATTCTAAATTGTAGTATGTTATCGCTTTTTATATAATTTTTTACAGTAAACAAATGAACTGTAATTATAACCTTGTAGCTGTGATTAAATCTAATGACGCTTCCTATTAATTGACTTAATATAGCTTGTAAGTGATCATTATTTCCAATCACAATATCCTTCATTTTGTACTGAAAATTGTAATTGATTTTTATATCTTTCTCTTTTGCAATGTCTTCTAGTCTCCTGACAGCATCCTTTACTAACTTTTGTATGCTAAATTTTTTTAAACATAAATTTTCATTCTCAATTTCGCTTCTAAGCGTGTAAACTACATCGTTACAGTACTCTTGGAGATTTGCTGATCGATTTAATATTGTTTTCAGCTTATCTTTATTTTTTGAATCACTTAACATGATCTCGCTTGCTAGCCTTACAATTTCACTAGTTGCAATATTAAATCTATATTTGATATTCTGTATCAGATTCACACAATATTCTTTCAATGATTCAGCTACCTCGACCTGATACTTAGCTTTTCTTAACTTTGTTATTATCTCTATATATTCATCGATATTCTCCCTTTCTCCATTTACCAACGTAATTAGCATTGAAGGGATTTGTACTATCCATTGGTTACTTATTTTTTTTTCATAACATTCGCCAAAAGAAGAGTTAAAACTAGTTATTGGAACTTCAAATGCAAAAGTTATGTAATTATTTTCCTCTTTTGCTCTTAGCCTTCCTTTTAGCTGATGTATAAGATGTTTAATAAATGCTAATCCTTCTCCTAGTTCTTGATATGTTACCAAATTCAAATTCTCTAGTTCGGAATTTATTCTTTCTAATTTTTCTTTAGAAGGGCTTAGTACTATATTTTGTACTGTAAATTGTAATATTTCTGAATACTGATTGATGTTAATAGTAATCTTGCTATGCTTACTACTATTTATAATAGCACTACCAATTAACTGGCTTATTACTGCTTTTATTCGAAAACTATCTCCAATCAGAACTGTCTTTATATCATTTTGAACATTTAGATTTATATTCTCATTTTCAAAATTTTTCCTCATTCTGATAACAGTATTATTTATTAGTGATTCTATGTTAAATGTTTCAATCCTTATATTTGTTGATGCTATGTATTGTCTAAATAAAAAAATTATTCCATTCAGAGAAGCTATTATATTTATCTTTTTTTTATCATAGTTATTTACGATTCGCCTAAAATATTGTATCCAATCTATGAGTTTTATGCTTACTTGCCCAGATTTTTCCAGCTGACAGTATAGTTTTTGCAATTCTGCATCTACCTGTTTTATTGTTGTGCTATTAATTCCTTCTGTAGATAATTTTTCGGTTAATTTATTGATTTTATTTTGACCTTCGTCTTCAATAGGCATAGAATTCTCCTGCTATTTAAGTTGTTAAATTGCTTCCTAGAGATTAAAAAGAAAATTTTGCGGTTTAAGTTTTAATCTCTATCAGAATATTATCTAAATCTTAAATCTCAGATAATATCAGGTATACAGTATCATTTCGATTTTTATCAGTACATGACTTTTTGTTATATTTATGAAATTTTTTTTCATAATATTACACATTGATGCGAAATTATCGCATTGTCATTTACATCTGAAAAAAGCAAAATATCTTTCAAAATGAGATATACAATTGATCCTGAGTTATAAAAGGACTTTGATAATTTAGTATATTAATTGAAAAAGTTCTGGACTTATCTTATTTGCTCTTAACTTAAACATCAGGTTCAAACACGTCTTTAAAACGACCTATAATATCTAAAATATAAAAATCAAGCGCTGTATTAACTAAGTCAAAATCTTTTTTCTCTATAGAATTAAGACACAAGCTTAGGATAAAGAAAAGTATGAAAGGTATAATCTAACAGTTCTGCAAAGAAAAATATTTTGTTATAACGTTTAATACACTACATTAAATACAATCTTAATTTAGAACTATGCATTTAACATTTACTGCTCTAATATTTCTAGCAAATATGCATTTATAATATCCATTCTTAATAATTGACTGTTTTTTGTATGCCTTCTATATTATACCTTTCATGCTTTCCATTATCCTAATAATCTGGCGTTTAAGAGCTTCTTAAGTTGTAATACTGCTCTGTTAAACAACTGTTTAAATATAAGTTAGGTATAAGAAATACAGCAAAACTTAAGAAGAATAAGTGTTATATCTCTTTTAATACTTATGTATGGCGTAACATATGTATTTTTGTACTTCTTTTGTTTAAATGCTTACTGAAATTCTCTATTAGGAAAAAAACTTAACTATAGAAATCATAGTAGTTCTTCTTGTTTTTTAGAGTTATTCTATCCGTATTTATATTTCTTCTTTAGTTTTATCTTTTTTTATTTTTTTGTAAATCTATCACTGTAACTCTTATTCTTCCTACTTCTCATTATTTTACTTATATCGAACTTGTGATAAATCAGATCCTAATCTTAACATTTCTTAACTTTTTAGTTGCGTTTTTTAATTATTCATAATATATATAAAAAAACTTTAAACTATAAGGTAACGATATATGGCAAATTTTATCCTTGAGTATATAGAAAATGCTCATACAAATATAGAAGCTAAAATTGAACAACAGGAATATGTCCAGCGAAAGTTGTTCATTATGACTCAAACCATAAAAACATCAGACTTTAATATAAAATATGCAATTGCGTACTTAACGCCGTATGATCAGCAACTTGTAAAACAAAAATTAATAACCAAATTAACTCCACTGTTTAAGGAATATTTTACAAAGTATGGTTGCGTTGAAGAAGTAAGCGAAAGAATGGCTGAATGGCTTATAAATCAAGAATCACAGTCTGATAAACCAAAGCTTATAGCATCAAATTTTGCCAACTTTTTTAACGATAATAAATTACAAAAGACTATTAAAAATAATATAACAAAGCTAACAACAGATACTCAGAATCTGTATAAAGGAATTTTTTGCTTAAAAGTTTTGTCACATATAACACAATCTTCACTACAAAATATAACTTCAGGCGCAATCGATATTTTAAAAACAGAATTAACACAGCGATTTGAAGAAGAATACTTGGTTGAATGTTTTATAGAATGTATAAAACCATTTATACACAAATTTGCATGTTTTTTTATTATGCGCACTGAAGGAGATGGACATATTGATATGGCAGATGAGTTCTCAGATGTTAATAGTTGTATAGAAGATATTTACAATTTCAAGTTTGATGAATCAGGCAAAAATGCAGTTACAAAAATGAAATCTGAAATAAATCATCTTATAGAACTAAATCATCTAAATAAGAATTTTTTTACAAGCTTAAGTAGTAAAATGGTTACATTTATAGAAAAACATAAAACACAACAGCCTAATTTCATTGCCATGAAAACAGACATTGAGACTGAAAATGGAAAAAGCAACAGTGACATTCAGTCAATACAATCTGATCAATATTGTGACTTGAGTTATATGGAAGCTGAAACTGAAATTGATACTGAAAGTGAAACTGAAAATGGAAAAAGTAACACTGACATTCAGTTAATGCAATCTGATCAATATTATGATTTGAGTTACATGGAAGCTGAAACTGAAATTGATACTGAAAGTGAAATTGAAAGTGAAAATGGAAAAAGCAATAGTGACATTCAGTCAATACAATCTGATTTATATTATGACCTAACTGATATAGAAGATCAAATAGAAGTTGACCTGCGAGATGCTGGATTGCTATCTGAAGACAATCTACCTCAATCTGAAAAATTGTCTGAAAACATTACAGAGCAGCTTAGATTGATACTTGAAAACCAACAACACGACTTAACTAATAGTAATATTGACAGCGACAATGAGATTATGTTAACAGAAGCTGCAGACTTAGTAATAGACGGACGGGTATTGAAAGATATTCCTCAACCTGCAAAATTTTCTGAAAACATTACAGAGCAGATTAGATTGACATCTGAAAACCAACAACATGACTTAACTAATAGTAATATTGACAGCAACAATGAGTTTCTGGTAAGAGAAGCTGAAGACTTGGTAATAGACGTATGGGTATTGGAAGATATTCCTCAATCTGAAAAATGGCCTGAAAACATTACAGAGCTGATTAGATTGACATCTGAAAACCAACAACATGACTTAACTAATAGTAATATTGACAGCGACAATGAGTTTCTGGTAACAGAAGATCAAGACTTGGTAATAGACGTATGGGTATTGGAAGATATTCCTCAACCTGCAAAATTTCCTGAAAACATTACAGAGCTGATTAGATTGACACCTGAAAACCAACAACATGACTTAACTAATAGTAATATTGACAGCTACAATGAGATTATGTTAACAGAAGCTGAAGAATTGGTATTTGAAAAGCTTCCTAACCATAATGAAATACCTGACTGGATATAAACTGCTTTTTATTAAGTAAAGATGAAACTAAAATGCTATACCGCATGTAGATCAGCCTGAAGAGTAGTCACTTATTGCGCTATGTTATCAGCACAGCCTCAATTTAATTATGTAATAGTAACACATAGTATTCTTGTTAACTAACCAGAGTTTGATATAACGGTAAGGAAGTATAAAGATAGTAAGCATTATAGCTCTTTTTACACTTATTATGCCTAAGGTTTTATATTTCTTATATCGAACTCATGTTATTAAAATTTGTATTAAATTTTTTTGTTCTGTATGACTATGCAAGTCATTAAAAAAAGCAAACCATTTTTCCTGTGAAACTGAAAAAATTTGTGTTGCTTTATTTTGTTTGTATAGGTTAAACATTCGATAGAACAAGTGTTTTGCTGCGCTTAAGACTTGTATATGCATACTTTACTCTTTAAAACCCCGCATAATATTTAACAATTATATATTTATTATTAATCTTGAGTTATAAATTGAGATAGCCTAAAATAATTAGGCCATTAGCAAAATGTAAAACGTAGCTATGGAGATAGCGTATTTTTAGATTTTTTTTGTTTATTGTTATTCTTATAACTAATAATCATAGCATTACTTTTGCTATTTGAAGTAGTAATTAAAGTGTAGCTAGAGATTCATTTGTACCTTTAATAGCAGATTATGAAGTTTTAATGAAATAACCTCTAGCTAAATATTATCTAAATCTTGAATCTCAGATAATATCAGGTATACAGTATCATTTTGATTTTTATCAGTACATGACTTTTTGTCATAATTATGAAAAATTTTTTCATCTTTTTTAAAGTAGATGCGAAATTATCACATTGTATCTCTAGCTTCAAAAACATCATTCAAAAAAGATTTATAAAAAAAGCTCTGCAGCAGTTATTATTACTAGCTTTAAGGCTTATTTTCTACTATAATTCATAGTAGAGATTTAATTAATCAAAAATTCTTGTGTCAATAGCAATTTCTAATGAACCAAAGCCTTTTCTTCACTGGGTTGGAGGCAAAAGGAGAATTGTTGCTAAACTAATAAAGCATCTTCCTTCAGGGCCATACTATAATTACTATGAACCATTCCTTGGAGGTGGGGCTTTATTTTTTCAAGTTAGGCATCTGTTTAAACAATGTTTTTTGTCTGATATTAATCTCAACTTAATTACTAGTTATAACGCTGTAAAAAAGAATCCAAATGAGGTTAATAGATTACTAAATCTATATCACAAAAACCATTCTGAAAATTATTACTATAAAATAAGGGACAATTATTATAGTAATGATCCTAACGATATTACTGCAAAATTTATATATCTTAATAAATATTCCTTTAGGGGAATTTATAGGCTAAACAGAGACGGCACATCCGCTCAAACATTTTCTGATAAGTAATATCTTAAGCTTCATATTTGCTCTAGAATAAACAAATGTAGTAAACTTTTAACCGATGTATCAATTTGCGCAATGGATTTTTCATTTATAGGGCCTCAACAAAATGACTTTGTTTATTTCGATCCTCCTTACCACCAATCAGGAGAAAGGTTCTACACTAGAGTCCCATTTGATGAAAAAGAGCAAATCAGACTACGAGATTTTGTTTATGAACTCAACAATAAAGGTGTTAAAATTATGCTTTCAAATAATAACACTACCTTTATTAAAGCTTTATACAAAGACCTCTTCATCACTCATATTGGAGTTACATACTCAATTAATGAACAACGCAATCTCGTTAATGGGCTAATAATTACCAACTATAAAACTTATTAGTTATTAAATGTGAACCCGCCATCCAAAACGTATATGAATAGGAAGTGGTCTATAGTTAGCCATTGTGCTACATTCAATGTCTAAATATGTATCTCTTGATAAGTTTATTGTTGTACCAACTCCTACATCTATACCAGTACCACTATCACCATTGAAAACTGATACTAGGCCACCTGTAACAAAAATTGATGCTTTGTTACCTTCAATTATATTGTAATAATAATTTCCTTGAACAAAGTTATCTCTACAGTTGTGATGCCCAATAAATCCTAATCTTATATCCATTCTGTGCCGATCTAATCTATAACCAATTCCAGCTTCTAATGTATCGTAGTTAGTAGCAATACCAGTTGAAAATTTTATATAGAATTGTGAAGTATCAATACTAACTTTAGAAGTATTGAAGTTTACATTATTATTCGCTGTACATATTGATGGTGAAGATAATACAACGAATGCTAATATAACAGCATAACACGGTTGTAAAAGTGATTTTAAAATACTCATATCAGTATCTATCTAATTTAATATTTTTATAAAGTTAATGTTAATTATACTTTTTGTCAATTCTATTTCCTGGAATTAATCTATAGTTGTCTGTTGAAAATTAATACCATGGGACCAATTGTTCCGTTAGAAGGTTTAATACATCTGCATTACCGCTTTTAGCAGCATAATCTATAGGATTCATGCCGTTATCATCTTTTGCATCAATATCTGCTCCATAATCAATCAAAAGCTGTATAACATCTATGATTTCATTACGAACAGCAATATGTAGTAGTGTTTCTCCTTCATCATATTTTTTATTAATACTAGTAGAATTATGTTTTAGCATAATTGCTAAAGGTTCTATACATCTGCATTCAACAGCATCAGATAAAGGTGTATTACCTTGATTATTCTCGATATTTACATCAGCATTATATTTTAGCAGTAATGCTATATGATCATTGCAATAGACAGGATATTTTTCGAAAAATTCATAATATACTTGAATTCTGTCAACGACAAGATGTAAAGCAGTGTGCCCATCATTATTTTTTGCATTTACATTAGCTCCATTGTTCAGCAAAATCTTAGCAATAGGTAGATTCTTATATTTCAAAGCAACAGATAAAGCTGTAGTACCATCTTTATATTTTGAATTGACAAGTGTACTATCCTTATTAATAAGCTGCTTCACTTTTTTAATATCACTATCTTGAATAGCGCTATGTAAAGTATATTTAGTCTTAGATTTGAATATCATATATTTAATCGCTTCATTCTCAATTATTTACTACATTTTAACTAGCATGAAGTTTACAATATTCACTTAAGCGTTCTCCAATCTCTGGTAGTTTAAGGTATTCAGCAAGAGATATAAATTCTTGCTGAGTTTCAAATATTATTTCTTGCATTTTTTGAGGAGGTTTGATGAATATAGTTGTAATGTTATGGAATCTATCAAAAAGCTTGATCAGTAATAGTTCTGTTTTATTTTTGCTACGTAATATTTGTATCATTTCCATAGCACTGATTTTCTTATTATTCCTAACCCTTGTAACGCCAGATTAGGATAAGGAAAAGTATGAAAGATCTAATGAAAAAGGGCTGCAAGAGATAATATACAATTATAATTGCGCAATATATTTAAATATAATTTCAATTAATAGCGGTTTATTTATTGCTCATATTTCTACAAGTATTAGTTCATAATACTATACTTAATAACCTGAACATTCTCCATTGTAACACTTGTATATTATCTCTTTCTAACTGTTTCTTATTCTAAATTTGCATTTGCAGATATGCGAACAATAAATAAACCGTTATTGACTGAAATTATATTTAAATATATTGCATAATTATAATTGTACATTATCTCTTGTAGCCCTTTTTTGTTATGCTTTTCATACTTTCTCTTATCCTAAATCTGGCGTACTAAATAATACTATCATTTACACATAGTAGGAACACATATATCATTTTCAGATTCTTATTGCTGTATTTCATTTGTACAGCTTTGACCTGCTACTTGTATATTAAGATTGTTGAAATCATCTTGAACTTCGTCTATACGTACTAATGCTGCTTTATTAAGATTTTCAATACCATCATTGCTGAGCTGATTTAGTATGGATTGTATGCAGTCAAAATTAATCTCAAATATCTGAAAAATATCTTTTTCTGAACTTTCATCACTTTGATATTCCTTGTGTACTTGTTTAATATTGTCAATCTGTTTTTTTCTGTCAGTTATTCTATCTATGATATCTATAATATCATTAGCCATAGGTACATCAATAGACTGATTATTAATCTCAGTACATATTTCATCAACCTTTGCTTTATCAAATATAGATGGCAGATCTTGATCTTTTATATCATTATTCATAAGAACATCAAAGAATGTTCTTTTATCATCACTATTACTTTCGCAAATTTTGCCCTTGGAATGTATAAATTTTACTAGTTTAATCTTTGTATATATTTCTAATAGAATAACAGTATCAGAATCAGACCTATCAGATATCTTGTTATAAAAATCTTCTTCACATAAATCAAATATTCCAGCATTTGAATAATCTTTATCCAAGATCAGTTTTATAATTTTCATATCATAACCACATCTAACAGCATAACTTAATATAGGAGTCCTTGTTAAAGCAGGATCTGCACCTGCATGTAGAAGATGATATATAATGTCTTGGTTATTATTACTCATAGCAGCACATAAAGCAGACAGTCCATAATCATCTTGCAGATCAATATTTGCCCCTGCAGCTATAAGTGTCTGTACAACATCTATGTAACCTCGTGCACTAGCCATATGCAGAGCAGATCGTCCATTATTATCTTGCAGATCAATATTTGCCCCTGCAGCTATAAGTGTCTCTACAACATCTATGTCACCTATTGTACTAGCCATATACAGAGCAGACAGTCCATCATTATCTTGCAGATTAATATTTGCCCCTGCAGCTATAAATTTTTGTACAACATCTATGCAACCTCGTGCACCACTAGCCATATGCATAGCAGATTGCCCATTAATATCTTGCAGATCAATATTTGCCCCTGCAGCTATAAGTGTTTCTACAACATCTATGTCACCTATTGTACTAGCCATATACAGAGCAGACAGTCCATCATTATCTTGCAGATTAATATTTGCCCCTGCAGCTATAAGTTTCTGTACAACATCTATGTAACCTCGGGTACTAGCCATATGCAAAGCAGACAGTCCATCATTATCTTGCAGATCAATATTTGCCCCTGCAGCTATAAGTTTCTGTACAACATCTATGTAACCTTGTACACTACTAACCATATGCAGAGCAGATTGCCCATTAATACCTTGCAGATCAATATTTGCCCCTGCAGCTATAAGTGTCTCTACAACATCTATGTAACCTCGGGCACTAGCTATATGCAGAGCAGATTGCCTATTAATATCTTGCAGATCAATATTTGCCCCTGCAGCTATAAGTTTCTGTACAACATCTATGTAACCTCGGGCACTAGCTATATGCAGAGCAGATTGCTTATTAATATCTTGCAGATCAATATTTGCCCCTGCAGCTATAAGTTTCTGTACAACATCTATGTAACCTCGGGCACTACTAGCCATATGCAGAGCAGATTGCTTATTAATATCTTGCAGATCAATATTTGCCCCTGCAGCTATAAGTTTCTGTACAACATCTATGTAACCTCGGGCACTACTAGCCATATGCAGAGCAGATTGCCCATAATTATTTTGCTGATTAACATCTGCACCTGCATCTAGAAGCTTCTGTAGAATTCGTATGTCTTCAACATAAATTGCAAGCTGTAAAGCAGTTATTCCACTATCAGTTAGCTCATTATTTATATCATAGCCAGCATCTATCAGCATTTCTACTCCTGCTAAATCATTATCGGTAATAGCCTTGTATAATTGAAAATTCATTTGTATAATGTATTAAGTGATTTTAATATTTTTTTGTTTATAATTATCTTCAAATTTTCAAATAACAGTCTGAGTTCGATATAAGAAATCTATCAAAAATAGGAAGAGCAAGGATTACAAACTTTTTATGCTTGTGTATAATGTTAAACATTATTTTCGCAATTCTTTCTTAATAAAGTTTCTATTAAGAAGCAGATCTAGCAACATGAAAAACATGACGATAAAATCAATAACTATTAATTAAATATATATCATGATTAATAACTATTAATTAAATATATATCATGATTAATAACTATTAATTAAATATATATCATGATTAATAACTATTGTAAATAATTTTAAAATACTTACTTTCTGTATACACGACTGCAATGTATATTTGCAACAAAAAATGACTTCATCAGCTAATTTTATGTATAATTTATGTTAGATGCTGATAATGGATATAGTGGTAGTGGTTCTACATTATATACCTCATCCTCCATCAAGCAATATTGAATGATTTTCTATATTCATTGTCTTTATACACACTTATTATTGCTTCTCTAACCAAGTAGGTAGGATTTTGTATGAACTTACTATTGTCTTTTGCAACTTGTTCAAAAAACTCTTCAAAAAAATTAAGCGCTACCTCTTTCTTAGTTTTATTACAATTCTCAGCTTCCATTGCTTTAAATCTCATAATACTATCTAGTAATATCATTACATCTTGTCTCTGAAAGATGTTTTGATTTTCTTGCACATATATGCTTTCTTCTTCCAGAGCTTGATTTAAATATTCTTCAATATCTTCAGTAGCAGCAAATCCATTAAATATCAATTTATACTTATCTGAATGCATTTCACTAGAAGCTTCTAATCCTATGTAAATTGTGTTTTTTGCGCCTTTTACTCTATAAACTCCAATTTAGGATAAGTAAAAGTATGAAAGGTAGTGAATAAAAGGTATACAAAGAGAGAATGTTGAGTTAAAAAGAAAATTTCAATAAAAAAGGAATAACCCAACATGAAAAAATGTATCATAACAGTATACTATTTAATAGACAATTTTTGCAAGATATATCAAGGGTAGGAAAGAAAGAGATTAATACCAAGTAGTAATAAAAGAAATAGAGATGGAAAGTTGTCCTTAGCTGAGTTATTAACAATAGCGATATATTTTTATTTATCTCCATGCAAGGATTTTAAAAATTATTATCTATATTACTTAAGTCATAAGTATAAAGGATACTTTTGTTTACCAAGCTATAGTAGGATAATACAACTGTGGCCTAGAATGTTGCTACCATTAGCCGTATTAATGCATTATCTGAAAGGAGAAGAGACTGGTGTATATTACATCGATTCTACAAAGTTAGCAATTTGTCATAACAAACGCATTTCCATCAATAGAGTTTTTAACAGAATTTCTAAAATTGGTAAGAGTAGTTATGGCTGGTTCTTAGGCTTTAAGCTACATCTTGTAATTAATAATAAAGGTGAAATAATGTCAGTTAACGCCAGATTAGGATAAGGCAAGGTATGGAAGGCATAATAAAAAGGCTCGCACGAGATACTGCACAATCAAATTATGTAATATATTTAAATATAATTTCAATTAATAACTGTTTATTTATTGCTCATATTTCTACAAGTATTTAGTTCATAATACTATACTTAATAACCTGAACATTGACCATTGTAACACTTGTATATTATCTTTTTCTAACTGTTTCTTATTCTAAAATTGCATTTGCAGATATGTGAGCAATAAATAAATGGCTATTAATTAAAACTATATTTAATATCTCACATAATTATAATTATACATTATCTCTTGTATACCTTTTGCATTATGCTTTTCATACTCCTCCTTATCCTAATCTGGCGTAGTTAAAATTACCAAAGGCAATAAAAGTGATCTATCTATAGCTTCAGTTATTTCTGAAGGCTTATCTGGTAAATTGTTTGGTGATAAAGCCTACATATCTAAAGAGTTATTTCATCAACTGCTGACCAATGGTTTACGTTTATTTACTAATCTTCGTAAAGATATGAAAACATATTTATTGGACATAGATGATAAGCGTTTATTAAATAAACGTTCTTTAATTGAGTCTGTCTTTAATGTACTAAAAAAACATATGTTTTTAGAGCATACTAGACACCTCTCTCCTCTTAATTTTTTTGTTCATATCATTGCTTCTCTTGCTAGGTATTCTATCTCTAAACTTAATCTCCATCTTATCTCTTCTTCTCCTGACTCCTTATCCTAAACTGACATTTATAATACTTGTATATTACATATTTCTAATTGTTTCTTACCCTAAAATTGCATTTACAGACATGTGAGCAATAACTTTACCATTTCAAAGAGCAGCTATCATACTTCTTTTCATGTGTAATAATAAGCTTTTTTACCATAGCACATGTGACCTATTGAGCTCAATTCATAGTTACAGCATGCATTATCTTCTATTTTTTTTATTAATTTCATTATTTCAGTTCTTTTCTGATATAACTTCCTTTTTGATTTATGCTGTATCATAATGTAAATTTGAAAAATAATATACAGATATAAACTTAGTGCAAAATATTAGATTTTATGATAAAAGCTTAAATTATCTATAGCAACAATTTAAAATATTGAATAATATGTCACAAGCTAATAACATCAATACTGATAATACAAATAATAATATAACAGTAGTAGATCAAGCAATCGATGATACTAAGACAGCTATTCACTGGGAATGGATTAATATAATACCATTAGTTTTAGTTTTTACAGTAGTATATTTCTTGTTAATTAGACCTCAAGAAAAAAAGCGGAAAGAACATGAACAACTTATTCGCACTATAAAAAAAGGAGAACAAGTTATTACAACTAGTGGAATATATGCTTCAATTGTTAGTATTGATGAAAGTACTGATATTATAACACTTGAAATTGCTCCTGGTACTAAAATCAAAATTTTGAGAGCAGCTATTGCTGATGTTATTAGTAGAAAACCAGCGTCAAAAGGCAGTAAATGAAGCAATTCTTATTTAATAAAATATTTATTACAGTACTAATTACAGCTATAGCACTTTGCTTCGTAGTACCGAATTTTTTTGATACTACAAAATATCAATGGTTGCCTCAAAAAACTATTAACTTAGGATTAGATTTAAAAGGAGGGTCGTATGTTCTGCTCCAGTTAGATTTTGATACCTATGTTACAGAGCAATTAAATATTATTGTTGGAAATCTTAGAAAAGAATTACGAAATAATAAAATTGGTTACAAAGAGTTAAAAATTCAAAAGCAATATATTCATTTAGAGTTACGAGATAGCGAGGCTCGTTTTAAAGTAGAAAATTTATTGCGCAACTTAGAGACTAGTATACTAATTAAGTTTAGTCAAAATAATAAGCTACACATTAGCTTCACAGATCATAAATTATCAGAGTTAAGAGAATCTTTGATAGAAAATAGTATGGAAATAATAAGAATGAGAGTTGATAGTAGTGGAACAACTGAAGCAAATATTCAAAAACATGGAGATAACAACATAATATTAGAAGTGCCAGGAATTGAAGATCCTAAACATTTAAAAAATTTAGTTACCAAAATAGCAAAGCTTACTTTTAACATTGTTGATAGTGGAATTGTTGCTCAAGATCAGCACATATCTAAAGATTTGATGTTAGTTAAGGAACAGAATAATCCAGAAAATAAATTATTAGTAAGAAGACAGCCAACAATAGGCGGAGATTTGCTTACTAATGCAAACGTAAGTTTTAATAAGTATTCTCAGCCTGTAGTTTCATTCACATTTAATAGCTTAGGAACTAAATTGTTTGCTGATATTACAAAAGAATACCAAGGTAGACGGTTAGCTATTATTTTAGATGGCAAACTGTTAAGTGCTCCTGTTATTTCTGAACCAATATTAGGAGGAGCAGGTATGATTTCTGGCAATTTTACTATCGAATCAGCAAAAGAACTTAGCCTATTACTTAAATCTGGAGCACTGCCAGCTGCATTAAGCGTTATAGAAGAAAAAACAATAGGCCCAACTCTTGGAAGCGATTCAATTCATGCAGGTAAACTTGCTGGTTGTATTGGATTCGTTTTGGTATGTATTTTTATGTTATGTATATATGGCATTTTAGGATTATTTGCTAATATAGCATTATTTTTTAGTTTGATATATATATTGGCAATATTATCAATGTTACAGGCAACATTAACGCTGCCAGGAATTGCTGGTATAATATTAACTATAGGCATGGCTGTTGATGCTAATATATTAATTTATGAACGAATACGGGAAGAGTTACAAAATGGCAGCTCGATTTTATATTCAGTTAGAGAGGGGTTTAAATTGTCTTTTGCTACTATTATTGACTCCAATATTACTACTTTATTAGCTGCAATTCTGCTTTATATATTTGGTACTGGAGCAGTTAAAGGTTTTGCGATAACACTAGCAATTGGTATACTATCTTCTATGTATTCAGCAACAATTATAACTAGGCTGTTAATAGATTCATGGGTAAAGTATAAACTTCCAATAAAGTTAAACACTACAACAATTTGTAAGAGGTAACTGATATATGCACATATTAAGGCGATATACTTAGCTAAAAAAAGAGAATTAGAAATTGTGAGAGGAAGATTAAGCTACTATAGCTACACTACTATAAACAATTATAATAATAAGATGTTAAGATGTATGTAATATTTAATCTCTTTAATGCTTTTTGTATACTAGACTTACTTGCTCCTAGCCATTCAGCTCTTTCATATTGATATGCGTCACTATATTGATTCACATCTTCTTTTAGTTTATTGATAGAGATTTTTGTTAGATCTCTGTTTCTGTTTTTTTAACTGCAATATTTTTTTACTTCATACAAATACTTTATTCTTTCCTATTCTAAAACGTTTTGGTGCTGATTCAAAACTTATTTTCTCTCTTTCCCTTAAATATACAGTATGTTTAAAACTTTTTTCCTAAAATCTATAGAATATGTCATCTTAATTACTTTTTCATTATATCTTATTATTATAATTGTTTTATAGTATTATTTAGAACAAAAATTTAGACAAAATGAGTGAAAAAATAGTGCCATATCCAGATTTATAGTTATTTACAATGAGGTTTGAGCAAGAAATAAGAGATAAAAATTAATAGAATCTGTTGGTTATAAAGTTATTTTTTTGCTACCTTATTCTTCAGATTTAAATTGGATAGATATGAATCTATCGTAGCTTCTTTCTATGCTCAAACCTCATTGTAAATGACTATATCTGTTAGAGAAGCTAGAAAAAAGCAAAAGAATTTAAAGACATTAATGGCGAAAGAAGTAGTATATTAGACCTCTTTCGAAACCGGTTAAGGTAGTTCAAAATTATAAATGCCAGAGATCAAATTAAATCTAAGACCGAATCTTTCACGTCTATTTCGATATTTATCAGCAATAGTTTTGAACCGTTTTAGCATAGCAATAACGTTTTCATTGACAACTCTTTCTCCTGCTAACCTACGATTATTCTTTTTATCATTTTTAGTTAAAGGATTTTTCTTGCTTTTTTTCTTTGGTAATTCAGAATTATTGTGAATTTTTTGTATACCTTGATATCCTGTATCAGTAATCGCTTTAACCTTAGGATGAATAAGAATTTTGGATTTCTTAAATAATCTAAAGTCATGTTTTTTACCGTTAGAAAAATCTGTACATATTACTTGGTGCGTTTTCTTGTATATCACTATTTGAGTTTTTAGTGTATGCCTTTTCTTCTTTTTTGAATAATAGAATTTTTGTTTTTTTGAGTCTTTCTATAGGACTCTCAGTAGCATCAATCAAGACTACTTCATAATTCATATCACTCTTCATTAAATTTCTTTCAAAACTAGAGAATGATGTAGAATAGTGTTATAAATATGTGATTTGAAGTAATAATGAAATTCGATCAGATTAAAGAGTTAAAAGATGAAAAATTTCGTCGATTAACAGGAGTAAGGAAGGGAACATTTTCAAAGATGGTGAATATTTTGAGGAAAGCTGATAGTCTTAAGAAATTAAATGGTGGGCGTAAAAATAAGCTCAATTTGGAGGAACAGTTGCTGATGGCCTTAGAATACCTTAGAGAATACCGTACTTATTTCCATATAGGTCAGAACTATGGGATTAGTGAAAGTTCAGCATATAAAGCTGTAAAATTGGTAGAAGACACCATAGTTAAACACCAAAATTTTGCTCTTCCAGGTCGTAAAGCTATAATGAAGAGTGATATGAATTATGAAGTAGTCTTGATTGATGCTACTGAGAGTTCTATAGAAAGGCCTAAAAAAACAAAAATTCTATTATTCATGAAAGAAGAAAAGGCATACACTAAAAACTCAAATAGTGATATACAAGAAAACGCACCAAGTAATATGTAATGATAAAAAAATAATCGTAGGTTAGCAGGAGAAAGAGTTGTCAATGAAAACGTTATTGCTATGCTAAAACGGTTCAAAATTATTGCCGATAAATATCGAAATAGATGTAAAAAATTCAGTGTTAGATTTAATTTGATCTCTGGCATTTATAATTTTGAACTACCTTAACCAGTTTCAAAATATGTCTATTCTCTAAGGTATTCTAACACCATCAGCAACTGTTCCTCCAAATTGAGCTTATTTGTACGCCCACCTTTTGATAAAGACCATCAGCTTTCCTCAAAATATCCAACCATCTTTGAAAATGTTTCCTTCCTTACTCCTGTTAATCGACAAAATTTTTCATCTTTTAACTCTTTAATCTGATCGAATTTCATTATTACCTCAAATCAGATCTTTATAACACTATTCTACATCATTCTCTAGTTTCAAAAGAAGTCTAATATCTTTATCAGTTAAATTTGAAAAGGGGGAGGAAAAGTATAAGTATAGCTTCTTGTTATAGTTACCAATGAATTTTTGAAAATTACCAGAATAATAGTAGTTAATTTTATCTGCATAATAATCTGTAAAACCTTCTGTAAACTACTTTAGCCCATTCAACATATTACATCATGTTATTTGTGATTATTGACGTTGCTATCCTGATAATGAGATATATTTGTAGGCATATAGTTCTTGGAATAGTTCACAATATCAAGTTAAGATTTTGTAGATTCTGTTTTGTCTACTTATGTAAATTATATAACAAACTTACTATATCAACTTCTCGCAAGCTTTTTTGATTTGCAGACATGCAATATTTAGTTCCGCTGCATCTACTGCATAAGATAATCTAAAGTATCCATTTATACCAAAAGCTTCGCCAGGTACTACTGATACTTTTGACTCTTCGAGTAAGTAGCAAGCGAAGTCGTTGCTTGTATTTATTTTTTGACCAGTAGAAGTAACTTTATGTAACAGTTCTTGACAAGAAACAAAAAGATAAAATGTTCCTGTTGGTTTATAGCACTTAAGCCCAATGGTATTATTGAGAATATTAAAGGCTAAATCTCGGTTTCTTTGTAAAATTGTAATATTGTCTTGAATATGACTCTGACTGCCTGTTAATGCTTCAATTGCTGCAACTTGACTAATAGAACAAGGATTAGAAGTACTATGGGACTGAATTTTAATCATTGCTTTAATAATTTCGCTATTGCCAGCTCCATAACCAATGCGCCAGCCAGTCATTGAATATGCTTTTGAAACTCCATTAACAATAAATATTCTTTCCTTTAAATTTGGAGCTATAGCTGCTAAAGTATAAAATTTATTGTTATCAAATATAATATGCTCATAAATATCATCACACATTATGTGTATATTTTTATGTATGCTAAGTATTTCTGCTAATAATTTTAACTCTTCAATTGTATAAATGGCGCCAGTAGGATTATTAGGTGAATTTAGTAATAGCCACTTAGTTTTATCAGTAATCGCATTACTAAGTTGTGCTGGAGTAATTTTAAAATTAGAGCTTTCATGACAATAAATAAATTTACTAGTAGCGCCAGTTAGAGATATAATATCAGGATATGACACCCAGTATGGTGTTGGAATAATAACTTCATCTCCTATATCCAAAGTAGCTAATAGAGCATTAAAAATAACTTGCTTAGCTCCAGAGCTAACTATTAGCTCATCTAGTTGATAATCAAGATTATTTTCAACCTTGAATTTATTTTTTACTGCTTGTTTTAATTCTTGCATACCACCAACATCAGTATATTTTGTCATACCGCGATTTATAGCTTCAATAGCTTGAGCTTTGATGTTATCAGGAGTATCAAAATTTAACTCGCCTACACTTAAGGAAATTATATTTCTACCTTGTTGCCGAAGTTCAGCTGCCTTTTTTGCAACTGCCAATGTTGGAGAACTTTTTATACGATTGATTCTATGAGTAATAAGTGACATAAATTAACTACATAATAGTAATATTTAAAGCTATAAATTATTAAATTACATATGCTACCAAGATATAATTGTTATATTTAAGTATACATTATTTAAATCAAAAAACATATGTCGATTATTAAAACAGCAAGAAATATCATTATAAATAATGCTAACAAACTTAAAGAGGTTTATTTGTTTTTTACTTCATTACCATCTTATATAGCTCAAAAAGTCGCTTTAGCTAAACAACATATTCTGGAAATAAAAAGCAAATTTAAAAATCTAGGCGCTACTAATGTTGACTTAGGTATATACCATCTTCAAAATGGCAATTACAATGAAGCCATTATAAGGTTCAAGATAGTATTGATGTTATTAAAAAAATGTTCAGATCAAGCAAACTATTGGTTGTCATTTGCATATTTAATTAAAGGAAATTATAAAAAATCATTACGACATGCAAAATTGGTAAATCAACAAGATGTAACTGAATTACGAAATATTTTAGAAAAACCTTACACATTACATTCAGTACCAAGACAAATCTGGAGCATATATAAAAATATTACTTTTGAATATTATAATTCAAGATTTATTGGAAAAGATATCAATGTTGCAAAAGAATTTGTTTATACCTTACTGGAAGTAGTAGAGGAGTTACCACAAGACTGCAAAATACTAGATTATGGTTGTGGAAATGGCATTATTGGACATACTATCTGTGAAATGATTGTTAAAGAGTTTACGCTTATAGGAGTAGATTGCTGTGATATGCTAAATGAAATTGTTAATGCAAAGCATCAGATCTATAATCAAGTTATGTCATTATGGCCACAAGATTTTATTGAGCAAAATTCTACAAAAGAGCAATTTAATATTGTTATTGCTTTTGCTAGTATTGCCTATAGCATTGATATTAATTCAATAATAACAACACTATACCAAGTGTTATTACCAGGAGGATATCTTGGCATAGTATTACCTGCTAACAGAAGTAATACAGTTTTTGATTTACAATATTTATGGTTTTCTTATAATGTATGCGATGTGGAAAAAAACTTGCAGAATTTTAATGAGCAAGGCCAATTCAGTTTAGTAAGAGTAAGGGAGATAAAAATACCAGATCAAAATTTATCTTATAGCATTCTAATACTTAGAAAATAGATATCTAAAGTACTTTGCTATTTGTTATCGATTAATGTAGTCAACAATAAAAATTAATAATGCGTATTATAGTTGCTATAATCATTACATGTACTACTGCTTTAATGATAAAAGCTGATACTTTATCTATTAAAAATAGTGATAACTATAAGTATACAGAAAACATCAAAGAGATCGGAGATAGCTATTACTCAGATATATCAGATATAGATGAAGATTTTTGTTTAAAAGCTTTTGATCCATTAGAAAGGATTAATAGAAAAATCTTTTATTTGAACTTGTTTCTTGATTACCTTATTTTAAGGCCAATAGCTAACTGTTACTATAAAGTAACAAACAATGATGTAAAAGAGGCGGTAGAAAATCTTATTAACAACACTGCTGTGCCAGTTACAGTTATAAATAGTGTATTACAATTTAAATTTAAGAATTCTATAGTTAGTGTATGGCAATTTATAGTAAATACAATTTTAGGTATTGGAGGTTTACATAATATTGCAGCAGAATTTGGCTTGCAGTCTCAACAACTAAATTTTAGCAGTACATTAGCTAGATATGGCGTTAAGTCTGGTCCGTATATTATTTTACCAATTTTTGGTGGCATGAATTTGAGAGATATCAGTAATATAGCATTTGCTCAGTTAAGTCCATTACAGTACATTATTGATAAAACTCATGCCGACAAATTAATTAATACAGATATTTTATTTAATAAGAAATTTGCTAAAGGAGTTAAAATCATTGACATGGTACATAAAAGAGCTAAATTGTTCGGTAATGCTGAATTTGTCATGAAAAACTCAATAGATCCTTATTCTGTATATAGAAATATTTCATATCAAACATCAGATTATTTTCAAAAATGTCGAACTAATAAAATTTCTAAGAAATGATTATGATACAGCTAAAACGGAATATTATTATTTTCTTGTTTTTTATATGTAGTACTATTCCTGCTTATGCTACACAAGATGTGAAAGAATATATCGATAGTGTAATGCAAGAAACAGTATCTATAATAAAAGGTCAGTTTTCACAACAAGAAAATAAAAGTATACAATTGAGATTATTATTAGAGAAAAAATTTGATCTTAACTCAATGGTAAGCTCAATGTTAGGTAGAAACAAAGTTAAACTGTCTAATGATCAAATAGATGAGTTTAATAAAATATGTAAGGATTATATATTAACATATTGCAGTAGAATGCTTGCAAGTTATAATATTGGTAATATTAATATTAGAATGGTATCGCCTAATGGGCCTTTGTGCTATATGGTAAGAACTGATATCATACAGCAGAATAATCAAGTATTAAAGGTTGATTTTTTAGTTAAGAAATTAGATCATGAATATAAAATCGTAAATATAATAATTGAAGGAATAAGTTTTATTACTACTCATTCTGTTGAAATAACAAATGTTATTAGAGATAAAGGTTTTGATTATTTAATTAATAGTTTAAGGGATAAAAGTATATAAAGTAAGATTTAAAAATTAAGTAAAATTTTGGTTTTTCCTGGTAATTTAGCCGATGAAAGTATATCTATTTATATTCATTGGCCTTTTTGTTTGTCAAAATGTCCTTATTGTGATTTTAACTCTCATGTTGCTACTAAAGTTAATTTTAATGATTGGCAGCTAGCATTTCGTAAATCAATTAAGTATTTTGAACCTTTGCTAACAGGTAAGATAATTAAGTCTATATTTTTTGGCGGAGGAACTCCTTCATTGATGGAGCCAGAATTAGTAGCAAGTATTCTTAATTTGCTTTCTAGTTTAGCAAAATTTAGTGGCACAGTTGAAATTACTCTTGAAGCTAATCCAACATCCGTAGAAGCTAAAAAGTTTCAACAATTTAGGTTGGCTGGTATAAATAGAGTATCCATTGGTGTGCAATCTTTGCGGTCTAATAACTTAAAGTTTTTATGTCGTACTCATGATGTAGAATCAGCAAAACATGCCGTTACTTTAGCTAAAACAATATTTCCAAAATTTTCATTTGATTTAATCTATGCTATAGCAGAGCAAGAAGTTGAAGAATGGAAACAAGAATTACAAGAAGCAATGTTAATTGCTGGTAGCCATGTTTCCATTTATCAATTGACAATTGAGAAAGGAACTAAATTTTTTGGTGATTATCGTAAAGGCAAGTTTACACTGCCTAGCGATGAAACAGCTGCTAAACTTTATAACTATACTAACCACTATTTGAAAAATCTTGGTTATCATCGTTATGAAATTTCAAATTATAGTAAAATTGGAGCTGAATGTTATCATAACTTAAATTATTGGAATTATGGAAGCTATTTAGGAATAGGGCCAGGAGCACATAGCCGTATTGTCTGTTATAATCAGGGAGTTAATGGTGATAGCAAATCGGTTAAAGCAATAACTATGCAATATAATCCTCAAAAATGGCTGAATGCTATTCAGCTAGCTAGTGGTAATGGCATTCAAGACTTACATACTTTAACTAATGAAGAAGTTATTAAAGAAGTTATAATAATGGGTCTGCGTCTATCAACAGGTATATCGCACGATAGACTATTAGAATTAACTAGATGTAATTTTCAGCAAGCATTAAGCATGAAATATGTACATCAATTACAAGATACTGGATATATTGTTATGTCTAATAATAATATTAGACTAACAGATAAGGCAATGTTAGTTTATAACTATATAGTTAATAAAATAGTTATTGATAAGTATTTTGTTGCAGAGTAGCAAATAAAATAAAAAGATATAATGAACATTTTTGTCTTACATAAAGACCCAAATATTGCAGCCCAAATGCTTTGTGATAAGCATATAGTAAAGATGCCACTAGAAACTGCTCAGCTATTGTGCAGTGTATTTTTAGTAGCATTAAATAATTCTGATTCTATAGTTAGAACTAAAAGCTATACCATTACAGTCCCATATAAGCTTACTCACTGCAATCACCCCTGCTCTATATGGGCTAGAATATCACAAGGAAATTTTGATTGGTTAATAAAGCATGGACAAGCTTTATGCAAAGAATATACTTACCGGTATAAAAAAGAGCATAAGTCAGAAAATGTAATAAATTGGTGCTATAATAATAAAGATATACTGCTTTTTCAAACAGATTGTATACAAAATTTTGCACAAGCATTGCCAGAACAATATAAATGCAGTGATGCTATTAAAGCTTATAGAGAATATTATTTACATGAGAAGTTAAGGTTTGCAAGATGGGAGAATGGTAGAAAAGCCCCAAATTGGGTAAAAATATAATTTTATAATTTTTTTACTAAACTTGATTTCTATAAGTTGATTATTTACTAATTTTTTATGAATTTTAGAGACAAAGCAATAATTCTAAAAAAAAGAAATATCAAAGAAAATTTAGCAATTGTAACAGTATTAACTCAATCATATGGAATTTATTCTGGAATTATAAAAGATTTACATAGTAAAAAAAATACAATCATATACCAAATAGGTAATATAGTAGATTTTTGCTGGAGTGCACGCTTAGATAAGCATTTAGGTACTATAAACTGTGAGCTAGTAAAATCTTACTCCTATTTGATTATGTCTAATAAACGTAATCTATTTTACACTCACAGCTTAATCGAATTAACTTTAATGTCTTTTAAAGAAAGAGAGTTACACGCTAATTTATTTGAAAAATGGTTGGGAAATCTTGAATCAATAAATGTTGGCAATATTAACATTAAAAATTATATTAATTTTGAGCTTTTAATTTTAAAAGAAGCAGGATATCAACTCACCTTAGACAGATGTGGTGTTACTAACTGTACGCAAAATTTAATTTATGTTTCACCTAAGTCAGGACAAGCTATATCTGCAGCTGTTGGAGAGCCATATAAACACAAACTGTTATTATTACCTAAATTTTTGGTTCATAATAATTGTGAACCAGAAGATATTTATGAAATTCAGGCTGCATTTAACTTAACAGCGTATTTTTTTAATAAGTATGTACTAATAAAAAAAAAATTACCAATTGCTAGAGAGCTATTATTAAAAAGTATACTGGCATATAGTTTTTAAACATGGATTTTTTATGACAACTTCATTAATTAATGTTTAAATATTCTTGAATTTTTGATTTACATAAGCCGGTATCAGTACTGTATGATATACGTTATCTTTCTTACGAGGGAAGTTTTATACCTTATATTTGTCTGCTCATTTTTAACAATAGTTCTTGCATTAGACCTCTTTCGAAACTGGTTAAGGTAGTTCAAAATTATAAATGCCAGAGATCAAATTAAATCTAAGACCGAATCTTTTACGTCTATTTCGATATTTGTCAGCAATAATTTTGAACTACCTTAACCAGTTTCGAAAGAGGTCTAATATAGATAATAATTTTTACAATCCTTGCATGGAGATAAATAAAAATATATCGCTATTGTTAAAATAACTCAGCTAAGGACAACTTCCCATCTCTGTTCCTTTGATTATACTACTTGGTATTAATCTCTTTCTCTCACACTCTTGATATATCTTACAAAAATTGTCTATTAAATAGTATACTGTTATAATACATTTTTTCATGTTGGGTTATTCCTTGTTTATTTAAATTTTTTTTTATAACTCAACATTCTCTCTTTGTATACCTCTTATTCTCTACATTTCATATTTCCACTTATCCTAATCTGGCGTTATAAAGCTGTTAAATGGGTAGAAGATACCCTAAACACCCGAACTTTGCTCTTCCAGGTCGCAAAGCTCTAATGAAGAGTGATATGAATTATGAAGTAGTCTTGATTGATTCTACCGAGAGTCATATAGAAAGACCCAAAAAAAACAAAAATTCTATTATTCAGGAAAGAAGAAAAGGCATACACTAAAAACTCAAATAGTGGTAGACAACCAAACATACCAAGTAATATGTACAGATTTTTCTAACGGTAAAAAACATAACTTTAGATTATTTAAGGAATCCAAAATTCTTATTCATCATAAGGTTAACGCGATTACTGCTTCAATTACAGGGTATCAAGGTATACAAAAAATTCACAATAATTCTGAATTACCAAAGAAAAAAAGCAAGAAAAATCCTTTAACTAAAAATGATAAAAAAAATAATCGTAGGTTAGCAGGAGAAAGAGTTGTCAATGAAAACGTTATTGGTATGCTAAAACGGTTCAAAATTATTGCTGATAAATATCGAAATAGATGTAAAAGATTCGGTCTTAGATTTAATTTGATCTCTGGCATTTATAATTTTGAACTACCTTAACTAGTTTAGAAAGAGGTATAATATAGCAAAACTATTATAACATAATCATAGTAATGAGATGTAATAAAAAAGTAATTAGTATAGCTAAACTAGTATAAAACAGTTATGTTATATTTAAAAAATTGCTTTAAGCTAAATTAAGAAGAATAAAATATCACTATATAAACACGCTTTTTGGAAAAATATAATATAACTGTTTTATACTAGTTTAGCTATATTATCAGGTCAAAATTTTTAAATCCTCCAAGCTTTGAATCAAGATCAAACAATCCGCTACTGATGCCATGAATAGAGTTTTTATTCTGAATAGAAGTTGAAATTGATGTCCATGATTCTTCAATTGAAATTTGTAATTTTATAAATCCTTGACTTAAAGTTCATCTTGAACATAAATCATAACGTAACTTAAAATTATCTTTAATTATTGTCCTATTTTTAACTTCAATAAAACCTGCATCTCTTAGTTCTATTGAGCGTCGCCTAACTCTTCGTTGACCAACATTCAGCTTATCCTCAAAAAGCTAATAACTTTCCTGTAAGTCATCTGCTTGCATTTTATGCTTCTCTATCACCAGAGTAGGATTGTTTTCTATTAATCTCCATTTTTTTGCCTTATTAAATATAGTTCCTAAGTTTACTAGAAATAGATTTGCTGTCGCATATTTCTGCTCTTTACTTATATCATTGAATATTTGTTCAATATCATTCATTTGAATATCGCTTATCTTTTTTGCATATAATGCTTGTGCATAATTCTATATTCTTGCAGTACTCTACTTCCAGTTTATAGTGTATACTTTGCTATACTCTTCAATATACTTGTTATGCAGCTCTTCTAATGTAATTTCTTTAGCTTTTCTTTCTCTTTCTTTTATACGCTTCTAATTTTCTTCCATATATTGTTGACGTTTTACTTCCCTTGGATCTATTCCGTTCACAATTAGTGTCTTTAATTCTCTTGCTTTTTTTCTAACTTCTTTAATAGATAAATCTGGATATGGCCCTATCTTTAGTTTTAGCCCTTCTTTTCTAAATTTTTTTTTTCAAAAAACCATTTTTTCTTCTTGTTCATGATATTCTTAGTTTAAGTGACAGTTCACATGTATCAATAGACCTCTTTTGAAACTGGTTAAAGTAGTTCAAAATTATTGCTGACAAATATCGAAATAGACGTAAAAGATTCTGTCTTAGATTTAATTTGATCTCTAGCATTTATAATTTTGAACTACTTTAACCAGTTTCAAAAGAGGTCTATTGATGATTGATGTTCCTGCATTTAGAATTTTTATTTTTCTTAGTAACCTATTTGTTAACTTTAATGATATTGAAGGCATAATTACCACATAATATTAATGTTTATTATTGTAGGTTCTATAAAGTGTAGAAGTTGATAAAAATTAACTTTTCTTCGTCTTATGCTAATTGCTGTAATTTCCAACTTTTCATATAAAATATTCTTCTTTTAAGTTGAATCTAGTAGTATATTGAGTTATACTGCTTATGCCATATTATGTAACTTCCAATATACGTTATATGTTTTTAATAGGTGGCTTACTTCGCTAATTTTAAGTACAGTGTTTTCTCCTTTATTATGGCTAGCATATCTTGTATTTTAAACTTCATACTTAAAAAACCAAATTGATCAAAAAATACGTGCCTGCCTAATAGATTGTTCAGTTCAATATGATTACCATTAACTAACACTATCTTTCCTGGTCTAGATTCTCTTGCCCAACCTCTGATCTTTCTATTATATCAAACTTGGGTTTGATACTTAATTTTTATTATTTAGAGTTGGCTTTAAGTTAATTACAACCTTCTTTATAGATTTATAACCCAAATAAATAGCAATTTTCTCAGTAATTATTTCTCTCTGAAAATTAAGTTCAAGATTTGTAACTGAGTCATAAACATTAACATATAGTGTGCAATTATTAGAGTTTTTTGGATAAATAACTTTGTATGGATAGGATTGTCCTTGAAGTTTTGGGCCAACGATTTTATCCCAGTACAATACTATATCAGCATATTCTTTTCCGTATTTGCTTGAAAGTATGTTTCGTATAATTTGAAAAGTAGTTTTGCTGATTAATTGCATGGTGATAATTATTTTAACATTTAGTAGTGCTCTACAACTTATAAAAGTAAGTTTGATTTAAAACTAAAAAAATTATTACTACAGATAATAACATGATCATGTACAATAATGCTGAAAGTTTTACAAGCTTCAACAATCTTTGTAGTAATTTCAATATCTATTGCTGATGGTTTAGGAGTGCCGCTAGGATGGTTATGCACAAGTATTATAGCACTTGCTTCATGAAATAATGCTCTTTTTACTATTTCTCTTGGATATACTGGAGTTTGATCAACTGTGCCAATACCATGTAGTTCATCTGCAATGATAATATTTTTTTTATTAAGGAATAATACGCGAAATTGTTCAGTTTTAGCTTTCCCCATAGTAATTTTTAAGTATTCTAATAAAGCTGACCAAGAGCTTAGCACATGTTGATTGATTACTTTTTGCGCTAGAATTCTACGAATAAACTCTTTGACTAAAAATATTGGTATACAGACTGAATTACTTACCATAGGTACAGACATAAGCTTATCCTTTTCAGCGTATATTACATTCGATAGGGTAGTAAATTGCTTAAGCAATTCTTTCGCTATTGGTTTTACATCTTGTCTTGAAATTGAGTGAAAAAGTAACAATTCTAGCAGCTCATAGTCAGGCAAACTATCACTAGGAATGGATCGCAAAAAGCGTTCTTTTAATCTTTTTCTATGACCAATGTAATATTGTGAATTCATAAAATTAATGTTAATGTTAAAAAAGTAAACATGACTCCATTGTATGGAAATTTACATAGTGATCAATAACTTAGTGATCACTATGTAAATAAAATTCTTTTAAAGTTACTTGATTTTTTCAATATAATTGGATATGTTTCTTTCCTAAGTAGTTATTTATACTTATCATGAATTCTTTAAAGTTAGTAATACTTTTTGAATTTAATTTTTAATTAATATATTAAATTATATATTCTGGAGAGCTAAGATTAATGCCAACAAATAATCAACTAGTGCGTTGTGGCCGTAAATCTAAAATTAGAGCTTCTAAATCACCAGCTCTAAATGGGAATCCTTTTGCTAAAGGGGTATGCGTTTTAGTTAAAACTATTACACCTAGAAAGCCTAATTCCGCTTTACGAAAAATGGCACGTGTGCGTTTCAGAAATGGAACTTGTGTTAATGCTTATATTCCTGGAGAGGGACATAATCTACAGGAACACTCTACAGTGTTAGTAAGGGGGGGGAGAGTTCCAGATTTGCCTGGTGTGCGTTATCATATTGTACGTGGTGTTTATGATACTCAGGGAGTTAAAAATCGTAAACAAGGTCGTTCAAGGTATGGTACTAAGCGTCCAAAGTAATATCTTAATTTAGGAAATATAGTATGTCACGTCGTTGTACGGAAGTAAAAAGAAAGTCATTACCAAGCAATAAATATCAAAGCATATCTGCTGCTACACCTAATCAAATAATGTTAGCTAGTAAGTTGATTAATAAACTTACACATCATGGTAACAAGGAGCTGGTGGAAAAAATGCTTGATAAAATAATTCAGCATATTAAGCATAAATATAAAGCTGATGGTTTTGAGGTTTTGGAATCTGCATGTAATAATGTTAAGCCATCTCTTCAAGTTGAATCATTAAGAATAGGTGGGGCTACTTACCAAGTTCCTTCTCCTGTTAATGAATTAAGGAGTTACACTTTAGCTATTAAATGGATTATTAATTCAGCTGCTAATCGTACTTTTGAAAAGTCTATGTGGCAGAAAATAGCAGAAGAATTATATGAAGCTTCAAATGGCAGAGGTGGAGCAGTTAAGAAAAAGGATGATAATCATAAAATGGCAGAGGCTAACCAAGCATTTTCTCATTTAATCACTAAGAGGAGGTCCAGAGGTAATTAATTTATGTCAGAAAATCATAAGTTATCTTACGTAAGAAATATTGGAATTGGCGCACACATCGATGCTGGAAAAACAACAACTACTGAGCGAATTTTATATTATACTGGGGTTTCATATAGCATAGGAGAAGTTCATGATGGTACTACTGTCATGGACTATATGAAGCAAGAAAGGGATAGAGGAATTACGATACAATCTGCTGCAACAACTTGTCATTGGATAAAAAAAGATGATTGTGCAGAACAAGCAAGTCAAAAAGAACAAGAATATAAAATTAATATTATTGATACTCCTGGACACGTAGATTTTACTATTGAAGTAGGGCGTGCGTTGCGTGTGCTAGATGGCATGATTGCTGTGTTTGATGGTGTAGCAGGAGTAGAGCCTCAATCTGAGACTGTATGGCGTCAAGCAGATAAATATGCTGTTCCTAGAATCTGCTTTGTAAATAAGATGGATAGAATTGGAGCAGATTTTTTTCGATGCGTTCAGATGATGAAGGATCGTTTAGGTACTAAGCCATTAGTGATACAGTTGCCTATTGGAATTGAAGACACATTTAAAGGTGTGATTGATTTAGTAAAAATGAAAGCTATAGTTTGGAGTAACGAGGATTTAGGAGCAAAATATGAGTACCATAGTATTCCTAGTAACATGCATGCTATGGTGGAAGATTATAGACATCAATTGTTAGAAACAGTAGTAGAAGTTGATGAAGAAATATTTAATTCTTATGTTTCAAATGAAGATTTGTCTGAAGCAGATATTAGAAAATGCATTAGAAAGGGTGCAATATCTGGACTATTTGTTCCTGTACTTTGTGGTAGCGCATTTAAGAATAAGGGTGTTCAGACTTTGCTAGATGCAGTAGTAGATTATCTACCTTCTCCTAACGATGTGAATAGTATTAAAGCTGTTGATGTTAAAACAGAACAAGAAATTAGTAGAAAAGTAAGTGTCGATGAACAATTTTCTGCATTAGCTTTTAAGGTCATTAATGATCCTTTTGTAGGATCATTAACGTTTATTCGAATATATTCAGGAAAGTTGCAAACAGGAAGCACTGTTATTAATACTACTAAAAATCAGAAAGAGCGTATCAGCCGTATGCTATTGATGCATGCCAATAATCGCAAAGATATTAAGGAAGCTGTAGCAGGAGATATAGTTGCACTAACTGGTCTAAAAAGCACAACCACTGGAGATACTATTTGTTCTTTAGATAGTCAAATTATTTTAGAAAAAATAGAATTTCCTAAGCCTGTTATTGAGCTTGCTGTTGAACCAAAAACTCCAGCAGATCAAGAAAAAATATCAGCTGCTTTAGTAAAATTAGCAGCTGAAGATCCTTCATTAGTTTTTACTGTAGATTCTGAAACGAATCAAATGGTAATTAAAGGTATGGGGGAGCTACATCTTGAGATTATTATTGATCGTATGAAGGAGGAGTTTAAAGTTGAGGCTAATGTTGGAGCGCCAAGAGTAGCATATAGAGAAACTATTACTCAATCTTATACAGTGGATTACACACATAAAAAGCAAACTGGAGGCGCTGGCCAATTTGCACGTGTCAAGATTATTTTTGAGCCTTTAGAGGTAGGGGCAGGATTTCAATTTGAAAGTAAGATTGTTGGAGGAGCTATTCCTAAGGAATTTATTCCTGGTGTAGAAAAAGGATTAGAAGAAATCAAAGAATCTGGTGTTGTAGCTGGTTATCCTACAATAGATTTTAAGGCTACATTAATTGATGGTAGTTTTCATGAAGTTGATTCTAGTGTGTTAGCATTTGAAATTGCTGCAAAAAATGCATTTAAGGAAGGAATAACAAAAGCAGGCCCTAAGTTACTTGGTCCTATTATGAAAGTAGAAGTGATTTCTCCAAATGAATATATGGGAGATATTATTGGTGATCTTAATAGTAGATCAGGTGTAATTCAAAGTATGGAGCCTAGAGGTAATACTCAAATTATTAATGCTTATGTACCGCTTGGGCAAATGTTTGGATATGTTAGTACTTTGAGATCTTTATCCCAAGGAAGAGCTCAATATAGCATGGTATTTTCTCACTATGAGCAAGTGTCTCGAAGTATAGCAGAAAAAATTCAGGCTAAAGATAAAAAATAAGATTGCTGAATAGCTCAATAGCTTTATTTTTTGAATTTTTTTAATTTTTGATGTAATAGTTAACATAAAATTGCAATTATTCTATAAATGTCTTAGTGTTATAGTAGTTTAGTAGATATAGTGTAAAATAATTTTAATCTATACACAATAAATAATGAATTATTAGGTGCCATAATAATAGTTTATAATATATATTTAATCTAAGGTTGTGAATTTAGGCACAGGTAACAATCTAATTATTTTGAAAATTAATATAATGACACAAATAAATCTAAAACAAAGATTCATTCCTACTATTTCTAGTAAATCTATAGTTCAAGATAATTTTGATGAACTATTTAATAAAATAACTAATGAGCAAATAAAAGCTGGTACTGTTGTTAAGGGCAAGGTTGTAGAGATAGATGATGAAGTGGTTATAGTAGATATTAAATTAAAAAATGAAGGTAGAATTCCTCTATCAGAATTTAAGCTTGCTAGCGATGTTCCTCTACCTCAGATAGGAGATCTAGTTGATGTATATGTTGAAAAAATCGAAGGTCGTAATGGTTGCACAGTTTTAAGCCGTGAAAAAGCTTTAAGAGAAGAAGCTTGGTCTGTACTTGATGAAGCTCAAAAAAATGGCTCACTAGTAGATGGTGTTATCTTTGGTAAAGTAAAAGGCGGTTTTACTGTAGATCTTTCTGGTGTTGTTGCATTTTTGCCTGGAAGTCAAGTTGACGTGCGGCGTCCTATTAAGAATATTACTCCATTAATGAATATAGTACAGCCGTTTCAAATTTTAAAAATGGATAAGAAGCTAGGTAATATTGTAGTATCAAGACGAGCTGTTTTAGAGGAAGCTAGGGCTGGAATACGACAAGAGGTATTATCTAAAATACATGTTGGCATGATACTAAATGGAGTTGTAAAGAGTATCGTTTATTATGGAGCGTTTATTGAGCTTACTGGATCTGATGAGTTAACATTTGATGTAAAAGTAGATGGATTATTGCACTCTATAAATATTTTATGGCGTAAGATTAATCATCCTGGTGAAGAGTTACAGATTGGCCAGCAAGTAAGAGTTGTAGTTATTGGTATTGATATATCAACTGGTCAAATTTCACTTGGTATGAAGCAATTAAGTGCTAATCCATGGGATGATATTGAAAACAGCCTGCAAATAGGTGATATTAAAGTTGGCAAGGTAAAAAGTATTGCAGAATATGGTGCATTTATTGAGGTAACCAAAGATCTAGAAGGGTTATGCCATTCAGGACATCTTGGTTGGGAAAAAATCAATCAAAATCCTAAAAAATCATTAACTATTGGTCAAGAAGTTGTATTTAAAATCTTGGATATTGATAAAGAAAGACATAGAATTTCATTAAGCTTAAAGTTATGTAAGCCTAATCCATGGGAGGTTTTAGCTGAAAAATATCAAGTTGGAACTGTGATTAGAGCTCCGTTACGTAATATAACTAATTTTGGAATGTTTGTAGCGTTGTCTGTTACTACTAATGCAGTAAAATATGAAATTGATGGTAAGGAATATGAAATTGGTGAAATGACCTATCAAATAGATGGAATGATACATGAATCTGATATTCTTAAACATGGAGATACAAATAGCAATTCACTAAAAAATTATACTAAGGGTGATGAAATAGAGTGTATGGTTCTTGCAGTTGATGTAGAAAAGGAAAGAATTAATTTAGGCATTAAACAACTAGCGGATTATAAAAGATAAGTAATTGTAAAAAACTATATAAGTGTATATTAAATAGAATCAGTAAACTAAAGAGCATTGTTATCTTAGTATTTATGAGCTAATAATCATATGTTAAATTCTGGAAGAAGGATTTTTTCTTGCTTTTTTCTTTGGTAATTCAGAATTATTGTGAATTTTTTGTATACCTTGATATCATGTGTCAGTAATCGCTTTAACCTTAGGATGAATAAGAATTTTGAATTTCTTAAATAATCTAAAGTCATGTTTTTTACCGTTAGAAAAATCTGTACATATTACTTGGTGCGTTTTATTAGACTTCTTTCGAAACTGGTTAACGTAGTTCAAAATTATAAATACCAGAGATCAAATTAAATCTAAGACCGAATCTTTCACGTCTATTTCGATATTTATCAGCAATAATTTTGAACTACGTTAACCAGTTTCGAAAGAGGTCTATTGTCTACCACTATTTGAGTTTTTAGTGTATGCCTTTTCTTCTTTCATCATGAATAATAGAATTTTTGTTTTTTTTAGGTCTTTCTATAGGAGTCTCAGTAGCATCAATCAAGACTACTTCATAATTCATATCACTCTTCATTATAGCTTTACGACCTGGAAGAGCAAAGTTTAGGTGTTTAACTAGGGTGCCTTATTTTACAGATTTATATGCTGAACTTTCACTAATCCCATAGTTCTGACCTATATGGAAATAAGTACGGTATTCTCTAAGGTATTCACACCATCAGCAACTGTTCCTCCAAATTGAGCTTATTTTTACGCCCACCTTTTGATTTCTTAAGACCATCAGCTTTCCTCAAAATATCCGCCATCTTTGAAAATGTTCCCTTCCTTACTCCTGTTAATCGACAAAATTTTTCATCCTTTAACTCTTTAATATGATCGAATTTCATTATTGCCTCAAATCAGTTATTTATAACACCATTCTACATCATTCTCTAGTTTCGAAAGAAGTCTAATGTTTCTTCTTCAGAAATTTCAATTTTACTTAGTGATAGTTTTGTTAACTTTAATGATATTGAAGGCATAATTATCACATAATATTAATGTTTATTATTAAAGTATTACACTTAATCAAACAGCTAATCTATATTATGCTTTTTATAGCAAATTTTTTGTACTAATTTGTTCATAATGCATATAACTTGAAAATTCCTTGATTGATCTTAGGTTGCGTACTTTTCTCGATCATCAGTTCAACCTTTAGATCGAAAATTAGCTCCCAATTTCATAGATTTTTTACCTATTTTCCACCTTTTGCTTTAACTTATTTATGTGATATACTTTTGAAGATTTATCAGTAAACAATATTTTAATGAGATAGATATGAGTTGAAACATCATTCCGCATAGAAAGTAATCAAATTTCTGTTATGGTCTTATAGCAATAACGTATGAAATAGGTACAATCAGATAAACTGCATTACGTGTGCTACAGTCATGCTAATATCTTTGAATTGAGCAGTAACTTTTCTTATTTCGTTCTTAATCTTAAACCAATAATGTTCTATAGGATTTAAATCTGGACTATATGTAGGTAAGAATAGAATACTGCAGCCCACCGATTCTATTAATACTTTAATTGTATTATTCTTATGGAAGTTGATATTATCCATAATTACTATTTGTCCAGGGTGCAATTCTTTGATTAATATAGTTTCTACATAAGTTGTAAATATTTCTTTATTACAATTTCCTTCAAATATTACTGGTGCTATAATTTGATTATTACAAAGCCCTGCTATCATACTGACCCTGGATTTATATTGATAAGCTTTATTGCCATAACATCTAGTACCTTTTATACTCCATCCATATTCTCTACAAGCATTATCCTCTATTCCTGACTCATCAATGAATACTAGATCTTCTTTAGAAATTTGCTTTATCTTCTCTATAAACTCATTCCTTAACACAGTATCCCTTTTGGGATGAAGATGAGTTTTTTTATAAGTGTATCCTAGTAGTTTTCTATAATAATTTATTCTAGTTCTTTGTAATCTATTACCTAGTATAATACTTAATTCTTTAGCTGTTTTATCATGATGATTGATAATTAACTCCTCAAATTCTTTGAGATCTATTTTTGCATTATAACCTTTTGCTGGTCCATAAGGTTTTGCTTTAATATCTCCTGTTTCCCATTTAAGATGTTTCCATCTATATATCGTATTACGACTTATATTGAATATTTTACATGCTTTAACAATTGATAGTCCATCATCTACCGCTTTGAATATCTTCATTCTTAAATCATAACTGTATCTTCTTGCCATTATTTATCTATTATTTTTTATACTCTTTTCATATTAGCATATTATGTACCTATTTCCTACGTTCGTGCTATATTACAAGAGAATTTGATGAAACTTTGAAATGAGATAAGCAAATGATGGTTGCAAATACAGCTAGTGCATCTTACTGATAACAAAATACAGCATAGTCAACAAGTGATGTAAGTACGAATGATAAAGATATCTATAGAATTACAAGGCCTAAAAATGGAGCTCAAAATGATATGAAGTTATCTGGAAAGCATAATACTGGAAATGGCGCGCGTTATGTTTGATGTCGTTAGTGATGGAAAAACGTGGATAACTAAACTACCATAACTTCACTAGATCTTCCATTAGGGAACGAGATAATAGCAATATTACTTTGTTACCAACTATATTAATAAAAAAATATAGCTCCTCTAATCCTTCACAGCATTTGTGATACTGAATTATTCAACGAATTATATAGAAAGATTTTTTTAATTTAAGAAATTAAAAACTGAACAAGTCGTAATATTAATAACAACACTACCAACAAGTCAAAAAAACTAAAGCTTTGATAGAATTTGATGATGTATACAAAAGTAATTCTTCTGTTCTTTTTACTTGTTTTTAATCTTGGTATATACTTTAACTATGCCTTGAGCTAAACTCTAATAAACAGACCTTTAAACAAAACCTTTAATATAGTTAAGACAGTTAAACTACTTTGTAATCAACTGCTTTAACTATATCGCATATTAATTTATCTATCTTGATTATTAGTTATAACACATACAACTTTATAACATGTAGAAACAACATTTATAAACTACATAAATAAATATCTAAAAAGATGATAACTTTTAGTCTAGCACTAAATTTGTAGCATAAATTCTACCTTTTTGAGATCCTATCTGAAAACTTACTCTTTGCCCTTCCTTAAGATCAGCTACTCCAGCTGCTACTACTGCAGTAGCATGCACAAAAACATCTTCCATTTTTCCGCCATCTTTAACCTTTTCTGAAGGCTGAATGAATCCATACCCCTTGACAGAATTATACCACTTTACTATACCTGTTGCCATAAAAAACCTTTAATTAATTTAGTACTTGCGAGCTACTAGAGATATTTAGTGATTAATGTAACTAGAGACTTAAAATACTAAATTACTATACATTCTATGACTTAACACTTCTAGGCGTCACGAGAGGATTATATATTATATTGTACTTTAACGCAACATTTATTATCATATTTTTTGTTATAGTGAAAGCTTAAGCATTATGAAAACGGTGAAATGTGAGGATATGTATAATCTTATAATGAAGTTTTAGCATAGAAAGAAGCAATAATAGATTCATAAGATTTAGCAAATTGAGTAATTTGATTTCTAATCCACATCTTCATATTAGCCCAAAACTTTTCTATCAGATTTAAATCTGGAGAATAAGGTAGCTAAAAAATAACTTTATAACCAACAGATTCTATTAATTTTTATCGCTTCTTTCTATCTCAAACCTCATTGTAAATGACTATATATAAATATTTGGCTATGAGAAAGTGCGACATGAGGTTTTACTCAAACAAAAACTAGAGAGATGTATCAAGGTAGCATTTAGACCTAAGTTACCGCTATTGAGATACAAGATTAGCAACGATTTTGTACTAAGAGGAATAAAATCCTACTAAAGAGTTACTGATCTAGATAGGAAATAGGGGCAGGATAAAGTTAAAATTGGTTAAACGAAAGTAAATTTTCATGTAGACAATATTGTAAAGGCAAAAGCAGATACTCCAGATAAAAGCTATTATATGGATAAAGCTGAAAAGCCTAGCTGTAAGAATAGATTTATCGCTTTCTTAAAAAAATGCAAGTTTCCTGGTATATAGAAGGTCATATCTCTGATGAATGAAATATGGCAAGCCTATTATTTGTGATATAGCTAAACTATTATAACTGTTTTATAGTAGCTTAGCTATATATGCCTATCTTTTTTTATCATGGTTTTTAAATGCTGACTTTTATGAAAACTTGCATTGTCTATTACAACTACAGAATTATTAGGTAATTTCAAAATTAAATCATGCTCTATCCAACAGTTAAAAATAGCAGTATTAACATTACAGTCAAAAACGGTTAGCAGAAAATTATCTACTAATGCTCCTATAAAGTTAGTTCTCTTTAATGTATGAAAATCATAAACTTAATAACATCTCATGTCTTTTGCTAAATATCCGTAAGTTCTAGGTGTACTATGAACAAACCTACTTTCATCCGTAAAGACAATAATTTTTCCTTTTCTTTGTACCTTTTTATCTTATCATAAAATTTTAACCTCTCTTATTTTTTTGCCTTAGGATGTTTTATAGTTTTTTTATACCTGACTTACTTACTCCTAGTCGTTTAGCTCTTTCATGTTTATACACATCACTATATTGTGACACATATTCTGTTAGTTTATCAATAGAGATTTTTATTGGGTTTCTGTTTCTGTTTTTTTACACGATATCTCTTTCAAACTGTAGACATTGCCATGATAGCTTCATACATAGGATCACTCCATTGTATGTACAACTTAGACTTCTGTTCGTAGAACAACAGGTTTGTCCTATTCTCATAGTCAAACAATCATATATATAACTTCACATCACATGTTAAATATAGTATTTCATGGCTAACATATTTCTTAATATTAACCTTTGGCTTTAAAAGTAATTATTTTGATGTTTTTTTGTCAGTTCTGACTATAATAGTTAATGTACTTTTTAGTATAAAAAAATTTATAGCATAATTGATTCTTAATATTTGAAATATCAAATCACTTAAACTTATGCATAGTTATCATTTATTAAATAACAGAGCAATTTTAGAATTATCTGGTTGCGATGCATCTAATTTTTTATTAAGAATTACCACAAATGTTATACCTGCAGCAAATGGGGAAGCTAAGTATTCTATGATTTTAAGTCCTCAAGGTAGATTTTTATTTGATTTTTTCCTTATCAATAATCATAACACTTTTTTTATTGATTGTTTAGCGAGTATCAAAAATGCTCTTCTATCAAAATTGCATATGTTCAAGCTTAGATCAAAAGTGCAAATCAATGATGTAAGTGACTTCTATGATGTAATATATAGCCAATTTTATATAAATGATAGTAACTTACATCATCTTAATCTTAATACTGCAAAATTAGTAACTCAATATCGAGATCCTAGATTTAATCAAATGGGATTTAGATTGTTAACTGAAAAACTACATTCTTGTAACTTAGTTAATTCAAATACTGATGTATATTTAGTTGATAAATATAAGTTTGCAATACCTGATGGAGAAATTGATATACCATCTAACAAAGCCATTCCTCCTGAGTATGGTGCTGATAGATTAAATGCTATAAGTTATTCTAAAGGATGTTATATAGGACAAGAATTAATATCTAGAATTAAATCTCAAGGAGTAGTACGAAAAAAAATATATCATGCTACTAGCGATGAAAATTTACTTAATGTTGCACCTCAAACTCCAATTATGCATAATAGCAATATTATAGGTTACTGGTGCTCTAGTTACTATACACAAGGTATAGCATTAATTAGAGAAAGTAGCGATCAAAATAATATTTTTACTAAACAAGAAATTACAGTAGATAGCGCTAAAATAAAACTTAGCATTCCTCAATGGCAAATAACATAAAATTAATTTTATATAGGGTGATACAAGTTATTTATGACCTAAGTTCGATATAAGATATATCTGAAGAATAAGAATTTCCATAATAGTTTAACAACAGTTTGATATAAGCAATAGAAAAAAAGATATCTGCAAAAAAGACAATGTGAGCGCAAAAATCTCAAGAATAATAAAAGAGAACTAAATATGATGCCTAAGATGTAAGTTATATATAGCTCTATTCGAAAATGTAATTACACATTGTAAAGTGTAAAAAACAGCATCAAAAAAGTTGTTAAATAAGTAAGATACTTTGTGTATGTCATCTTTAACTTTAAACTGATAATACTCAATTAGATCCAAATCTAGAGAATAAGTTGGAAGATATAATAATTTACACCATACTGATTCTATCATAGACTTAACGACAACTGTTTTATGAAAACTTATATTACCTAATATTACTATTTGTCTAAATGAGCAATAACTTTATCATTATAAAGATCAGCTATCATACTTACTCTTCGCATGTGCTAATAAGTTTCATTATAAATGACTATAATATACTACATACATACTTTCATCTTATTTTATTTTTTCTTTACTGTATTTTATTTCTAATGCAACTATCTTTTTAATTTATGCTGCATTGTAGTACAACTAATGATTGTATTTAAGGAGAATTGAATTTAATATACGTTACTGTAGATTTAAAAGAGGAAAATATGTGTATTAAAGATAGGGCAGAAGAAATATATAAAAGCTTTAGAGACTATTGTTATGAAATAAATAAAGTGCAACACTATGAATCTGTTGACCGTTCAGGTAATAAAGATCATGCAGATACACCTGGAAGCGTTTTTTGGAGTACACTATGCGGATATAAATGTCTTATTGATTGCTATCAAGTTGTATATAATAAAGATTGTGCATAACTTAAAGAATTTAGCGCTCATCTTGGTGAAATGTTTAAACAGCAACTTTTAATATCTTATACTGAATCAAAACTTGAGCGCAAATGCAGAATTAAGTTAGCAGAAAAAATAATAAATGATTTAGAAGCTAAGGGAATAGTATATGTAGCTTGCAATTGGTTTTACGGTGTTCAACATGTAGCAATTTTAAAATGCATTAAGAATAATGCAGGCAATTATTGTGGAATTATTTATAATGCTGGATTTGGATCTAATACTGATAATATGGAGATTAAAAATTTAGATGAGCTATTGAAAATGAATGGTGTTACTGATTATAACAGACAATTATATTCTGGAATCAAATATACTATAGACGATTCGTATCGGTCTAAAAAGTTAATAGAATCTATGATATTGCATCAGATGGGTACAGGTGAGCCATATCAGTCTGAAAAGCCAATAAAATCTATGATGTTAAATCAGATGGCCATTGTAGATATGGATACTATGAGTAATGATGTTAATCTATCAGTGGCCCCTGTAAATGCGAAAAAGGTAGTATCTTCACAGCAGAACTATGGTAATTGTACTACTAGATCTATTCGAGAGGCATTAAGGGATAATGTTTCTGAGGATATATTTAGAGAGTTATATGATTTTATTACTATGATTCCATACTCAAGTAAGCTAGAAATGTTAGAAAAAGTTGTAGGTAAATTGCAAAATGTAGATAATTTTGTTTTAAAAAAATATGACGCATCGCTTTCTACGAAAGAAAATTTTCTTAGCATGTTTCAATGCAATGTAAACCATATTTTAGGAGTTGACAATAGCACAGCTATTCAAAATTTACAGAATATTGAATTTTTGCCCGTAAACAATAGTAGGCTTTTATACGATGAAGAAGGTCTAAGCTTTTTAGCAGAATCACATGCTAGAAATTGTGTTAATGCTGGTTTAATAAAATTAAACTCAGAGAGGTCTAAAGCAATAATAGATTTTGAAGCTGCTATTGGTAGTAATGGGAGTGAGGAAGTAAAATTTTATCTAAGTGATGTGCAACATGGCGAAGGATACAATACTGTTACTAAAAGAGCGTTACTTGGAGATGTATTTTTAGATGGATGTAACGATACATTCTTCGAATCCAAACTTAGAGATATATCTAGGAAGGTACTGCCATTAAATTGGCAAAGTATGAATTGGCAAGATATAAGCATAGATGATAAAATATCTATAGTATATGAAGTCTTTTTTGAATCAATCAATAATTGTGATGCATATTTAACTAAACCGTTACTTTTGCCTGTTAAAGAAAAACTACTTCAGTGTGTTAAACAATATCATAAATCTGATTTCATAGAAAATTCTTCACTACCATCAAATCTACAAAATCAAATTGTTAAATCTTGGCGTGAATCTTGCTTACAAGATCCTAAAATTGATCCAGTTATTAAAGCTCATATTGCTGCTAGTGGGATCAGTTCTAGTATATCAGCTAATAATAAGTATTACTGGTGGCTAGATGATAAATCTAAAGTTCAGGATTGGAAAAAGAGCGAAAAGCTAAAACTTGATACTAAGATAATACCTAAAGGACATGTAGCAAAAATAAAGCGTGAGTTAGAATCAAGTGTGCAAATGATAAAAGGTAGGTAGCAAGTAAGATAGTTTAAGTTCTTGGTTATGTTTGGAACATTTATTGCTAGTAAAATTAAAGTATAAATAAACTACATTCTTGCTTATTCTTTATTATATTTAACTAAGGATTTTGTTAGATATTACAGTATTAAAAATAATAGCTATAGCATGTATTCTTGATTTGCTTGTATCTAATAAGTTATTTTGCTAAAATTTAAAGTACCGCTAATTAAATACAATAAGAATATAGTTTATGAGTATAGTAAATCAATTTTTTTCATACGATAGAAATAATGTTTTTGCTAAAATTCTTCGTAATGAACTAAGTGCTAATATAGTATATAAAGATAATAAGATTTTAGCTTTTCATGATATTAATCCAATTTCCTCAACCCATATACTGGTTATTCCTAATGGAGAATATATAGATTATTGCGATTTTCTTTCTAAAGCATCGCCTGATGATATTTGCCATTATTTTTCTACTATTAACTCTATGGTTAAACAATTTAAACTTGATCAAAGTGGATTTAAGTTAGTAACTCATAATGGTAAGGGAGGTGGGCAAGAAATTCCACATTTTCATACTCATATCATTTCAAATCAGAAAATTGAATTAAATTAATATATTTTAAACGTATTATTCAAAATACGCTCTAGTATGTTTGGTATATGATAAATGTGATGAATAATAAAATTAACATAGCAGTTATAGGTGCTACAGGTAATGTAGGTAGGTTATTAATTGATATTTTATATGAAAGGCAACTGCCAATAAGACATCTTTATTGTATATCTAATAATTTAATTGGACATAACATAAGTTTTGGACAACAAAATATTGTTACTCAGTCTATAAAAAATTTTGATTTTAGAGGTATTAATATAGTATTTTCTTGCGTTAATGCTCAAGTTGCAAAATCTATTGTTCCAAAGATAGTATCAGCAGGGGCAAAAGTAATTGATAAGTCATCTTATTTTAGACTGAAGAGTGATATTCCTTTAGTTATACCAGAAATAAATATTGATACTATTACAACTGATTCGCGTATTATATCTAGCCCGAATTGTTGTGTAGTCCCATTAATATTAGTTCTAAAGCCATTAGATGATGTTGCTAAAATTAAAAAATTAGTTATTGCAACATATCAATCTACTTCAGGGGCAGGGAAAGATGCAATAGAAGAATTAGATATGCAAACTAGAAATAGATATTTAGAACAATCGGAAACATTAACTCCGCAAATTTTTCCTAAGCAGATTGCTTTTAATATTATACCTCAGATAGGAATGATCATGGAGAATGGTAGGTGTGATGAAGAAGATAAAATAATTCGCGAAATACAAAAAATTATTGGTCGTCAAATTGCTATATCAATTACCTGTGTAAGAGTGCCAACATTTGTTAGCCATGCTTTTGCAGTTAATGTTGAATTTGAGTATAATTTAAGCGTGAAAGATGCAGAATCATTGCTTGTAAAACTTAATGGTATTAAATTAATCAGTAATGTCAAGAATAGTATGAGTAATATAAGCTCAGATATTGTTACTCCAGTTGATGTTACTGGGAAAAATGATGTTTTTGTTAGCAGAATAAGAAAAGAGAAAAATATAAAGAATAGTTTGAGCTTATGGATAAGTACTGATAATTTGCGAAAAGGATCAGCACTGAATGCAGTACAAATTGCTGAAAATATTCTTTTGCAGCAAAAATTAATATGATTATAAAAGTTAAGATAGTTATAAACTTTGCTATTTAAAATCATAGCAAAACAACTATAAGAGATTTATAATTAAAAATATATGAATATTAGATCAAATCTTAACTAATATATGATGCAGCTCAGTGATTAGTTAAGAAATATAAAACGCTTTATACAATATTCTATAATTAGATATAGAAAGATATTAAATAAGTAAATTATTGAATATTTAAACATTTTTCGAGCTAGTATGTTGTTTCTATCATTAAATAACATACTAGCATAACATAAAAATATAATTCCAGAGATAGTAGAGCATATTAAATATAGCAAGCCTGCTATATCAGTAAAGTATGGTAGTGAAGCAGAAATAACAGTTAAAAAAGTATATGCTAATATACTGTATTTGGTATAATTAATGCCTTTAACTAATGGTAAGATTGGTACATTAGCTAGTTTATAATCATTTGTATAATATAATGATAATGTCCAGAAGTGTGCTGGTGTCCACAAAAATATTATTAAAAATAGCATTAAACATGTAGTATCTATACTATTAGTAACAGCGCTATAACCTATTACTGGAGGCAATGCTCCTGCGGCTCCACCAATAACAATATTTTGGGCAGTCCTTCTTTTTAACCACATAGTATACACTATAATGTAAAAGCTAATAGAAATTAATAATAAAATGCTAGATATGTAATTTACGCATATAGCCATTACTAATACAGAAAAAAATGCTAAAATTATACCAAATGTAAGGGCGGTACTGGGGGAAATTTTGCCTGTAACAGTAGGGCGGTTACGTGTTCGTTTCATGATACGATCGATATCAGCATCATACCACATGTTGATAGCACCTGCTGCTCCTGCTCCTGTGCTAATGCACAAAATTGCAATTAATGATAATAAAGGACGAATTTTATTAGGTGCGATAAATAATCCAGTGATTGCAGTGAAGATAGCTAAAAGCATTACACTAGGTTTCATTAACAATAAAAAATCTTTTGGAGTAGAAGTTAATACTAGAAATTTATTTTGAAAATTTTTAACAGGAGTACTTTGTGTACTGTGTGAGTTTAGCATATTACTCTGTCTTAGTGATCGACATTCTCCATTTTTGGTGGTTCTTGAAAGCAATGATAAGGTGGAGGGGATTCTAAGCTCCATTCTAGAGTTGTAGCTCCTTGTCCCCATGGATTAGCTGGGCATTTTTTACCATAGAATATTGTGTAGATTGCTATGTAGATAAAAAAGAATGCAGCGATTATTGAAATTGTAGAACCTATGGATGATACCATATTCCAGCCAGCAAAAGCATCAGGATAATCTGGAATTCTTCTTGGCATACCAGCAAGTCCTAAAAAATGTTGAGGAAAAAAAGTAAGATTAACTCCGATAAAAGTTATCCAAAAGTGAATTTTTCCGAGTATTTCTGGATATTGTCGACCTGATATTTTTCCGATCCAGTAATAAAATCCAGCAAATGCTGAAAACAATGCTCCCAAGGACATTGTATAATGAAAGTGAGCAACTACATAATATGTATCATGTAATACTCTATCAATTGATGAGTTAGCTAATACTACTCCAGTTACTCCACCAATAGTAAATAATATAATAAATCCTATGCTAAATAGCATTGGAGTCTTAAATTCAATTGATCCGCCCCACATAGTTGCTAGCCAGCTGAAGATTTTGATTCCAGTTGGCAAAGCTATAATCATTGACCCGGCAGTAAAAAATATTAAGGCTTGCGGTGATAATCCAACCGTAAACATGTGGTGAGCCCATACTAATGTTCCGATTACTCCAATGGCAATCATTGCTCCTACCATACCTAAATAGCCAAATATTGGCTTTTTAGAAAAAGTTGATATAACATGGCTAATAACTCCAAATCCTGGCAAAATAACTATATATACTTCAGGGTGACCAAAAAACCAAAATAAGTGCTGAAATAAGACTGGATCTCCACCACCTGACGGAACAAAAAATGAAGTACTGAAGTTACGATCCATTAATAGCATGGTAATAGCTCCTCCTAGAACTGGAATTACTATAATTAATAGAAATGCAGTAATTAGTATTGACCATACAAACAATGGGATTTGTAATAATCCCATGCCTGGGGCTCTCATATTAAAAATTGTTACTATAAGGTTCATTGATCCAAGGATAGAAGATAGGCCAACTAAATGTAAGCTAAAAATTACCATGTCAACAGCAGCTCCTGGATGGCTTAAACTACTACTTAAAGGAGGATATAGAGTCCAGCCAGTACCAGCTCCTTCATCAACAAAAACTGATGCAATAAGCAAAATAAAAGCAGGTACTAATAGCCAAAAGCTAATATTATTTAATCTTGGAAAAGCAACATCTGGAGCTCCAATCATTAATGGTACGAACCAATTTCCAAAACCACCAAATAGAGCTGGCATAATCATAAAGAATACCATTATTATAGCATGAGCTGTAATTAATACATTAAAAAGCTGAAAATTACCTCCTAAAAAATTGCTTCCAGGTACTGCTAATTGCAATCTAAAAACAAATGAGAACAATCCTCCAATTAGTCCTGCTAAAATGGCAAATATTAAATACATACTGCCTATATCTTTATGGTTAGTTGATAATAACCATCTGCGCCATCCGTGAGGAGTATCACTATGTTTGCTGCTCATAGTATTTGATTTAATTATTTTAAATTAGTTACTTAGTTAATAATAAGCATATTATCTAAAATGTTATAGGATAACTATATCAAAAAAATATTTAATGTACACTCAAAATTATTAATCACCTTGAAAGCAAGTAGTATAGTTAAAGTGAAAGTGTATAAAAAATTGGTATAGCTATAAAAAAGGGCAAAATTTTAGCATATTGTTCTAATATATACTTTAGTTTTGGTATTAGTTTGTTTAATAAAATTAATGAATTGGCTAATTGAATCCACTATATCATCATGGTTTCCATATGGAAAGCTAGTAATCTCACTAAGTAATAAAGTTAGCCATGACGCACTTCCTGGTATTAATATAATACCAGATTCAAAATATGGTATTGTAACTGTAAATCTAGTTACCTTATCCAATTTAGGCTTTTGTGGCAAGATATTAGTGATCCCTTGTGATTTTAAGTCTTGTATTAGAGATTGACCGCTAGCCTTATCTTCAATAAGAATATATCTGTGATGCTTTTTAGTAATATTATCTGTTACTACAATTTTTAGTTTTGGATAACTTATACGTTCTCTAAATAGATTTAATAAGTAGTAATATTGTCCACTTATTCCCCATGTTGTACAAACTGTATAATCATTGGTATCATTGATTTTAATAGCTGTATCCCAGCTTTGTACGGTAAAATCAATGTGCGTAGGATATTGATCATAGTATTGAATCATATTTGGTTCGAGTAGCCCTGCATTTTTTTGTATAGGGGATTGAAGATATTGTGCCGCAAAGTTGTATGTTCCTAATTCATTTTGAATTATTTGTAAATTTTTAAACTTGTCTCTGTTTTTATGTAATATATCTCCTGGCTTAATAGTTATACAGCTATGAAATAGGTCATATCTATATTCTTTATCAGCTATAGCTGGTATTTTAAGTATTTCCCATACATTAGCTGTATTTTTTAATAAATATCCACTTAAATCTTCAGTATGTAATCTTTGCATTACTAATACTATTTTGCCATTGTTGTTATCGTTTAATCTAGTTAAGAAAGTTTGTTCAAACCATTCTACAGCCTTACTTCTCATTTTAGTTGAATTAATATAAGTTGGGTTATGTGGATCATCAATAATTAAAACTTCTCCTCCTTCTCCAGTTATGCTGCCTCCGACTGATGTTGCTAGACGAAATCCATGCTTAGTAGTCATGAATTTCGATTGCAAGTTTTGTTTTGTGTTTAAGAGAGTATTTGGATATAATTCTTGATACCATTTAGATGCCATCACTGCTCTAGTATCAAGCGAATGTTTTGTGCTTAGAGTTTGAGCATAGCATGCTACTATAATTCTTTTTGTTGGATCTTGGCCTAGAATCCAAGCTGGCCATGCTACACTTACACATATTGATTTTAAAGATCTAGGTGGTATATTAATAATTAATCTTTTAATTTTGCCATGGGTTACACGTTCTAAGTAACTTGCAATTAGGTCAATGTGCCAGTTTGGTTGAAAAGTTGTTCCTGGATTAATAGTATTAAAAGTTTTATTAATAAAACTTGATAAGTCTGCTCTTAATAATGAGCTCAATATTCTTGAATCAGTATATTCTGGATTAGTCATTGTTTTCTTTTTGTTCAATAGTTACATTAATGGTTATGCATGAAAATGTAAGTTGTGAAATTTTTGTTATAATTTATATCTTTTAATAATGTATATGATAGCAAGTTGAAGCTGAAGACTAAGTGATGCAGCAAAATTTTATGGAATTAAATTAGTAAAATTAATTATTTTGAAAATTAGAGAATTAGATATTCTCAAGTTGTTCAATAATGTAAGTAATATTTTAACATAAAATGAAATAAATACTGTAATAATCAAGAATTATCACTTGAATTTATTAAGTCTTAACTATATCATAATAATTTAAAAATTCTGGAGAATTATAATGAATGAAATGCTTACACTAGTGGGGCAGTTGCGCTCAGATTTTGGCACTTCTTCAGCACGAGCTTTACGGCGCCAAGGTAAGGTTCCAGGAGTAATATATAAAAAAGGAATTACTCCAATCCATGTTTGTACTTTAGAAAAAGAGGTTGCAAAATTATATCGCAAGCCTTTTTTTAGTTCGACTGTAATACAGTTACAGGTTGATGATCAAAGATTTAAAGTATTGCCTAAAGCAGTACAGTTGCATCCTGTAACTGAATTCATGAATCATATTGATTTTATATTGGTTGAGCAGAATGGCAGTATGCAAAAAGTTAAAGTTCCAATTTCTTTTGAAGGAAAGGAAAAGTCGTTAGGTATTAAGCGTGGTGGTTATTTGAACATTGTTAAGCGATATGTTGATTTATTATGCCCAGTAGATAAAATTCCTCAGTGTATTAAATGTGATATTGCTAATGTTTCAGTCGGGGCTTCTATCAAAATATCACGACTAGAATTGCCTGAAGGTTGTAATTTAGTAAAGAGTACTACAGACTATGTCATTGCATCTGTTATTGGTAAATCTAGTAAGCAGGATAAAGAGGAAGAAGGAACAGCAGAAGATGGCGCTGATAGTAAGTAGTGTTGGTAGTAGGTCTTGGTAATCCTGGCAAAGAATACGCAAACTCAAGGCATAACGCTGGCTATATTGTTCTAGAACAAATTGCATTTTATAATAATTTAAGCTTTAGTAAAAGCACTAAATATAAATCTGACATTGCCAAAATATTGCTTTTAGGGCAAAAAATTATTTTTATAAAACCATTAACCTATATGAATCTTTCTGGTACAGCAGTTTGCTTAATAAAGGATTTTTATAAGTTGCAGAATTACGACATAATTGTTATTCATGATGATATTGACCTACCTTTAGGTATTGTAAAGTTAAAGGTAGGTGGTGGTAGTGGAGGGCATAACGGGCTAAAATCTATTAGTAGTGCAATTGGTGACAGTTATTTAAGAATTAAGATCGGTATTGGCAGACCTATCTCTGAGCATTTATCAGTTGCAAGTTATGTTTTATCTGATTTTTTAGTTGAGGAATTAACAGTGTTATATTCTATAGCAAGAAAAATTGCTGAAAATGTTGAGCTAGCAGTTCAAAAACAATTCAGTGAATTTATGTTTAAGATAAAAAATTGATTGATAAAAATGGAACTTAGATATGGAATAGTTGGATTGCCTAACGTAGGAAAATCAACCTTATTTAATGCTTTAACTGCTACTCAAGCTGCTAATGTTGGAAATTATTCATTTTGTACAATTGAGTCTAATATTGGTATTGCAGCTGTTCCAGATCCCAGGCTGCCAAAATTAGCTGATATTGCTGGTTCGCAAAGCATTATTCCAACCTATGTTAAATTTGTTGATATTGCGGGCTTAGTAAAAGGTGCTAGCTCTGGAGAAGGACTAGGTAATAAATTTTTGTCTCACATTAGGGATGTAGATGCAATTATTCATGTTTTAAGATGTTTTGATATTTCAGATATTACTCATATATATAGTAGTATTGATCCAGTTCGTGATGCTGAGATAATAGAGCTAGAGCTTATTTTAGCAGATCTTGAGTCTATAGAGAAAAGATTGCCTGCCTTGGGAAAAAAATCTAGGGGTGGCGATCAAAAAGCTAAAGAAGAAATAGAACTGTTATATCATGCACAACAAATTTTGCGTAATGGTCAGCCAGTAAAAAATCTGCAATTATATCGCGAAAAAAGGCACAAATTTGATCGGTTGCATTTGCTTACTACTAAGCCAGTAATATATGTTTGTAATGTGCTAGAACATGAAGCAGTATCTGGTAACGCTTTGTGTAAAGCTGTGCAAGAAAGCGATATATTAGGTCAATCAGATATGATTATTATTTCATCAAGTATTGAATCTGAAATTGCTATTTTAAGCACTTTAGAAGAAAAAAAAGATTATCTGAATATTTTGGGACTGCAAGAAACTGGGTTGAACAAGATCATTAAATCTTGCTATAGGCTATTTGATTTAAATAGTTATTTTACAGTTGGGCCTAAAGAAGCTCGAGCTTGGACTATTGTTAAAGGTACATTAGCTCCTCAAGCTGCAGGAATAATTCATACTGATTTTGAAAGAGGATTCATTAAGGCAGAGGTTATATCTTATGAAGATTATATAAAATATAATGGTGAATCTAAAGCTAAAGAGCACGGACGTTTGCGAATTGAAGGCAAAGACTATGTGGTGCAAGATGGTGATATTATTCACTTTAGATTTAATGTTTAATCATTAATCTCTTTGCTTATAGTAAATTTTAGGTTGAATTAAGCCTTTTATATTTTACCTTTATTATATGATCTGGCGTTATTAATCTTAAGCCGTAATTTATTTTTTATGCAATTTGTTACTACCGCTTTCTTTTCAGAAAGTTCTTCGTAACATTTAGTTAACGCTTCTTTATTGCATAAATGCATCAGATTGTTATATATAGTCATTTACAATGAAGTTTGCGTATAAAATATTCTGTTGGTAAATCTTATGATGCTATTATCGCTTTTTTCTATGCTCAAACCTCATTAGACCTCTTTCGAAACTGGTTAAGGTAGTTCAAAATTATAAATGCCAAAGATCAAAATAAATCTAAGAACGAATCTTTTACGTCTATTTCGATATTTGTAAGCAATAATTTTGAACTACCTTAACCAGTTTCGAAAGAGGTCTATTGTAAATGACTATATAGCTAAGCTACTATAAAACAGTTATGTTATATACTTTTCGAAAATGGTGTATACGTCACAGTGATTCTTCATTCTGCTTAATTTAGCTTGAACCAATTTTTTCTCAATAGAATTTAAATCAGGAGAATAAGTAGGTAAATAATCTAAGTATAGCTAAACTGCTATAAAACAGTTATAATAGTTTAGCTATTACTATGACTTAGATAGGTTTTCGAAAAGTATATAACATAACTGTTTTATAGTAGCTTATAGTTATATATACCTATCTTTTTCTATAAAGATAATAACTTTTACTTTGTCTTTATACCTTTTTATCTTATTCGGAAATTCTAATCTCTCTTCTTTTTTTGCCTTCAGATGTTTTAAAGCTTTTTTTATATGTAATATTTAGTTTCTATATTTAACATTTGCTTTTTAGCAAATATGCTTTTGTAATATCTATTCTTAATAACTGATTATTCTTTGTATACCTCTTCTGTATTATACTTTTCATACTTTCACTTATCCTATTCTAGCATTTTAATATATTTTTCTTGTTCCATATAATCTACCCTTGCATTGATAAAAAGTATAAATTGCAAACGAGATAATAACCCTTTATGCAGAAATACATTATTTGTTTTACAGATGATACTAACTTACATCTTGTAAAAAGTTTTGGTTACAAATATACTAAATATTATTATGAGCCGTAAACTAAAAATTTTAACTTGGAATATTAATTCTATTAGGGCAAGAGCATATCAACTAAACCAACTTATTTATGATATACAGCCAGATATTATTTTATTACAGGAAATCAAATGCGAAAGCCATAACTTTCCTTTTCAAGAAATTAATGAGTCACATAAATATAATTTCAGTATTAATGGCCAGAAGTCATACAATGGTGTTGCAATACTATCAAAATTCCCTCTAGAAGATATAAAATTTACTTTTTTGGGCAACCCTTGCCCAGATCAAGCAAGATTCATTGAAGCAAATTGTTTAACTGAAGTAGGATATGTTAAAGTTATTTCAATTTATGTTCCAAATGGAGGAGAAGTCAATAGTGATAAATTTCAAATTAAGCTACTTTTCATTGATAAATTTATTAAGTACTTACATAGTAGTAAAAATTTAGGTGAATCAATAATATTGGGTGGAGATTTTAATGTTGCACCATACGATAATGATGTTTATTCTGCTATAGAGTTACAAAATACAACTTGTTTTACCTTGCCTGAAAAGCAATATATACGTAAGTTAATAAATCATAATTTTATAGATATTTATCGATTATTTCACCAGCGACAAAAAAAATTTACGTGGTGGGATTATCGAGCTGGAGCATTTGAGCGTAACTTAGGAATGCGTATAGATTATATACTTTGTACGATCTCTATTGCTCTAAAAGCTACAGATTGCTATATTGATTATCATACTAGAAACAATCATAGAGCTTCAGATCATGCTCCTGTCATTGCTAGTTTTGAGTGATTTCAAATTCTTGTTAGTTCTATGAAAGTTGATATTGAATCAATTATATTATTACTGCAGTTAAAAATAATAGATCTCAATTAAGCATGCTCAATACTTAAGAAGTGATAAAAATAAGGACAAGATGCTTAAGGTTTAGAACTATCAGCTAAACTTTGAGCAAATTGTTTAATAATTTCAGATTAGGACAAGAAAAAAGATGAAACGCATAAGTGGCTCCGAAAATGCGAAGACTCAAAGTCTGAGTTAGAGCGACCGTATAACGAAAGCAGAATGTTCACTGAAAACTAACTGATACACAATTGAACACTATAGCTGAGTAGTAGTGGCAGCATGATAATAAGGACATTAAGTAACTGTAGAAATCCTACTAATTCCAGAAAGAAAGATTCTAGAACAATGTAGATTCTATAACTAATAAACTATGAAATGAATTAAAAATAAGAGGATGACGGAGTGGCATGTATTAGCAATGAAGCAGAGTAACGCCTGTGGAACAAAGGCACAATACTGATAACATTATTTTAACAACAAGTAAGGTAATGACGAATGATAAAATAGAATTACAAGACCTGAAAAGGAAAATATATATCAAAGCTAAAGCTGAAAAGTAATGGCGATTTTTTGGGGATTATATGTGCATGTATGTAAGATAGAAACACTTAGGGAAGCCTTGTATGATGAAAATAAGTGAAATTGTAATAAAATAAAAATTATAGCAATAGCAAAAAGAAAGCTAGTGTACAGTAGTGAGACCAAGGCTAATAGCCTGTGTTGCAGATAAGTAACTAGCTTTTTTGAATAACTAAAAAAAATCGTACGGTATTCTTAGGCAAAAAAAACCTGTATTTACAATGTTGGTTTTGAGATATTAACATAAAATTTGGTGATATAGATTAGAAGAAGCTTCTAAAGCAATTGCAATAATATTCAAATGCATATTGAATTCCTTAAAAAACAAATTAGAAAAATTGAACAACTAATCAACGGTCATATTAAAAATAACAAAGATCTTCTCAATAAAACTGCCTTGCTTACATCAATACCATGTGTATAAGCAAAAACACAAGCTATAGTTCTTGCTTGTGTTTAGCAAAAATTGAGAAATTTAGTTTTGCTAAACAAGTTGTAGCTGTTTTGAAATCACTTTTACAACTGTGTTATGCTGTTATGTTAGCATTCGTTGTATTATCTTCACCATCGATATGTACAGCGCATAATAATGTAAACTTCAATGCTTCTAAAGTTAGTATTGATACTTCGCCATTTTATCTAAAATCTTCAGCTGGTATTGCTACTAACTACGATATATTAGACTTCTTTCGAAACTGGTTAAAGAGTTCAAAATTATAAATGCAAGAGATCAAATTAAATCTAAGACCGAATCTTTTACGTCTATTTCGATATTTGTCAGCGATAATTTTGAACTACCTTAACCAGTTTCGAAAGAAGTCTATTAGAAGCTAGCATTGGTTATAGATTAGATCGGCACAGAATGGATGTAAGATTAGGATTTATGCGTCATCGCAACAGAGGTAACTTTGTTCAAGGCAGTTATTATTATAATAGACCTCTTTCGAAACTGGTTAAGGTAGTGCAAAATATTATAAACGCCAGAGATCAAATTCAATCTAAGACCGAATCTTTAACGTCTATTTCGATATTTGTCAGCAATAATCTGTGCGTCAAGAAAAGGTGAATTAATCTTACTGGTGAAAGTCCAGTTATGGAAGGAGAAGCTAGATCCACCATATAGCGAGTCTTGTGCTGCTGAAGGTAACGACAGTAGTAAAGCGTAGACAGTGAAACATTCGAGCCGAAACCAAATGGTGAACGTGATAGCCCTGAAAGTGAGATGTAGTGGAAGCCGATATGTTCTAGCACATAGTAGGCAAAAGAAGATTGGAGGTCAAACTAGTAAAAATCCAAAAATTTTCAACCACCGGGGTCGCAGGCGTCAGCGAGTTTGTAAAGATTAATGACACAACTTGAGAAGTCCTTATAACTCTTACGTAATTAAGTAAGTATTCAAAGTACAAGTGATGAAACATAAGGCTTTGGAGATGGTGTAAGGATGACTGAGTTAGCCATAGTAGTGATGAAACCTAGTAATGTGGGTGGAGCAAAGGGTTAGCAGAAAAGTAAGAATGCAAGAGGGAAACAATGGCTGTACACAGCATAGACAGAAATACATGGTTAACGAAACTTGAGCGTATAAAGTTGCTATCATCGAAAAATCAAGACATAAAGTTTAATAATCTAAATCAAGACATAAAGTTTAATAATCTTGGACATATCATTGATTTAAAGATATTAGAAGAACAATATAAGGAACTCGATAGCAAGAAAGCGATAGGAATAGATGGTATAACCAAAGAGGATTATGGTAAGAAGTTGAAAGCAAATCTGCTCTCGCTTCTTACTAGAATTCGCAAATGGCAATATCAAGCTAAACCTGCACGAATAACAGAAATTCCAAAAGAAGATGGAGGCAAAAGACCTTTGGTAATATCATGTTTTGAAGATAAGATAATCGAGTCTACAGTAAGCAAGATACTAAACTCTGTGTTTGAGCAAATATTCTTAAAGTATTCATATGGATTTCGACCTAAATTAAATGCACACGACGCTTTAAGGGAGTTAAATAGACTTACGTATAACTTCAATAAAGGGGCTATAGTAGAGATTGATATAACAAAGTGTTTCAATACAATCAAGCATTGTGAGTTGATGGAATTTCTAAGAAAGAGAATATCTGACAAGAAATTTCTAAGACTAGTTATGAAACTGATTGAAACACCAATCATAGAAAATGGTACTATAGTTACTAACAAAGAAGGTTGTCGTCAAGGATCAATAGTTTCACCAATTCTGGCAAATGTCTTTCTGCATTATGTTATAGATAGCTGGTTTGCAAAAATCAGCAAAGAAAACTTAATGGGACAAACAGGAATGGTGAGGTACTGCGACGATATGGTATTTGTCTTTGAAAAGGAAACAGATGCGAAAAGGTTTTATGATGTTTTGCCTAAAAGGTTAAATAAGTATGGGCTAAATATCAATGAAGCTAAATCACAAATGATAAAATCTGGTAGAGACCATGCTGCAAATTTAGCCAAACAAGGCAAGAAGATCACAAGTTATAATTTTCTTGGATTTACTTGCTATTGTGGTAAATCAAGATTTGGCACAACATGGAGACTAAAATATACCTCAAGAAGAGATCGTTTTACTGAGAAACTGAAAGGACTGAGAAAATATTTGCGTGGTCAGCTAAATACGCAAGACAAAACGCAGGCATTATCACAAGTCATTAGAGTTATTAGGTGAATGGATCAACTATCATGGTATATCTGATAATAAAAGACGAGTAAGTTCATTTATCAACCAAAGTAAACGGGCAATATATAACTGGTTTAATAGAATGGGAGGAAAACGTAAGATGAATTGGAAAAGACTAACCGAGATACTTAAAAGAGTAAATTTTCCTAAAATTGGAAAGATTGTCTCAATGTTCTAGACAACAAATAAGGCATAATGCTTATCTTATTTTTGAGAGCCGGATGCGGTAATTCTGCAAGTCCGGTTCTGAGGAGGGGCCTAATTGAGCAATTGGTTAGGTCTACTCACATAGATTTAATTTGATCTCTGGCATTTATAATTTTGATCTACCTTAACCAGTTTCGAACGAGGTCTATTATAAATAGGATTTTTTTGTAACTCAAAATGTTCCTCATTTTTTTCTTTATTAGGATAATTGTGGCTGTTACTACTTCCTCCTTGATCATGCACAACATCATCATATGTATTATCGCTATCATTATCATTACTCTCAACAAAGGTAGAAAGAGCAGTAGTAGAGTTAGTACTTGCTTTGCCGTTAATACTATCTATCTGATTATCGGAAAGTTTGTTTTTCTTTTGAATTATAGCATATATAGGAGGAATCAATGATATATTAGTCTGATAAGAAGAAGTAGAAGCTAATGGTTCATCATAAATCTGATTATTAGATAAATTAGAATTCGGCAACTCATCATATTCATGATTTAGCTTAGTAGTTAGATCACGATTGAGAGCTTCTAAACCATTGTTTTTATGCTTGAGATAACATGCTATCACTGTAGGAATACTACAGCTAATATTCATAAATAATCACCTTATTATTATAAGCATAAGCTTATAATATGATTTACTGTAATTGTCAATGTATATAATAAATTCAAGAATAAACCTTCTAAGAAACGAGAGAAAATTATCCAGCATTTACAGCTTTTGCAAAAAATGTGAAAGGAGAAATTACCATAGTACAGGCTGTATATCTAAATTTGAAAACAGGATATAAGGCAGATATTTTAACTAACTGAAGATCTTTAGTAAAATCAGTAGATCGTTCATAACAATCGCAAAACAAAATGCGAACAACACTAATGTAACAATTATATCAGAAGGTGCTGAAACAGCATCAAGCCTTGTATATTACCTCTTTCTAACTTTTTCTTATCCTAAATTAGCGTTTTTAGGAAGATTTATGAAAACATCAGATTTTCAAGTAAAGACAGAAACAAAACTAAAGGTAATAGCATGGTTATCATTACAAAAATCATGTGAATTGTTTATCTCTTTAGCCAATTTCATTAATTTTTGCACTGTATGCTTCTAAATTAGAGCGTATAAAGCTAGCTCTTACTACTACACTATACTTCTTATATCGAACTCGTATTGTATTTTAATTGATTCTGATTTTTGTGCAATTTAAAGCTTCTGAAATCAGTTTCAAGGGAAGTATAATGTTTAACACTATACATATACCTTAACAATCTGCAATACTTTCGCTTCCTATATTTTGATATGTTTCTTATATCAAGCTCATGTTATTTAAACTATGTTTATGATTGATGCTATTCCTACTAAAGTATTCTATTAAGCAATAAATCTAGTACTTTTTATAATTGTTATCTTTACAAGCATTTCTTATTTATTAGTATTTTCTTTTAAAAATTTTATTACATCTGCTATATCTTTAGCATTAGGTAATCCAATAAACGACATTCTAGTACCTGGAATGTATTTAGTTGGTTTATGTAAATATAAAAACAAAGATTTCTCATCCCAGCTACCACCTTGAGAAGTCATTGCAGCAGAGTAATTATAATTTGGATAAGTAGCTTTAATTCTATTTACGACATCATATAAATTAGGTCCAACTCTGTTAACTCCATCCTTATTACTAGTATGACAAGAAGAGCATTTTTGTTTGAAAAGCTTACTACCAGATTCTAAGCTAGCATTTTTTATTAATTCAGCAATTTTTTGTTCATCAAGCTCGAATATAGCATCTTTTGCTAATGGACTAAAGTTACCCTGTTGAGCTTGATCGCTAATATCATCAACATGATAACCACGCTTAGCAGGAAGTAGAAGTGGCTTATATAAAGTATCAGTTAATATAGTTACTGACATTATTATTACACCTGTTAATAAAATAGATGCAGCTACTTTGTTTAGTTCAAAGCCGTCCATACTTAAATTTTTTACTTTTGATTAAAATTAATCATTGCTATCTAAAAATTACTTTGGTAGATACTACGATAAATCATCATTGAAACTAAGTTGATTTGCATAAAATAACTCAGTATATATTAAATATTGTACAATAACTTTTTAAGCGTATGCAATAACTATATGATATGGGACTGTATATCCTTGACAATATATCATAATTTATTAGAGTATAATAGCAAATTAATTAATTCTGGGAAATAAAAATTATGATATTAAGTATCAACATATTCGTGTTAGTTGCACTAGTTATTATACTATTTAATGTATTTAAAATTGTACCTCAGCAACAGGCTTGGATAATAGAAAGATTAGGTAAGCTACATAAAGTTTTGCCTGCAGGGTTAAATTTTATAATCCCAATGATAGATAGAGTAGCATACAAGCATACCTTAAAGGAACAAGCAATTGATGTAACTGCGCAAACAGCTATTTCTAACGATAATGTTAGCTTATCTATTGATGGAGTACTATATGTTAAAATTATAGATCCAGTAGCAGCTTCTTATGGAGTTAGTGATCCATATTATGCGATTACTCAATTAGCTCAAACTACTATGCGATCAGAGATAGGAAAGATTCCACTAGATAAAACTTTTGAGGAACGTGAAAATTTAAATATAGCTATTGTAACATCTATTAATCATGCAGCTGCAAACTGGGGAATTCAGTGTATGAGATATGAGATTAAGGATATTTACCCTCCACAATCTGTATTACGAGCTATGGAGCTTCAGGTAGCAGCAGAAAGACAAAAACGTGCTCAAATACTTGAATCAGAGGGAAAGAGGCAGTCGCAAATCAACCTAGCAGAAGCAGGAAAAGCAGAAGTGGTTTTAAATTCTGAAGCTGCAAAAACCGATCAAGTTAATAGAGCTGTAGGTGAAGCTGAAGCTATATTACTAGTTGCAAAAGCTACAGCTGAAGGAATAGAGCGACTTGCGCAAGCAATAAATAATACAGGAGGAAGTGATGCTGTCTCGCTACGTATTGCAGAACAGTATATCGATGCTTTATCCAAAATAGCTAAAGAAACTAATACAGTAATTATACCATCAAACATTAATGACAGTAGTTCAGTAGTTACTCAGGCTTTATCAATTTTTGATGCAATAAAACTTTCAAAGTCTAAAAAATCTACAAACTCAGAGAATGCATAGCATAAGTACAATATGCAAAAAGTTTATTGATAGAACAGAAGTAAGCTATGGTAAGACTGCAACTAATCTAGTAATAATTAGACTAAGAGGTATTATAGTTATTCAATGGTATATAACATAAATCAAAAAATAGTTGCATCAGAATAGAAAGAAGATATAGTAAAGAAACTCCAAGTTCGATAGAAGTTTGTAATTTTATAAATCCTTGACTTAAAGTTCCTCTTGAAGCCAAATCATATAACTGAGATTCAGCAGTTTCTACCTGGCTTATAGCTGTATCTGCTAAAGTAGAAGAATATGCATTCGTTGCTATTTTTTCTGCAATTTCAATTAAATAACGCCGCAGTGCGAGATCATATACTATTTTGCCGTACTCATTAACATTAACTATACTTAATGCTAAAGTTGTAAGTTTAGCTAGATAATCTACTCCACCTATTTCCTCAAATGCGAGTTCATTGCCTAGCATATTTTTGAGCGAAATTACAGTAGCACTAATTCCTTTACTAATAATGAGATTAATTGACTTATATATTTTACCATGTAATGGTTCATAAAAATGTTCCGGCAGTAAAAATTCGTTAATGTTATATAGCGCACGATTGTTAATCAGAATTGCCCCAAGTATCATTTGCTCTGCTTAAATATTATTTGGAGCAATCTTTGCAAGATCTTTTTCCATATCACTCTTTAAATTTTATTAAAATTATTCGAACTTAACTAACTCAAAAGAAAACCCTTGAGCTTTAAAAGCGTGCGCAAGATTTTCCATATGGTTGATTGTGATGTAACTATCAGCAAATCCTGTTTTAGCTTTAATGAATATTTTTTTATTAACATTATCTTCATTTACAACTTTTATGGACTAAACCATGATTTATCGATAGCTTGACCATAACTTTTAATCAAAGATTCTCGTACTTTGTACCAAGTTGAGTTGGAGTCCAATTGTTTACTCAGATTCAAGAGATACTCTTCTTCATTGATTTGTTTCTGTGAAACAGTTTTGAGTTGCTCAAATGGTGTAACTTGTAATTCTTGTCGTATCCATATACATCTTGTACAGCTTGTAATATCTTTGATCTATCACATTCTGTTAGTGTAATATTTTTAAGCAACTTAACAAAAAACTTAGTTCGAACTGCTGGCCCAAAACTACAAGAAGTCAAAATTTGATAAGCCATAGCTGCTTCAAAAGAACCAGCAATTTTATGCTTCAACTGGCTTTCCTTACTAAGATTTGTCCTTGTTTCAATTTGCGCAAGATATTTTTCCTTATTAAATTTTTCTACGTTATCAAATCCACAGTTGTCACTATTTGCCTGATCAGTAGTTCGTAATTCATTTGCTAACGCTTTTGCCATATAGTTTAGAACTGATGCCTTACCGCCAAAATGATAATTCGAATATTGATCTGCTAGCTTTAATAGTAATTTGTTGATAAAGTATATGTTAAAACCTCTATCAGACTTATGTTGCAGTGTAACTACATCTTCTGGTGTTAGTTGGGTAAAAGTCTTCTAGCCTGTACCTTTTGAACCATTCTTTTTTACCATTCGAAGACTTGAGAATCTTTGTTATTAGTGATTCAATGTCTTTATTGCGATTTTTAGTTGAAGTCCGTATATCATTTTCAAAATCATCAACATTTTGAAAATTTTGTTCTTCATTTTCATTTTTGTTATTCTCTACTAACTCACCTTCAGTAGATCTAGATATTTTAGATTTTTTTTATATATCTATATATGTCCCTGAAAAAAGTTTCAGGTTGACCTGAAATTTCTTTCATGTTGGGACGAAATTTTTTTTCTGGTAAGGCTATATTTTCTTCTTTTCCTTTTTCACTATAGTGCTGAAAATTTTTCAGAATTTTTATGCAAGGAACATTACGTAACTTAACATTGTCTTTAATTATTGTCCTATTTTCAACTTCAATAAAACCTGCATCTCTTAATTCTACTAAGCATTGCCTAACTCTTCTTTGACCAACATTCAGCTTATCTTCATAAAGTTGATAACTTTCCTGTAATTCATCTATATCTTTGTTGTAATAGATATGTAGTCTAAATACTATGAATGATAAAAGCTGTTTAGATGTTTTACTTAATGCTTTTCCATTATCTCCACTTAGCTTTCTCCATTCTGGTGGAATGATATTTCCAATAAAGTTATAAAATATTGTGTCATTATTGTTACTATTATTTTTAATAATATTACAACTATTACTACAGGGCGCATTTTTCATCTCCAAAAATACAGCTATAGTAGGTGTTTTAGAAAATAATTTTTTTATAAAATTACAGTCAAATTTTTGTTCAAAAGGTTGAAAATAGGTTGAAAAAAATTTTTATGCCAAACATATATAAATCTTCATACTTATACTATCTGCCTTAGAAGACCAATTTTGCTTATAGGTAATGTTCTATACTAAAAAATATCATGACAAACAACTTCGAGATACAGGAGAGCCATATTATATGCATCCATTAGAAGTAGCTTATATGATAGCAGACTACAGCTTTGAAACAGATACGATTATTACAGCAATACTACATGATACCATCGAAGACACAACACTAACTAAAGAAAAGATTGTTAAGGTATTTGGTAAAAAAATTGCAGAACAGGTTTCAGAACTCACCAGGATTAAGGATAATAAAAAAATCAGTTCTAGAGAAATGATTCAAACATTTTATAGGCAAAATAAAACAGAACTATTATTAATTAAGCTTTTCGAGCGATTCCATAATATTCAGACTGTATCAATAAAACCTTATGAAAAAGACAAAAAATCGTCATTAGAACTCAGCAAGAATTTATACCTCTTGCTAAGTACCTTAAATTACGAGAAATTGCCATAGAGCTAAATAAATACTGTGAGCTGTATGCTAGGTGCGTCAAGAGAAAAGGTGAATTAATCTCACTGGTGAAAGTCCAGTTATGGAAGGAGAAGCTAGATCCACCATATAGCGAGTCTTGTGCTGCTGAAGGTAACGACAGTAGTAAAGCGTAGACAGTGAAACATTCGAGCCGAAACCAAATGGTGAACGTGATAGCCCTGAAAGTGAGATGTAGTGGAAGCCGATATGTTCTAGCACATAGTAGGCAAAAGAAGATTGGAGGTCAAACTAGTAAAAATCCAAAAATTTTCAACCACCGGGGTCGCAGGCGTCAGCGAGTTTGTAAAGATTAATGACACAACTTGAGAAGTCCTTATAACTCTTACGTAATTAAGTAAGTATTCAAAGTACAAGTGATGAAACATAAGGCTTTGGAGATGGTGTAAGGATGGCTGAGTTAGCCATAGTAGTGATGAAACCTAGTAATGTGGGTGGAGCAAAGGGTTAGCAGAAAAGTAAGAATGCAAGAGGGAAACAATGGCTGTACACAGCATAGACAGAAATACATGGTTAACGAAACTTGAGCGTATAAAGTTGCTATCATCGAAAAATCAAGACATAAAGTTTAATAATCTAAATCAAGACATAAAGTTTAATAATCTTGGACATATCATTGATTTAAAGATATTAGAAGAACAATATAAGGAACTCGATAGCAAGAAAGCGATAGGAATAGATGGTATAACCAAAGAGGATTATGGTAAGAAGTTGAAAGCAAATCTGCTCTCGCTTCTTACTAGAATTTGCAATGGGAAATATCAGGCTAAACCTGCACGAATAACAGAAATTCCAAAAGAAGATGGAGGCAAAAGACCTTTGGTAATATCATGTTTTGAAGATAAGATAATCGAGTCTACAGTAAGCAAGATACTAAACTCTGTGTTTGAGCAAATATTCTTTTAAAGTATTCATATGGATTTCGACCTAAATTAAATGCACACGACGCTTTAAGGGAGTTAAATAGACTTACGTATAACTTCAATAAAGGGGCTATAGTAGAGATTGATATAACAAAGTGTTTCAATACAATCAAGCATTGTGAGTTGATGGAATTTCTAAGAAAGAGAATATCTGACAAGAAATTTCTAAGACTAGTTATGAAACTGATTGAAACACCAATCATAGAAAATGGTACTATAGTTACTAACAAAGAAGGTTGTCGTCAAGGATCAATAGTTTCACCAATCCTGGCAAATGTCTTTCTGCATTATGTTATAGATAGCTGGTTTGCAAAAATCAGCAAAGAAAACTTAATGGGACAAACAGGAATGGTGAGGTACTGCGACGATATGGTATTTGTCTTTGAAAGGGAAGCAGATGCGAAAAGGTTTTATGATGTTTTGCCTAAAAGGTTAAATAAGTATGGGCTAAATATCAATGAAGCTAAATCACAAATGATAAAATCTGGTAGAGACCATGCTGCAAATTTAGCCCAACAATGCAGGAAGATCGCAAGTTATAATTTTCTTGGATTTACTTGCTATTGGAGAAAATCAAGATTTGGCATAACATGGAGACTAAAATATACCTCAAGGAGAGATCGTTTTACTGAGAAACTGAAAGGACTGAGAAAATATTTGCGTAGTCAGCTAAACAAGCAAGATAAAACACAAACATTATCACAAGTCATTAGAGTTATTAGGTGAATGGATCAACTATCATGGTATATCTGATAATAAAAGACGAGTAAGTTCATTTATCAACCAAAGTAAACGGGCAATATATAACTGGTTTAATAGAATGGGAGGAAAACGTAAGATGAATTGGAAAAGACTAACCGAGATACTTAAAAGAGTAAATTTTCCTAAAATTGGAAAGATTGTCTCAATGTTCTAGACAACAAATAAGGCATAATGCTTATCTTATTTTTGAGAGCCGGATGCGGTAATTCTGCAAGTCCGGTTCTGAGGAGGGGCCTAATTGAGCAATTGGTTAGGTCTACTCACACAACAACAAGATGGTAAAGCAGTGTGCCCATCATTATTTTTTGCGTTTACGTTAGCTCCATTGTTCAGCAAAATCTTAGCAATATGTAGATTCTTATATTTCAAAGATACATGTAAAGCGGTGATACCATCTTTATATTTTGAATTTACAAAGTGTGCTATTCTTGCTGTACTTTTTCAATATCGCCTCTTTAATAGCTCGATGTAAAGCATATTTAGTTTTAGATTTAGATATCATATTTATGTTGACAAAATTTGTAGTCCAAATTTTTGTTTTACTTTTGTTATGGTTTTTTCAGCTATTATTTTAGCCTGATTAGCCCCTGTAATCAATACTTGATTAACATAATCTAAATTATTCATATAATTATTATATTCTTTCAAAATAGGGTTAAGACAATCAATAATTAACATTGCTAAGTCTTTTTTAAATTTAGTTAATTCTGCATATTCATATTCTTTTACTATATCATTAGTGGTTTTATTAGATAGTGCAGCAAATATATTAATTAGATTAGAAATCTCTGGTCTGCTTGTAGGGTCATATGTGATTTGAGTATAGCAATCAGTTTTTGCTTTTTGCAACTTTCTAAAAATAACGTCTTGTGAATCAGTTAGATTAATTCTACTAAAATCAGAGATATCTGACTTACTCATTTTTTTTCTGCCATCTTTTAGACTCATGATTTTTCCTGCTGTATGATCTATAAATAGTTCCGGTAACTTGAAAATGGTATCATCATTAAACTTATGATGGATTATTTTAACTATATCTCTTACTAGTTCTAAATGTTGCTTTTGATCAGCCCCAACTGGTACTAAATCTGCTTGATATAACAGAACATCTGCAGCCATCAGTACAGGATATGCTAGCAATCCTAAGTTGATATTATTTGAGCTGCATTTGATAGTTTTATCTTTAAATTGAGTCATTCGTTTTAATTGTCCAAGTGGAGTAACGCAATTTAGTATCCATGCAAGCTCTGAATGTTCTTTAACATCAGATTGAAGAAAAATTATTGATTGTTTGGGATTTATTCCGCATGCTAGAAGCATGCAAGCTGAACTAAATATCGACTCACTTAGTTTCAATGATTCTTGTGAAGTAGTAATTGAATGTAGATTAGCAAGAAAAAATATGGACTGAAATTTTGATTGCATTTGAACCCATTTCTGTATAGATCCTAAATAATTGCCAAGATGCTGCTTTCCTGTAACCTGTATACCAGATAATATACGTTTGGACATTAATATACCTGACTTTAAATGTTTTAAATGGTGTTTATTATAAACATATTTGAAGTTTTTAGCATTAATAATTTTTTAAATTCTAATTTTGAAGTATTAAAATAAAAAAGTAATTAGTATGACATATTCGATATATTTTGGAAAAAAGTACTGGACATAAAGGGAAGAGAGAAAATTACTTTTGAAAAAGTATCAAAATATTTTGTGATAGGAAAGAATACAGTATTTGTATTTAGTAAAAACATATTGTAGTTAAAAAACAGAAACAGAGCTCCAATAAAAGCCTTTATTGATAAACTAAAATGAAGATGTGAGCCAATATAGTGACACATATTAATACGAAAGAGCTAAAGGACTATGAGTAAGTAAGTCTGGTGTACAAAAAGCATTAAAGAGATTAAATTATTACATAAGACTTCTTTCGAAACTATACAATGATGTAAAATGGTGTTATAAAAATCTGATTTGAAGTAACAATGAAATTAGATCAGATTAAAGAGTTAAAGGATGAAAAATTTCGTCGATTAACAGTAGTAAGGAAGGGAACATTCTCAAAGATGGTGGATATTTTGAGGAAAGCTGATGGTGTTAAGAAATCAAAAGGAGGGCGTAAAAATAAGCTCAATTTGGAGGAACAGTTATTGATGGCCTTAGAATACCTTAGAGAATACCGTACTTATTTTCATATAGGTCAGAACTATGGGATTAGTGAAAGTTCAGCATATAAAGCTGTAAAATGGGTAGAAGACACCTTAGTTAAACACCCAAACTTTGCTCTTCCAGGTCGTAAAGCTCTAATGAATAGCGATATGAATTATGAAGTAGTCTTGATTGGTGCTACTGAGAGTCCTATAGAAGGACCTAAAAAAAAATAAAAATTCTATTATTCGGGAAAGAAGAAAAAGCATACACTAAAAACTCAAATAGTGGTAGACAAGAAAACGCACCAAGTAATATGTACAGATTTTTCTAACGGTAAAAAACATGACTTTAGATTATTTAAGGAATCCAAAATTCTTATCCATCCTAAGATTAAAGCGATTACTGATACAGGATATCAAGGTATACAAAAAATTCGCAATAATTCTGCATTACCAAAGAAAAAAAGCAAGAAAAATCCTTTAACTAAAAATGATAAAAAGAATAATCGTAGGTTAGCAGGAAAAAGAGTTGTCAATGAAAACGTTATTGCTATGCTAAAACGGTTCAAAATTATTGCTGACAAATATCGAAATAGACGTAAAAGATTCGGTCTTAGATTTAATTTGATCTCTGGCATTTATAATTTTGAACTACCTTAACCAGTTTCGAAAGAGGTCTATTGTCTTTAATTATTATCCTATTTTCAACTTCAATAGTTAGCTTTCTCCATTCTGTTGGAATGATATTTCCAATAAAGTTATAAAATATTATGTGATTATTGTGTGAGTAGACCTAACCAATCGCTCAATTAGAACCATCTTCAGAGCCTGATTTGCAGAATTACCGCATTCTTATTCCCGAAAAATAAGATAAGCTTTATGCCTGATTTGTTGGAAAATTTACTCTTTTAACGCCAGATTATGATAAGAAAAAATATGAAAAGCATAATGAAAAAGGTCTACAAGAGATAATGTACAATTATAATTATGCAATATATTTATAGTCATTTACAAATGAAGTTTGAGCATAGAAAAAAGAGATAATAGAATTAGCAAATTGAGTAATTTGATGTTTAATCCACAGCTTCATATTAGCCGAAAACTTTTCTATCGGATTTAAATCTGGAGAATAAGGTGGAAGAAAAATAACTTTACAACCAACAGATTCTATTAACTCTTTAGTTTTTTTAGACTTATGAAAAGCAGCATTATCCATTACTACAAACTGAGCAGGCTCTAACTCATTAATTAATACCTGCTGCACCCAAGCTTCAAATAATCTTGTATTACATATGCACCATTAAATATCATAGGTGCGATTGATTTATTATTAACATAACCAGCTATAATATTTGTACGCTCGTAATATTTACCACTCTTTTTGCTGCTTACATGAGTTCCTTTTTTCTCCACCCTCTATTCTTGCATATAGACATTTCAATGCCACTTTCATCTATGTATACCAAGTTTTCCTTAGGTATAGCACACTTATTCACTTGTTGATATTTTTCTCTTATTTCTGGTTTTGCTTCCATGTAGGTAAACGTTTTTTTTATAACTATAGCCGAATTTTTTCATATAATAACTCGCTACCCTTATTGAAATTCCAAAATGTTTCCCTGCTTGTGCCAGAGTTAGATTTTGATTTAGCGAAATGTATTTTTCAAATTCTATCTTATATATTTTCCTTTTTTACCAAGACGATCTCTTTCTTTATAATGACCTTCTGATTTATATCTTTTATACCAATTTCTTACTGTGTTTGCTGCTATATCAAATTTTACTGAAGCAGCATTACAACTTTTTCCTTGATTAACACATTTTATTACTTTCTCCCAAAAGTCTTGGCTATATGATTTTGGCATTTTCTTTTCAGAATACTATGCTTAAACTTCATTAGACTTCTTTCGAAAACTGGGTTAACGTAGTTCAAAATTATAAATACCAGAGATCAAATTAAATCTAAGACCGAATCTTTCACGTCTATTTCGATATTTATCAGCAATAATTTTGAACTACGTTAACCAGTTTCGAAAGAGGTCTAATGCTTGTGCATAAGTATGTACTCTGTCAGCATTCTCTTTCCAGTTTATAGTATATATTTTGGCATACTCTTCAATATACTTATAACACAGCTCTTTGAATGTAATATCGTTAGCTTTTCTTTCTCTTTCTTTTATACGTTTCTCATTTTCTTCTATCTGTTGTTGACGTTTTACTGCTCTTGGATCTATTCCTTTCGCCATTAATGTCTTTAATTCTCTTGCTATTTTTCTAGCTTCTTTAATAGATAAATCTGGAAATACCCCTATCGTTATTTTTAAACTCTGGTTTTTAAATTTTTGTTCTAAAAACCCATGTTTTTCTTACTCTTACTCCACGGACTACCCATGAGATTTTCAGTTTAAGTCCTATTGTATCTGGATCGTGGATAATTAATAATTTTTCTCCCTCAGGGATATTAATTTTATTTAATAACCGCTTTCTAAACTTTGATGATAATGATATTGAAGGCATAATTACCCCACATAATATTAATGTTGATATTATTAATATATATTACGCTTTATTAAACATCTGATATAAATTATGCTTTTTTTGATATCAAATTTTTTATACTAAATTTGTTCATTATACGTATAACTTGAAAATCATTTATCAATCCTAGGTTGTATATATTTTTCGATCATTAGATTAACCCCTAGATTGAAAACTGGATCCAAATTCCCTAAATTTTTTTTCAACCTTTTGCTTTAATTTTTTTGTTATATTGACAAATATTGTAATTATATTTATAGTTAAAGTTGAAGATTGATTATAAATATTAATAAAAGTTAACATAAGTTAATAGTAGGTTCTATAAAGTGTAGAAGTTAATAAAAATTAACCTTTCTTCTCCCTTATACTTGATCTACCTTTGCACATTTTCCTATAGAACATCTTATTGATTTAAAGATGTTAGAAGAACAATATAAGGAACTCGATAGCAAGAAAGCGATAGGAATAGATGGTATAACCAAAGAGGATTATGGTAAGAAGTTGAAAGCAAATCTGCTCTCGCTTCTTACTAGAATTTGCAATGGGAAATATCAGGCTAAACCTGCACGAATAACGGAAATTCCAAAAGAAGATGGAGGGCAAAAGACCTTTGATAATATCATGTTTTGAAGATAAGATAATCGAGTCTACAGTAAGCAAGATATTAAACTCTGTGTTTGAGCCAATATTCTTAAAGTATTCCTATGGATTTCGACCTAAATTAAATGCACACGACGCTTTAAGGGAGTTAAATAGACTTACGTATAACTTCAATAAAGGGGCTATAGTAGAGATTGATATAACAAAGTGTTTCAATACAATCAAGCATTGTGAGTTGATGTAATTTCTAAGACTAGTTATGAAACTGATTGAAACACCAATCATAGAAAATGGTACTATAGTTACTAACAAAGAAGGTTGTCGTCAAGGATCAATAGTTTCACCAATCCTGGCAAATGTCTTTCTGCATTATGTTATAGATAGCTGGTTTGCAAAAATCAGCAAAGAAAACTTAATGGGACAAACAGGAATGGTGAGGTACTGCGACGATATGGTATTTGTCTTTGAAAGGGAAGCAGATGCGAAAAGGTTTTATGATGTTTTGCCTAAAAGGTTAAATAAGTATGGGCTAAATATCAATGAAGCTAAATCACAAATGATAAAATCTGGTAGAGACCATGCTGCAAATTTAGCCCAACAATGCAGGAAGATCGCAAGTTATAATTTTCTTGGATTTACTTGCTATTGGAGAAAATCAAGATTTGGCATAACATGGAGACTAAAATATACCTCAAGGAGAGATCGTTTTACTGAGAAACTGAAAGGACTGAGAAAATATTTGCGTGCTCAGCTAAACAAGCAAGATAAAACACAAACATTATCACAAGTCATTAGAGTTATTAGGTGAATGGATCAACTATCATGGTATATCTGATAATAAAAGACGAGTAAGTTCATTTATCAACCAAAGTAAACGGGCAATATATAACTGGTTTAATAGAATGGGAGGAAAACGTAAGATGAATTGGAAAAGACTAACCGAGATACTTAAAAAAGTAAATTTTCCTAAAATTGGAAAGATTGTCTCAATGTTCTAGACAACAAATAAGGCATAATGCTTATCTTATTTTTGAGAGCCGGATGCGGTAATTCTGCAAGTACGGTTCTGAGGAGGGGCCTAATTGAGCAATTGGTTAGGTCTACTCACATAGATTTAATTTGATCTCTGGCATTTATAATTTTGAACTACATTAACCAGTTTCGAACGAGGTCTAATACAAAAGGTCTACAAGAGATATTATGTAATATCTTTAAATATAGTTTCAATTAATAACAGTTTATTTATTGCTCACATGTCTGTAAATGCAATTTTAGATAAGAAACAATTAAAAATATGTAATACAAGTGTTATAATGGTGAATGTTCAGGTTATTAAGTATAGTATTATGAAAGAATATTTGTAGAAATATGAGCAATAAATAAACGGTTATTAATTGAAACTACAGATAATATATAATTATACATTATCTCTTGTATACCTTTTACTCACTACCTTTCATATTTTCTCTTATCCTAAACTGACGTTATAATAACACAGTAGTCTTAAACATTGAATGGTGCCAATATCACTATTTGGTTTAGGCTCGAATATTTCACTGTATACGCTATACTCTTTACTACTGTCGTTACCTACAGCTGCATAAGACTAGCTACATGGTGGATTTAGCTTCTCATTCCATAACTGGACTTTCAACAGCGCGCCTTATCTTGACTTACCTACTACTAATGTTTACTACTACAGAGATGTAGCAAGTTTGCATTTGAATATTAGTTACAGCTATTGCGGTATGAGATTGGTAACTGTTGTGTACTAAGCGTGATAAAAAGCCTAACTAAAGTACTAATCTGGATGGAAAATATGAGCAAAGTAAAGTTAAAATTAGTTAAACTACAGTGAATCTTTGTATGAAAAATATCGTAAATGTAGAAGTAGATACTCCAGATAAATTTTGTTATATGGATAAAGCTGAAAAGCTTAGCTGTAAGAAGGAATACACAGTCTTCTTTAAAAATACCAGCTCCTCGGTGTAAAGAAGATAGCCAACTTAACGTATCTCTGATGAATAAAAGTAAGCCTATTATTAGGCAACTGATAGTAGGTAAGAGAGGTCTTAAAAAGCTAATGATACTGAGTCGAAAGACTACTGGAATTAATAACTTAGAGTATAAGCATTTATAGTCATCTACAATGAGGTTTGAGCATAGAAAGAAGCGATAAAATAGTTAATAGAATCTATGGTTGTAAAGTTATTTTTCTGCTACCTTATTTTCTAGATTTAAATCTGGTAGAAAAGTTTTGGGATAATATGAAGATGTGGAGTGGATTAGAAATCAAATTACTCAATTTGCTAAATCTTATGAATCTATTATCGCTTCTTTCTATGCTCAAACCTCATTGTAAATAACTATATATAACATTAACAAATTTTGCTACCTGTATTTTTACGAGCCATTACATGGTAAAATATATAAGTTAATTGATCTCATTATTAGTAAAGGAATTAGTGCTACTGTAGTTTCACTTAAAACGCTAATTTAGGATAAGAGAAAATATGAAAGGTAGTGAGTAAAATGTATACAAAAGATAATGTATAATTATATATTATCTGTCGTTTTAATTAATAACCGTTTATTTATTGCTCATATTTCTACAAATATTCTTTCATAAACATTCACCATTATAACACTTGTATATTACATATTTCTAATTGTTTCTTATCCTAAAATTGCATTTACAGACATGTGAGCAATAAATAAACTGTTATTAATTGAAACTATATTTAAAGATATTACATAATATCTCTTGTAGACCTTTTGTATTATATCTTTCATACTTTTTCTTGTCCTAAACTGACGTTTAAAAATATGCTAGTCAATGAACTCGCATTATATATATTGCAGCCATTCTACTTTAATTAAGTGATTGATACTTTGTCCTTGATCACATTTGGTGGAAATTTCTGAATTAATTGGTATTTGAGTTAAAAGTGGAATTTGAAATTCATGGGCTATCTTTTGAGCTCCATTTTTTCCAAATGGGAAAATAACATCGTTTGTACTACTAACTAAATAGCTCATATTTTCTACAATACCTATTATATTAATTCCTAGCTTTCTGTATAAAATTAATGATTTTTTTACTTCAGATGTGGAAATTAATTGAGGAGTAGTAACTGCTATAATACCAAATATTTCATAGTTTGTTGTTAATGTGATATGAATATCACCTGTGCCAGGAGGCATATCGACAACTAAGTAATCAATGTTATTCCACTGCGCCATTAATAATTGATGTAATGCTTTAGAAGTCATAGCTCCACGCCAAGCTAATGGAGAGTCATTATTTGTTAATAAACTTAATGATAAAATATCTATACCATTCTTATTAATTGGTAATATTTTATTTTGAATGAATTTAGCATTTTTGTTAATAGCAAACATTGTTGGAATAGATGGGCCATGAAAGTCTGCATCTAATAATCCTACTCTAAATCCTTTATCCCTAAGATCTTGTGCTAGCGCGGCACTAATAGTTGATTTTCCTACACCGCCTTTACCTGAAATGACAGGAATAATATGTTTTACTCCGGTTATTTTTATTTTATTTTTGTTTATATTATTATTGTTGTTGCTTTTATAGTTGAAAAGTTCTTGATCTTTATTACTAATAACTATATGAACATTTGTAATGTTAGGTATTTCTTGTTGCAGTATTATTGTGGCTTTTTTTTGTAATAGTAAAGCTTCGGAATATTGATCTCTATTAATAAACATTACAAAGCTTATTTGTTGATTATTTACTTTAGGATTAGAAATTACATCTATAAGTTTAGTACCATCAGAAAAGGTTAAAGTTGTTAATTTACTGGTTATTTCATTGATAACACAATTAATATTCATATCAGTATTGAATTTCGAGTAAATAAATATATATTTTGCTTATTGTATACTGTTATAACGATTATTTTCATTTACGTAAGATTAAAATATTTTGTTAACTTGCTATATTAAGTAATATATGAATTTATAACAGTAACAAGTGTTAAGTAAAACGTTTATTAGAATATATTTAAATAGGTTTTTATGAAATCACCCTGGGATAACATGGATGATGTAAAAAATACATTTTTTAAAAAAAATAATTTTTTTCTGCCTGTGAATTTTAGTTTTAGCATTAAAACTATGCTAATTTTAATATTTACCATAGCTGTAATTTGGTTATTATCAGGTGTTTATAAGGTTAATGAAGGGGAGGAAGCTATAGTTATTAGATTTGGTGAATATGTTCGCAAAGCCTATCCTGGATTAAATTATCATCTTCCTCATCCTTTAGAAAAGGTAATAATCGAAAGAGTAAAGATGTCAAGACAAACAGAAGTTGGATATAGTTCAGGGCAATCTAGAAGAGAGGCTAATACTAATAATGGTAGCTATATGGTTTATTCTTATAGACTCAATAATAGAACTATAAATAATCAACATTTAGGAGAAAGCAGCACTATGTTGACTGGAGATGAGAATATTGTAGAGTTGAATTGTAATGTTAGGTGGCATATTAAGGATTTGTATTCATTTGTTTTTAATGTTGCTTTTCCAGAGGAAACTGTCAAAATAGTAGCAGAAAGTGCTATTAGAGAGGTAATTAGTGAAACGCCAATTGCTTCAATTTTATCAAATCAAAAACAGGAAATAGCAGATAAAATTGAAAAATTAATTCAGCAAATTTTGAATCAATATTCAATTGGTATAGAAATAGAAAAGGTTCAATTATTAAAGGCTGAGCCACCATCAGAAGTTATTGATGCTTATCGTGATGTACAAACTTCAAGAGCTGATAAAGAGCGAGAAATAAATCAAGCTCAAGCTTATAGAAACGATAAGATACCGGAGGCTAGAGGAAAGGCTGCTAAGTTGATTGAAGAAGCTAAAGGATATAAACAAGCAACTGTTTCTAAGGCATTAGGAGAGGCTCAGAAATTTAATGCAATATTAGTAGAATATAAGTTAAACAAAGAAATTACTAAAGAACGGTTATATCTTAATACTATTGAAACAATATTACAAGGTAGTAAAAAAATTATTATAAGCGATGAGAGTAAATTATTGCCTCATATGGGTATATCGCTTAAATAAATATAAGTAGTAAGGTTTAAATCATGACGATAAAAAAAGTGTACTTAACAATTGTTATAGCTACTGTAGTAGTACTAGCGATATTTAATTCTGTGTTTCAGGTTATGCAGCATCAGTATGCAGTAGTTTTTCAATTTGGAGAAGCAATAAAAATTATTTCGGAGCCAGGGTTAAGGTTTAAGATACCATTTGTTCAAAATGTATTGTATTTTGATAAAAGGTTAGTTTCTGTTGAAGTATCAGCTAAAGAATTAACAGCGGCAGATGGTAAGAGAGTAATTGTTAATGCATTTGCTAAATTTAAGATTATTGACCCTATTACTTTTTTTAAAACAGTGTATAATCATAATGGAGTAAAAGTTAGATTAAATAAAACTATTGAGTCTGCAATGCGAAAAGTTATTGGGCGAGCTACTTTTATTACTTTGTTGTCTAAGCAAAGATCAGAAATCATGTCTGATATTTATGATTTAGTAAATAAAGAGGGTAAATCATTTGGAGTAGATGTAATTGACGTAAGGATTTCAAGAACTGATCTACCAAAGGAGAATAGTGCTGCAATTTATCAGAGAATGCAAACAGAGAGAGAAAAAGAAGCTAAGCAGATTAGAGCTGAAGGAAAGGAGGAGGCTGTGAGAATAATATCAAGGGCTGATAAAGAATGCGATATTATTTTAGCAGAAGCATATAAGCAGGCCAAGATATTGGAAGGGGAGGGAGATGCTGAGGCTTCTCATATATACAATAGTGTATATAGTCAAGATCCAGAGTTTTATCGGTTTTACCAATCATTATTAACTTATTCTAAAGTGCTAAGAAAGGATGATACTTCTTTTGTATTATCTCCTAATAGTGGCTTGTTTAAGTTTTTGAATTTAAGTAATAATTAATATTAAAGGTTAAGTTTATGAAAAAGGCATTTTGTTTACATTTAATAGTATTTGCATTACAAGGTATAAGTAATGTTCATTCTAAATCGCTACTAAATCAAAAAGCTGTATTACCTCAACAAAAATCTGATATGCATATTAGTGTAAATAGTTTATCCGATATAGTTGAGCCATTACTATCTACAGTAGTAAGTATTTATGCTGTAGATACTAACATTGGGATTATTTTAAATAATAAGGTATCTAAGTATCAACAAGAAGTGTTCTTAGGTTCTGGAGTTATCATTGATAGTTCTGGATATATTGTTACTAATGAAAATGTTATAGCAGGAGCTGAAAATATAAAAGTAAAGTTGCATGATGGTTCAGAACTGATAGCAGAATTAGTTGGCAGTGACAAAAAAATTAATATAGCCTTGTTAAAAATTAATTCTCCAGCAGAATTATCTTATGCTGATTTTGGTGACTCAAATCAGTCGAGAGTAGGAGATCAGGTTATTGCAATAGGAAGTCCTTTTGGTTTAAGAGGAACAGTAACAAATGGCATTATTTCTTCTAAAGGACGAGATATGGGTAACGGCATAGTAACTGATTTTATTCAAACTAATGCTGCTGTTCATATGGGTAGCTTTGGTGGACCGATGTTTAATCTTGAAGGAAAAATTATTGGAATTAATTCCATTCATGTATCTTACTCAGGCATAAGTTTTGCTATTCCATCTAATACTGTACTTGAAGCAGTTGAATGCTTAAAAAAAGGAGAAAAAATTCGTCGTGGTATGTTAAATGTTATGCTTAATGAATTAACTCCAGAATTAAATGAGAATTTAGGACTTAAAAAAGATCAAAATGGAGTTCTAATAACTGAAGTTATAAAAGAAGGATCTGCAGCACAATGTGGAATTGCTCCTGGAGATGTAATTACTAAATTTCATGATAAAGAGATCAAAACAGGAAGAGATTTACAGGTAGCTGTATCTTCAACTATGCTTAATTCTGAAAGAGAAGTTGGACTTTTACGTAATGGTAAGTTGATGACTCTAAAATGTAAAATTATTGCCAACAAAGGTGAGGATAGTGAGCAACAAAGTAATGATCAAAGTCTTGTAGTTAATGGTGTAAAATTTGTTGATCTTACACCTGATTTAGTGAAGAAATATAATATTACTTCAGCTAATAATAATGGATTATTTGTTCTTGAAGTTTCGCCTAACTCTTCTTGGGGAAGATATGGTTTGAAAATGGGGCTAAAACCTAGAGATATAATTTTATCAGTTAAACGTGATGATAATAAAAAAGATATTTCTGTTAAAACACTAAGAGAAATAGTGACAAATATAAAGCATAATGAAATTTTCTTTACAGTTCAAAGGGGAGATAGAATGCTTTACATTGCTTTACCTAATATTAATAAGTAAATCTAATTTAAAGGCGATTTTAATTGCCTTTAAATATCAATTGTTAATTTAAGTTAAGTATTAAATTTAGAAGTAATTAGCTTAGTATTTAGCAAAATTAACCACATATAATAAAATTTTATTAATTTTGAGTTAATAGTAACTAAGTGTAAGATAGTTGTAGTACTACAATTACTACATTTTAAATATTTTGATGGATAAGCAAGTATGATTAAAAAGTCAATTATTAGCATATGTGTATTAGTGCTACTTTCTGGTTATAAGTGGAAATGTTTATGGCCAAGGTATAAACAGCGTAACTTTATTTCTCAAGTACTAGGAACTAAAGATTTCAAAGAAGATAACGATGATATAGCGGAAATTGTCTCAAGTATTAATGCTGAAAGTAGCGATCAAGTAACAAGTAATAATGCACAACAAGAAGGATATGTTGATGTAAAGCATGAACAGTTTTTACAAGCTATACATAGAAAACATAAAGTATATTTTGCAACTGAAAAATTTGATCTCTCTGAAGAGAGCAAGAGAGTTTTAAGAGCTCAAAGCGATTGGTTAAAAAATAATCCAGATGTCAAAATAATTATTGAAGGGCATTGTGATGAGCGTGGAACTAGAGAATATAATCTTGCTCTTGGAAAAAAGAGGGCTGATTCTGTTAAGCAATTCTTAGTGACATTAGGTGTAAGCAGAGACAAAATAGAAACTACTTCTTACGGAAAAGACAAGCCTGAAGTTGAAGTTACTAAAGATAATAAAGACGAAGCATATAGACTCAATCGTAGATCCGTCACAATTATTAAAAGTAATATAGCATAGAAGTAACTAAGAATAATCTTCTCACAGAAGAAGATTATTCTTCTTGAAGAGATATTCTTATATGTGTCATACATATTAAATATCTTGAAATAGGTGATATAATAAGATGTTAAGATTATAAGTTTTAAAAAAATTACAGCTTTCTCGTATTATCTATATTTTATTAACTCCAGAAGTTATAGTATTTACTATAACTTCTATTTTTTAGTATTTAATTGCTTGAATGCAGCATATGCAAAGCCTATGGTATGTTTTTAAAATAATTCTTTTGATGTTTTTGTAGCAGTACTGACTATATTAGTGGTTACTGCTGCAATTATTATTATTAATTGAGAATATTTAATATTCATGATTCTAATAATAAATTTCATATCTTCAATGATTAGAGTGATGATATCAGAGACTTCAAGATATGCATAGCTAATAGGTAGTATAAAGCTAAATACTATATTTTCAGCATTCGCATTTTTAAGTATAGTTTGGCAGATATTTTGTACATTCTGTAGAGAAGTTACTATTGGTAAGTTTAGATTATATTGTTGACTATAATTTTCTTGTTCTAAAGTGTAATTGAAGCTTGCAAGGCAATAATTATTATTAGCGTCGATAAATTTAAGGTTGATATTATTTAAGATTTGATTTTTAGCTATAATTGTATGATTTACTGAAGCTTGATTTGATTCTATAATACATTGTCTAGCTGATAGCTGTAAATTAGTTTTGTGATTACGTTTCATAAAACTAATTTTATTTATTGCGCTAGTTTTTATATCAAAAAAATAACAACACCGCAGCATATTTATCACATCAATCGTTTTATGATTTTTTGTAATAAGTAATCCAGCTACTTCATCATCAATTGAAGTAACATCAACTTTACTAGAGTCAATCCCGCTCTTAATACATAACTCTAGTATCATTGCTGCTAGGTTTATACTGGTAAGTTTTCCATTAATCCAATGACCAGTTGGCCATAGTTCTCTATCTTTCCAATATGGATTTGTTGGCCAAGTTGGATAAGGTCTAGCATCCCAAGCCCATAAAAATATGTTTTCTACCATATTAGAATATTGTTGCCAATATTCTAAACTAGCTTTAATTGCTTTACTTTGAATTAAGAAGTCTACTGCTCCAGTAGAGTATTTAGGGTATTGCTGATCTTTTGAATCTGGAGCAAAAAAAATGTTAGGTTGATTTGTTGCTTTATCTACGGAAGGAACTCCAAATTCCGTGAACCAGATTGGTTTCATTTTAGGAATCCACATCGTTTGTTTTCCATCAGAATTAGTGTGGTATTTACTCCACCAATGTTTTATGTTTTTCCATGCTAAATCCATGTTATTAAATTGTTTAAGCTGATTATTGTCAAAGTAATAATCGTATCCTTCTCCTGATTCCCATCCATGTTTAATTTTTTCAATAGTAATGTTAGAGTCTTGAATATGAGTTAGAGGGAAATAGGCATCAATGCCAACAAAATCTATTGTATCACATGCCCACAAAGGGTCTAGATGATAATAATAACCATCATTGGTATCAATATGGTGATATTCGCTCCAATCTGCTGCATAACTTACTAATACTTGCTTGCCTAATATTGATTTAACTGCTTTGGCTAGCTCAATTAGTTCTGATACAGCTGGAAATTTTTCTACTGCGTTGTTGCTAAATCTATTATACGTAGAGGTTAGTTTTTTTAATTCAGAACCAATGATAAAAGCATCTACTTTTCCTGTAACTAGCTTGGCATAATGTAAAATAAAATAGTTATATGATCCTTTTTTAGGATTAATTGCTGTATATTCTTTACCACCTCGAAAGAAAGTAGCAATGATATTATCTAAATTCAAAGCAGAGGCACTATATTGTGGAACATGAATATTACCTCGCCATGGTTTACCATTGGTGTCCATCATAATAATAGGGTAGAGCATTATCTTTAGCTTTTTATTTTTAAGTAATGCTAAATATCGTAGTAAGCTTTGGTCATCAATTGAACCACCATATTTTAAGTTTCCTGTAAGATCTCTGCTTACTAGTTGAGCATTGTCACGTATATAATCTGCAACTTGCCAGTTTGGGCCATAATTATGATATTCTACTTTTGGTATAATTTTGCATTTGTTAGCATCTAAATTTGTTCCGAACCAGCAAACTACCGGTGCTGTCCATTTAATGTTATTACAAGTATTTAGTAATTGATTAAGGCTAACGACACTGTTTGCTAAGTTAAAGTTATTGTGATAATTAACTGCTACCGAAGGAGATTTGCTATTAGAATTATACTTGTATTGTATTTGAGGATCCAAGGTAAACTCTCCACTACCAGGTATTATTACAATTGATTGAATCATATCTGCAGTATTATAGCTATTTGCATTTTGTAACGTAGTATGACAATCTAAGGTAATATCAGGATTTCTTGTAACTTCAAACGAAAAGATTGGTATTTTATTGTTGAAATCATTAAGGTTAATATTCTTAAATACTATATATGCTAATCCTCGAAAAGCAGGAGTACAATTACTATTGTTTTGTGCAGCTGTAATTAATGGATCAGGTTCTTGAGTTTCTGTGCCATAATACAGAGTGTATTCATAGTCTAAATCGTTAATTACTTGGTTGTTATGCCAAATTTTGCCAATTTTAGTAATTGGTCCTTCACATAATGCAAAACCTATCGAAACATAATTTATGTTATGCTCATAATTGTGAGTTGAACTTTGCTTAGTAATACTAGTAGCTTCTTTTTTGATGTTAAAATTTCCTATCCAGATAATGGTGCCGTGAAGTTTTACAGTACCAAAAATTAATGGAATATAGTCTCCGTATGCTTCTGGCGCTGTTTTTAGTGAATGGATTTGTTTGCCAGTGTGATAATATTCAAAAACCTTTTTGTTGTGTTCTTCATGATTTTGATGTACTTTTTCCGATTCCAAGTAATTGCCAATGGTTCTTCCAGTAAAACGCCCAATAGTTGATAACATACCTCCACCTAAAGATTTACCAATATATCCTCCAAGATTACCTAATGATTTTATTAACATTTATTTCTTTTCTATTTAATTGAACATTATTACATATTGAGGATATACTAAAAACATGCTAGGCTAATGGTCGAATAAATTTGTATTAATAGGCAATAAAACTCTATAATGTAAAAATACTAAGAGAATTATTATTACAAAGTTTATTGTTTTACCTTAAAATATTTTTTAAACATATAATTTAAAATCAAATACAGAATGTTATCTAAGAATGTACACACTGCTGATGTAGTTATTGTAGGTGCTGGTCCAGTTGGTTTATTTGCTGTTTTTCAAGCTGGGATGTTAGAAATGAAATGCCATGTTGTTGATGCATTAGATTGTATTGGAGGGCAGTGTGTTACTCTTTATCCAGATAAGCCAATTTATGATATTCCAGCTTATCCTGTTATTACAGCTGCTAAATTAATAGAACAATTAAAACAACAGGTAGCTCCATTTGATACTGTTTATCATTTAGGTCAGCAAGTTATAGGATGTAAAATTGATAATGATATTATTACCATTACTACGTCGGCTGAACAAGTTATTTGCTCTAAGTCGTTGATTATTGCTGCTGGTTGTGGAGCATTTAAATATAAGAGATTAATACTTGATAATATTGAAGCATTTGAGAATAAAACTGTATTTTACTCTGTAAAGGACAAGAATAAATTTATTAATAAGAAGGTAGTTATAGCTGGAGGAGGGGATTCTGCAATTGATTGGACATTGCTTTTATCTGATGTCGCTGAAGTAATATATTTAGTTCATCGTAGAGAGAATTTCAGATGTGCTCCACATAGCCTTAATCAAATAAAGCAATTAGCTGAATATGGTAAAGTTCAAATGATTGTACCATATCAATTAGCTAAACTAACTGGAGAAAATGGATTACTTCAGGAAGTTTTAGTTACTAATTTTAATGGAGGTACACAAACATTACCAGCTGACTATTTATTAGCTTTTTTTGGATTAGCAGCTGACTTAGGGCCAATTCATAAGTGGGGATTAAAAACTGATTTACGAAGAATTGAGGTAAACTCAATAACATATGAAACTACTATACCAGGTATTTATGCTATTGGGGACGTAGCATCATATCCTGGTAAATTAAAGCTGATATTGACTGGCTTTGCTGAAGCTGCAACTGCAATGAGTCATTGTTATCAAAGAGTTTTTGGAAAAAAAATGCATTTTCAATACTCTACTGTAAAGGGAGTATTACGTTCATGACAGTAATTATGGATGGTAAAAAGCTTGCTGAGTTGAGGTTGATAGAAACAAAAAATGACTTACTAGCTCTTAAAGATAAATATCAAATAACAGTTAAGTTGGTAATAATTTTAGTTGGTAACAATGATGCAAGCTTGATTTATGTTAATAATAAGGTAGCTAAAGCTAAGGCTATTGGTATGGATTCAGAAATAATTAGGTTATTCGAATTCATAGAGGAAAAAAAGTTATTTTCTGTTATTGATGACTTAAATTGTGATAGTACAGTACATGGTATTATTGTTCAATTGCCTCTTCCGCCTCATATCGACGCTTTAAAATTATTTGCAAGAATTGATTCTAGAAAAGATGTTGATGGGCTTAACCCGATAAATATAGGGTATCTTAATATTGGAGCTAACCAAGGATTAATTCCTTGTACAGCTTTAGGATGCATAGATTTATTACAGTATTATGTCACAGGTTTAAAGGGGAAACATGTAGTTGTAATAGGAAAATCCAATATTGTTGGTAAACCTCTATCAGCATTGCTGTTACGTAATTCTTGTACTGTTACTATATGTCATTCTGCTACTGTTGATCTAGCCTTGCATACTAGAACAGCTGATATTGTAATTTCAGCTGTTGGAAAAGCGAATTTTTTAACAGATAAGCATTTTTCAGGTAATTTAGCTTTTATTGATGTTGGAATAAGTCATATTTATGATTTGCAAACTCATAAACGAAAATTAGTTGGAGATGGAGATTTTTTAAAAATCAAAGATTTAGTAAAATTTATTACTCCAGTTCCAGGCGGAGTAGGGCCAATGACAGTAGCATATCTATTAAAAAATACATTAACTGCTGCTAAACTTATTTATGCGAGCATTATAGATAATGACAATGAAAAACGCTTGTGTTAGAATAGATATTATTTTACTATAACATGCTACATTAGTAATTATCTTTACTAAATGTAAGGTCGAATTAATATGATCAAAATCTATTAGATTTAATAAACAACTAATGCAGTACAGCCATAATTGCAGTATAGCAAGTTTATTATTAATTACGTATTTGTTATTAGCAATATAGTAGCTGATAGTCATAAAAATTAATGAAATGCTTATTGCTGAGTTATAATAAACAATAGAATTTATGCATTTCACTAATAAGCCGATTATATTAACAGTAATAAATAATATAATCGATGATAGCAGTCCATGATATATTATCTTTTGAGAAGATGGAGTGATTTGTTGCCAATATCTGTTCGGAAAAATTTGAAAATCTTTTTCTGTGTTTGTATTGGGAGTTAAGTTTATATTTTCTAAGCTAAAATTTGTCTTATTGAAATTATGGTAGTAGTTACTTTTATAAAATTTAATAGTTAATAATTGATGCAATGCTGTTAGTGCAAAAAAAATTGGGGCTATACTAACAAAATATTGAGTGTAGTTAATATAGAATTGCCGAAAGTATGGTGATTCCATATCATGTATTAAGTGTCCTAATAATCCAGAAATTGCTACTACTGTATTTAATAGTATTAAAACTGTGTATATAAAAAATATTTTGCCATTGAACTTAATATGTAATAGTGATTGTGTTAAATATACCCATGCTACCATTAATGTTTGGGTAAAAAAAACATTCATAATATTACTACCACTCCAAAATATAGCTTCGTAAAAAAATGGTAAATCAATTGGATATTTGATAATTATTGTTTGTAAGCTGTAATAAGAACAAGTAAAGCTAATGAAAACAATAAAAATAATTAATGTTAAAGTTACACTTGTTAAGTTATATATGTTAATTGTAACAAGATGCAAAAGAATTATTGCTACTCCAAAACAAGATAGCCCTAATATAAAAATTAGGTTATTTATTATGGGAATATAGTTATTTAAGATTACCTGGGTACTATATATCTGTGGAAATATAATGCAAATAATTCCTATGAGTGCTAAGTATTGTAATATCTTAATTAGGTGATAACGTTTTGGTACAGAATTGCTAATATTGATTGCTAGTATACAACTAGTAAGTAAGGATAACATTGTTGGTAAGTGATGATATTCAACAGATGCATAGTTGAATATATCTTTATTAATAAACAGAGGAGATAAAAACGGTATTTCTACACAAAATAATATTGTAGAATATATGATTTTAGCTATGATAATGACAATGCCTAATTGCTTTATATATGCTGAGTTATTGACTAATTTTATTCTCATTAAGATTTTGATTTAGCAACTTTATCAGAGTTAGTAGGTGCATCTTTTTTTGCTTTGCGTAATTGAGATGAAGGGCTTGTAATTATTTTTATGCAGTCATTAATTGATAAATTAAGATAATCATAATTTTTGGGTATTGAAATAAACTTTCCATCGTGTTTCAAGTATGGACCATATCTGCCAACAGCTACAGTGATTTCTTTGTTAGTATTGGGATTTAATCCAATTACTTTAGGTAATGCAAGCAATTTTACTGCTGTTTCTAATGTTATATCCTGTGGACTACTGCTAATTACAGATATTGGCACTCTTTTTGGCTTATCATTTTTATTAGTACTATCTTCTCCTGCTTGAATATACCAACCAAAAGGCCCTTCTTTAAGGTATATTGTTTTTTGCATATCATCTGAGTAACCAATTGCTTTATTATTTTTACCTTTAGGTAGATTATCATTATTTTCAAAAGCAGCTGCAATATTGCGAGTAAAATTACAGCTAGGGTAATTATTGCAGGCTAAAAATGCTCCATATTTGCTTAGTTTTAATGATAACTTACCTACTTTGCAGAGGGTACACAATTTATGATCAGTTTCACCATTTTGGACTGGAAATAGAAAGTTAGATAATAAGGTTTCTATCTGAGGTATTATATCTGTAATTTTATATTGCTCTATTTCTTGTACGTTATTATTAAATCCAGTCCAAAAATTTTTGAGTATTTCTTGCCATCCAATCATTCCTTTAGCAATGCTATCAAGTTGGTCCTCAAGCTTAGCTGTAAAGTCATATTCAACATACTTTTTAAAAAATGCAGTTAAGAATGCTGTAACTAACCTTCCTTTATTTTGTGGTATGAAACGTTTTTGGTCTAGAATAACATAATCTCTTTCTTGTAATACAGATATAATTGTGGCGTATGTTGATGGTCTACCAATGCCAAGATCTTCGAGGGTTTTGACTAGTGTAGCCTCAGAATAACGAGGAGGAGGTTCAGTAAAATGTTGTTTTGGCAAAATATTTTTTACTTGCATCACTTCATTTTGGCTTAGATTAGGTAGTAGTTTTTTATTTTCTTCTTCGTCATTAATTTCTTTGTAAACTTTATAGAAACCATCAAAAGCTATGGTTGAACCAGTAGCTTTAGCTACATGTAGTTGATTAAAACTAGCAAAATTAATTGATTCTAAGTTTAGAATTACATTTTCCATTTGGCAAGCTACTGTACGTTGCCAAATTAATTCATATAATTTTAGATAATCTTTTTCAATTTTGTTTAATAGCAACTCTGGTGTTAAGTTAATGTTAATAGGTCTAATAGCTTCATGAGCTTCTTGCGCATTTTTAACTTTTGATTTAAATGCTCTAATTTGTCTAGGTAAATAATTATTACCAAAGCTTGAACTAATAAAGTTTCTAGTTTCATCAATGAAATCTTTAGACAGCATTACACTATCAGTTCTCATATATGTAATCAGAGCAGTAGATTCATTATTTAGATCAATTCCTTCATAAAGCTTTTGAGCAATAGTCATAGTTTTTTTAGCTGTAAATCCTAATTTACCAGCGGCTTCTTGTTGTAAGGAAGAAGTAATAAATGGTGGAGGAGGGGATTTTTTTCTTTGTTTTCTGGTAATGTCAATAACTTTGAATTGTTGATTTTCAATATTCTTAACGATGTCTTGAGCTTGGGATTGATTAGTGATGGAGAACTTTTCTAATTTATTGCCATCAAATTCTATTAGTTTTGCTGTTACTATTTCATCTTTGTTGCTAATCATATCAATGTGAATATTCCAATATTCTTGAGATATAAATTTTGATATTTCTTCTTCGCGTTCACAAATTAGCCTGAGTCCTACAGATTGTACTCGTCCAGCTGACTTACAGCCTGGTAATTTACGCCATAGCAAAGGAGAAAGGCTAAATCCTACTAGATAGTCTAATGATCGTCTAGCTTGTTGAGCATTTACTAAGTTTAAATTAATATCGCGTGGCTGTTGTAGTGCATCACCTATAGCTTTTTTAGTAATTTCATTAAATATTATTCTTTTAAAATTAGCAAAAATCTTTTTTTCTTTTAGTACTTCTACGATATGCCAAGAAATTGATTCTCCTTCTCGATCAGGGTCAGTTGCTAAATAAATACATTCTGATTTTTTAGCAAGATCACAAATGGTTTTAATATGTCGAGTGGATTTTGGATTAATTTCGTATTTAATTAAAAAATCTTGCTCTGGCAGTACTGATCCTGCTTTTGCAAGTAGATCTCTTACGTGCCCATAAGATGCTACTACTTGAAAGTCTGAACCTAAATATTTATTTATGGTTTTAGCCTTTGCTGGAGATTCTACAATTAATAATTTCATTTTTAATTCAAAGATTTGTATTTATGAACTTTAAAGTATAAAAGTGTTTAAAGGTTATATTTATTTTAATAATTTTTCTACAGCACAATTGATTATAATTCTTGAACAGTAGTAATTAATTCTCTAACTGCATTAACTGATTGTGTAAAAGCATGCTGTTCTATCTCAGTTAATTCAAGTTTGATAATTTTTTCAACTCCATTTTTCCCTATTACTACTGGCATGCCAATATATAAACCTTCTGATTTTATACTATAATAATTTTCAACATAAACTGAACATGCTAAAATTTGTTTCTGATCCTTTAAATAGCTTTCAACCATTGTCATTGTAGCTGCTGCTGGAGCATAATATGCTGAACTTTTTTGTAGGAGACTAACTATTTCTTTTCCTCCATCTCTAGTTCTTTGTACTATTTGATCAATTCTTTCTTTGGTGCTCCATCCCATTTTTACTAGTTCCATGATTGGTATACCTGCTATTGTTGAGTATTTTACTAACGGTATCATAGTATCACCATGGCCACCTAATACCATAGCATTAACGTTATTAATTGATACGCCAAACTCTTGGCTTAAGAAGTACTTAAATCTAATTGAGTCAAGTACTCCAGCCATTCCTATTACCTTTTGATGATCAAAGCCTAAGTTTTTCTGCATAACCCAGACCATAGCATCTAGTGGGTTGGTAACGACAATAACAAAAGCATTTGAAGAGTAGTATTTAATTTGAGTTGCTATATCTATCATTATTTGAGCATTAGTATTAACTAGATCATTTCTGGACATTCCAGGTTTTCTAGCTATACCAGCAGTTACTATAATAACATTTGAATCTTGAATTTCTTGATAATTATTAGTGCCAGTTATATTAATACAAGATTTACCAATACCCATACTTTGTGATATATCTAAAGCTTTACCTTGAGCAACTGCTTTGGTTTTATCTACTATTACTATATCACCTAACTCCTTAACAGCGATTAAATGAGCTAATGTTGCTCCAACATTGCCTGCTCCTATTATGGAAATTTTTGCTTTATAGCTCATATTAACCTCTTAGTTATTTAATTTAGCAGCTATTATAGTATTGCATTTAATGCGATGTCAAAATATTTTAGTAATGTTAATACTGCTTAAGACGCATTTTAACTTTTTAACTTTTTAACTTTTTCTAATTTACAATAAACAATCGAAGTAGCCAAATATGATTTTATTGTGAATAATTTTAGTTTGAAATTTTACTGAGCGTAGTATAGTTTAGATCTAAACATATTCTATATGAATTCAGGTGGTACTATAACAACAAAGTCTTCTGTTATTTGAGGAAATATTTCATTAGTAAATGGATACATAATCTTTTTTCCGTCATTATATACTACTTCAATAATATCGCCTGCATTATAATTACAGATATTATTAATTTTACCAATTATTTCTCCTTCTAGGTTCTTGACTTTTATTCCATTAAGATTTGCAACATAATATTCTGAGTCTGGTAATTGTGGTAGTTCATGCTTATAAATATATAGTTTTGTACGTGTTAACTGCTCAGCTGCTGTACGGGTTACAATTTGATCAATATTACATATAATTTTTTTAGATAGTATTTTGGCTGAGTGAATTTTTATAATATTTTTACGATAATCTTTTAATTCATAGTTTAAAATATTACTAGCAGGATCAGTAAAAGATTTAATGGCTACCTGTCCTCTAATTCCATAAGGAGATGATATGATTCCAATAGGAATCAATTTACTTTCACTTGACATATGAAAATGTATTAATATGTGTAATTTTATAGTATACTCACAATAAAATTATGAATATTATGAAAACCTATGATTTTCTTAATAAGAACTGAAAAAATATGCTATAAAAACTTAATTATTAAGCATATTACAAGAATTATACAGAAATAATTATTTAAAGTAAATTGTATGAGGAAAAAAATTTATTTTTTTACCATTGCCTTACTGCTATTTATAGGCTCAATACTATCAATATATTTATTTAACTATAATAGACTTTCGAAACAGGTACAACAATTTGTGCTATCAAATAAAAAATTGTCGTTTAATACTAATCTAGAGTTTAAAAATTTTCCAGTACCTCAAGTTTGTGTTGATAATTTATCTGTAGATAATAAGCATTTTCTTATAAAGAAAGTAAAGATATATTTTTCACCATTATCATTACTTATTTTTCAGCCTGTAATTTCGCATTTAGTAATTGAAGATGCTAATATTATGATTGATAGGCCAAGATTTGATTATATGATAAACCTAATTGATAGTATTTATGAATTTTTGCCTGGAAGCTATGATATACAAATGAAAAATGTTAACTGTATTAATAGTAATGGCAATATAATACGTACAGTTAATGAGTTATCAGCTAATTTAATGAATGGCCATTATCAGATTCAAGGTGTTTTTGATGGTATTCATAAAGTAAAAGGTGTACTTCCTTGTGAAAATCAACAAGAAATTAATCTAGATTTTTCTTCTGTAAATTATGCTTTTACATTTAAAGGGGTGTTAAATAAGCATCAATTACCAGTAGGTAATTGTAAATTGTTAGTTAAAGATCTATCCAGTTTTATTAATAGTTATTATTACGATATTGATTCTATATTAACTAAATTTAATACTAATGAGCATGTTGAAATAATTTTTGATACAGAGATTACAGACCAGATGATGTCAATTAAAAATCTAAAAATTAATTCAGATTCCATAGAAGCCGTAGGAACTCTCACTTTTTTTAATGATACACATACTGCTGATGTAATCAGTATAGCATTTAATAAGTTAATAATGAATCAATTATTTTCTGGTAACGGTAGTAGTAATATTGCTAGCTTTCAAAGCAAAAAAACAATGAGTATTCCTACTACTGATAGTAATATCGCAATTACTGCTAAGGAAGTTATTATATGTGATGAGAAGCTTACAAATATATCTTTTATTAGTGAAGTTAGAGACCAAATTATGAATATTAGTAATTTTTCTGGTGTAATTAATTCTGGTGGTAACTTTCAAATGGTTGGAACAGTAAAACAAAATCAATATAGGTCATTATTTGAAGGGCAAGTAAAATTAGAACATAGAAATATTAATGACTTGCTATCGCTATTGAATTTAAAAAATATAGCAGTAAATGAAGTACAACCTATGCTATTTGAAAGCAACGTTAGATCTACGATTATCGATCATCAGTTATACGATATAAATATGCAGATAGGAAAGGCTAGAGTTCAAGGTAGTATGTATAATAAGTCAATAGGTAACAATTTATCAAGGATTTATACTCGATTAACATTATTTGATTTTAACTTTGATAAATCAAATTACCCTCTAATTTCTTCACTATTAGAGTATTATCAAAGCTTGGGTACTGGCATTGAGGAACATAATTATTTGATGAAATTTGTTCCTTTAAATACTATTAATTATAATGCATGTTTTTTTTTAAATTTTAAGTCAGTTACTTTTAAAGGGCGGAAAACCCCTAACAAGCTTGCTGTACTAGTGTATTTATCTCCTGGGCAAATAAATATTGATAATTTCTATTATGGAGATGAAAAAAATCATCTTATAGGCAAAGCTAGTTTATATACTAAGGATATAAAGCCTAGAATTGATATTGCAATTGATAAAGGAGAGTTGTATCTCAATACTGATAACAGTCAGCTATTTGATAATATGAAAAAGATAATTAACAAGCTAAAATACAATAAGGTTGTTGTTAATTTAAATACTAATTTACAAAAATTTTCATATAATGATAAACTGATACAGGATTTCATATCAAAATTTTCGGTTCAAGACTCAATTATTCAGGTAAAGGATATTAATTGCCGTATTGATAATGGAGAGTTTCAAGCTAAAGGTAGTATATTAATGTCTCCGTTAGCCATGACATTAGTATATGCTTATAACTCGTTTTATATACCTACTTTTTCTTTTATTTTACAAGATAAAGAATCTTTCTTGCCAAAAGGGTTTGCCAGTATGCAAGGCACAATTACTACTAATGGAGAAAATTTAGCTGATATAATGAATAATTTCAATGTTACAGCTAAGTTTGTTGCCAAAGATGTTGAAATAACTGATATCTCACTTGATTATCTAATTGATAGGGTTACACAAAATAATTATGTGTATGATAACTTAAAGAAAGATATTAATATAGCTGCAAATCATGGTAAGACGATCTTTCAAACAGTAGAGGGGGATTTTCAGCTCCATAAGAATGCTTTACAGTTTAGTAACTATAAACTTAATACAAAACAGTTAAACGGGGAAGGGACAGGGCTAGTTAGGTTAGATCAGAGTAAATTAGAATTTAATTCTTACTTAAATATTAATAGTACTAAGAATAGAAATAATGTATCAAATCAAAAATTATATTTGAAGGTTAATGGTAGTTATGATAAACCTATTAAAACCATTCAATTTTATCACTAACTTAAGAATTATATATGCTTAAGTAAATAAATAGCTAATGAAATTCTAATAAGACAGTTTGTGGTAATATAGAAGAGATGCTTACAATCTAAGAGAATCTTACGTGAGACTTTAGTAGCATACGCTAAAGCTTCTTTAAGTTCAATTTACATTAGAATATGTGTTGCACTTTAACCTTGGAAGGTCTTAGTTGCTTATTAGTAATAGAGCTATAGCTATTGATACAAAAAGTTTAACTAATTTTAATGCATCGCGCGTTTGCTGTATCAACAAACACTGCATATCTAAACATCGTTAATTTATTGTAAAACAGTATCTGGTAAGATATGGTAACCACATAAAAATTGATCAGAGCTCAGTTCTTTTCTTCCAGGAAGCTGTAATGATAATAGTTCTAAGAAATGTTCTTGACATGCTACCAATAATTTATCATTATTAGCTATTTTCACGGTTCCTGGTTGTAAATTATGGCTATTATTTACAATTTTGGCTTTTAAAACTTTAATGTTGCAATTATTATGAGTAAAAAAAGTACCTGGCCATGGGTTCATACCTCTAATTTTACAATCTATGGTATAAGCACTTTCATACCAATTAATTTTGCTTTCTGATTTAGAAAGTTTATGTGCATAAGAAGCTCTATCTTGCGATTGCGGAATACGTGGTAATGTATGAATATAGTTTATTGCTTTTACTACCAACTTAGCTCCAACTTTAGCGCATTGATCATGCAGTTCACTGAAACAAATATTTTTAGCTAAATGGAATTTTTGACACAGTATTATATCTCCAGTATCTACTCCTTGATCCATCTGAATAATACAAACAGCAGTTTCTTTTTCGCCATTAATAATAGTGCGTTGTATTGGTGCTGCACCGCGATATTTTGGCAGCATTGACGGATGAATATTAATACATCCATATTTTTTCATTTTTAGAATTGCTTTAGGAATAATCAATCCATAAGCTGCAACTACAATTACATCCGCATCAAAAGTTGCTATCAAGTTTTGTACATCATTGGTTTTTAAACTATCTGGTGTATAAACAGGAATAGATAAAGCGCTAGCTAGCTTATGTATGGGAGATCTTTGAATATTTAAATAGCGATCACGCTTTTTAGGCTTGCTGGTAAAGACAGCTATTACATTATGCTTCGATAAAACAAGCTCCTTTAATGCTGGTATAGCGAATTCTGGACTTCCCATAAAAATTATTTTCATTTATCATAAGCCGCATCTTTAATTTTGGATAGTGTGTTTAAGGTAGCCTCTTTTTTTAGATTAGATAAATAGTCAACTAATAAAATACCATCTAAATGATCTACCTCATGCTGAATAGCCCTAGCTAACCATCCTGCAGCATTAAGTGTTTTCAACTTGTTATAATAATCAAGATAAGTTACTTGAATTTCATGATAACGAGATACTTCAATAGCCTGTTTTGGTAATGATAAACATCCTTCTTTTGCTGTTACTGTTTGATTAGATATGGCTTTAACAATAGGATTAACCATAAACAATGGATACTTATATTCGCTGTTGGTTATATTGTCTTCTTCAATATCAACTTTACTTAGATCAAGAACTATAATTCTTTTTGAGACTGCTACTTGTGGTGCAGCTAACCCTACTCCATGATTGTGATACATAGTTTCTAACATATCATCTATAAGCTGTCTAATGCTGTCATTAACAGTATCAACTGGAGATGATACTTTCTTTAAAATAGGATCAGGAGCAGTTACCAGAGATAATATTGACATAATTAAATACAAAAAACTATTTTTTCATTGATTATAAAATAAAAAGTAATAAAAACAATATTTTTCAGGTTGATCAATAATTTATATAAATTGTAACTCATATGTAATAACATGATCTATAGGAAAAATTGGTCTTCTAAGGCAGATAGTATAAGTATGAAGATTTATATATGTTTGGCATAAAAATTTTTTTCAACCTATTTTCAACCTTTTGAACAAAAATTTGACTGTAATTTTATAAAAAAATTATTTTCTAAAACACCTACTATAGCTGTATTTTTGGAGATGAAAAATGCGCCCTGTAGTAATAGTTGTAATATTATTAAAAATAATAGTAACAATAATGACACAATATTTTATAACTTTATTGGAAATATCATTCCACCAGAATGGAGAAAGCTAAGTGGAGATAATGGAAAAGCATTAAGTAAAACATCTAAACAGCTTTTATCATTCATAGTATTTAGACTACATATCTATTACAACAAAGATATAGATGAATTACAGGAAAGTTATCAACTTTATGAAGATAAGCTGAATGTTGGTCAAAGAAGAGTTAGGCAATGCTTAGTAGAATTAAGAGATGCAGGTTTTATTGAAGTTGAAAATAGGACAATAATTAAAGACAATGTTAAGTTACGTAATGTTCCTTGCATAAAAATTCTGAAAAATTTTCAGCACTATAGTGAAAAAGGAAAAGAAGAAAATATAGCCTTACCAGAAAAAAAATTTCGTCCCAACATGAAAGAAATTTCAGGTCAACCTGAAACTTTTTTCAGGGACATATATAGATATATAAAAAAAATCTAAAATATCTAGATCTACTGAAGGTGAGTTAGTAGAGAATAACAAAAATGAAAATGAAGAACAAAATTTTCAAAATGTTGATGATTTTGAAAATGATATACGGACTTCAACTAAAAATCGCAATAAAGACATTGAATCACTAATAACAAAGATTCTCAAGTCTTCGAATGGTAAAAAAGAATGGTTCAAAAGGTACAAGCTAGAAGAATTTTACCCACTAACCCCAGAAGATGCAGTTACACTGCAACACAAGTCTGATAGAGCTTTTAACATATACTTTATCAACAAATTACTATTAAAGCTAGCAGATCAATATTCGAATTATCATTTTGGCTGTAAGGCATCAGTTCTAAACTATATGGCAAAAGCGTTAGCGAATGAATTACGAAATACTGATCAGGCAAATAGTGGCAACTTTAAGTTTGATAACGTAGAAAAATTTAATAAGGAAAAATATCTTTCTCAAATTGAAACAAGCACAAATCTTAGTAAGGAAAGCCAGTTGAAGCATAAAATTGCTGGTTCTTTTGAACCAGATATGGCTTATAAAATTTTGACTTCTTGTAGTTTTGGGCCAGCAGTTCGAACTAGGTTTTTTGTTAAGTTGCTTAAAAATATCACACTAACAGAATGTGATGAATCAAAGATATTACAAGCTGTACAAGATGTATATGGATACGAAATTCAAGAATTGCAAGTTACACCATTTGAGCAACTCAAAACTGTTTCACAGAAACAAATCAATGAAGAAGAGTATCTCTTGAATCTCAGTAAACAACTAGACTCCAACTCAATTTGGTACAAAGTACGAGAATCTTTGATTAAAAGTTATGGTCAAGCTATCGATAAATCATGGTTTAGTCCATTGAAAGTTGCAAATGAAGATAATGTTAATAAAAAAATATTCATTAAAGCAAAAACAGAATTTGAAGATAGTTACATCAGAGGGAATTATCTGAAAGATTTTGAGTACGCTTTTAAAGCTCAAGGGTTTTCTTTTGAGTTAGTTAAGTTCGAATAATTTTAATAAAATTTAAAGAGTGATATGGAAAAAGATCTTGCAAAGATTGCTCCAAATAATATTTAAGCAGAGCAAATGATACTTGGGGCAATTCTGATTAACAATCGTGCGCTATATAACATTAACGAATTTTTACTGCCTGAACATTTTTATGAACCATTACATGGTAAAATATATAAGTCAATTAATCTCATTATTAGTAAAGGAATTAGTGCTACTGTAATTTCGCTCAAAAATATGCTAGGCAATGAACTCGCTTTTGAGGAAATAGGTGGAGTAGATTATCTAGCTAAACTTACAACTTTAGCATTAAGTATAGTTAATGTTAATGAATACGGCAAAATAGTATATGATCTCGCACTGCGGCGTTATTTAATTGAAATTGCAGAAAAAATAGCAACGAATGTATATTCTTCTACTTTAGCAGATACAGCTATCAGTAAGATCGAAACTGCTGAATCTCAATTATATGATCTAGCTTCAAGAGGAACTTTAAGTCAAGGATTTATAAAATTATAAACTTCAATTGAAGAATCATGGACATCAATTTCATCTGCTATTAAAAATAAAAACTCTATTAACGGTATTAGTAGTGGACTACCTGACCTTGATTCAAAGCTTGGAGGATTTAAAAATTCTGACCTAATAATATTAGCTGGCAGGCCCTCAATGGGTAAAACTGCTTTAGGAGTTAACTTAGCAATAAATGCTTGTAAATATTTTCTTACTCAAAAAAATACTAAAGATAATGTACCATCAGTTGGCTTCTTTTCTTTAGAAATGTCATCTCAGCAAATCTCTACTCGAATTCTTTCTATAGAATCTGAAATTAATAGCTCTGCATTATTTAACGGTAAAATAGGTGAACAAGATGTTGATAAGTTAAAGACTGTACAAAATGAAATACAAAAGTGGAATTTTTTTATAGATGATGCTCCTGCAATCTCAATATCAGCAATTAGATCACGAGCTCGTAGACTTAAACGCACTCATAATTTAGCAATATTATTTATTGATTATTTGCAGTTAATTAAGATTGATTCAAATAGAAGTCAATATAATAGAGTAAATGAAATTTCTGAAATTACTCAAAGCCTAAAAGCACTTGCAAAAGAACTTAATATTCCAATAATTGCATTATCACAATTATCTAGAGCTGTTGAACAAAGGCCTGATAAAAAGCCGTTGCTATCAGATCTAAGAGAATCAGGCTCCATTGAACAGGATGCAGATATTGTAATGCTCATATATAGAGAGGAATATTACTTATCTAGATCAGAGCCAGCTCCTGGAACGCCAGAATATACGGAATGGATTGCTAAACAAGATAGATGTCATAATACTGCTGAAATAATTGTTGCTAAACACCGTAATGGGCCAGTTGGTACAGTGAAGTTACACTATACTAATCAGTATTCTAAATTTGGCAATATTGTTAAAAACTCTCAGCAAGGTTAATAAACACTAGATTATGCATAAATGAAAAAATGCTGGTCCAAAAAAAAAATTACAGCAAAATTTTACTCATTAACACCAGAGATATACAACTTAAGGTTAGTTTTAGCATCGTGATAACTGAATCAAAAATTTTATAATTTAATTTGCTTCTTTTCCAGTTTTTATCTGGGATTGGAGTATACAAAAAGTTTGAATTATGGTATAATTTATTAATAACCATTTAGAGATGGAAAATGATAGATTTTTATAGTGAGAGCTTAATAAATAAGCTGCTCAGAACCAACGTAAGATTTAACACCAAAATTGATCTTGATAAAGTTGAAAGAGCAATACTTTACGCTAAAAAATATCATGGCCAGCAAAAGAGAGATACTGGAGAACTATACTATACACATCCATTGAAAGTAGCTCACATGGTATCAGACCACAGCTTTGAAACAGATACAATAGATTAATTCTAGGAAATAGAATTGACAAAAAGTATAATTAACATTAACTGTATAAAAAATATTAAATTAGATAGATACTGCTATGAGTATTTTGAAATCACTTTTACAACCGTGTTATGCTGTTATATTAGCATTCGTTGTATTATCTTCACCATCGATATGTACAGCGAATAATAATGTAAACTTCAATACTTCTAAAGTTAGTATTGATACTTCACAATTCTATATAAAATTTTCAACTGGTATTGCTACTAACTACGATACATTAGAAGCTGGAATTGGTTATAGATTAGATCGTCACAGAATGGATGTAAGATTAGGATTTATGTGTCATCACAACTGTAGAGATAACTTTGTTCAAGGAAATTATTATTACAATATAATTGAAGGTAACAAAGCATCAATTTTTGTTACAGGTGGCCTAGTATCAGTTCTCGCGTGTTGCAGTGGTACTGGTATAGATTTGTGAGTTGGCACAACAATAAACTTATCAAGAGATGCATATTTAGATATTGAATGCTCCACAATAGCTAACTATAGACCACTTCCTATTCATATACGTGTTGGATGGCGGGTTCACATTTAATAACTAGCAAGTTTTATAGTTAGTAATGATTAGCTCATTAACGAGATTGCGTTTTTGATTGATTGAGTATGTAACTCCAATATGAGTAATGAAGAAGTCTTTGTATAAGTCTTTAATGAAGGTAGTGTTATTATTTGAAAGCATAATTTTAACACCTTTATTGTTTAGTTCATATACAAAATCTCGTAGTCTGATTTGCTCTTTTTCATCAAATGGAACTCTAGTGTAGAAACGTTCTCCTGATTGGTGGTAAGGCGGATCAAGATAAACGAAGTCACCTTTTTTAGGCTCTATAAATGAAAAATCTCTAGCATAAATTGATACACCAGCCAGAAGGTTACTACATTTGTTTATTCTAGAGCAAATATGAAGCTTAAGATATCACTTATCAGAAAATGTTTGAGCGGATGTGCCGTCTCTGTTTAGCCTATAAATTCCCCTAAAGGAATATTTATTAAGATATATAAATTTTGCAGTAATATCGTTAGGATCATTACTATAATAATTGTCCCTTATTTTATAGTAATAATTTTCAGAATGGTTTTTGTGATATAGATTTAGTAATCTATTAACCTCATTTGGATTCTTTTTTACAGCGTTATAACTAGTAATTAAGTTTGAGATTAATATCAGACAAAAAACATTGTTTAAACAGATGCCTAACTTGAAAAAATAAAGCCCCACCTCCAAGGAATGGTTCATAGTAATTATAGTATGGCCCTGAAGGAAGATGCTTTATTAGTTTAGCAACAATTCTCCTTTTGCCTCCAACCCAGTGAAGAAAAGGCTTTGGTTCATTAGAAATTGCTATTGACACAAGAATTTTTGATTAATTAAATCTCTACTATGAATTATAGTAGAAAATAAGCCTTAAAGCCAGTAATAATAACTGCTGCAGAGCTTTTTTTATAAATCTTTTTTGAATGATGTTTTTGAAGCTAGAGATACAATGTGATAATTTCGCATCTATTTTAAAAAAGATGAAAAAATCTTTCATAATTATGACAAAAAGTCATGTACTGACAAAAAATGAAATGATACTGTATACCTGATGTTATCTGAGATTCAAGATTTAGATAATATTCTGATAGAGATTAAAACTTAAACCGCAAAATTTTCTTTTTAATCTCTAGGAAGCAATTTAACAACTTAAATAGCAGGGTAATTCTATGCCTATAGAAGACGAAGGTCAAAACAAAATCAATAAATTAACTGAAAAATTATCTACAGAGGGAATTAATAGCACAACAATAAAACAGATAGATTCTGAAATGCAAAAACTATACTGTCAGCTGGAAAAATCTGGGCAAGTAAGCATAAATTTCATAGATTGGATACAATATTTTAGGCTAATAGTAAATAACTACGACAGAAAAAAAGTAAATATAATAGCTTCTTCTAAATGGAATGATTTTTTTATTTAGACAATACATAGCATCAACAAATATAAGGATTGAAACATTTAATAGACCTCTTTCGAAACTGGTTAAGGTAGTTCAAAATTATAAATGCCAGAGATCAAATTAAATCTAAGACCGAATCTTTTACGTCTATTTCGATATTTGTCAGCAATAATTTTGAACCGTTTTAGCATACCAATAACGTTTTCATTGACAACTCTTTCTCCTGCTAACCTACGATTATTCTTTTTATCATTTTTAGTTAAAGGATTTTTCTTGCTTTTTTTCTTTGGTAATGCAGAATTATTGTGAATTTTTTGTATACCTTGATATCCTATATCAGTAATCGCTTTAATCTTAGGATGGATAAGAATTTTGGATTCCTTAAATAATCTAAAGTCATGTTTTTTACCGTTAGAAAAATCTGTACATATTACTTGGTGTGTTTTCTTGTCTACCACTATTTGAGTCTTTAGTGTATGCCTTTTCTTCTTTCCTGAATAATAGAATTTTTGTTTTTTTTGGGTCTTTCTATTGGACTCTCAGTAGCATCAATCAAGACTACTTCATAATTCATATCGCTATTCATTAGAGCTTTACGACCTGGAAGAGCAAAGTTTGGGTGTTTAACTAAGGTGTCTTCTACCCATTTTACAGCTTTATATGCTGAACTTTCACTAATCCCATAGTTCTGACCTATATGAAAATAAGTACGGTATTCTCTAAGGTATTCTAAGGCCATCAATAACTGTTCCTCCAAATTGAGCTTATTTTTACGCCCTCCTTTTGATTTCTTAACACCATCAGCTTTCCTCAAAATATCCACCATCTTTGAGAATGTTCCCTTCCTTACTACTGTTAATCGACGAAATTTTTCATCCTTTAACTCTTTAATCTGATCTAATTTCATTATTACTTCAAATCAGATCTTTATAACACCATTTTACATCATTGTATAGTTTCGAAAGAAGTCTAATGAAGTTTGCGTATAAAATATCCTGTTAGTAAATCTTATGATGCTATTGTCGCTTTTTTTATGCTCAAACCTCATTGTAAATAACTATAGTTTATAATTCTAGAATAATAAAACATTCTTAGCTTATGAACATCTGATTCTCTGTGCCTTGATTCTAAAAATTAATCAGTTATGATGCGGAGATTGCTTTTTTTAATTTTTTTTGTAAGTTCATTTGCTAACTGGTATGCGTATACATTATCAGAATCATATTTGATAGCCAGGCTACAACTTTCAATTGCTTCTTGATGTCGCCCCAATTCATTCAAAGCAATTCCTTTATTATAGTAAGCCTCTGGAAAATCTGGTTGATACTTAATAGCCAAATCAAAATTCTCTATTACCTCTTGATATTGTTCTAGTATACATAAAGCAGATCCTTTATTATTGTAAGAGCCTGCGTAATTTGTGCTGTATCGAATAGCTTGATCATAATTGTTAATTGCTTCTAGTAGCTTTCCAAGATTTTTCAAAGCATTTCCTTTAGCATGATAAGCTTCTATCAAATCTGGTTTATACTTAATAGCTATATCATAATTTTCAATTGCCTCTTGATTGCGCCCTAATTCCTTTAAAGACGCTCCTTTATTAACATAAGCTTCTACAAAATCTGGTTTATACTTAATAGCTACATCATAATTTTTTATTGCTTCTTGATATTGCCCTAGTTCGTATAAAGAAGTTCCTTTACCAATATAATAGTCTGCATCATTTGGATTGTATTGAATAGCTGTATCATAATTCTTTATTGCCTCTTGATATTGTCCTAGTTCGTATAAAGAAATTCCTTTAGCATAATAAGTTTCTGAAAAATCAGGTTTATATCAAATAGTAGTATCAAAAGTTTCTATTGCTTTTTGATGTTGCCATAATGCCTTTAAAGCCATTCCTTTATTAATATAAGCTTCTATACAATCTGGATTACACTTAATAGCTATATCAAAATTCTTTATTGCTTTTTGATATTTTCTTAACTGAAAAAATGAATTCCCTTTATTAAAATATTTGTCTGCTAGCATATCTTTACCCTAAATTGAATACTGTTATATGAGCAGATTATTTTGATGCAATAGATGTAACTGTATTAATAATACTGTCATATATTTCATATGATTTATAAAAATTCCCCTTTAAATTTTTGATTAGCTATGATAATTGCTAAATCAAATGTGCTGTTATCAAATTTTCTTTTTTACAGCCTTATTTTTAACACTATCAGAAATTTCATCAAAATTCTTTATTTTTTTTTATTATTACCATCAGTTATGTTACTCTGGAATTCTTACTCTATATTTTCTATCAGTAGTGATATTGCTAGCTGCGCATATAGTTTGAACTATTATCTAAGACACAAGCTCAAGTTTATACTGAACATTGAGAAGGCCATTCTTTAAGGCCTCAATGTCCTTAACATTGCCGCACCATTCTTGACGAAAACTGTTCCATTTTAAGCCATGAAGGCGAATGTGGTGCTTAGTGTTTTCGTCTGGTTCAGAGGAAAATTTTAAAATCACAGCAGCTTTATTTTGCTGTTCTTTATCAAAAATATCTTTACCGATTGTAGTCCAATGATTCTGAACATTTGGATGTTGTGTTAAAGTTTCTTTTAGTGAAACCAATCGCACCAAATAAAGTGTTTGCTGATAAGTGATCAAGCTTAGCCTTAGCGACTAGTCCACCCATTTCGATAAGACGTCGAGTACGCATTTTACGTTCTTTGATTTTGAGGTTAACCTCATCCATGATTAGCTTAGCTTTTTTTGTTGGAGAGTAATTTTTTGCTGCATAAGATTTGCCATGTTAGTAATTCAGAAAGATAAAAAAATCAGGCAAGAATATATCAAAATAAAATTCCAGTAAAGAAAAAAACCGCACCTGCCAAACCAACATCAAATAATTATAGTCAAAAAAACGTGAATTCAGGTTAGAAGCTTCATTAAAGAATAAGCTTATACGCAATATGTAAACTTGAAAGTTTACTGCTAAAAAATGAGCACTCATTAGCCGATTGAGTGTTAAAAAAAAGAAGTTTGTGCTAGCAAAATCAAAAAAACCATGCTAACTTAAAACTCAGGTGAGAATTGGTGTTGAGATGGCTATACAGTTTGCAATGATTGAATTTTTAAGTAGAAGTAAAGGAGGAGATAGTTGTTGTAAGGCAGCGTATAATGCAAGAACTATTGTTAAAAATGAGCAGACAAATATAAGGTATAACTTCTCTTATAAGAAAGATAACGTATATCATACAGTACTGATACCAGATTATGTAAATCAAAAATTCAAGAATGTCCAAAGATTAATGAATGAGGTGGAACAAACAGAAAAACGAAGAAACAGTAAGTTGTTGAAGGATATCGTAATAGCACTGCCAGACGATAAGGAATTGAATTTAGAAGATAGAATAAAGATTACACATGAAATAGTTGATGCAATGGAATGGGTGCAAAATGGTCTTGGAGTACAGATAGACATTCATAAGCTTCATAGAGGAGATAAAAACTGGCATGCGCATATATTGGTTACTACAAGAAGATTAAAGAGAATGGCGAAGAATTAGGTGGTAAAGCTGTTGACTTGGAGCCTAAATTCAGAACATCAAAAGGTAAGGCATTTATTATTCTAGAAGCTGAGATGATTCATGAAAAAGTGAAGGAAATAATTAATGCATATTTTGCTAAATTAGGCTTAACAAATAGAGTTGATAAGATAAGTGCAGTACCGCAAGAGCATATTGGCCCTACTAGAATTAGGGGTTTAATTAATGAAGTTGCAAATGAAAATGAGTTACGTAAAGAGGCTAATTTAAAAATTATTAAGGATGTTGATGTAATAACGGATGCTATAACACATTACAAATCTATTTTTACTAAGCAGGATATTGAAAAAGCAGTAAAAGATATACCAGACCTAACAGAAAGGGGAATGTTAGTTCAGCAAGTGTTCAGTTCAAATAGAATACTAGAGTTATATCATGATGATGGTGAAAGTAGCAAATATTTTACTACAACTGATGTTAGAGACGAGGAAGTAAGAATAATAAGAATAGCTAATAAAATCAATAATCAAGTTTATTACAACGATATTTACAATCTTAAAAGTGATATAGAAGGTCTAGCAAATGTTAGTGAAGAACAGAAACAAGCTCTAAGGCATATTTTGCTTAGCACTAGTGGAGTTAGAGTACTAAGAGGAAGAGCTGGAACAGGTAAATCCACTGTTTTAGCAAAAGCATATAAAATTGCAACAAATCGTGGACAAAATGTTATTGGACTTGCTCCTACTCATAAAGCGGTATCAGAGCTGAGGAGCAAAGGTTATAAGGAAGTCTATACAGTAAAAGGATTTTTGTATAATCGAAAAAAAATTTTTATGCAAAATAGGTTAATAGTAGTAGATGAAGCTGGAATGGTTGCTACTAGAGAATATGCAGAGCTGTTTAGAGTAGTTAGAAACAATAATTGTCAACTGATACTTGCTGGAGATGAAAAGCAGTTAGCTTCAATAGAAAGAGGCGGAATGTTTGAGATGCTGAGTAATATTTTCAGTTCACATGTTTTAGTGAATATTCGAAGACAAAGTGAAAACTGGAGCAGAGAAGCAGCAACAAAGTTTGCTGAGAGTAATATTTTAAGCGGTATAACATTACTGAGACAAAATAAATGTATTAAGTTTGATAATACGTTGCAGGACTCAATGAGTAAGTTAAGATACAACTGGAGTCTAAGCAAGTTTAAGCTACATGAAAAATTGGTAATTACAGTACGTAATAAAGAGGTAGACATTCTTAATTCAAGTATTAGATCTTTGTTAAAAGCTAATGGCACGCTACAAGGCACAGAATATAGGCGTTCAATAGCTGGAAGGAAAGAGTCCTACATGGCTGGAGATCGAATTGTATTTCAAAAAAGCGATAAGGATTTACAAATACAAAATAGTGAATTTGCAACTTTAACTTCGGTTAATAAAAATGAATTTGTAGCTAAGACAGATGCAGGACAAGATGTGAGTTTTGACCCAAGCAAAATACAATTTAAACATGGTTATGCAAGTACTGTTTATAAGGCCCAGGGAGCTTCTATAAAAGATGTATACATTCTTCATAACTGAGTTGGTAATATAAGCAGCTCATACGTAGCCATGACAAGGCATATAGAACAGTTAAAGTTATATTGTAATAAAGAAGCTACTAGCAGTTTTAACAGCTTAGTATATCAGCTCAGCAGACCAAATGATAAATCAGCTAGCATAAACTTAAAAACTAATGAAGATTTAAATAAAGAAAATCCAACTATTTTAACTAAAATTGGTTGTTGGTTTAAGTCTATAGTAACTGATGTAGGAGACAGATTTCATAAAAACGCTAAATATTATCAGTACGATAAAAAACCAGAGCAATTAGCTGACATTAAGATCGAACAACCTAATATAGTTAATGATATAAGAAAATCAGAAATAAGTCCAAATAATGAATTAAAGGCTACAAAGACCGCAAACGATATTTCAACTACAGAAAAACTCAACACAAAGCCTGAACAACAAAATCCAAGAGTTAGTATTCGAAGGTAAAATGAGCTGCATAGAGCAGCTCAAGGATAATAAAGATATGAATTTACTAAGTAGAATGTGAAAGTTATGAAACTTAGAAAGATTCGTTAACAGAAATACTATCTCAACAATCACTCAGCAAAAATATTATACCATTTAAACGGTAAAAATACAAATAAATTTAGCGAAGGTGAGGTTCTGTATGACTGATAAAATCAATAATTCAAACAATCATAATTTAATGGAAGAATTGAGAAATAAAATAGCTTCTCATGCAGAAACCATAGCCTGTGATTTGCTTGGAGAGCCTAATAAACATTTCTCTAGACGTGGAGAAATACGTTGGGGAGATACAGGGAAAATTGTCGTCAATACTAGTGGCAAGCATGCTGGAAAATGGTATGACTTTAGTTCTGGCGAAGGTGGAGATTTATTTGACTTAGCCAGAAAAGAACGTGGGCGGTGATTTTGTTAAAGCCAAGGAATATCTAACAAGCATGGTAGGAATAACAAGTTATAAGCAGAATTACCAACGTAAAGAAACCACTCAAAACGCTGCTCAAAATGAGCTAGCTAAAATTCGAAAAGTTCAATACTTTTATAATCAGTCTTCTCCATTATATTTTACTAATAATACTGAAGTTCAAATCGTAAAAAGATATCTTGAACAACATAGAAGAATTGATTGTTTTACAATGAATTCTGACTTGAGAGCAAGCGTAATTCTTGATAGAGAAACGAATGAAAATTATCCAGCATTTTCAGCATTTGCTAGAAATGCGAAAGGTGAAATTACTGGTGTACAAGTTGTATATTTGAATTCGCAAACGTGCGATAAGGCAGATATTTCAGTCCCTAGGCGAGCTTTTGGCAAAATTTAGCGAATCGTTTGTTAGAATTAGTACATTGGCACCACATGATTCGCCTATAACAATCATAACAGAAGGCGTTGAAACAGCTTTAAGTCTAAAACAAGCAGGAATTAATGGAAAAATTATCGCTGCTGTTGGTATACATAATTTCAAGAACTATCAACCATTTGAAGGAGAAAAAATAATCATAGCGGCAGATAATGATGGACAAAATTCTATAACAATGAATACTGTTGATAAAGCGAAAAAAACACTCGAAAATAGTGGAGCAAAGGTGTTAAAAGTGATGCCAACACAAGAAGGTGATTTCACGACCTATTACAAATTCATGGGGCTGAAGCTATTAGACAGATCATAATACCTGAAATTGCTAAACTTACTAAATTTAATGAAATACAAAGTGAATTAATAACGAATCAAAGTGAGGTTAAAGAATTATATGCAAAATCTTTACCCCTATACGACTATAACAAAAAGGAAAAAGCTAATGCGGAAGTAACAACAGTCAACAAATTTTTAGAAAATCATACAGAAATTTATAGTTCAAAAATCTTTGACAATCCTAATTTAAGAGCAAATATGGTTTTTGATGAAAAGACTCAAAAATCCTGGCCTGCACTCACTATTTTTGTTAAAAATGACAAAGATGAAATTACTGGAGCTAAGATATTAGCCTTGAATTCAAAAACATGTAATAAAGCGGATGCAGCTGAAAATTCTGTTGGTACAATTAGTGGATCATTTGTTGAAATTGCTCAACAAAATTCAGACTACTCTTCTATAACAATTCTTACAGAGAATATTGAAACTGCTCTAAGCATTAAACATGCTGGAGTCGAAGGAAAAATCTTATGTGCCATTGAAGCCCAAAATTTGCAAAACTATAATCCTGCCTCAAAAGAAAAGATCATTCTAGCAGTTAAAAATGACGTAAATACTGAAAAAGCAGAAAAAGTTTTAGATGATAAGGGAGCAACAGTCTGCACAGTCAAAAATGACTTCAATAATCTATTAAAAACTCAAGGGTTATATGCTGTTAGAAATATTATCAGCCATGAAATAAGAAAACTTACTGAAAAGAATGAATCCATACAAACTAATATACAACCAAGATTATGTCTGAAAATTTAAAACACGATGGGCTATTTAAAGATTTAATGAATGAACCAAAAGCAGCTCTGGATTTTATAAATGACTTTTTACCAAATGAAGTTAAAAACGTACTAGATTTAAATACTATAAAAGTTGAGCAAGAATCGTTTGTTGAAGCCAATCTACGCCGTAGTATGTGTGACGTACTATTTTCAGTTAAAACAAAAAATAATAATAATGCATTTATATATGTACTTATTGAGGCAGAATTAAGATCTGATTATTGGATTGCGTTCAAATTATGGCAATACACATTATCAATATTAAAAAGGCATAAAAAAGGACTTAAAAAGCGTAAAAAAGAACGTGGAAAATTACCAATTGTTGTACCAATTGTAGTATATCATGGAGCTGACCGATTTAATGCTACGAGAAGCTTATGGGAACTGTTTGATGATCCTAAATTAGCTAAAGGAGTTGATGAGCTCTGAATACTTATTAATCGATTGGCAAGCAATGCCAGATAGTGAAATAAAAAGAAAAGCAACTGCTGCACTAGTTCATTTTATGAAGTATATTCATAATCAACAGGATATAATAGAGCTATGGGCAAAATTTTTTAATACACTACACGAAATAGCACAAAAAGATAAAGAAAATGGCTTTCTTTACATAAAAGCGTTATTGCATTATACTATAAGTAAGGTTAGTAAAAATGAGCAACCTAGGTTAAAACAATTACTGGACGAAAATTTATCAATTGAGGATAGAAAAAGGATTATGGAAACAATTGCTGCACAATATATTGATGAAGGCATAGCTAAAGGCAGAGCTGAAGCTGCACAAGGGCTTGCAAGGAACTTATTAAACGCTGGCTTTTCAGTTGAATTTATTGCTGAAAATACTGGGTTATCAAACGAAGAAGTGGTTAATTTAAAAGTTAGCATGGATAATTCTTGAATTAATAATTCACTAACTTAAGTTTTTTGAGCAATTTATATTCACAAACCTGACTTCCAAGCCCCTTTATCAACTTTGGGTTGGTATGTATTTTTCAACCATCATCTTAACCTTTAGATTGAAAACTGACCCCCAATTTCCTGAATTTTTTCTACCTATTTTCTACCTTTCGCCTTAATTTTTTTTGTTATATTGATAAATATTACAAATATGTTTATAGTTAAAGTTGAAGATTAATTATAAATATTAATAAAAGTTAACATAAGTTAATAGTAGGTTCTATAAAGTGCAGAAGTTAACAAAAATTAACTTTTCTTTTTCCTTATATTTAATATGTCTTTGCACCTTTACCTATAGACATGTTATATATATATGTCATATCCTTATTTTAATCTAGTGTTTATATGCCCTTATTGATATTTTTTTATTTAGCCATATCACATTTTTACGTTTAACTTAGGCTAAACTACTATATTAATTATCAACATAACAATAACAAAAGCATTTAATTTTAAAGATATGCATATTCAATCAAGGCAAAGAAAAATTTTATTTCTATATCAGCATTTTCTAAGCTATCAGACCCATGAACTGTATTTTCATCGATACTTTTTGCGATGTCTCCTCTGATTGTTCCTTTTTTAGCATCGCATGGATTAGTAGCCCCTATGATTTCTCTGTATTTTTTTACAGCATTTAGGCCATATAATACTTGTACTACTACTGGACCAGACGTCATATTTTGCACTAAACTTTGATAATATGCTCTATCCTTATGTATTATGTAAAAATTTTCTGCTTGTACTTTAGTAAGCAAAAGAGTTTTTTGAGCTATAATTTTTAGTCCAGAATTTTCTATGTAGGTGTTAACTTTTCCAATGATGTTTCTTTTAATCACATCTGGTTTTAAAATTGAAAGAGTGTATTCCATGTTCATAAACTTTAATTTAACTAATATAATAATAGTAAGAGTGTTAGTAGTATATATTTTTGAGTGTTTAATTTCTAGTAATTATTTATTTAAATAACATCTTATGTTATAATATAGCTAAACTACAATAAAACAGTTATGTTATACTGTTGAGAATAAATGTTGGACTAAACGAAGAAAAGATAAAAACAGTTGATTTAAAGAATGGTGAAATATTTAGCTTTCTGGATTTTGATTTTATGCTAGTGAAAACTAAGCAATGTAAAACTGAAATTTAGAAAATGCCTAGAATGAGAGCACGAACTTATCTGCTAAAAAGACTAAAAGAAATATTTCGCAAGTTTATATCGCAACCAGTTGATATGGTAATATAGTCATTTACAATGATGTTTGAGCATAGAAAAAAGCCATAATAGATTCATGAAATTTACTAAATTAAGTAATTTGATTTCTAATTCACAGCTTCATATCAGCTCAGCGCAAAACTTTTCTATCAGATTTAAATCTGGAGAATAAGGTAGCAAAAAAATAACTTTATAAAACCAACATATTATATTAATTTTTATCGCTTCTTTCTATGCTCAAACATCGTTGTAAATGACTATAATAATGGACTTGGTAGAGAAGAAAGTAAGACGTCATCTAATGCAATCACTTAGACTATATATCTAAACTCTTGTATTCAAATATTGATTTTTATTCAACTCTTTAAGTTGAAAAGGTATATTATAAAGTATTAATAAATTATTCTTTAGATCTGGTGGAGAGAAAGGGATTCGAACCCTTGATACGATATTAAACCGTATAACGGTTTAGCAAACCGTCGCCTTAAGCCTCTCGGCCACCTCTCCATTTGATTTTAAAACTAACTTTAATCTTATAGCATTGTTTAGTTAAGATTTCTAGTTTTATTTTTATTGCTAACAACTAAACATTGTGTATTGAATATGTAAAATTGTAATAAAAATATATATCATAAATCAAAAAGGAAGTATAGTAGAGAAAAAATAAAATGAGTTTGATAGCGAAAATCGCCTAAATCACCTGCTATATCTGATTTTTAGAGGTTAGAAATGGCGCAAAAATTGCTAATAATAACAGTAGCAATAATGACACAATATTTTATAACTTTATTGGAAATATCATTCCACCAGAATGGAGAAAGCTAAGTGGAGATAATGGAAAAGCATTAAGTAAAACATCTAAACAGCTTTTATCATTCATAGTATTTAGACTACATATCTATTACAACAAAGATATAGATGAATTACAGGAAAGTTATCAGCTTTATGAAGATAAGCTGAATGTTGGTCAAAGAAGAGTTAGGCAATGCTTAGTAGAATTAAGAGATGCAGGTTTTATTGAAGTTGAAAATAGGACAATAATTAAAGACAATGTTAAGTTACGTAATGTTCCTTGCATAAAAATTCTGAAAAATTTTCAGCACTATAGTGAAAAAGGAAAAGAAGAAAATATAGCCTTACCAGAAAAAAAATTTCGTCCCAACATGAAAGAAATTTCAGGTCAACCTGAAACTTTTTTCAGGGACATATATAGATATATAAAAAAAATCTAAAATATCTAGATCTACTGAAGGTGAGTTAGTAGAGAATAACAAAAATGAAAATGAAGAACAAAATTTTCAAAATGTTGATGATTTTGAAAATGATATACGGACTTCAACTAAAAATCGCAATAAAGACATTGAATCACTAATAACAAAGATTCTCAAGTCTTCGAATGGTAAAAAAGAATGGTTCAAAAGGTACAGGCTAGAAGACTTTTACCCAACTAACACCAGAAGATGTAGTTACACTGCAACATAAGTCTGATAGAGGTTTTAACATATACTTTATCAACAAATTACTATTAAAGCTAGCAGATCAATATTCGAATTATCATTTTGGCGGTAAGGCATCAGTTCTAAACTATATGGCAAAAGCGTTAGCAAATGAATTACGAACTACTGATCAGGCAAATAGTGACAACTGTGGACTTGATAACGTAGAAAAATTTAATAAGGAAAAATATCTTGCGCAAATTGAAACAAGGACAAATCTTAGTAAGGAAAGCCAGTTGAAGCATAAAATTGCTGGTTCTTTTGAAGCAGCTATGGCTTATCAAATTTTGACTTCTTGTAGTTTTGGGCCAGCAGTTCGAACTAAGTTTTTTGTTAAGTTGCTTAAAAATATTACACTAACAGAATGTGATAGATCAAAGATATTACAAGCTGTACAAGATGTATATGGATACGACAAGAATTACAAGTTACACCATTTGAGCAACTCAAAACTGTTTCACAGAAACAAATCAATGAAGAAGAGTATCTCTTGAATCTGAGTAAACAATTGGACTCCAACTCAACTTGGTACAAAGTACGAAAATACATACTTCAACATTACAAATATGAGCAAGTTATTGATAAAATATGGTTTAGTAAATTAAAAGTTGTAAATGAAGATAATGTTAATAAAAAAATATTCATTAAAGCAAAAACAGAATTTGAAGATAGTTACATCAGAGGGAATTATCTGAAAGATTTTGAGTACGCTTTTAAAGCTCAAGGGTTTTCTTTTGAGTTAGTTAAGTTCGAATAATTTTAATAAAATTTAAAGAGTGATATGGAAAAAGATCTTGCAAAGATTGCTCCAAATAATATTTAAGCAGAGCAAATGATACTTGGGGCAATTCTGATTAACAATCGTGCGCTATATAACATTAACGAATTTTTACTGCCGGAACATTTTTATGAACCATTACATGGTAAAATATATAAGTCAATTAATCTCATTATTAGTAAAGGAATTAGTGCTACTGTAATTTCGCTCAAAAATATGCTAGGCAATGAACTCGCATTTGAGGAAATAGGTGGAGTAGATTATCTAGCTAAACTTACAACTTTAGCATTAAGTATAGTTAATGTTAATGAATACGGCAAAATAGTATATGATCTCGCACTGCGGCGTTATTTAATTGAAATTGCAGAAAAAATAGCAACGAATGCATATTCTTCTACTTTAGCAGATACAGCTATAAGTCAGATAGATGTATGGTTTAAGAAAAATTAACTAACTAGAAGAAATAAGTTAGATTAAGAGCTATTATGAGCTTTATAAGCTTTATAAAATCTGCTATGTAGTTTATTCTCGTTTGAGTTGATACATGAATTTAACTGTAGCTGTATTAATATTATTTGTCAATATGACAATAATATCTTGATGTTAATTGCGGAAATATAACGTAAATTTATGTCTAATATTTGGCTAGTTGAAGTGCTAATTTTTAATCCAGCAACTTGAATTTATAGTTGATAAGCTTAGAGTAACCTTCAATTGATAACGTCGCTTAAAAATATTTTTTATTTTTACAAAAGTATTTGCTATTCAATAAAAACCATACTACAGACTATAAGTTTAAGCTAATTTTAAAAATTAATAAGTTATTATTTAATTACTTCAATTTTAAATTAATGAAGGGTGATAAATATGCCAGTAAAAGTATTTAAATTTACACAAGCAGCATTAAATAAAATAAAAGTACCAACCAAAGAAGAAAAAATAATCAAGTTTAGAGATATAACACAAAGGAACTTACTGTTTATAATATCATATACTGGATTTAGAAGACTATATTTATGAATAAACATTAATGGCATGTATTATAAAAAATAAAAATAGGAGATTTTCCAGATCTAACGGTAGCAGAAGCTAGAAAAAAGATACAGCAGTTAAAAAGTGATATTGCTAAAGGAATAAATCCAATGGATGAAAGACGGAAGATAAATAAAGAAAGAAGAGAAAAAAGAGAGAAGAGGCTTAAATTAAAGAATGAACTAACATTCGGACAGGTGCATGTAAAATATACTGAATATAGTAGTCTTTATCATAAAAGTTGGAAAATAATGGCTCAAAGAGTAAAGAGATATCTAGAATCTTTATACAATACAAAGATATCTGAGATTACCAAAGAAGATATTCAGAAGCTTTTTGACGAAAAAACAGCAAAGAAACACTATGTAACAGCAAACAGTATTCTAAAACTGTTAAGCCCTATATTTAATAAGGCTATAGAGTGGGGATTATTAGAAAAGAATCCTGTATGTGGAATAAAAAGGCACAAGCAAGAATCAAGATCTAGATATGTAACAAATGAAGAAATGAGAAGACTTATGGCCGTGCTAAAAGAAAAGGGAAATAGTCAATTAACAGAATCGCAAAAGCGAGCAGAACGATCAGGAAAAATTTTTACATTTATAAGTTTATTCACTGCAGCACGTAAAAGTAATGTATCAGGAATGAGATGGGACGAGATAAGCCTTAGCGAAAAAATATGGTGTATACCAAAAACTAAGAGTAAAAATGGTAAAACTCTATATATAGGGTTAGCTGATAAATTAATAGAAGTATTGCAAACCAGAAAACTATGCTCAAAAAGTGAATGGGTATTGCCAAGTTCAGCAGACAATAGTAAACACATATCAAGTTCAACAATGCATCGAGCATGGGCTAAGATTCGAAAAAAAGCCGGAATACAGAATGTAACAATACATGATCTTAGAAGAACGTTTGCAACTTGGATGAAAAATAATGGTGAAACACTAGATACAATATCTCAAATATTAGGACATAGTAATACTAATATAACTAAAATTTATACTATACATAGTTTAGATAAGGCAACAATTGCTACAAATAAAGTTGTCGAAAATATGCTGAGTATATTCGGTACCAATGTTTGTTTGAACGAGATACTATCTGGAATAGTGCCATAATTAAGTTGCGGAGAAGAAAAATTGACAACAACTTAGCTAAGTAGTTACTCTACATTAGATTTTGTAAATTTTTGAAAATCGCAGTAGCAGAATGAGAAATCTCATGCTACAATTGAGGCTGAAGGTAATTATACAAAATCAAAAATTATGTTGGGCATTATCGAGGCCGTTGAAGTATATGGGTTTGAGCATTGACGAATGGGGAGTAGTGCTAGCTGGAGTAGCTCCAGGAATTGTACTACTAAACAGCAGGCATGCTAAATTAGGCCTAGCCTTTATGGTTGGAGGAATTGCTCTATGTTATTGCTTTAAGAAAATTAAGAAGGTATCTGAGAATTTTTTGCTAAAAAGTTTTTTAGTAGCTAAAGGTTTATTGCCAGCTCCATTAGGATATCCAAGGCTTTTGGGCAAAAAAGTTGGCAAGTAATGAATCATCTCTTTAAGTAAAATGCTATACAAGAGCTGGTTAAATATAATAAATGCTTACTTTCAGTAACTATATTGCTAGCTGCAGCTAATATAATTGCGATAATGGCTGCAATTACCAAAGAAGAAAAGTGGTTATTAATTCCAGCAATGGAGCCTGATCGTAAAATGATGGTTTCATCAAAAAATTACCATGAAACCTATTTAAAGGAATGGGCAATTTATGTAACGAAACTCTTATTTACTACTTCTCCAAATGAGGTAGAAAGACAAATAGCAGACATGAAAGTTGCATCTAGTAATACTGAATCTTTAAATAAATTTTTTCATGATCACTTGCAATTTGTTAAAGGCTCAAATGTGTCTTCAGTCTTTTTTCCGAAGAAGGTTGAAGTGATAAAGGATGGAGTATTAATTAGTGGAACGCTTCGTTATTGGTTTAGCGATAGTAAACATATAGCTGTCGATAAGACTTACCTTTTGACTTACAAGCGAAGTCCTAATTACCTTTTGTTGTTAACTGGCGTTAAAGAGAATGGAATAAAAAAATGAGTATTAGAATTTTGAGGTTTATGATAGGGTTTATTGCTTTAGTCAAGTTTAGTGATGTATATGCGGTAGAATATGAGTTAGAAGTTGATAATTTGCTGAAGCTTGAGATTTCTGATAGTGGGCCAACAAGAATTAATCTTAAAGATGAAAAAATCAATGATATTTTTATGTATCCTCAAAATGCAGCCGAAGTTGTAGTTCATGAGTCTGGATGTTTGTTTATTGCTCCACGAGAAGAAGAAAAGAAGCTTTATTTAACAGTAATAGGAGAACACAAAACAATTCAAGATTTAATGTTAACTTTTACTCCAAAAACTCCAAGCCATGTAACGCTTATTAATGCTGCTACAGAAGAAGCTGAAAAGGATAATTCAAAAGGAAAAATAAAATTAGCTTAAAATGCTAGTTTTTACTTTAAAGCTTGTTAAGCTCAGCATCAAGCATATTAAAACTGCTTCAAAGTAAAATTTCATTATGGAGATATTATTGAAAACAAGGCGGAAGGCTGGTTGATAGGTGAAGATGGACGTTCTGGAATTAAAGGAATCGTGGTAGATAAATCGTCTAACATAGCAAGCATGGCTGCATTAAATGGAGTATTTAGCAATATTGCTAAGTTTCTACAAGCTAAGGCTATTAAACCTGATATGCTACCAACTTTAAACCTAGTAGCTGGAGGTCATCAACAACAAGAGTTTCAGATTGGAGATGCGCTTCAGTCTGGAGCTTACTCTGGAGCTAGTAATGCTTTTGATAAGCTAGCTGATTTTGCTATAAAACAAGCTGATTCTATGAGCCCAGTCGTTCTTATTGCGTCAGGTAGAGTCATCGATGTTGTATTTAAAAAAGGTTTTGACTTACGTGAGCACAAGAAGAAGCCACATAATTTAACTTATTCACAATCAACTAACAATGAAAAAGTTAATTTGCATAATAAATTCGACCAATCACAAAAGTTAGAGGAGCATTTATAATGAAGTTTTTATTATTGCTATTGGGCTGTATGAGCCTAACAAGCTTCTTTTTCGAAAGTAATTTTGATTGTAAAATTCCTAAAGGGCAAAAATGTAAGTCTTTATATGAAATAAAGAAAATGGCTGCTCAAGGAGTTTTTGACCCTGATAATGTTGAGAAAGTTGAAACATCAAAAATTAAATCAAAAAGGCGTTGTGTTCTATACTGTAAGCGATCTAAAGCAGTTCAAGGTGTAGCTGTTGTTAACACTTCACCTAAAAAACCAAAAATGAGTGATATTGCAACTTAAAAATGATTTATGTGATAATATAGGTTAAATTACTATATCTCTGTACTTTACAAACACTTCAATGCCAGATACTAATGCTTCTGGTAGACTTATATGTCTTTGTCCTAAGCCAGGGATTCCAATACCTGTACCTGGTATATTCCGGTAGGATTTTGGGAGCCAGTACGCCTTGTAGATGTTACAAAGTCGCCAATGTGTATGGTAAGTCTTGGAGGTTTGTCATTTGGAAGTGCTACTCAAAAAGGCATGAAAGATGAGGCTGAAGGAAGTGCTTTTTATCACATTCATTGGTATGTCTATCCTGTGATTTATTGGCTGGAAATTTTGCTTGATTTTATTTGTCTGGAAATGGCTGCAGTCGATATAGCATATTTAACAGAGTTTGATCCATTATGGAGTGATGACGCTAAATCTGCGATTTTAAATCCAGAAACGCTGTTGTTTCAAAATGTAGCTGCTTATCAAGCATGTATAGCTGATTGCATGAGTTGCAGCGCTGGTTTATTAGCAAGTGATTATGCTTTTTGGTGTGCTGAATGTCAAGGAATGCTTTACCCTTTTACTGGAACAGCTGCGGCGCATAATGGTGGAGTTGGAACATCTGTATTAATGGTAAGTAAGTTTATGGCTAGAATGCATAGGCAACTGATGTTATGGGGATATTATGGTTATAAAGGCTTATGTGGCAAGTATCCCATGCCTATTATGAAGAAAAGTCAGTATCGACTACAAATGACTTATCCGATTCCAGAAACCAGATCCTGCAAGAGCATAGGCCAAACAGAAGCTACATGGCAGGCTGGAAGAGAATTTCCAGTTAATGGTGAAGATTTTGGTTACTTGATTTGGCGAAAAAGAGATTACTGTTTGCTTTGATAAGGGTTAGAGAGGAATATGGTTATACGAGTAATGATGTTGATGGTTTTATTATTTGTTAATAATGCTAATGCTTTTTTTTGGGCCAGCAAAAAACTTTTATTTTTGTCTCATTTTCAATGAGTGATGAGGCTTTAAAAAGCTATTTTGCTGAATCTCAAAAGGCTGGAGCTCAATTGATTATGCGTGGGTTAATTAATAACTCATTTACACAAACAAAGAATAAAACTATGGAGCTTGGTATTAGCTTCGATATAGATCCTAGCTTGTTTGAACAATATAAAATTGATGTTGTTCCTGTGATAGTAATAGATGATGAAAAAAGAGGATTAACCAAGAAATTAACTGGCCATATTCCTTTAGCAATAGCATTAGAAATTATGAATGAGAATACTCAATGAGATTATTATCTATATTAACTTTTTGATAGTGCTCAATATTAGCTGTTGTTTAGCTTCAATGCAAAGCAGTTATAATGAAGCTAGCAACTATAATGTAAATCTTGGAAATTCTTCAAATACACAAGAATTATTTCATCAAGGTAGTAATGTCAATTATCCTAACAATGATGAGGATTTAACCTACCATGGCCGTAATCAGCTTGGTACAGAAAGTGGGGCAATGTTATTTCAAGCTGAAAACAGTAAAAACAATGCCTTAACTCAACATAATATCAACGATCAAAATTATATGATAGCTAATTCAATGAGAATTGAATCTGATCCTTTAAGTGCCCTTGATAGCAGTAACTTCGTAACTCAGACAAGTAAAACTAATACTGAAATTATTCAAAGTTGTAATGAAGGTAGTAATTTTAACATTGAACTTATTCGAGAATTAAATGTTGAGTGCAGATTAGAGAATGTATGGCTTTCTTGGCAAAACCGGCAAATGGAATTTGCAACAGAAGAAATAGTAGAGAATCATAGTAATTGGCTTAATGGTCGTGCAGATTTCCATGACGTAGATAAAAATAATGAAAAAATATACAAGTTAGCAGGTGATAGCCAAATGGCTGCAAGACGAATGAGGAGTGCTGTTGCTGATAGGCTTGGCGTATCTATAGAGCATATTGGAACAAAGTTTATATTATATCAAAAAGAGGTAAAATATGTATACTTCGCTATGACTACAGAGATAAGACTCAAGAACTAAGGGAAGTAGCAGAATATTGGCAAGTTGTAAAGCCTGAACTTGAACAATTAATAGAAAGTAATGAATGCTATGAGGCGAATAGACTCAACTATGAGAGTGGTGATAGAGTATTTTTTGACAAGTTTAGAGTCAATCGTTCATATTGGAAACAAAAGATTGTTTTTTCATGTACTAGCGATCCAAAAGATGGTTGCAAACACCTTAAAATTCAAAATTGTGAATTAAAAACAGCACTTGCCAAAAATCAGTAGCAAATATTTGTTTACTATGGCAGCACGATTATAGCTGTTCAACTGAGAAGCAAACAATGCTACACTCATCATTGCGTAATAACTCAATTTTTTGTTTAGGAGGTAATTGCAACACTCCAACTATTATACCAAATAGAGATATAGCTAAAGTAGCTCATCTAGCAATGCTAAATCAGATGAGCAAGGACATTAAAACAAATCCCGTTTCTGTATTTTCAGGTAAACATCGAAAATGCAAAAAAGATGTATTTAGTTTTTTGAATTGCTGCTCTTCAATGACTGGCTGGGGGCGTGATATAGGCTTATCGCAATGCAAATCTAAGGAACAAGAATTAGCTCTATATAGAAAAAAAGGTTACTGCTATTACATTGGAACCTATTGTTCTTCAAGAATTCCGATATTGGGTATTTGCCTAGCTAGAAAGTCTACTTATTGCTGCTTTCAGTCAAAACTTGCAAGAATTTTTCAGGAAGAAGCAAGAAAGCAGCTAAAAATAGACTTCGGTACACCTGAATGTCCAAAGTGTAGAGGCCTTACTGTTGAAGAGTTACAAAAAGTTGATTTCACTAAAATCAATATGGATGAACTATTTGGTGATATACTCACTAAGGCTCAAAGCAGCATGAACAAAGACATTATTGCAGGAATCAAAGATAAAGTTCATCGTATGCAACAAAGTTAGTCTAAATGAGCAGATTATTAATGTTTATGATATTAATTAGTCATTTATCCACTGTTGATGCTTCACCAACAAGATTTTTATGGTACAATGATAAACATGGTCATGAGCTTGATGACTCTGCTGCTAATTCTAAGTTGATGAGTGTGGCTCATGACCAGAGAATCGAGGAATTAAAGAAGCAATTTAATCGAGCTCAGCGTATAGCGCTGGATAATCCAACGCTCGAAAATGTGATTACAGCTCAAAGATTGCAGAAGCAAATCATGGAGAAGGCTCATAAGTTTGCTACTATGTGGCAACTAGCTACTCTACTTGATTACCAACTGATTAATGCTAATGAGCCTGCTAATAGCTTACATAGAAAGCTATATCAAGAAAAATCAGAGCAAAAAAATGATTTCAAACTCAAAAACATTGCTAAAAACTGGGGATTGATTTTGCAAGTTAAACAAGATTGCTTGCTCTGTAAGGCCTTTATGCCTATTGTTCAGTGCTTTGCTAATAAATATGCATTTCAGTTGCTAGCTGTCAGTAAGAATAATGAGTTGCTTAATAAACTAAATCCTAAGCATATTGTACCTGTATTATATTCAGTAGCTAGCGATGGTAAAAAAATATATGCAGTAGCTAGAGGCATAATCTCTGAAGATAAAATTATCGACAATATTCTAGCAATCGATAGATATTATCATAAGTTGGAGACTACATGAGCACCAAAATCAGAGTTTATGCCATTACAATGCTATTATTGCTACAAGCTCCAGTATCACTAGCTTGGAATATCGAAAACGTATTTCAAGGAATGAGTGTTAATGTTACTAGAGCTGGATCATATCAGGATCAAGCGGCTGGATATTATGCGGCTGGCGGATTATCTGCCAGAACAAGCCAAACATCATTTCAGCCATTTGCTATAACTCCACCATCTTTAAACATGAGCTGTAGCAGTATTGATGCCTATCTTGGTAGCTTCTCTGTTATTTCTGGAGAAGAATTAGTTCAATTGATGAAAAACATTGGTTCTCAAGCTAAAGTCTATGCTTTTTCATTAGGATTAAAAACCTTTGCTCCTCAAATTGAGAATGCTCTCAAAGACTTACGTAATCTAGCAATGGAGATGAATCAATTTGCCAAAGGAGATTGTGAATTAACAAAAGCATTATTTGCTACAGCTTTACCAAAGAACTGGGCTATGAGAGAAGCTGTTTGCCGTGATATACAGTCACAAAGCGGGTTTGATTATTTTGCTGCTGGTAAAAAATGTCGTAATGATTTAGCCCAAAAACAAGCTCTGCGACAAGCACAAAATAAGGATTCAGAGTTATGCTGGATGATTATAACATCTTCACTAAAGCAGCAGCAAAGGTTGGAATACCATCAAATATGCGTGATTCAATCATGTCTATGACTGGCACTATCGTGGTTACAAACAATAATGTGTACTTTTTTGACTCCTTAGCTCAGGATGAAAAAAGTTGGATTAGTCATTTAAAAGGTGGAGAATCAGCTTTAATTTACAGCTGTGATAGTGTTAGTTGCCTGCATCCAAGCCTACAACGAAATATCACAATATCACCAGAGCAGTCTTATGCAGGTAAAGCTAAGCAAAAATTGACTGATCTAAAAATTAAGTTTGATAATAATTTTGAATTTAGTAACCCTGAAATAGCCTTTTTATCTTCGATTTCGGTATTTATTATCGTGAGCCTAGTAATTTAGCCATTAGTTTCAAGACCTGTAGACAAGCTACTCCATTGATTAAAGCAGCAATTCATAAAGAATTAAATGAAGGACTTTTAACCAAGTTTGCAGCAGCGATTGGAATTCAATCTGATCAGTCAAACATGTTAAGTCAAAGACTAAAAGTCATGACTGGCGACACACTAAAATATTTACAGAGAGAGCAACAAGACATTCATGAATGGATGAAGCAAGCTATGCTTCTTAATGCTAATCGTGAGTCATATGATGACTGGCGTGAGAAGTTTTCGTTATCAAGAATTTATCCTAATCTGGCGTTATAAAGGATGTAGTATTGTTGATTTCAGTAACTATACCTAATTTAAATACAAATATCGATGATATGATTCGCAGACGAGATGTTTTAAAAGATACGTTTAGGTCAATTGGATTAAGTACTTAAAATGTGAATGCACAGCAATTATTAAAGTTTTTAAGAGTAATATTTGGCTGGCCTGATGAGGAGAAGAACATTCCAGAGATTAACCAGTATGAAATATTGTCTAAGCAAATTCTAAGTGGAGATTTTTCGTTATTTGAGAATGATGATTGTGTAAATGTAAATGATGATCAAATATTTATCAGCCTAGAAGCAAGAAAGAGGCCTGCAGAATTGAAATTATCTGCTATGGATCTGTTTTTAGGTAATGAAATGCGTCGTGATGAATATATAAAATCAAATTTCCTGATTCATTTTGGTCTGCAAATTTTACTAAATCAAGCGATGGAAAGAACTGCAGCCATAACTAAAAGAGAATCGCTAGAAAGAAATATTAAATGCAGGAATGGGTTTTTTCTGATATACAGCAAGAAGCAGAAGATTTAGCAGGCGTAGTAGCTGCTTTACAGAGTGGTGATAGAGTTGTTAATATTCACTTCAATGTTATTATGTTTGATAAAATAAAGAAAGCTAAGCAATCTGCATCAGCGTTTTGCTCTATGAAAAATTTTTTCATCTTTTTTAAAGTAGATGCGAAATTATCACATTGTATCTCTAGCTACAAAAATATCATTCAAAAAAGATTTATAAAAAAGCTATGCAAGAGTTATTATCACTGGCTTTAAGGCTTATTTCTGCTATAATCCATAGTAGAGATTAAACTAAATCAAAATTCTTGTGTCAATAGCAATTTCTAATGAACCAAAGCCTTTTCTCCACTGCGTTAGAGGAAAAAGAAGAATTGTTAATAAATTAATAGAGCATCTTCCTTCAGGGCCATATTATAATTACTATGAACCATTCCTTGGAGGTGGAGCTTTATTTTTTCAAATTAGGCGTCTGTTTAAACAATGTTTTTTGTCTGATATTAATCTCGACTTAATTACTAGTTATTATGCTGTTAAAAAGAATCCAAATGATGTCAATAGATTACTAATCTATATCACAAAAACCATTCTGAAAATCACTACTATAAAATAAGAGACAATTATTATAGTAATGACCATAATGATATCACGGCAAATCTATTTTAGATTTATCAATAAATACTATCTTATCTTTAAGTTTAAGAAAATATTCTAGAAATAAAATCATTATGTAAAAGTGCTAATACTACCTCTATAGCAATTAAGCCTACAATAATCATTTCTAACCTAGTTGAATGTAAGTAGTTTAATTCGTTTGATAGAATAGTATATAATTCATGAATCATATCTAAGCGATGATTCATAATGTTTTGTCTTAATTGAATATCTTGAAACTCTACTGTCATAAGGTATAGTGGTTCATATCTAGGTCTGCGCCAAAAAAATTGTGGAGTATCCAATATATCACTGTGTAAATTTATTGAATAACGCTCATTAAATAAAATACCTATTTGTTTTGATAATTCTTTTTTTGACAAAGATACACGCCCATTAGTAGCTAGTTCTTTTTGTAAAGGTGATGTTTTTTCTAACAGTTTTATAACTGATGACTCTAATATCTTCAATTTCACAGATTGTGCTAAAGCATGTGAAATAGATAGTTTGATTAGTACTGATTGATCATGTAGTATAATTTCATTTTCTTCTTCATCGATATAAGTTTTTTGAGCTTGGTAATCATAGCGGTAATATATTAAATCTGATACAAAATCTTGACTAAGTTCTTTATATTGAACCACAGAATCTACATCTATAATAAATTTTTGATCAATTTCTGTATCAACATTGTTTAACCAGTTCAATATACTGTGTTCATAGTTTTTATTTGTTCCCCAAATTACTACAGCTCCGAATGCGAAATAGAATACATCAACTAAATTATTAGTGAATTGTGTCTGAACATGTACTACATCATCAAAATACTTAGGCTCTAATCCAGCACTTACCAAGCTCTGTACAAGAGCTTGAATACTATAATTAGATGACTTGCAATAAGAAGAACATCTCATTAAAAAAATCTTATTGTTTTCAATTTTGCTTTAATAATGCATTGTGCTATAGCTTACCAAGCTATAAAAACCGCAACAATAAATATATCGCAGGTTAAGTATACATTTTTTAACTTAAACAATCAAACTATAAACTCTATATTAATATAAGTTTGATATAACTATAGTCATTTACAATGAGGTTTGAGAATAGACCTCTTTCGAAACTGGTTAAGGTAGTTCAAAATTATAAATGCCAGAGATTAAATTAAATCTAAGACCAAATCTTTTACGTCTATTTCGATATTTATCAGCAATAATTTTGAACAGGTTTAGCATACCAATAACGTTTTCATTTACAACCCTTTCTCCTCCGAATCTACGATTATTCTTTTTATCATTTTTAGTTAAAGGATTTTTTTGCTTTTTTTTGCTAATTCAGAATTATTACTGGTAAATATCGAAATAGACGTAAAGGATTTGGTCTTAGATTTAATTTGATCTCTGGCATTTATAATTTTGAACTACCTTAACCAGTTTCGAAAGAGGTCTAATAGAAAGAATCGATAATAGATTCATAAAATTTACCAAATTAAGTAATTTGATTTCTAATCTACATAACCAACACAGATTTATTAACTATTTTATCGCTTTTTTCTATTCTCAAACCTCATTGTAGATAACTATAAATGCTTCTCCAGCTTTTGTGATTAGTCGAATTTATTATGCAAATTAACTTTTTCATGGCTAGTTGACTATGAATAAGTTGAATTATGTAGCTTCTTTTTGCGCTCACGTAAGTCAAAACTTTTTTTAAATACAACATAGATGACTCTACCTGAGGCAACAACAATGACTGAACTTATGGAATCAGCCCAGTTTTATAGCAAAATCAGCTAACTTATCAAAAGCATTGCTAGCTCCAGAGCAAGCTCTAGACTGAAGTACATCTCCAACACTTAACTCTGATTGACCTGACCTTGAGTCATTATATTTAACGTTGGAGCTGTTGTCATATCAGGTTTTATAGCCTTAGCTTGCAGAAACTTAGCTATACTGCTAAATACTCCATTTAATGCAGCCATTCTTACTACTTTAGACGATTTATCTACCACGATTCCTTTAAATCCAGAACGTCCATCTTCCCCTATCAACTCAGCATTCCACCTGTTTCTCGATAATATCTCCTTGTTTATTGACTACTGAAAGAGTTTCGATGCGACATGTAGCTCTCTCTGAGGGAATCTCTCCGTTACAGGATCCAATTAAAATAGCCTTTTTGATTTGATAAGTTTTATATTTATCATAAAGAATTGCTGTATCAAGCAACTGCAGAACAATTTGTTTTGGTGATGAAGAGCTGTTTGTACCTGTACCTACAACGACTCCAGTAAGTAGCACATCTCTAGCAGAACTACCGCTAGTAACATAGTTCTCAACATTTTTTTTGGCTCAGATTCAGCTCTCCTAAGATTTACAAATGATTTTACTACTACTACAGGAACTTGCTTTGTTTTGTTATTATGTGGTAAATTTGAAATATGATGATTACAGAACTGAAGTCTTCGCTATCATTATTATATAGACATTGCTTAGGCTGATTTTTCAATATCTCAAGTTTTTGGTTAAAATTATTAATTTTTGTAGTAGTTTCTAAATATCTACTTTCTATTACACTTTCTAATCTATCTTCTAATGTTTTGACTTCACTAAGTATTTCATTTGTCTATTTTGCTCTCAAATCTACAGCTTGTTCTACTCCAGAAATCGTTTCTCTTGATTCACAATTTTCTGTAAAAGTTATAGATTCTTTCGTTTTACCACTTTCAGAAAAAAATACGAAACAAGCATTATTGTGATGCTTATAAAAGTTAAGGCAATTACTGGCTTTCGGCGAATAATACTCGCTAATTCTGATAACTTGCTATTAGACATAACAGATTCAGCTTTTGCTTTGTCATTTAGCTCTAAATCTTCTTCTTCTGACTCCTTATCCTAATCTTGCGTTTAAACACTTGTTTTTATATTTTTGTTCTAAACAAAGTGTTACTTTTCTACTAGATAATTTTCTTGCTCAAAGGCCCTTTACAACTTCATCACTATAGATTAGTACTGTTTTTCCCTCTAGAGTTTTAATTTTACTTAGTGCTAGTTTTGTAAACTTTAATGATATTGATGCCATAAATTGCCACATATATTAATGTTTATATTATTAATATATATATTACAATTACTTAAACAGATGATCTATATTATGCTTTTTTTGATAGCAAATTTTTTATACTAATTTGTTCATAATACATATAACTTGAAAATTACTTATCAAACCCAGGTTGCATATGTTTTTCGACCATCAGATTAACCTTTAGATTGAATACTGTCTCCCAATTCCCTAATTTTTTTCAACCTATTGCTTTAATTTTTTTGTTATACTGACAAATATTGCAAATATATTTACAGTTAAAGTTGAAGATTAATTATAAATATTAATAAAAGTTAACATAAGTTAATAGTAGGTTCTATAAAGTGCAGAAGTTAATAAAAATTAGCTTTTTTTCTTCCTTATATTTGATATGTCTTTGTAGCTTTATCAGTAGATTCAGTAGGTAAAGAATTTTTCTTTCCTTATCTTCATTGCCTTTGCAGCTGTTATGCTTACAATAAATTCAAGTACCTAGTGTAATAGCTCAAAATTAGTTACTATATTTTGAATAAAAAGGAAAGTTGTTAATATCAAAATAGCGCCTACTTGATGTGTTAAAGCAGCTAATATTGGGACATGATAAAGCAAAGTTATAATGCCAGTAGTAACCTGAACTAAAACTAAACATGCTGCTACCATCCCCATTCCTCTTAGAGCGTGTTTATTAAGAATAATTAGCCAAATAGCATAACATATTATTAAGCCGCTAATTAGTATGCCAAACCACCTATGTATAAATTGCATCAACACTTGATTATCAAACATAGTAAAATCTATAGATTGATTTAATATTTCAATTGGAATTAAACTATCACCCATATTAGGAAACTCATTGTATATTAATCCTGCATCAAGTCCAGCAACTAAAGCTCCAAACATAATCTGAGTATAAAGTAGAAAAATAATTATCTTGTTAAAGATTATTAATTTTATTTTTAAGTTAATAACATTAATACTTGTACTATTACTGTTATTAGCTTTGCTAGTTGCTAACGTATAGCATTTAAATGGTTGTATAATAATTAACAACTCAGCTATTAATTGATGATAAATAATAACTGCTAATAACAAATGCCCTGCTAGTCGGCAGTGATTAATATACGGGGTTTCTTTTAACCCACTCTTTACCATATACCATCCCATAAAGCCTTGTATTACCACTAAACAAGTAATCAAAAGTAACCTGTAATATTGCAACTTAGTTAAAGATTTTAAATAACAAAAGATTAAAAATGGTATAATGATTATTATTCCAGTTATTCTTCCCAATAATCGATGAATATATTCGATAAAAAAGATATATTTAAATTCAGAAATAGTTATCTGATTATTAATTAACTTAAACTCTGGTGAAGCTGTATATTTATTAAACTCATTGTTCCAATCTTCTGAAGATATCGGAGGGATAATTCCTGATACTGGATTCCATTCTACAATAGATAAACCAGCATTAGTCAATCTAGTTATTCCTCCTACTACAATCATAAGTAATAATAGCAATGTTGATACTATTAACCAGATTGACATTATTTGAGTATGTGGCTTATCCATTTAGTATCTAAATATAATTAATATGCCTTTATCAGCAATTTTAAAATCATTAATTGACTACTAAGCATGTAAACCTAACATACTATAAAAAATCAAAGAAGCAAGTTAGCATAAGCCTTTCATGTATAAGAATTATTAAGACAGTCTTTTTTCCACCATATTTTCACTCACAAAAAAACATCTTTTTAAAAGCTAAATATGCTCTGCACTACTGTTATGTCTGATATTTTTTGAGATAAGAATGCTACCAAGATTCCAACATTTTGCAAGCAATAATTGCAAATAATGATAGTAGTGATAATGCAACAATCTTTTATTAGACCTCTTTCGAAACTGGTTAAGGTAGTTTAAAATTATAAATGCCAGAGATCAAATTAAAACTAAGACCGAATCTTTTACGTCCATTTCGATATTTATCAGCAATAATTTTGAACTACCTTAACCAGTTTCGAAAGAGGTCTATTATTCTGTTGGAAATTTTCCTCTAGCAAAATTGTGATGGCTAACTAATGTTGATGAAAAAGCTGAAAAGCAGTAGCTAGCACTAATAGTTCGCTAGCTACAATACATAGCTATACTATTATAAAACAGTTATAATAGTATAGCTATCACGATGGCTTAGGTATGCTATTCAGAAAGTATATCATATAACTGTTTTATAGTGGCTTAGTTATAATTTTTCTCTCTTGCCTTTATCGTTAGCACTGTTTTCCAAAAATCTATAGAATTAGAAATTCTATTAAAAACTCTATTGCTGGAAATACGTTTGTTATGACAAATTCCTAACTTTGTAGAATCGATATAATATATACCAGTCTCTTCTCCTTTCAGATAATGCATTAATACGGCTGTTGTATTATCCTACTATAGCTTGGTAAACAAAAGTATTCTTTATACTTATAACTCACGTAATATAGATAATAATTTTTAAAATCTTTGCATGGAGACAAATAAAAATATATCACTATTGTTAATAACTCAGCTAAGGACAACTTCCCATCTCTGTTCCTTTGATTACTACTTGGTATTAATCTCTTTCTCTCCCACTCTTGATATATCTTGCAAAAATTGTCTATTAAATAGTATACTGTTATAATAGACCTCGTTCGAAACTGGCTAAGGTAGTTCAAAATTATAAATGTCAGAGATCAAATTAAATCTATGTGAGTAGACCTAACCAATTGCTCAATTAGGCCCCTCCTCAGAACCGGACTTGCAGAATTACCGCATCCGGCTCTCAAAAATAAGATAAGCATTATGCCTTATTTGTTGTCTAGAACATTGAGACAATCTTTCCAATTTTAGGAAAATTTACTCTTTTAAGTATCTCGGTTAGTCTTTTCCAATTCATCTTACGTTTTCCTCCCATTCTATTAAACCAGTTATATATTGCCCGTTTACTTTGGTTGATAAATGAACTTACTCGTCTTTTATTATCAGATATACCATGATAGTTGATCCATTCACCTAATAACTCTAATGACTTGTGATAATGCCTGCGTTTTGTCTTGCGTATTTAGCTGACCACGCAAATATTTTCTCAGTCCTTTCAGTTTCTCAGTAAAACGATCTCTTCTTGAGGTATATTTTAGTCTCCATGTTGTGCCAAATCTTGATTTACCACAATAGCAAGTAAATCCAAGAAAATTATAACTTGTGATCTTCTTGCCTTGTTTGGCTAAATTTGCAGCATGGTCTCTACCAGATTTTATCATTTGTGATTTAGCTTCATTGATATTTAGCCCATACTTATTTAACCTTTTAGGCAAAACATCATAAAACCTTTTCGCATCTGTTTCCTTTTCAAAGACAAATACCATATCGTCGCAGTACCTCACCATTCCTGTTTGTCCCATTAAGTTTTCTTTGCTGATTTTTGCAAACCAGCTATCTATAACATAATGCAGAAAGACATTTGCCAGAATTGGTGAAACTATTGATCCTTGACGACAACCTTCTTTGTTAGTAACTATAGTACCATTTTCTATGATTGGTGTTTCAATCAGTTTCATAACTAGTCTTAGAAATTTCTTGTCAGATATTCTCTTTCTTAGAAATTCCATCAACTCACAATGCTTGATTGTATTGAAACACTTTGTTATATCAATCTCTACTATAGCCCCTTTATTGAAGTTATACGTAAGTCTATTTAACTCCCTTAAAGCGTCGTGTGCATTTAATTTAGGTCGAAATCCATATGAATACTTTAAGAATATTTGCTCAAACACAGAGTTTAGTATCTTGCTTACTGTAGACTCGATTATCTTATCTTCAAAACATGATATTACCAAAGGTCTTTTGCCTCCATCTTCTTTTGGAATTTCTGTTATTCGTGCAGGTTTAGCCTGATATTTCCCATTGCAAATTCTAGTAAGAAGCGAGAGCAGATTTGCTTTCAACTTCTTACCATAATCCTCTTTGGTTATACCATCTATTCCTATCGCTTTCTTGCTATCGAGTTCCTTATATTGTTCTTCTAATATCTTTAAATCAATGATATGTCCAAGATTATTAAACTTTATGTCTTGATTTAGATTATTAAACTTTATGTCTTGATTTTTCGATGATAGCAACTTTATACGCTCAAGTTTCGTTAACCATGTATTTCTGTCTATGCTGTGTACAGCCATTGTTTCCCTCTTGCATTCTTACTTTTCTGCTAACCCTTTGCTCCACCCACATTACTAGGTTTCATCACTACTATGGCTAACTCAGCCATCCTTACACCATCTCCAAAGCCTTATGTTTCATCACTTGTACTTTGAATACTTACTTAATTACGTAAGAGTTATAAGGACTTCTCAAGTTGTGTCATTAATCTTTACAAACTCGCTGACGCCTGCGACCCCGGTGGTTGAAAATTTTTGGATTTTTACTAGTTTGACCTCCAATCTTCTTTTGCCTACTATGTGCTAGAACATATCGGCTTCCACTACATCTCACTTTCAGGGCTATCACGTTCACCATTTGGTTTCGGCTCGAATGTTTCACTGTCTACGCTTTACTACTGTCGTTACCTTCAGCAGCACAAGACTCGCTATATGGTGGATCTAGCTTCTCCTTCCATAACTGGACTTTCACCAGTGAGATTAATTCACCTTTTCTTGACGCACGGACCGAATCTTTTACGTCTATTTCGATATTTATCAGCAATAATTTTGAACTACCTTAAGCAGTTTCGAAAGAGGTCTAATATATTTTTTCATGTTGGGTTATTCCTTGTTTATTTAAATTTTTTTTATAACTCAACATTCTCTCTTTGTATACCTTTTATTCTATACATTTCATGTTTCCACTTATCCTAATCTTGCGTTTATAGTCATTTACAATGAGGTGTGAGCATAGAAAGATGCGATAAAAATTAATAGAATCTGTTGGTTATAAAGTTATTTTTCTGCTACTCTATTCTCCAGATTTAAATCTGATAGAAAAGTTTTGGGCTAATATAAAGATGGTGGATTAGAAATCAAATTACTCAATTTGCTAAATCTTATGATGAGGCTATTGTAGCTTTTTTCTATACTCAAATCTCATTGTAAATGACTATAATTAATAATAAAGGTGAAATAATGACAGTTAAAATGACTAAAGCTGATAAAAGTGACTTATCTGCAGCTTTAGTCATTTCAAAAGCTTTATCAGGTAGATTGTTTGCTGATAAAGCTTGCATATTAAAAGCGTTATTTCATCGACTTTTCACTAATGGTCTACTTTTATTCACTAATCTTAGTAAAGATATGCAAACATATTTATTTGGACATAAGATGATAAGCTTTTATTAAATAGACGTTTCTTACATCCTTCTCCTATTTAATTTCTTGGTTTATATAATTGCTTCTCTTGCAACTTATTCTATCTCCTCCAGCTTAATTCCAATCTTATCTCCTCTTCTTTCTCTTCTAACTCATTATCCTTGGTGTTTATAAATTGTTTCTCTTTTTGCGATTAAACAGTAGGAGGTTTTATTTTCTGAAAAATAAGCAAAGAAATTAATGAAAATACTACTACTAATATCGAAAGAGGTAATATCGTACCATTATAGAGATAACTGATTATTTTTATACCTAAGGATCCTAAAAGCATTTCAGTAGAACCTATGATTGCAGAGGCTGTTCCATAGTTTGTAATTTGCATTAAAGATAATGCTGATGCATTACCTAAAGTAAATCCAACTCCAATAGCAGCTGGTAACTTAAGAAGTAGAACTATATATGCTGTCAGAGTAAAATAGATTGTACCAAAAGTTAATGATATACCGCTGAATAGTATTAATACAATACCATATAGTATCATTTTTTCAGGTCCTTTAAATTGGACAAGTTTTTGATTGGCTACAATACCTATAATATAGACTGTAACATTTGCAATAATGTAATATCCGTAGTGCTCTGTTGGAACATTCATATCTTTAATAAAAATAAATGGTAAGTTTACTATATCTGCCCATAACCATCCAAATGTTAAAGATTGAATCAATAAATAACATATAAAATTTTTATTAGATAATACTTCCTTAAAGCTAGCTTTAATATTATTAAAATTAATTCCTATATTTGTCTGAGTTAAAGTTTCCTTGAATAAGGTTATTAGTAATAAAAGTACTGGAAATGCAAGAGAAGGAATGATAGCAAGCGGTAAATACCACCTATTATCATATGCTGCTATCTGACTACCAATTATAGGTCCAAGTGCTGGAGAAAAAGCAACTACCATATTTAGTCTTGACATCATTTTTGCTCTTTCGTTACCTTTATATATATCGCTTATTGTAGCCAACCCAACTGTAACTGAGGCTCCACCTCCAATTCCTTGTAATAATCTCCAAAATACTATTAACTCAATCGTGCTTACGTATATACAAAATAAACTCGAAAAACAAAAAATTGTTATTCCTAATAATAAAACTTTCTTACGCCCTATTGCATCAGATAATGGACCATATAATAATCCAGATAATGATAATCCCATTAAGTTGATACTTACAGTCAACATTACTTTATACTCTGATGTATTAAATGCGCTAGCTATTCTAGGTAAGCTAGGAACATAAATATCAGTTGCTAACTCTGTAATAAATATTAGCAGAGTGATTATCGTTAAATTATACTTCCAATGGTTATTTATCATTGTATCAACATTATAAAACTATTGTTTAACTTTACTTAGCATGATTTCTGCAAAAATGAGCATATAATAATACAATTAAACTACTTAATACATAAGCATTGATTATATCAGGAGTATTGTAGTTTTAATCTTGATTTATTTTTTACTTTAAAAGTAATTATAGGTATACAGTATCATTTCGATTTTTATCAGTACATGACTTTTTGTCATAATTATGAAAAATTTTTTTCATCTTTTTTAAAATAGATGTGAAATTGTCGCATTGTTATTTACAGCTGAAAAAAAACAAAATATCTCTTAAAATTAGATATACAATTTTGATTCTGAGTTATAAAAAGACTTTGATAATTTAGTATATTAACTGAAAAAGTTCTGGACTTATCTTATTGCTCTTAATTTAAACATCAGGTTCGAACACGTCTTTAAGAAGATAAATCTTTTTCCATTAAAGATTGAAAACGCTCTTGATGAGAGGTTATCATGCAATTCATAGCTTCAATTTTTTTTGGCATCATCATCACCTTGGCTTATACTATTGATTAATGCATTTAAAAAACTTTTCTTTTGTTCCTCATCACGCCAAAGTTGCTTGTTTTGCTCTTCACTATTTATATTCTGCTTACTTGCTTATGCTTCTGTTTATGTATAGCTTGTAACCTTATTTTTGCAAGCTTTACATGTCGTTGGGCTATCTTGTACACACTTGAAGAATTATGTAATTTTTCCTTACATTTACTTTTAATTTCCATATATCGCATGTTTATCAAATATTTTATAGATTAAGTTCAAAATAAACTTAGACAAGAAATAATAATAAATAATTATTCATGAATTTTCACCTTTTTGAGCCTTCACAATTTATTAAAGAATTATCATAATAATTGTAGCAGTTAACAAAACAATAAATAAAGCGCAACGATTATTCTGGCAGCACTCTGTATTTCACAGATATTAATCATTAATCTAACTTGCCACAAACTGAACTAATTCAAACGAAAACCCTTGAGCTTCAAAAGCACGCTCTAGAATGGGTTTAAAATTTGATTTGATATAGCTATCTGCAAAGCTTGTTAGAGCCTTAATGAATATCTTTTTATTAATAAGATGTTCTATAGGTAAAAATGCAAAGGTAGATCAAATATAAGGGAGAAGAAAAGTTAATTTTTATTAACTTCTATACTTTATAGAACCTACTATTAACTTGTGTTAACTTTTATTAATATTTTTAATCAAGCTTCAACTTTAACTATAAATATATTTCCAATATTTGTCAATATAACAAAAAAATTAAAGCAAAAGGTTGACAAAAGGTTGACAGAAAATTTAGGAAATTGGGGGCCAGTTTTCAATCTAGAGGTTAATCTAATGATCGAAAAATATATACAACCTGGGATTGATAAGTGATTTTTAAGTTATATGTATTATGAACAAATTAGTATAAAAATTTGCTATCAAATAAAAAGTATAATATAGATCATCTGTTTAATTAAACGTAATACTTTAATAATAAATATTAATATTATGTGGGGTGATTATGACTTCAATATCATCAAAGTTTATAAATCGAGCACTACGTAAAATTAAAATTCCTAAGGGAGAAAAATTATTAATTATCCACGATCCAGATATAATAGGACTTAAACTGAAAATCTCATGTACAGTCTGTGGAGGAATAGTAAGAAAAACATGGATTTTAGAACAAAAATATAAAAACCAGAGTTTAAAAATAAGGATAGTGGAATTTCCATATTTATCTATTAAAGAAGCTAGAAAAATAGCAAGAGAATTAAAGACATTAATGGCGAACGGAATAGATCCAAGAGCAGTAAAACATCAACAACAGATAGAAGAAAATGAGAATCGTATAAAAGAAAGAGAAAGAAAAGCTAACGATATTACATTCAAAGAGCTGTGTTATAAGTATATTGAAGAGTATGCCAAAATATATACTATAAACTGGAAAGAGAATGCTGACAGAGTACATACTTATGCACAAGCATTATATGAAAAAAAGATAAGCAAGATTCGAATGAGTGATATTGAACCAATATTCAATGATATCAGCAAAGAGGGAAAATATGCCACAGCAAATGCATTGCTAGCAACCTTACGCACTATATTTAATAAGGCAATAAAATGGGGATTAATAGAAAACAATCCTACTCTAGGGATAGAGCAGCATAAACTGCAAGCAAGAGAGAGACGTCTAAGTTACGATGAAATGGGTAGATTTTTACAAGTATTATGCGGAGAAGCAAGTCCATTGATAAGAGATTTTGCATTACTAGCGTTATATACTGGAGCTAGAAAAAGTAATGTGTTAGAGATGGAATGGGACAATATAGATTTTGAAAGAAAAATATGGCATATACCAAAAACTAAGAACGGAAAGGCGCAAAATATACCATTAACAGATGAGGCAATGGAAATATTGCAAGCAAGGAAATTAATATCTACAAGTAAATGGGTACTACCAAGTTCTACTAGCGAAAGCGGACACTTATCGCATCCAAATACCGCATGGAAGATAATTTGTGAAAAGGCAAGCATAAAAAATTTCAGAATACACGATCTAAGAAGGACGTTTGCAAGTTGTATGGGGGATGCAGGCGAAAGTCAGAGGACAATTAGTATAGCATTGAATCATATTAATCCAAACTCAACAATACCTTATACTATAGCTTGTATGGAGTTAGTACGAGAGTATATGTCTAAGGCTATACAAATAATTAGTGAATGTGCTAGAAGTTATAATATTTATAATACTATCTGACTGATATAAACGTTGTGGTAAGAATAGTGCGATTTCATGTCGCACATGCATATATGAACACTAATTATTGCAGGTAAAATCTGTGTTTGAAGATATTTAGCTAATTTAAACATTATAGTAGCAGAATGAGAAATCTCATGCTACAATTGAGGCTGAAGGTGATTATACAAAATCAAAAATTATGTTGGGCATTATCGAGGCCGTTGAAGTATATGGGTTTGAGCATTGACGAATGGGGAGTAGTGCTAGCTGGAGTAGCTCCAGGAATTGTACTACTAAACAGCAGGCATGCTAAATTAGGCCTAGCCTTTATGGTTGGAGGAATTGCTCTATGTTATTGCTTTAAGAAAATTAAGAAGGTATCTGAGAATTTTTTGCTAAAAAGTTTTTTAGTAGCTAAAGGTTTATTGCCAGCTCCATTAGGATATCCAAGGCTTTTGGGCAAAAAAGTTGGCAAGTAATGAATCATCTCTTTAAGCAAAATGCTATACAAGAGCTGGTTAAATATAATAAATGCTTACTTTCAGTAACTATATTGCTAGCTGCAGCTAATATAATTGCGATAATGGCTGCAATTACCAAAGAAGAAAAGTGGTTATTAATTCCAGCAATGGAGCCTGATCGTAAAATGATGGTTTCATCAAAAAATTACCATGAAACCTATTTAAAGGAATGGGCAATTTATGTAACGAAACTCTTATTTACTACTTCTCCAAATGAGGTAGAAAGACAAATAGCAGACATGAAAGTTGCATCTAGTAATACTGAATCTTTAAATAAATTTTTTCATGATCACTTGCAATTTGTTAAAGGCTCAAATGTGTCTTCAGTCTTTTTTCCGAAGAAGGTTGAAGTGATAAAGGATGGAGTATTAATTAGTGGAACGCTTCGTTATTGGTTTAGCGATAGTAAACATATAGCTGTCGATAAGACTTACCTTTTGACTTACAAGCGAAGTCCTAATTACCTTTTGTTGTTAACTGGCGTTAAAGAGAATGGAATAAAAAAATGAGTATTAGAATTTTGAGGTTTATGATAGGGTTTATTGCTTTAGTCAAGTTTAGTGATGTATATGCGGTAGAATATGAGTTAGAAGTTGATAATTTGCTGAAGCTTGAGATTTCTGATAGTGGGCCAACAAGAATTAATCTTAAAGATGAAAAAATCAATGATATTTTTATGTATCCTCAAAATGCAGCCGAAGTTGTAGTTCATGAGTCTGGATGTTTGTTTATTGCTCCACGAGAAGAAGAAAAGAAGCTTTATTTAACAGTAATAGGAGAACACAAAACAATTCAAGATTTAATGTTAACTTTTACTCCAAAAACTCCAAGCCATGTAACGCTTATTAATGCTGCTTTGAAAGAAGATGAAAATGATAATTCAAAACAAAACAATAACAATTTGTTCAGTAATGACGTTAATACAAAAGAATTAACAGCGAAACCTTCTAAAAAACAAAATAGAAATACTAAGAAAAAATAAAACTGGCTTAAAATGCTAGTTTTTACTTCAAAGATATCAAGCTCTGCATCAAGCCTATTAACACTACTTCAAAGTAAAATTTCATTGGTATGGAATAACTAGCATTAGGAGAATAATGCAAAATTTACTAATAAGCAATAACAATGTTCAGATATAAAAAATCGCGACTAAAAATGCTAAAACCTACATTTGGAATACAGTGGAATAATGTAGTTACAGGCCTGTTAATTATAATTACTGCTTGTGTTTTTTCTTTTGAGCCAGCATTAGCTGATACCCTTGAAGGGCAGCTTAATAAAATAGACGGACTTTTTAGTGGAAAACTAAAAACAATAGGTATATCAAGCGCAACTATTTTATCATCGATTTGGGCTGTAGCAAGAGGAAATATAAAGCTTGCCGGAGTAATGGTGGCAAAATTGGTGTTATTTTAGGCTTTTACCTAGTGAATTGCTGGTGGTATGAAAATAAATTAGCCTAAATTAATTTATTGATAAGGTAGAAATATCAACACTCAAAAAGCGGAGGAATAGTGCAACAGGACAATTCAGACAATGATAATACAAAAGAAGAAGAAGATTTAGAGCTAAATGATAAACCAAAGATTAGATCTACTGTAAGGTCTAATAGCAAGTTATCAGAGTTAACAAATATCATTCGCCGAAAGCCAGTAATTGCCTTAACTTTTATAAGCATAACAATAATGGTTGTTTCGTATTTTTTATCTGAAAGTGGTAAAACGAAAGAACCTATAACTTTTACTGAAAATCGTGAGTCAAGAGAATCAATTTCTGGAGTAGAACAAGCTGTAGATTTGAGAGCAAAATGGACAGAAGAAATACTTAGTGAAGTCAAAACATTAAAAGATAGATTAGAAAGTGTAATAGAAAGTAGATATTTAGAAACTACAGCCAAAATTAATAATTTTAACCAAAAACTTGAGATATTGGAGAATCAGCCTAAGCAAGGTCTATATAATAATGATAGCGAGGAGTTTCTGATCTTAATCAGCATATTTCAAATTCACATCATGATAACAAGACAAAGCAAGCTCCTGTAGTAGTAGTAAAATCATTTGTCAATCTTAGGAGAGCTGGAGCTGAACCAAAAAAGAATGTTGAGAACGTTACTAGCAGCAGTTCTGTTAGAGCTGTGCTACTTACTGGAGTCATTGTAGGTACTGGAACTAACAGCTCTTCATCACCAGAGCCAATTATTCTGCAGCTAGTAGATACAGCAATTCTTTACGATGAATATAAAACTGATCAAATCAAAAAGGCTATCTTAATTGGATCTTGTAATGGAGACATTTCCTCAGAAAGAGCTAAATGTCGCATCGAAACTCTTTCAGTAGTCAATAAACAAGGAGATATTATTGAAAAGCAGGTAGAAGGCTGGTTGATAGGTGAAGATGGACGTTCTGGAATTAAAGGAATCGTGGTAGATAAATCGTCTAAAGTAGTAAGAATGGCTGCATTAAATGGAGTATTTAGCAGCATGGCTAAGTTTCTGCAAGCTAAGGCTATTAAGCCTGATATGACAACGGCTCCAACGTTAAATATAATGACTCCAGGTCAGGCTCAATCAGAGTTAAGTGTTGGAGATGCACTAAAATCTGGAGCTTATTCTGGAGCTAGCAATGCTTTTGATAAGTTGGCTGATTTTGCTATAAAACGAGCTGATTCCATGAGCCCAGTCATTGTTGTTGCCTCAGGTAGAGTCATAGATGTTGTGTTTAAAAAAGGTTTTGACTTATGCGAGCACAAAAAGAAGTTAAAAAATTCAACTTATGTACCATCAACTAGCCATGAAAAAGTTAATTTGCATAATAAATTCGACCAATCACAAAAGTTAGAGGAGCATTTATAATAGACTTCTTTCGAAACTGGTTAAGGTAGTTCAAAATTATAAATGCCAGAGATTAAAATAAATCTAAGACCTAATCTTTTACGTCTATTTCGATATTTGTCAGCAATAATTTTGAACCGTTTTAGCATACCAATAACGTTTTCATTGACAACTCTTTCTCCTGCTAACCTACGATTATTCTTTTTATCATTTTTAGTTAAAGGATTTTTCTTGCTTTTTTTCTTTGGTAATGCAGAATTATTGTGAATTTTTTGTATACCTTGATATCCTGTATCAGTAATCGCTTTAATCTTAGGATGGATAAGAATTTTGGATTCCTTAAATAATCTAAAGTCATGTTTTTTACCGTTAGAAAAATCTGTACATATTACTTGGTATGTTTTCTTGTCTACCACTATTTGAGTCTTTAGTGTATGCCTTTTCTTCTTTCCTGAATAATAGAATTTTTGTTTTTTTTGGGTCTTTCTATTGGACTCTCAGTAGCATCAATCAAGACTACTTCATAATTCATATCGCTATTCATTAGAGCTTTACGACCTGGAAGAGCAAAGTTTGGGTGTTTAACTAAGGTGTCTTCTACCCATTTTACAGCTTTATATGCTGAACTTTCACTAATCCCATAGTTCTGACCTATATGAAAATAAGTACGGTATTCTCTAAGGTATTCTAAGGCCATCAATAACTGTTCCTCCAAATTGAGCTTATTTTTACGCCCTCCTTTTGATTTCTTAACACCATCAGCTTTCCTCAAAATATCCACCATCTTTGAGAATGTTCCCTTCCTTACTACTGTTAATCGACGAAATTTTTCATCCTTTAACTCTTTAATCTGATCTAATTTCATTAGACCTCTTTCGAAACTGGTTAAGGTAGTTCAAAATTATAAATGCCAAAGATCAAAATAAATCTAAGAACGAATCTTTTACGTCTATTTCGATATTTGTAAGCAATAATTTTGAACTACCTTAACCAGTTTCGAAAGAGGTCTATTATTACTTCAAATCAGATTTTTATAACACCATTTTACATCATTGTATAGTTTCGAAAGAAGTCTAATGAAGTTTTTATTATTGCTATTGGGCTGTATGAGCCTAACAAGCTTCTTTTTCGAAAGTAATTTTGATTGTAAAATTCCTAAAGGGCAAAAATGTAAGTCTTTATTTGCCAACTTTTTTGCCCAAAAGCCTTGGATATCCTAATGGAGCTGGCAATAAACCTTTAGCTACTAAAAAACTTTTTAGCAAAAAATTCTCTGATACCTTCTTAAATTTCTTAAAGCAATAACATAGAGCAATTCCTCCAATCATAAAGGCCAGTCCTAATTTAGCATGCCTGCTGTTTAGTAGTACAATTCCTGGAGCTACTCCAGCTAGCACTACTCCCCATTCGTCAATGCTCAAACCCATATACTTCAACGGCTTCGATAATGCCCAACATAATTTTTGATTTTGCATAATCACCTTCAGCCTCAATTTTAGCATGAGATTTCTCATTCTGCTACTGCGATTTTCAAAAATTTACAAAATCTAATGTAGAGTAACTACTTAGCTAAGTTGTTGTCAATTTTTCTTCTCCGCAACTTAATTATGGCACTATTCCAGATAGTATCTCGTTCAAACAAACATTGGTACCGAATATACTCAGCATATTTTCGACAACTTTATTTGTAGCAATTGTTGCCTTATCTAAACTATGTATAGTATAAATTTTAGTTATATTAGTATTACTATGTCCTAATATTTGAGATATTGTATCTAGTGTTTCACCATTATTTTTCATCCAAGTTGCAAACGTTCTTCTAAGATCATGTATTGTTACATTCTGTATTCCGGCTTTTTTTCGAATCTTAGCCCATGCTCGATGCATTGTTGAACTTGATATGTGTTTACTATTGTCTGCTGAACTTGGCAATACCCATTCACTTTTTGAGCATAGTTTTCTGGTTTGCAATACTTCTATTAATTTATCAGCTAACCCTATATATAGAGTTTTACCATTTTTACTCTTAGTTTTTGGTATACACCATATTTTTTCGCTAAGGCTTATCTCGTCCCATCTCATTCCTGATACATTACTTTTACGTGCTGCAGTGAATAAACTTATAAATGTAAAAATTTTTCCTGATCGTTCTGCTCGCTTTTGCGATTCTGTTAATTGACTATTTCCCTTTTCTTTTAGCACGGCCATAAGTCTTCTCATTTCTTCATTTGTTACATATCTAGATCTTGATTCTTGCTTGTGCCTTTTTATTCCACATACAGGATTCTTTTCTAATAATCCCCACTCTATAGCCTTATTAAATATAGGGCTTAACAGTTTTAGAATACTGTTTGCTGTTACATAGTGTTTCTTTGCTGTTTTTTCGTCAAAAAGCTTCTGAATATCTTCTTTGGTAATCTCAGATATCTTTGTATTGTATAAAGATTCTAGATATCTCTTTACTCTTTGAGCCATTATTTTCCAACTTTTATGATAAAGACTACTATATTCAGTATATTTTACATGCACCTGTCCGAATGTTAGTTCATTCTTTAATTTAAGCCTCTTCTCTCTTTTTTCTCTTCTTTCTTTATTTATCTTCCGTCTTTCATCCATTGGATTTATTCCTTTAGCAATATCACTTTTTAACTGCTGTATCTTTTTTCTAGCTTCTGCTACCGTTAGATCTGGAAAATCTCCTATTTTTATTTTTTATAATACATGCCATTAATGTTTATTCATAAATATAGTCTTCTAAATCCAGTATATGATATTATAAACAGTAAGTTCCTTTGTGTTATATCTCTAAACTTGATTATTTTTTCTTCTTTGGTTGGTACTTTTATTTTATTTAATGCTGCTTGTGTAAATTTAAATACTTTTACTGGCATATTTATCACCCTTCATTAATTTAAAATTGAAGTAATTAAATAATAACTTATTAATTTTTAAAATTAGCTTAAACTTATAGTCTGTAGTATGGTTTTTATTGAATAGCAAATACTTTTGTAAAAATAAAAAATATTTTTAAGCGACGTTATCAATTGAAGGTTACTCTAAGCTTATCAACTATAAATTCAAGTTGCTGGATTAAAAATTAGCACTTCAACTAGCCAAATATTAGACATAAATTTACGTTATATTTCCGCAATTAACATCAAGATATTATTGTCATATTGACAAATAATATTAATACAGCTACAGTTAAATTCATGTATCAACTCAAACGAGAATAAACTACATAGCAGATTTTATAAAGCTTATAAAGCTCATAATAGCTCTTAATCTAACTTATTTCTTCTAGTTAGTTAAATCATCTTAAACATGAAAGGTACATGATTGTTTCCAATCATACAGCGCAAGCCTCTTTAAGTTCAATTTCTGTTGAACCGGTGTTACACTTTGACCTTGGATTATGAATAAAATCTGGTGTAGATCAAGTTTCCCAATCTATATTAGCAGTTCTTTTTCCTCAGTTTTCTGTCACTCTTCTAACTGCAATTGTCTTACCGCTAAAAGAATGTGTAAGCAACCGTTGGAAAGCTTTCACTCTGTTCCATCTGCTTTCCTGTATTGCCTCTTTATGATATGCGTTTGATGACTTCTAATAACTTTATTAGACTTCTTTCGAAACTATACAATGATGTAAAATGGTGTTATAAAAATCTGATTTGAAGTAATAATGAAATTAGATCAGATTAAAGAGTTAAAGGATGAAAAATTTCGTCGATTAACAGTAGTAAGGAAGGGAACATTCTCAAAGATGGTGGATATTTTGAGGAAAGCTGATGGTGTTAAGAAATCAAAAGGAGGGCGTAAAAATAAGCTCAATTTGGAGGAACAGTTATTGATGGGCCTTAGAATACCTTAGAGAATACCGTACTTATTTTCATATAGGTCAGAACTATGGGATTAGTGAAAGTTCAGCATATAAAGCTGTAAAATGGGTAGAAGACACCTTAGTTAAACACCCAAACTTTGCTCTTCCAGGTCGTAAAGCTCTAATGAATAGCGATATGAATTATGAAGTAGTCTTGATTGATGCTACTGAGAGTCCAATAGAAAGACCCAAAAAAAACAAAAATTCTATTATTCAGGAAAGAAGAAAAGGCATACACTAAAGACTCAAATAGTGGTAGACAAGAAAGCACACCAAGTAATATGTACAGATTTTTCTAACGGTAAAAAACATGACTTTAGATTATTTAAGGAATCCAAAATTCTTATCCATCCTAAGATTAAAGCGATTACTGATACAGGATATCAAGGTATACAAAAAATTCACAATAATTCTGCATTACCAAAGAAAAAAAGCAAGAAAAATCCTTTAACTAAAAATGATAAAAAGAATAATCGTAGGTTAGCAGGAGAAAGAGTTGTCAATGAAAACGTTATTGGTATGCTAAAACGGTTCAAAATTATTGCTGACAAATATCGAAATAGACGTAAAAGATTAGGTCTTAGATTTATTTTAATCTCTGGCATTTATAATTTTGCACTACCTTAACCAGTTTCGAAAGAGGTCTATTACATTTCTTCCAGTTTATACTTTGCAAATGTATTTTGTTATCAGTAGACGTACTGGCTGTAAAATTTTCTCATAATAAGAGGCCATTTCATGTGGAATGATGTTTCAACTCCATTAGAAAAGATACAGGCTTATTGTGTTCTATCTATATGATATAAATGGGTTAGGTTCTACATATCTGCCGATGATCTTAAAGTCTACGTATTGCCATGGACTAGCTCAAATAACCAGATCACTTCTCTTTTGAGCAAAGCCTTTCAGTATCTTTTGCTTTTTATTAATAACGACATTTATTAGTAGTTCACTGTATGTTAGCCTGACCATTCTAGCCTAACCTCTGACCACATGAAACTAGTAGTCTAATCTTCCTCTCACAATTCTGATCCACTTTTGAGCCGAGTACATTGTCCTGATAGCTTTATACTTTATACATCAAATCACTTCTTTGCATATACCAGTAGGCTTATGTTGATAGAACAACAGATTTGATCTTTCCTTAGTCAAACAGTCATATATATAACCTTACATTGTACAATCTTCATAAAGATATGAAAACATACTTATTAGACATAGAAGATAAGCATTTATTAAATAGACGTTCCTTAATTGAGTCTGTCTTTAAATATACTAAAAAACCATATGCATTTAGAACATGCTAGACACCTAATTTCTTAGTTCATATAATTGCTTCTCTTGCAAGTTGCCACATCTCCAAACTTAATACCAATCTTATTACATCTTCTTTTTTTCTCATTCATTATCCTAATCTGACGTTTTAAATATAATAAATATAACAACAAAAGCTAAGAAATTAGTAAAAACCATTGTTGCTGTAGTAGGAGTATCAAGATATATAGATACCACTATTCCAATAAGATTAAACATTACAGATAGCAGATTAGAGTAAATTATCATCTTAGCTGCAGAATTGCTGATTATTCTTGCAGTTGCTGCTGGAATTACAAGCCATGCAGTTAGAAACAAGCCACCAAATATTTTTATAGTAACAATGATCGTAGTTGATAAAATAACCAAAAACATCATTTCAATAACTCTAGGATGTCTTTCTAAAATTACTACAGCAAGTTCTTTATTTAAAGACATTAATATAATTGCCTTAAAATTTGTATATATTAGCGCTCCTATTATTAATACTAAAATAAATAAAATTATTATGTCAGTTGAATTTATTAGCCATAATTCTCCACCAAACAAAAGGCTAGAAACAGTTGGTGCGCCTGGAACAATAGTTGATAAAATAGCTGATAAAGCCAACATACCATTTGAAACAATAAAAACTACTGTTGATTTATTGTAATTATTGTTACTAAAAAAAAAAATTGCTCCAGAATATATTAGTGCTACTAAAAATGCAGAAATTAGTGTTGGTAAATTAAATATAGCTACCATGCTTCCAGCTAATACGCAAGAATGTACTAATCCATCGCTAAAACTTGTGTAACGCTGCCACAATATTATGCACCCAAGTGATGCAAGCAGTATACTTATTAATACTGTTGCAATAACTAAATTAATTATGAGTATGGTCATGATTATGAGTATATATTCCTATTTGAGAATCTAACTCCATCAAATTAGCAACGCAGGCTCTATTCTCTTTTGAATATTTAAATAAATAGCTACTACAGCATATATGTTGATTAATACATAAAACTTGATCAGTATTTAACATAACAGTATGTAAATCATGCGAAATTATGAATATAGCTGTTTTTCTAATCTGCTTACATTTTTTCAATAGATCATACAGTTGTTGTTGAGCTATAACATCAAGCCCTTGAGTAGGTTCATCTAGAACTATCAAATCAGATTCTTTGAGTAAGCTAGCTGCTATTGCAACTCTTTGCATTTGGCCTCCAGATAAGTCAGTAAGCTGTTTATTTTTTATGAACTCAAAATTAATAAAGTCCATCACTTGAGTAACTGTATTCTGGTGATTAGAAGCTACATATGATAAAAATTCAGACACGTTAATTGGTAAGTTATAATTCAAGTGAATTTTTTGTGGAACATATGATAAAGATATCCAATCTTGTTTAACAATATCACCTGAAGTTGGTTGTTCAAGTCCTAGTAACAGCTTTGCTACTGTTGTTTTACCAGCACCATTAGGCCCAACTAAAGTAGTAATTTCATTGGCTTTAATCTTAAAGTTTATATCCTTAATTGCTTGATAATTATGGCTATAAGATTTTGATACTTTTTTAAACTCCGCTATTGTCATTGTTATTAAACCACTCCCGCAACTGCTATACTATCTAAAGATTTATTATTGCTCTTAACAAACAATCACCAACTATAACTTTATATTAAATTTGTATATAATAAGCTTAATCTAGCGCTACATAAACTGTAATTTAAAATAGCATGATTAATGGAATTTTATAAGCATAATTTATCAAAATAAGAATTTTGATTTAATAATTCACAAGTACTCAAATTATAGCAGAGTTAAACGAACTACTATATAAAACTAATCTCATTAGTTAAATCAAAATACTGATTTTCTTCCACCTAACAAATCTGACATTGCATTAGAAGTTTTAGCATCAAATTTACGTTTAGCATTAGAATAAGATACTACAAGCAAATCTTCTAACATAGCTTGATCATTAATCACGGAAGAATCAATTGTTATAGATTTAATATTGCCATTACCATTCAGTATAATGTTGACTAAATTTCCTCCAGCACTACCATCAAACTCAGCATTTCCTACCTTATCATCTATTTTATCAAGCTGAGGATACTTCATCTTAGATAGTTTACTAGTTAACTTACCTAACATATTTGACATCATCTTAGACGCTTCTGTATTAATCTGTTGAAAAGCATCATTAAAAGCTGTTATTACTAATTTTTCTAATAGTTCACTTGTAGTGTTACTAGTTAAAGCAAGATCAATAGAAATTGATTTAACATTTGCCTGCCCATCCAAAATTACAGTAACTACTTTCTTGTGCTCAATTACAGCACTCCCGCTATATTTTTTCTGCGAAACCTGCTTTTGAGCCTCTTCAACTTGTCTTAATAACTGTCTTAATTTTCTCATAGAGCGCCTAACTATTTTTTATTCATTATAATATCAACGACCTTAACATCTTTAAAATTAGTTGTAATTACACCCCAAGCTTTAGAAACTTTAAACCTTTGAATCAGCTCTGCTTTTAATGGCAATTTTGTATCATTTTCTACAGTTAAAACATTCCAATTATTAGGCTTCCAGTTACATAAATGCATTGTCAATTGACTGTTCATCTTTGCATTACTACCTTTGCTGCTTACAAAAACAGTACATCCATTAATATCAATAACTGAAACTATGTTCATTAAATAATAATAAAGATCAACCTCTCCAATTTGGTTAAGATACTTTAAAAAATCTACTAAAATCATCAAATAATTATTACTATTATTAGATTCACTCAACATTTTTCTATTATTTACATCAGAATAGCAGTCATAAGATTGTAGCTCATATTTATTCATGCTAGCAGGTAAAGATTCAGGTACAGCAGGCGAATTAGCGGCATTATCAACATTAGTTTTAGCATCAGTTAATTCATTCTGCAATTGCCTCAATGCATCTATAGGAGTAGGTAATGAAAAACTGTAAATAGCTTTTATAACAACAACCTCAAAACAAAGCCTTGTGTTATGACTAATCTTTAACTCTTGTATAGATTTACTGAATATTTGCCATAGTACAGTCAATCGCGATAAAGATAATTTCATACTAAGAGAATTTAATATATTATTATGGCTCGCATAAATAGATTCAGTATAGCCATCTATCGTTTTCACTTTAATTAAATACCCAATCAGATCTAGTATATTTTGACTGCATACTATAAAATCAGTCCCACTTATATATAAATCTGTAACAATATTAATACCTTTTTCTGCATTTTGCTCGGCAATTGCTGATAGAAGATCTGTTAATTTTCCTAAACATAATACCCCGCACATCTGTTCTACAGTGTTTAAACTAATCACTACTACATCAGAACTTGCAGTATCTGCAATATTTTGGGCTAATGCTCTAGCTTGCTCAAGTAATGATACTGCATCCCTTGCAGATCCATCTGCTTTAACAGCAATAAATTCTAATATTTCTTTAGTAGCACTAACATTTTCCTTAGCTATAATGTTACTCAAAATTTGAACAATATTATTTATATCCAATCGTCTTAAGTCAAATTTTTGACATCTAGAAATCACTGTCAAAGGGATTTTGTTAATCTCAGTTGTTGCAAAAATAAAAATAGTATGACTTGGAGGTTCTTCAAGAAGCTTTAACAATGCATTAAATGCACTCTTAGAAAGCATATGTACTTCATCAATGATAAATATCTTATATTTAGAAATTAAGGGCTTATATTCGCTATCATCAATTATTGTTCTGACATCATCTACTCCAGTTCTACTAGCTGCATCAATTTCATTAATATCAGGATGGCTATTATTTTCCATAGCTATACAGCTATTACACTTAGTACAAGCAAATATTGTTTTTGAAGTTACTACTGGCTGCAAACAATTAATTGTTGTAGCAATGATTCTAGCTGCAGTTGTTTTTCCGACACCGCGAATACCACTCAACAAATAAGCTTGCGATAAGCAGCCAGTAATCATACTATAAGTTAAAACTTTAGTTAATACTTCCTGCCCTATCAACTCACACATAGTTTTAGGTCTATATTTCCTAGCCCAAACTACATAGTTACTTTGCCTTTCTAGCATTAATTTAATTAAATTTCAAGAGAAAAAAGAATGTAAAAATACACTCATCGTTAAGATAAAACTACTAGCGTAACCCACCAAGCACTTACTACAGCTGCTTTTTTTCAAACCTGACTGGGTTTGTAAGGTTGATGCCTACGCCAGTTAATATAGTATAGATGAATTTAATCTTTAACGCAACTCAAATATAGCTTAGTGTACTAATGTAGTAATTTTTTGCAAAGCATAATAAAGATAGCCAAAGAATATTTAAAAACTACAATTGAAGTTTCGTATTTCATTAATATTGAATTAAAAAACAGAAACAGATCTTCAAGAAAAATCTCTATTGATAAACTAAAAGAAGATGTAAGTCAATATAGTGTGCATATCAATATAAAATAGCTGAACGACTAGTAGTAAGTAAGTCGTAGTATACAAAAAGCATTAAATCGTCAGCACTGTTTTCAGAAAATCTATAGAATATGTCATACTAATTACTTTTTTATTACATCTTATTATTATAACTGTTTTATAGTAGTTTAGCTATATTTCCAAACTTAATTCCAATCTTATCTCCTCCTTATTTATCTTCTACTTCCTTATCCTATTCTAGCATCTTTTAGGCTTCTGTGTAGTATTTGGTAGTATATATTTTTTTATTCATTCTTCAAAATACTTACAAAAGTTATTTATTAAGAAAAAATATTTAATATAGGGATTATATTCAGTTCTCCTTTTTTATTCTTCAGATCTTTATACTCTATCATATCTTTTTTACAATTCAGTTTTTGCTATTCATTCTATCATACTCATGTTAAACTACCACTCTAATCCTTATTTTGTCTATCTCTATTCTATCTTCTTATATCAAATTCTGGTTATATTTTTCTTAATCTCTACTCCATCCTAGTTTTAAAAGAGGTCTATTTTCTGCCTGATTTTTATATTGAACTGGAAAGTTACATTAATTATTATTTATTTAATATGTTATAAAATACTTGGCTTATGAATTAAATTATATTAATATTTATTTATATTATTTTTATATTTAATGAATAAATAGCCGCATATTATGAAAAACAACAAAAAAATAGCCATAGTAATTATTTCTACATTATTCTTTACCTATACGATTCAAAGTATGGCAAATGAACCAAATACTAAAAGCAGTACTGCCAATTTTAAAGAACAATTAAGTGAGCGACTACGAATGCATCAACAGTCACCTAATGAATCTGATGATGAGGATGATATGGAGGCAGACATAAAATCCCAACAACAATTTGCAGACTTCAAAAAACATCAAAACAGTAATAATAAATATGTATCAAAAATTTTTGCACCTGAAACTTTGATCACTAAAGTGCCTAGAATACCTGACAAAGAAAATAACACAACACCAAGCCAAAACAACGATGCAACTGATGAATGGGATGACGATAATATCAGCAGTAAAGATTTAAATTCTAGTCAGAAAGCTTTAACTTTTAAGGAAAGTGTAAATATCATCGGGACAAAATTAGTACCTATGTTTGCAGAAAAATCAAAGACTAACACTAAACAACAGACTGATAATAACGCCAAGAACAATGTCACAGCGATACCAAACTCTAATACAACTTCTATAGCTACTACGCATTCTAACTATAATATCAGCAGTAAAGATTTAAATTCTAGTCAGAAAGCTTTAACTTTTAAGGAAAAGGTAAATATCATCGGGACAAAATTAGTACCTATGTTTGCAGAAAAATCAAAGACTAACACTAAACAACAGACTGATAATAACGCCAAGAACAATGTCACAGCGATACCAAACTCTAATACAACTTCTATAGCTACTACGCATTCTAACTATAATATCAGCAGTAAAGATTTAAATTCTAGTCAGAAAGCTTTAACTTTTAAGGAAAAGGTAAATATCATCGGGACAAAATTAGTACCTATGTTTGCAGAAAAATCAAAGACTAACACTAAACAACAGACTGATAATAACGCCAAGAACAATGTCACAGCGATACCAAACTCTAATACAACTTCTATAGCTACTACGCATTCTAACTATAATATCAGCAGTAAAGATTTAAATTCTAGTCAGAAAGCTTTAACTTTTAAGGAAAAGGTAAATATCATCGGGACAAAATTAGTACCTATGTTTGCAGAAAAATCAAAGACTAACACTAAACAACAGACTGATAATAACGCCAAGAACAATGTCACAGCGATACCAAACTCTAATACAACTTCTATAGCTACTACGCATTCTAACTATAATATCAGCAGTAAAGATTTAAATTCTAGTCAGAAAGCTTTAACTTTTAAGGAAAAGGTAAATATCATCGGGACAAAATTAGTACCTATGTTTGCAGAAAAATCAAAGACTAACACTAAACAACAGACTGATAATAACGCCAAGAACAATGTCACAGCGATACCAAACTCTAATACAACTTCTATAGCTACTACGCATTCTAACTATAATATCAGCAGTAAAGATTTAAATTCTAGTCATAATCCTTTGACTGTTGAGCAAACAGAGAATATCGAACGAAAATTATTGCCTATCATATCAAAAACTGCAGCAGAATTAAAGAATATTAACACTAAACTGACATTAATATGTTCAGATCAATCCAACGCTGAAATAGACGATATATATCATGATGCTGAATATAATCAATCCAACGCTGAAATAGACGATATATATCATGATGCTGAATATAATCAATCCAACGCTGAAATAGACGATATATATCATGATGCTGAATATAATCAATCCAACGCTGAAATAGACGATATATATCATGATGCTGAATATAATCAATCCAACGCTGAAATAGACGATATATATCATGATGCTGAATATAATCAATCCAACGCTGAAATAGACGATATATATCATGATGCTGAAGATGTTCTAGATTGCTCAACAAATCAACCTTCATTACTGCTACCTAGTACTCTAAATAATTCCGCTGTTCAACCACTAAATAATAATAACCAACAGTTCGATAATTCTGAACAAAATAAAACTATAGAATCGGAACTAAAAGTAAAAGAGTATTTTAAAGAACAAGAGAAAGTACTGTTAAAGGCTGCACAAACCAATGAGATAGCAACAACTAGCGCTATTGCTGCTGTTACTGTTGCTACGGTAAGTGATATAACATCAAGCATATCTAAAATGTGTCAAAATCATCGAAATATTATAAGTTCTGGCTCAAATATCAATAATAATACTAGTTGGAGTATTCAAGGAAAATTTTTTACTGCTGCTATCAATCCAAATGAGTCTACAGAAAACAACCAATATAACTTAAATAGCAATGGTATATTTGTCACAGCAAATAAATATTTAACTGAAAAGATTATTATTGGTATTACAGGACTATATACAAATTCTAGCATTAACTATGATCAAAGTGTATTAACGACCACAGACTGTACAACGTACTCGTTATCTTTAAATGGAAGATATTATTTACAACGGAATATATTTATACAAGGAATAACAGGCTTTATCAACTATGATGGAAAAAATAAGTACACTACTCAGTCTTCTAGCAAAATTAGTGGCGTGAGTTACTATGGCGATTTTATGTTAGGCTGTGATTTATATCATACTAATTCACAATTAATTTTATCACCAATAGTTGGTATCAGATATAATAGGATTCATAACTCAAGTTATGAATTGTTTGATGATATTACTATAGGTAGTATGGATAGCAATATATTAGCTGGCAGAGTAGGATTGTCAACAAAATATACTATTAATAATATTAGTAAAAACATTTCAGTAATACCTGAATTCCAAGCATTTATTCATACTAATTTATACACTAATAGTAGTAATAATATCATGCTAGAGTATGCTAATTCTATTAATTATAATGATGTGGATAATGCTAAACCTATTAGTATAGAAGATACTAAGCCAACCTGTCAGTTAGGCGCTGCAATTACTCTACTACTAACTAATAAAATAGAATTAGGAGGATCGTATAACGTTTATTTTGCTGAAAAGTATATTGTTAAAGTAAGCACTATAAGTATAAAAGCTAATTTTTAGCTTTTATACTTTAGCAAGTATATGATCCAGAGTTCGATATTAATTTATGTTCTACCGACTTTACATCATTCTACTCATATCGAGTTCTGGATTATCTAAAACTAGCCCAATTACAAATTTTGTTGTTCAGCAATCTTTTTTTCCATAGTAAATAATGTATAGCTGTGCTAGTAATAAATACACCTAAAATTGCTATTACAATATCATATTGCATTTTTTCTAGATTTAACTCATTATATTGATAGTCAAGGCAATTGAGAAAAATAATAGTCCATATTACAATAACCATAAAATTAATTTCACTATAAACATCCTGTATTGCGTTATATCTACACAATACACTTCGAACAATACATCCTATGCTAGAAAATAATAATACAAACACAGGACCCCATAACATTATTGGATACATGGGAATCATTAATGATACAATAATTCCCACTATCATAAATATAGACTGCACCAAAGCATCACATATGATAAATAAATAACTTAAAAAGTTTTGGTCACACTTTATTTTACTACCTTGCCATCCTAATAATCTTACTAAAAAAAATCCTATTAACACAATAATGAGATTGCAATATATATATATTGGATTAGAAAAAACTCCTTGTGACTGCTTATGCATTATTATGTCTAATGCAATATTACTGAAACTTGCAGGTAACAATGCTAGCATTATTATGCTAAATAAAGAAGAATTGTTTGTTAAGGCTAAAATAATACTTGGTAAGGTAAATAATATTCCTGCAATAATACTTAACCCATAAAACCAACTTGAATGAATAGATTCAATTAATAAAAACAAGTAAATTCGGCTTTTAACAGTTTTAGCTTCAAATTTCTCTATTTCTCTCTTCAGATCTGTTATTAACCCGATAGGCAAAGTTTTTTTATTAAACATAAAATATACAGGTACTTTATTCGTAATAACAATGTGCTTTATTCTATTTATAGCATGATAACACTGAACTACCGAAGCTACTCCTGAAGAGGTTATTGTAATCCATCCATCAATTTCATTATTTAATAGAGCTTTTAATGCTTCATCATTAGTCTCGTATTCAAATATTATATCCTGATTGTCTGGACTTTGAATCAATTTGCTAATTTCGTTATCTTTATAAGCACAATTCTTCATTACTCCAAGACGAAACCCATGAAACCTAATAAGGTCAGCAAATTCAGAGCTATCACTAAATTCTAAATTTTTCTCACCTAATACAAACAATGAATAATTTTCATAACGATGTGGAGTAGATGATAAGTAAGCGTACTCCTTAATATCAGTAGGAATTTCTGAGCTAGAAATAATGTCAACACCACCATCAGATAAAGCATTTAATTTTTGGTCAGCAGGTACATGTTTAAGAAACAAACTTATATGCATCTTTGCAGCAATTTCTGACGCAATAGCAATATCTGTATTAGAAATACTTTCAGATTCTATTCCAAGCCTTAGATTGAATCTTTCTAACTGCAATTGAGCATAGCCTTGATTTTGTGTAAAAGCGAATAAACAAAGCAATAATAATATAAATAATGTACTTTTATAATGCGACATAATATAAGCTTAATAATCACATAAATTTTAAACAGTAAAAAATGCAGCTAATATTAATTAAGAATCAATTGTAGCTTGTCGTACTCCGTCTTGTAATTGTATCTTTATTTTGTCATTACTTTTAAGCTGAGACAATGAAGATACCACTGGCCCTTCTACTAACCTTATAATTGCAAATCCTCTTTTAAGTACTCTTGAATAATCCATATTATTTAAGAGGGAATCTAACAAATACACTTTGTTATCTAAGTTAACAAATAGTCTTTTTACAAGTTGATATAACTTATTATTAAGGTTTTCAAGTTTCAGTGCGTATAATTGCACCAATTTACTAGGATCAATAAGCACATTATTTTGTAAAATTCTTTTTTGAAGTTCTACAAATTGCTCTATTTTTGCATCAAATCGAAATACAAGCTCATCAAATTTTTGATAATTTAAATCTATCATTGTTTTTAGCTTTTGAACAATATTACCGCAATTATTCAGCAACATAACACTACATTTTAAATAATTGAAAGTAACATGATTTATCTGGTTCATTGAATTATTTAAACGCATTTTTATATCAGCTAAAACTGGCACTACCATCTCAGCAGCAGCTGATGGCGTTGGGGCTCTTAGGTCAGCAGCAAAATCTGCAAGAGTAAAATCTACTTCGTGGCCAATAGCTGATACTATTGGAATAACTGAGCTAGCTATAGCCCTAACAACAATTTCTTCATTAAATGACCATAAATCTTCCACAGATCCACCACCTCTAGCTATAATAATAACTTCTGGAGCTAGATCATGGTTACTAGCTAGCATATTGTTACATTCTTGAATAGCACTTGCTACCTCATTAGCAGAATTATTGCCTTGTACCGTTACTGGCCATATTAATAATCTGCTAGGAAAGCGGTCATTAACTCGATGCGCAATATCTCTGATAACAGCACCAGAAATGGATGTTATTACTCCAATAATCATTGGAAAGGCTGGTAGCTTTTTTTTTCTAGAATTATCAAACAGCCCTTCTTTCATTAATTTTTCTTTACGTTGAAAAAATATTTGCATCAATGATCCTAACCCAGCAATACAAATATTTTCAACTACAAGCTGATATCTAGATTGGCCTGAATAAGTAGTGAGCCTACCAGTAGCTATAACCTCTATTCCATCTTCAACCTTAATTTTCACAAGATTTAAAGTTGTTTTCCAACATACACAATTTAAAACTGCTTTATCGTCTTTTAAGTTAAAATAGCTATGACCTGAACTAGCAATTTTCAATCCAGAAACTTCACCTCGTACTTTTAGCACACCGAACTGATATTCAATAGCTGATTTTATGTGCAACGAAAGCTCATGAACTGTATATTCCTTAGCATTGAATTCGTCACTTAGATAGTTAACATCAAAACTACTTATATTTTTTGCATGCATAAAGATTCATTTTTATATAATCCATAATTTTATTTTATACTAAAATTTTTTATTTTATGATAAAAAATACGCTAACTTAATTTAACAATCACAATTATTTTAATCAAAAAACATGTTTAACTAGCGTTTTAGCTATGCCACAGTTAATTTATGTAAGATTATTGTTAACAATGACTTATAATATTATACCTTCGAAGATTGTTATCTCAAATTGTTTGGTTACATTAACTTATTATTATATATAAAACTCTAAACCATCATAAGCTAGTGCAATATTTCTTGAAAGCATTGGCTGAATGCCATAGTAATCTATAGTATGATTCATATTAGTCAAATAGATTTTTTTCGGCATAAACTGCTCATTCCATTGCATAACTTCATTCAAGCCAGCATGAGCATCAGTTGCTATTACCTGTAGGCAGTCTAACATCCAAACATCTATTTTACTGAGAAATTGATAACTTTTTCTAGGAAATTTTCTAACATCATTTGAATAAACAAAATTCTTAATTCTTATACCTAAGCTATTAATGTCTCCATGATTTTGCTGAAAAGTAGTTATTTCTTTACCTTTAATATTAACTGTACCATAGTCATCAATTTTTATAGCATTTAATAAATTTCTCTCAAATAAATAACTATAGTTTTTAGTAATATAATCAACAGTTTCTACATTAGCATAAACATCTAAAGAGCAGCCATTTTGATATGTAAAAACTCTCAAATTATCTATACCAGCAATATGGTCAGAATGAGGATGGGTAAGAATTACAGCGTCCAATTTTGTAATATTAGCTCGTAACAATTGAAACCTGATATCACAACCGCTATCAATTAAAATTGAGATTTCATGGTTATATTGAAGATATAATGATGAACGCAATCTTTTATTGAACTCGATATTAGACATACAAACTGAGCACTTGCATCCAATAACAGGCACTCCTAAAGACGGCCCGCATCCTAAAACAATAACTTTCCACATAAATTTTACAAATTTACCTTAAAATTATATTGATTAGTACTTATTTAACATATAATATACCAACCAATAATTTATATAAACTCAAATACAATAAGGAAAAATAATGAAACCGTGGTTATATGATTTTAATGGATGGAATGTCAAATTATTCTTAATCATCAATCAAATTACCAATAGTAATGAATGTATCGCTAAAATGTTCTACTATTTATCTAGAATAGTCTATGCTAAAAATTTTACAATATATTATTTATTACTAGCAGTTTATTTATTAATCAAACTTAGAAATTATCATGGTGAAAAACGCGCTTATCAATTTAACATAACTTGTAATTATTTGTTATATGTAGGAACAGCATACACTATATTTTTACTAGTATACAGCAAATTGAAACGTCTCTTCTCATTTACTAGGCCTTGTTGCTCACTTTCATCATCAGAAATACAAACAGTTATAGATTTTAATACAGAATATGTTAATTGTTTTACTAGTTTCCCTAGTGCTCATACTGGAATCACATTTTTCATCGTGGCATGTTTATGGCATAAACTAAACAGAATAGGTAAATTCGCAGGAGTAGTGCTAGTCATAATGGTTGGTATATCAAGATTGTCATTGGCAATGCATTATCCGTCTGATATTATATATTCTTGTATAATTACAGCAATGATTTTATATACTACTAAGGCTATATTAGAAATTCAAATAATAAAATCATTTACTCAAGCTATTCAAAATAAAATATATATGCTAGCTTGCAAAATAAAGTGATGTTATGAAAGTTATAGCAGCTTTTTTTATTAAGGATTATAAATAATCATCCTTAATTTATGCTGCTGTGTTTGTCATTGACTTCAGTAGCATAAATATATATTATATGGACATCGGATTAAAAGTAGGTATTTTAATGTTTGCAGTTATTAAAACAGGTAGTAAACAGTACAGAGTTGCTAAAGATAGCATAATAAAAATAGAAAAAATTGATGGTGAGCCAGGCTCAACTATTGAATTTAAAGAAGTTCTAATGATTGGAGAATATAGTAAGCCTTCCTTTATTGGCACTCCAATTGTTAAAGGAGCTTCTGTGACAGCTCAAATATTAAATCAATTACGTAATCAAAAAGTTATAGTTTTTAAGAAAAAACGAAGAAAAAACTATCGTAACAAAAGAGGTCATAAACAGGAGGTTACAAAAGTTAAGATTATAGATATCGCTAAAGCATCTAATTGCTAAAAGTCAAACTATTTTAAGTAAAGCAGTATTAAGGAGAGTTCAGATGGCAACGAAAAAAGCAGGTGGTAGTTCAAAAAATGGCCGTGATTCAGCTGGTAGAAGATTAGGTTTAAAAAAAACTGACGGTCAGTTAGTAAATGCTGGTAATATTATTGTTAAGCAAAGAGGTACAAAGTTTTATCCAGGAAAAAATGTAGGATTAGGTAAAGATCATACAATTTTTTCATTAGTCTCAGGAAAAGTAAAATTTTTTCGAAAAAAAAAGAACAGGGTTTTCATTTCTGTAGTAGTTGATGATTCTACTGCTGCATAGCATCTTTTTAACTTGGATCTTAGTATATTTGATCTTAAACTACAACTACTTCAAAAGTAGTATAATTAGCTTGCTATTGTAAATTACACATATCTAATTTACCTAATTTATTACATCATACGCTTTACTACTTCTATATATTCTTGTTTAATAGTATAAGGTAAAGCATGCTGTTTGTATTTCATCAATAAAAAAATATTCCTTGAACTTGCATACAGCATGCAAGAATAAGTCAGCAAATAATTTATTCATAGTTCTTTGCTCTTTGTCCTAAAATTAACATGAGATGTAACAAGGTAGCATTTAAACCTAAGTTACAGCTATTGATATACAAGATTAGCAACAATTTTGTACTAAGAGCGATATGAATCCTAACTAGAGTACTGATCTAGACAGGAAATAGTGGTAAAGTAAAGTTAAAATTGGTTAAACGAAAGTGAATCTTCGTATAAAAAATATATCATCAAGGCAAAAGCAGATACTCTAGATAAAGGCTGTTATATGGATAAAGCTGGAAAAGCTTAGCTGTAAGAATGGATTTCTTACCTTCTTTAAAAAATGCAAGTTTCACTGTATATATAAGGTAATATCTTTGATAAGTAAACCATAGCAAGCCTATTAGATATGCCTTTTGAAAAGTACACAGTATAACTGTTTTATAGTAGCTTAGCTATAGTAGGCAAGAGATATCTTGGAAAGCTAATGACACTGAGTTGAAAAACTACAGGAATTAATAACTGGATGTATAAGCATTTATATGGTTATGTAACACAAAGAAATGTTTACATATCTCTGTTTCCTAAGGTAAGATTGAGTAAATATGAGGTAGTTTAGTTATTCTCCTTTCCATCACCAGCAACATCAAACGCAATGTACGGATTTCATCAAGTATTACGCTTTCCTGATAACTTCATATCATTGCCTATAGCATATCGAAAGTTATTGCTTTTAAAGATCTATAATATCTAATTTAGTAATCATTACACAATCCAATTTTCTCATAATAATTCTCTTCTATTCCACCTTTTCCAGCCGAAGCTTTTCCAATCTACGTAATTGCATTAAACAACATCTTACTTTCCTCTCTACTAACTCCATTACATATCCAAAATAACTGCTAGAGTTACCAATACTAAAGTAAATTTATCCAGTCTCGTAATATCTTATTGATAAGATGTATTACTCCTATCAATTAGTTGTGATATAAATTTGCGAAATATTTCTTTTATAGTCATTTTAGCAGAGAAGTTTGGCTCTTATTTTAGGCATTTTCTGAATTCCAATTTTACATTGCTTAGTTTTCACTATCCTAAAATTAAAAACCAGAAAGCTAAATGTTTTACCATTCTTTAAATCAACTGTTTTTATCTTTTCTTCGTGTAGTTCAACATTTATTTTCAACAGTTCTTGTCTTAGCCATATATTAATTTCTTTTTCTAACCACTGCTATTTTCTATAGCCATCAATTAGTATGATCAAATCATCAGCACATCTAACCTACTCTAGGTTATAGCCATCTCTTAGCTTACTCACGATCTTTGCTCTTTCTAGCATTTGATCTCTACTTCATTAAGATAAATATTGCTTCAAAAATATGCTATAGTCATTTAGAATGTAGCTTGAGCATAGCATTCTGAAAAGAAAATCTAAAATCATATAGCCAAGACTTTCGAGAGAAAGTAATGAAATGTGTTAATTAAGGAAAAAATTGTAATGCTAACTCAGTAAAATTTGATATAGCGGCAAACACAGTAAGAAATTGGTATAAAAGATATAAATCAGAAAATCATTATAAAGAAAGAGCTTATCTTGGTAAAAAAGAAAAAATATATAAGATAGAATTTGAAAAATACATTTTGCTAAATCCAAATCTAACTCTGGTACAAGTAGGAAAACATTTTGGAATTTCAATAATGGTAGTGAGTTATTACATGATAAAACTTAGCTATAGTTATAAAAAAAACGTTTACCCACATGGAAGTAAAACTAGAAGTAAGAGAAAAATATCAACAAGTGATAAGTCGATACTCAAAGAAAACTTGGTACACATAGATGAAAGTTGCATTGAAATCTATATGCAAGGATAGATTGTGAAGTAAAAAAGGAACTCATATAACCAGCAAAAAGCGTGGTAAATATTTACGAGCGTACAAATATTATAGCTTGTTATGTTAATAATAAATCAATCGTACCTATGATATTTAATGGGGCCTATAATGCAAGATTATTTGAAACTTGGGTACAGCAGGTATTAATTAATGAGTTAAAGCCTGCTCAGTTTGTAGTAATGGACAATGCTGCGTTTCATAAATCTAAAAAACTAAAGAGTTAATAGAATCTGTTGGTTATAAAGTTATTTTTCTTCCACCTTATTCTCCAGATTTAAATCCGATAGAAAAGTTTTAGGCTAATATAAAGCGGTGGATTAAACATCAAATTACTCAATTTGCTAAATCTTATGATGCTATTAGGCCTCTTTCGAAACTGGTTAAGGTAGTTCAAAATTATAAATGCCAGAGATCAAATTAAATCTAAGACCAAATCTTTTACGTCTATTTCGATATTTGTCAGCAATAATTTTGAACCGTTTTAGCATAGCAATAACGTTTTCATTGACAACTCTTTTTCCTGCTAACCTACGATTATTCTTTTTATCATTTTTAGTTAAAGGATTTTTCTTGCTTTTTTTCTTTGGTAATGCAGAATTATTGTGAATTTTTTGTATACCTTGATATCCTGTATCAGTAATCGCTTTAATCTTAGGATGGATAAGAATTTTGGATTCCTTAAATAATCTAAAGTCATGTTTTTTACCGTTAGAAAAATCTGTACATATTACTTGGTGTGCTTTCTTGTCTACCACTATTTGAGTCTTTAGTGTATGCCTTTTCTTCTTTCCTGAATAATAGAATTTTTGTTTTTTTTTGGGTCTTTCTATTGGACTCTCAGTAGCATCAATCAAGACTACTTCATAATTCATATCGCTATTCATTAGAGCTTTACGACCTGGAAGAGCAAAGTTTGGGTGTTTAACTAAGGTGTCTTCTACCCATTTTACAGCCTTATATGCTGAACTTTCACTAATCCCATAGTTCTGACCTATATGAAAATAAGTACGGTATTCTCTAAGGTATTCTAAGGCCATCAATAACTGTTCCTCCAAATTGAGCTTATTTTTACGCCCTCCTTTTGATTTCTTAACACCATCAGCTTTCCTCAAAATATCCACCATCTTTGAGAATGTTCCCTTCCTTACTACTGTTAATCGACGAAATTTTTCATCCTTTAACTCTTTAATCTGATCTAATTTCATTATTACTTCAAATCAGATTTTTATAATACCATTTTACATCATTGTATAGTTTCGAAAGAAGTCTATTATCTCTTTTTTCTATGCGTAAACTTCATTGTAAATGACTATAAATACGTCTACTAAGATTATTAACCTTTTGTATAATTGCTTTCCAATCTATTGAACGCCAATAGATTTTCTTGAAATTATCTTTAGTCTCAATTGTTACATTTGCGTTTAGCATTCACTTTTCTAATTAATTCATAATCTTGTTTACCTATTTAGGGTAAAAATCACAAGTCTTAAGTTAGCATCATTTCTGATTAGCATATAAATGCCTATACACTCAGTTATTAATTCCTGTAGTCTTTCGACTTAGTATCATTTGCTTTCTAAGGCCTCTCTTACCTACTATCAGTTGCCTAATAATAGGCTTACCATGTTTCACTCACAAAGAGATACGTTAAGTTTGCTATCTTCTTTATACCGAGGAGGAGCTGGCATTTTTAAAGAAAGCTGCGTATTCCTTCTTACAGCTAAGCTTTTTAGCTTTATTCCTATAACAGAATTTATCTGGAGTATCTGCTTCTGCATTGACGATATTTTTCATATGAAGATTCACTTTCGTTTAACCAATTTTAACTTTACTTTTCCCCTATTTCCCATCCAGATTAGTACTTTAGTTAGGCTTTCTATCATGCTTAGTACAAGATCGTTACCAATCTCGCACCGCAATAGCGGGTAACTAAGGTTTAAATGCAACCTTGCTATATCTCTGTAGTCTCTGTTTGAGCGACCTCATGTCACACTACGCAATACGCAATCTATAAAGATTGCCGCTAAAAAATGAGTACTCATTAACCGATTGAATGTTAAAAAAAAGAAGTTTGTGCTAGCAAAATCAAAAAAACCATGCTAACTTAAAACTCAGGTGAGAATTGGTGTTGAGATGGCAATACAGTTTGCAAGAATTGAATTTTTAAGTAGAAGTAAAGGAGGTAATAGTTGTTGTAAGGTAGCGTATAATGCAAGAACTATTGTCACAAATGAGCAGACAAATATAAGGTATAACTTCTCTCATAAGAAAGATAACGTATATCATACAGTGCTGATACCTGCTTATGTAAATCAAAAATTCAAGAATATTCAAACATTAATGAATGAGGTGGAACGAACCGAAAAACTAAGAACCAGCCAGTTGCTAAAGGATATAGTAATAGCACTACCAGACGACAAGGAGTTGAATTTAGAAGATAGAATAAAGATTTACACATGAAATAGTTGATGCAATGGAATAGGTGAAAAATTGTCTTGGAGTGCAGATAGATATTCATAAGCCTCATAGAGGAGATAAAAACTGGCATGCACATATATTGGTTACTACAAGAAGATTTAAAGAGAATGGTGAAGAATTGGGAGGTAAAGCTATTGACTTAGAGCCTATAAATTCAGAACAGTGAAAGGTCAGCCGTATATTATTCGAGAAGTTGAAATGATTCATGAAAAAGTAAAAGAAATAATTAATGCATTTTTCGCTAAATTAGGCTTATCAAATAGAGTTGACGATATAAGCACAGTGCCGCAAAAGCATATTGGTCCTACTAGAATTAAGAGTTTAATTAATGAAGTAGCAAATGAAAAAGAGTTACGTAAAGAGGCTAATTTAAAAATTATTAAGGATGCTGATGTAATAACAGATTCTATAAACACATTACAAAGCTATTTTTACTAAGCATTGTGTTGAAAAAGCCGTATAAAAGATATACCCGATCCAAACTGTTCATCCAAATTGAGCTTATTTTTACGCACACATTTTGATTTCTTAAGACCATCAGCTTTCCTCAAAATATCTACCATCTTTGAGAATGTTCCCTTCCTTACTCTTGTTAATCGACGAAATTTTTCATCCTCTAACTCTTTAATCTGATCGAATTTCATTATTACTTCAAATCACATATTTATAACACCATTCTACATCATTCTCTAGTTTCAAAAGAAGTCTATTGTTCTATTATTAAGATCAATAAAACCTGCATTCTCTTAATTCTACTAAGCACTACCTAACCCTTCTGCGGCGAAGACCTAATGACTCTTCAAAAAAGTAATAACTCTCCTGTAATTCTTCTATATCTTTATTGTAATAGATCTATAATCTAAATACTATCAATGATAAAAGCTGTTTAGATGTTTTGCTTAATTCTTTTTCCATTATCTCCAGTTAGCTTTCTCCATTCGGCTGGTATAAAATTTCCAATAAAACGATAAAATATTGTGGTATTATTGTTACTATTATTTTTAACAAAATTACAACCATTAGTTAAAATATCGCGTACTATATGTTGCACTTTTTACCTCCAAAAATGCAGCTATAGCAGGTATTTTAGAAAATAATTTTTTTATAAATTATTCTAAAATTTTTATACAAAAGGTAGAAAATAGGTAGAAAAAATTTTTATACCAAACCTATATAAATCTTTATACTGATACTATCTACCCTAGAAGACCAATTTTACCTATAGATAATGTTATATGTAAAAACACACATTTTTTTATAATAAAATTATTATTTATTTTCTTGATTTTTAACATAGTATCTAATATAATTAAATTTATTAACTCTCTAGTAGTTTCTAACTACAGAATATTTTTTTAAAATCCTGTAACTACTTTTTTAGTTATGTTCAGAGTTTGAGCATAAAGTAAATAATTTAGTTATAAAACTATCTAAATTAGAGTATTACAGTGTAGTATTGTTTAACTTCAATGTCAAAAATGGGGCTATAGCTCAGTTGGTAGAGCTTTTGAATGGCATTCAAAAGGTCAGCGGTTCAATTCCGCTTAGCTCCACCAATTTTTTTTGATGAAATAACATAAAAGAAGTACTATGTAAAAGCAAACAATACTCTTATGAACTTAAATCCTATATTCAATAATGCTATAGACTGTGGATTATTAGATAAAATCCTGTATATAGAATAAAAAATCGTAAGCAAAAATCAAGATCTAGATATATAACAAATGAAGAAATGGAAAGACTCATGAAAGTGCTGAAAGAGTAGGAAGTCATCAATTAACAGAATACATAAATTTAGGATATAAATATATTACTTATAGTGGACAAAAATCTTATAATGGAGTAGCAATCTTATCCAGAATTTCATTTGAATCTACGTTTGCAATAAATCTATATAATGATGAAAAAAAGCATATTGCTATTAACATAGGAGAGTTAAGCATCCATAATTTTTATGTACCTGCAGGAGGAGATATTCCGGCTGCAAATGTAAATATAAAGTTTAAGCATAAATTATGCTATGTTGATTTTATGAATGCTTGGTTTTTGAATAATAAGTCTAAAAAAGATAAGATTATACTGCTTGGAGACCTTAATATTGCGCCATTAGAAAGTGATGTATGGTCAAGTTATCAATTACGCAATGTTGTGTCTCATACAGATATTGAACGAAAAAAATTAATGCATAATATTACTAGCTTTGATTGGATTGATGCAGTGCGCTTTTTTTCAGGTAAACACGAAAAATTGTATTCCTGGCGGAGCTATCAAAATGTCGACTGGAGTAAATCCGATCGCGGCCACAGGCTAGATCATATATGGATTAGTTATCCTTTAGAGAATCCAAAATTAAATCTTGTATAATCATCAAAGATGCCAGGGGATGGGATATGCCATCTGATCATGTTCTAGTTATGCTAGAAATAGAAACTTAAATGCTATATCAACCTACTGCGGTATTTAAAAACTAAGATACAAGCTCAAGTTTATACTGAACATTGAGAAGTCTATTCTTTAAGGCCTCAATGTCCTTAACATGTACTTTTCATGCAGTTGTTCGAACTAGATCGTTCTATATAGCAACCCTCTTCTCTCATTTCTTTATTTATCTTGCCTTTTTCATACATTTGATTTATTCATCTAGCAATATCCATTTTTAATTTCTGTATCTTCTTAAGTTAAATTATCTTTTCCTTTCTTTCTCAGATTATATTGAAACTCTAGTTTTCAAAGTTATTTAATTAAAAATATTTAATACATGCTTTCAAGTAAGAATATCCAGTAATAATAGTCAAGATTGCTGCTATCCACAAAGTAATTTGTCCTACTATATCTAACATATGAATTCCAGATCCCTTAGAACCTAATAGTAAAATAGCTAAAGCAGAAAATTGACATGTAGTTTTTATTTTTGCAAGCCTAGATACTGGAACACTAACTTTAATTTGGCTTAAGAATTCTCTCATGCCAGCTACTAAAAATTCTCGACATAAAATTAATAAGCATGGTAACTCTTGAGCTCTTCTAAATTTTACTATCATTATAAGAATGCTGCCAACTAATAATTTATCAGCAATATGATCAAGCATTCTACCAAAACTGCTATGTAAATTAAGTTTTCTAGCTATATACCCATCAAAAAAATCTGTTATACCAGCAATAACGAATAATGTAGCTGCCAATTGATGGGAAAAAATAACATCATCAAAATAAAAAGTAATTAGTATAATTGGTATTATACTAATTCTAGTAGCTGTTAGAATATTTGGTATTTTTCTGGTTAACTGCATATTGTTTTTAGCTCTTTAATAATTCTTTAAGACTACGGTTATAAAATTATTCTATAAGAAATTAAACATATACATATATACTGTTGCTTACTGCAACTATTTTTTGTTCTATTATATGAGATTTTTATTGTCTAGCATTACAAATTAATTTGTTTAAAGATATAAATACAATTGATTATTTGTGATAACAGAATTGGGATTTTATCTGAAAAAGCGAAAAAGATAAATCATTAGCTTAGATAGAAAGAGAAAATGTTGAGTTATGAAGAAAAATTTAAATAAAAAATTAATAATCCAACATAAAAAATGTATTGTGAAAGTATACTATTTAATAAACAATCTTTGCAAGATATATCAAAAGTTGGAAAGAAAGAGGTTAATACCAAGTAGTAATCAAAGAACCAGAGATAAACTGTTATCCTTATGTAGCTTATTAACAAAAAGATGTAAGTTTTTATAAAATTATTAAGCGAGTATGGAAGCACCTTTCTCCTAACAAAGAAAACAGTACGAGCGAATTAGTTCGTATACGGCTCAAGCACAATGTACCCTATAAACGTCAATTTAGGATAAGGAGTCAGGAGAAGAAGAAGAGATAGGATGGTGATTAAGTTTAGAGATAGAATAACTAGCAAGAGAAGCAATTATATGAACAAAGAAATTAAGAGGAGAACGGTGTCTCTAGTATGCTCTAAATGCATGTGTTTTTTTAGTACATTAAGGACAGACTCAATTAATGAACGTTTATTTAATAACTGCTTATCATCTATGTCTAATAAATATGTTTTCATATCTTTAAGAAGATTAGTAAATAAACGTAGACCATTGTAGAAGAGTTGATGAAATAACTCTTTAGATATGTAAGCTTTATCACCAAACAATTTACCAGATAAGCATTTAGAAAAAACTGAAGATACAGATAGGGTGCTTTTATTACATTTAGTAAATTTAACTAACATTTTATTTCACCTTTATTATTAATTACAAGATGAAGCTTAAAGCCTAAGAACCAGCCATAACTACTCTTACCAATTTTAGAAATTCTGTTGAAAAATCTATTACTGGAAATGCGTTTGTAATGAAGATCAGCAGCAAAATTTGAAGTTTAAATATACTGAATCTGATGATTTTATAGAAATTGAGTTAGTAGGAAATGAAAAAGAAGATCAACAGCAACAACAGAATTTGAATTTTTATGAGCTTAGTGATGTTAGTAATGACAAGCCATCAAACAATGATTATGAGCAAAACAGTAAGTTAGCAACTCCAGCTATTATCGATAATTCAGAGGTTGAAAAGAATGAATGCTGCCCCAAAAGAAAAAGACTAGCAGATTATTATCCACTAACACCAGAAGATGCAGTTATACTACAACGTATGTCTAGTAGAAGCTTCAACATATACTTCATAAATCAATTACTGTTGAAGTTATCAAATAAATATTCATTCCGTTATTTTGAAAATAAGATAGCAGTGCTAAACTATATGGCAAAAGCCTTAGCAAATGAATTACTAACTACTGATCAGGCTAATAGTGGAAATTTTCGATTTAATGATGTAGGAAGATTTAAAGAACAGTATCTAGCAAATATTGAATCTGATACAGATCGTAGTATGAAGGCTCAGTTGAAGCGTAAAATAGCTGGAGTCTTTGAAGCAGATATGGCTTATAAAATTTTAACATCTTGTGATTTTGGGGTAGCAGTTTAAAACAAATATTACATCAAGTTGATTAAGAATATTTCACTGTCAGATAATATTAAATTCAAGATATTACAGGAGGTACGAGCTGTATATGGCAACGATATTGAGCTGTTACAAGTTATACCATTTGATGAATCAAAACAAGTTACCAATAGTACAACGGAGTATCAAAAAACAACAGTTTTACAGCAACAAATAAGTGATGAAGATTACCTTTCAGAACTTAGTAAAGAGCTAGGTTCTAACTCTATATTGTTCAAAGTACGAAAATACATACTTCAACATTACGAATATAAGCAAGTTATTGATAAACTATGGTTTAGTAAATTAGAAGTTGTAAATGAAGATAGTGTTAATAAAAAAATATTCATCAAAGCAAAAACAGAATTTGAAGATGATTACATTAGAAACAACTGTATGCAAGGTCTTGAATATGCTTTTAAAGCTCAAGGATTTTCTTTGAGTTAGTTAAGTTTAGTAATTTTAATAAAATTTAAAGAGTGATATGGAAAAAGATCTTGCAAAGATTGCTCCAAATAATATTCAAGCAGAGCAAATGATACTTGGAGCAATTCTGATTAACAATCGTGCGCTATATAACATTAACGAATTTTTACTGCCTAAACATTTTTATGAACCATTACATGGTAAAATATATAAGTCAATTAATCTCATTATTAGTAAAGGAATTAGAGCTACTGTAATTTCGCTCAAAAATATGCTAGGCAATGAACTCGCATTTGAGGAAATAGGTGGAGTGGATTATCTAGTTAAACTTACAACTTAGCATTAAGTATAGTTAATGTTAATGAGTACGGCAAAATAGTATATGATCTCGCACTGCGGCGTTATTTAATTTAAATTAGAGAAAAAATAGTAACAAATGCATATTCTTCTACTTTAGCAGATTCAGCTATAAGTCAGATCGAAACTGCTGAATCTCAATTATATGATCTAGGTTCAAGAGGAACTTTAAGTAAAGGATTTATAAAATTACAAACTTCAATTGAAGAATCATGGATATCAATTTCAGCTTCCATTCAGAATAAAAACTCTATTAATGGCATTAGTAGTGGACTACTGGATCTTGATTCAAAGCTTGGAGGATTTAAAAATTCTGACCTAATAATATTAGCTGGCAGGCCCTCAATTGGTAAAACTGCTTTAGGAGTTAACTTAGCTGTAAATGCTTGTAAATATTTTTTATCATCATCTACTCAACAAAATAGCAAAGTTTCTAATATAACACTATCAGTTGGCTTCTTTTCTTTAGAAATGTCATCTTAGCAAATCTCTACTCGAATTCTTTCTATAGAATCCGAAATTAATAGCTCTGCATTATTTAATGGAAAAATAGGTGAACAAGATGTTGATAAGTTGAAGACTGTACAAAATAAAATACAAAAGTGGAATTTTTTTATAGATGATGCTCCAGCAACCTCGATATCTGCAATTAGATCTCGAGCTCGTAGACTTAAACGTACTCATAATTTAGCAATATTATTTATTAGACTTCTTTCGAAACTATACAATGATGTAAAATGGTGTTATAAAGATCTGATTTGAAGTAATAATGAAATTAGATCAGATTAAAGAGTTAAAGGATGAAAAATTTCGTCGATTAACAGTAGTAAGGAAGGGAACATTCTCAAAGATGGTGGATATTTTGAGACAAGCTGATGGTCTTAAGAAATCAAAAGGTAGGGGTAAAAATAAGCTCAATTTCGATTTCGATGAACAGTTGCTGATGGACTTAGAATACCTTAGAGAATACCGTACTTATTTTCATATAGGTCAGAACTATGGAATTAGTGAAAGTTCAGCATATAAAGCTGTTAAATGGGTAGAAGATACACTAGTTAAACACCCAAACTTTGCTCTTCCAGGTCGTAAAGCTCTAATGAAGAGTGATATGAATTATGAAGTAGTCTTGATTGATGCTACTGAGACTCCTATAGAAAGACCTAAAAAAACAAAAATTCTATTATTCAGGAAAGAAGAAAAGGCATACACTAAAAACTCAAATAGTGGTAGACAAGAAAACGCACCAAGTAATATGTACAGATTTTTCTAACGGTAAAAAACATGACTTTAGATTATTAGACCTCTTTCGAAACTGGTTAAGGTAGTTCAAAATTATAAATGCCAAAGATCAAAATAAATCTAAGAACGAATCTTTTACGTCTATTTCGATATTTGTAAGCAATAATTTTGAACTACCTTAACCAGTTTCGAAAGAGGTCTATTTAAGAAATCCAAAATTCTTATCCATCCTAAGGTTAAAGCGATTACTGATACAGGATATCAAGGTATACAAAAAATTCACAATAATTCTGAATTACCAAAGAAAAAAATTCTTTAACTAAAAATGATAAAAAGAATAATCTTGGTTAGCAGGATAATGAGTTGTTAATGAAAACGTTATTGGTATGCAAACGGTTCAAAATTATTGCTGACAAATATCGAAATAGACGTAAAAGATTCGGTTTTAGATTTAATTTGATCTCTGGCATTTATATAATTTTGAACTACCTTAACCAGTTTCGAAAGAGGTCTATTGATTATTTACAGCTAATAAAAATTGATTCCAGAGGAAGTCAGTATAATCGAGTGCAGGAGATTTCTGAAATTACTCAGAACTTAAAAGCTCTTGCTAAAGAGCTCAATATTTCAATAATTGCGTTATCTCAATTGTCTAGAGCTGTAGAACAAAGGTCAGATAAAAAGCCTATTCTCTCAGATCTACGAGAATCAGGTTCAATTGAACAGGATGCAGATATTGTAATGCTCATATATCGGGACGAATATTATCTATCTAGATCAGAACCAGATCCAGGTACTCCAGAATACACAGAATGGGTTACAAAACAAAATACATGTTATAACATTGCTGAAATAATTGTTGCTAAACACCGTAATGGGCCAGTTAGTACAGTGAAGTTGCACTATAATAGTAGGTATTCTAAATTTGGCAATATTGTTAAAAACTCTCAGCAAGGTTAATAAACACTAGATTATGGATAAGATGAAAAAATGCTTGTCCAAAAAAAAATTACAGCAAAATTTTACTCATTAACATCAGAGATATGCAACTTAAGGTTAGTTTTAGCATCGTGATAACTGAATCAAAAATTTTATAATTTAATTTGCTTCTTTTTCAGTTTTTATCTGGGATTGGAGTATACAAAAAATTTAAATTATGGTATAATTTATTAATAACCATTTAGAGATGGAAAATGATAGATTTTTATAGTGAGAGCTTAATAAATAAGCTGTTCAGAACCAACGTAAGATTTAACACCAAAATTGATCTTGATAGAGTTGAAAAAGCAATACTTTACGCTAAAAAATATCATGGCCAGCAAAAGAGAGATACTCAAGAACTATACTACACACATCCATTAGAAGTAGCTTATATGGTTGCAGACTACAGCTTTGAAACAGATACGATTATTACAGCAATACTACATGATACACTTGAAGACACAAAACTAACTAAAGAAAGAATAAGGTACGAATTTGGTGCTAATATTGCAGAACAGGTTTCAGACCTTACCAGGGTTAGGGATAATAAGAAAATCAGTGCTATGGAAATGATACAAATATTACGCAGCCAAAATAAAACAGAACTATTACTGATCAAACTTTTTGATAGATTCCATAATATTCAAACCATACACATAAAACCTTATGGAAAAAGACAAAAAATCGTCATTGAAACTCAGCAAGAATTTATACCTCTTGCTCAATATCTTAAATTACCAGAAATTACCATAGAGCTAAATAAATACTGTGAGCTTTATGTTAGTTAGAATGCAAACTTTTTCTAACTAGCAAACATAGCATTAATATATATTTCGCTTTGCAGAATCAAGCATAGCTGCTTGGCATAGATATATTATCGTTCAATTAATAATATATCACCTACAAAATCTCTAAATTGATCAATATCTAAAACACTAATGCTACTTTCATTGTGATTCATACATTGTTGAGTAAAAAAAGTCATCTAATTGTTTCTGTAAATTTTCATTGTAAGTATTGTATACAATAGTTAGGTTAGATTTATAAGGCATACACCATATAGATAAATAATAATGCTTTTCTACTATTAATCTTAGTGTATTAAAAGTAAAACTTACTTGTATATAATACATTTCGTTTACCTGGCTCTATACATATTCTAACGTAAGTTTATGGCAAAAAAAGATGAAAGGTATAATGTAATAGGTATACAAGAGATAATGTACAACTATAATTTTGTAATATATTAAACATAATTTTAATTAATAGTTGTTTCTATTGCTAATATATGTGCAATTATTCTTTTGTAATACTATACCTAATAACCTAACATTTACCATTGTATATTATCTCTTTCTACTTTTTCTTATCTTAATCCTGCGTTACAAATATAATTCTTATTCTTGTTATCATCTAACCTATCACTTTATATCAAACTCTAGTTTATATAAATAACTTCACGTAGAAACTTAAGATTTTTTAATAGATAATTTAAATTAATTTAATCTTGTTAGTTTTTTGTTTGATTTTGAGTTAAGTAATGCTATATTTGTGTTATTATTTATTTAGAAAATGAGTATATAGGAAGCAATTTTATTTAATGAATTAATAAAGAAGAGTTATATGACATATGAAAAACAAGATAGTTTATATACCTTCAACCAATACCTTGATAACAAAGATGCCTTAGAAAACAAAATTATTAGACCTCTTTCGAAACTGGTTAAGGTAGTTCAAAATTATAAATGCCAGAGATCAAATTAAATCTAAGACCGAATCTTTTACGTCTATTTCGATATTTGTCAGCAATAATTTTGAACCGTTTTAGCATAGCAATAACGTTTTCATTGACAACTCTTTCTCCTGCTAACCTACGATTATTCTTTTTATCATTTTTAGTTAAAGGATTTTTCTTGCTTTTTTTCTTTGGTAATGCAGAATTATTGTGAATTTTTTGTATACCTTGATATCCTGTATCAGTAATCGCTTTAATCTTAGGATGGATAAGAATTTTGGATTCCTTAAATAATCTAAAGTCATGTTTTTTACCGTTAGAAAAATCTGTACATATTACTTGGTGTGTTTTCTTGTCTACCACTATTTGAGTCTTTAGTGTATGCCTTTTCTTCTTTCCTGAATAATAGAATAGACTTCTTTCGAAACTATACAATGATGTAAAATGGTGTTATAAAGATCTGATTTGAAGTAATAATGAAATTAGATCAGATTAAAGAGTTAAAGGATGAAAAATTTCGTCGATTAACAGTAGTAAGGAAGGGAACATTCTCAAAGATGGTGGATATTTTGAGGAAAGCTGATGGTGTTAAGAAATCAAAAGGATGGCGTAAAAATAAGCTCAATTTGGAGGAACAGTTATTGATGGCCTTAGAATACCTTAGAGAATACCGTACTTATTTTCATATAGGTCAGAACTATGGGATTAGTGAAAGTTCAGCATATAAAGCTGTAAAATGGGTAGAAGACACCTTAGTTAAACACCCAAACTTTGCTCTTCCAGGTCGTAAAGCTCTAATGAATAGCGATATGAATTATGAAGTAGTCTTGATTGATGCTACTGAGAGTCCAATAGAAAGACCCAAAAAAAACAAAAATTCTATTATTCAGGAAAGAAGAAAAGGCATACACTAAAGACTCAAATAGTGGTAGACAAGAAAACATACCAAGTAATATGTACAGATTTTTCTAACGGTAAAAAACATGACTTTAGATTATTTAAGGAATCCAAAATTCTTATCCATCCTAAGATTAAAGCGATTACTGATACAGGATATCAAGGTATACAAAAAATTCACAATAATTCTGCATTACCAAAGAAAAAAAGCAAGAAAAATCCTTTAACTAAAAATGATAAAAAGAATAATCGTAGGTTAGCAGGAAAAAGAGTTGTCAATGAAAACGTTATTGCTATGCTAAAACGGTTCAAAATTATTGCTGACAAATATCGAAATAGACGTAAAAGATTCGGTCTTAGATTTAATTTGATCTCTGGCATTTATAATTTTGATCTACCTTAACCAGTTTCGAAAGAGGTCTAATTTTTGTTTTTTTTATGTCTTTCTATAGGAGTCTCAGTAGCATCAATCAAGACTACTTCATAATTCATATCGCTATTCATTAGAGCTTTACGACCTGGAAGAGCAAAGTTTGGGTGTTTAACTAAGGTGTCTTCTACCCATTTTACAGCTTTATATGCTGAACTTTCACTAATCCCATAGTTCTGACCTATATGAAAATAAGTACGGTATTCTCTAAGGTATTCTAAGGCCATCAATAACTGTTCCTCCAAATTGAGCTTATTTTTACGCCCTCCTTTTGATTTCTTAACACCATCAGCTTTCCTCAAAATATCCACCATCTTTGAGAATGTTCCCTTCCTTACTACTGTTAATCGACGAAATTTTTCATCCTTTAACTCTTTAATCTGATCTAATTTCATTATTACTTCAAATCAGATCTTTATAACACCATTTTACATCATTGTATAGTTTCGAAAGAAGTCTATTAGAAGGTCATCCATGGTCGAAGAAATTTTTAAGTAAAATTTTTCATGACAATCATGAAAGTGCTTACTCAAATGAAAATTTTGATAAATTCATTTCTAAGCTAGACTTAGATAATTTAGAAAAACTACTACAACCAGCTAGAATAATAGAAGCTGCAAGTATCACAAGTATGATATGTTATTCGAATCGTACGATCAATCTAGATGTATTAGCAGACACATTAACCGTATTAACTTCAAATATTGAGATATTAAAATACTTATACACCCTAGACATACCTTTTTCTGCTATTTCCGGTAAGTTAGGTCATATAGAATTTAGTGCTAAAGATTGTTTGGAGAAACTATTTAAAATTCTTGAGATAAAAAGAGAATCACAGAAAAATGTCAAAGATTTTGTAAGCTACTTCAAAACACTTGAACAGAAATTAGATATTGTGAAAAATAAGGATCTAGAAACTCGTAAAAACGTCATAGATAGTATGCTCAAAGAATATAGCAATATTCAAGAGACAAATAATGATAATGATGAAAAAATAAGCGAAACAGTATCTGAATTAACAAATAACTTAACAATCAATAATACTCAATCTCAGATAATAGATAAACACAGAGAAGATGATATTGAAACCAATAGTGATGAGATAAATACGCATAGTAATAGTCAAGAATTAGCTAACATATCAGATTCTGTTCTAGTAGCTACAGAAGAAGTACAATATTGTTATGAAGAATCTGTATCTACGCAGAATGAGATATAGTCATTTACAATGAAGTTTGCATATAAAATATCCTGTTGGTAAATCTTATGACGCTATTGTCGCTTTTTTCTATGCTCAAACCTCATTGTAAATGACTATATATCTAGAAGATGGTGATTTTGCAAAGAATAGTAATGAGATAAATACGAGTGATCCAGAATTAAATGATATATTAGAGCTTTCGCTAGCTATAGAGGATGTAAAAAATAATGTAGTATTCGAAGCAGTAAATAACTCAACTGTTAACAATCAATCTCAACCGATAGAAAGCTATCAAGAAAATAATATTGAAAATCTGCAAATAATAAGACAGATGCATACTGAAGAAGTTATGCCATCAGTAAGAAAAGCGAAAATTATGTTATGATAAGCATGAAGATCTTTATACTTATAAACGTCAGTGTAATAATCATGAGGTAAATAACGGTAATATCACAGAACTAGCACTAAATGAACAAGAAAATAGCATTAATGTAGATTGTCCTACTTCTGTTTCTATTAGTCATCTAGCAGGAGAATCGACTTACATCCTTAGTGATACAGCAGGGTATTAAGCTTACATCTTAGCATAAGTATCAAAAGAGGTATCAGATCAAGTAAGAATTAATAATAACTCTTTAATTATTATTTGGTATTAATCTCTTTTTTTCCACTCTTGATATATCTTGCAAAAATTGTCTATTAAAAAGTTATTTTTTTGCTACCTTATTCTCAAGATTTAAATCTGATAGAAAAAATTTGGGCTAGTATGAAGATGGGTACTAGAAATCAAATTACTCAATTTGCTGAATCTTATGAACCTATTGTTGCTTCTTTCTATGCTTGAACCTCATTGTAAATGACTATATATACGCCAGTTTAGGATAAGAAAAAGCAGGGAAAGCATAATGTAAAAGGTCTACGAGAGATAATGCACAATTAAATTATGCGATATATTTAAATATAATTTCAATTAATAACAGTTTATTTATTGCTCATATTTCTACAAGTATTAGTTCATAATACTATACTTAATAACCTGAACATTGACCATTGTAATACTTGTATATATATCTCTTTCTAACTGTTTCTTATTCTAAATTTGCATTTGCAAACATGCGAGCAATAAATAAATGGCTATTAATTAAAACTATATTTAATATATCACATAATTATAATTGCATATTATCTTTTGTATACCTTTTGTATTATGCCTTCCCTGCTTTCTCTTATCCTAAACTGGCGTTATATAACTTCACATTGCACTATGTTCTTATAGTTTGAAGTTGCATCAAAAAAGAATTGTGAAACCTACAGCTATACTATCTTGTATCTTAAAAGATCTTTATTACGAAATTATTTAATACAAATGGTTAAATCTCAAAGGTAGCTTTTGAGTAAATACTACTATTGTTGCTTTCTTTTATTTTTCAACATTATGTAATAGTAAGAAGTTTTATGTTTCATATTTAGTGATTTGATGTAGTAATCAGTACTACACAGTATATTTTTAGCTATTATACTCTTTGGTATATTAAATAAAATCATATTCAGTAGTTTCTGAGTTTCGGAATGCATTAATTCTATTTTAACTTTTGTTATACCTTGGCGTATAAACCCTAACAATTCTGCCCCACGTTTTGATATATCTAAAACTCTACGTTTTGCAAAAGGGCCACGATCATTTACCATTAAAATCAAGGTGCGAGTATTTTGCAGATTAGTTACTTTTATTATACTTGGCATAGGCAGTATATGATGAGCTGCGGTTAAATGAGATGGATTAAATGTATCTGAATTTGCAGTTTTACTGTTGCTATTCTTACAGCTATACCAAGATGCATAACCTACCTGCTGAAAATTATTAGCAACTTGCCTAGGACTATATACCTTTCCATTTATTTTATAAGGTTTGCCTATTTTATAATGTCCTTCAGACATAATTAGTAACTGCTTATTAATTTGGCATATTGAATTATTTTGTGCTGCTATGCATATAGAAGGAAGATTGTATAGTAGTATACTGACAGCAAAACCTATAAGTTGCATATTTATTTTCTGAAAAAGATTCATTTGATTAAGGTTTTATTTTTATGAATTAGCATTTACTACTACACATTAATTTAATATTTCAAGTAATCTCACAATAAAAAAGTATAAACTAAATCTTAACAAAATTAAATTTATTAAGCTAAAACTACAAAAAATTAGTAGATTTATATTTAAGAAAAAAATATAGCATAAATTAAAAAGGAAGTTATAACATGAAAGAAATGAGTCTGGTAACAAAGAAATGTTTCCATATCTTAGTCCTGTAAGGCAGGGATGAGTGAATGTTTGGTAGTTTAGTTATGCAAGTTTCCATCATCCGCCACATCAAACGTAATATATGAATTTTCCGTGTTATGCTTTCCTGATAACTTCATATGATTAAACTACTATAAAACAGTCATAATAGTTTGACTATCACTATGACCTGGATATGCTTTTTGGAAAATATATAATATAACTGTTTTATGGCAACCTAGCTATATATAGTGTTTTTCAATGGTTACTCTTAGTTTTTGGTATACACAATATCTTCCATCCAAATCTTATCTCTTCTTAACACATTTTTGCTATATTATCTTTAACGTGCTCCGGTGCATAAACCTATAAATGCAAAAAGTTTTACTAATCGATCTAATTTCTTTTCAGCTTCTGGTTAATTGGCTATTATTATTCTCATTCAGCGCTGTGATAAGTCTTACCATTTCTTTCTCTGTTACATATCTATCTCTTGATTCTTCTTTATGCTTTTCATTTTATGAACAGGATTGTCATCTACTAGTCCATAATCTATAGCTTTATTAAATATAGGACTTAAGTGCATAAGAATATTGTTTTTGCATAAATCCTAATTATGTTAACATGTCTGATCTGATTATATAATATGCTTAATGTTAACCAATCTTTTACTTTCATAAAAATACCTATTATAGTATATAATGTAATTAAAATACTAAATCACATTGTATTAGGATTACTGCAGTTTCTTTGTCGCTTCAAAATTAATTATTTTGTTGTTTTGCATGATGGTTGCATTAATAAAATATCTATAAGTTATGATTCAGACATTAAAAGATGCTTTAAATATTATATTGGAAATATGGAACTTTCCATTAGTTCACATTAGCCAAGATGCTGATATTTATGTAGGAAATATATTTTTAGCTGCAGTATTATTATTATTGGGTATAAGACACTATAAAAAGTTCAAAAAGTTTGTTAGAGTAGCTATAGTCAATCATATTACTACTGAACTTCATACAGCAAAAGTTTTAGGGAGAATATTTGAATGGTTAATCTCTGCTGTTTATTTAATAACAATTTTACAAATGTCTAACATTCCATTAAGCGCTTTTGCTGTTATTAGCGGAGGAGTAGGTATAGGTATTGGGCTAGGCGCAAAAAATTTCTTTAATAATTTTATGAGTAGTGTAATTATTATGATTGAAAGACCATTTAAAATTGGTGATATAATCAGTGTCGCTGGAGTAAGTGGAGTTGTTAGTGCAATTGGAGGCAGATGTATTACTATCATTAATGAAAACAATGTAAAAGTTTTAATTCCTAATAGTAAAATTATACAGGAGAATTTAATTAACTGGACTTCTGCAACTCAGATAATAAAATGTAAGGCTGAGCTTAGAATTACTAAGGTAGGAAATGGTAAGTATAATTCAAATTGTTGCAAAGATACAATTAAAACTATCGAAAAAATTATGGAAGGTTCTCCAATGATAAGTAATACTCCTTTGCCAAGGTGCTACTTAACTAACATTGATTCTAGCCACTATATTTATCAACTTGAGTTTTTTTGCTATTTAACAGATATATCATCAATCTATATGGTAGAAAATGATCTGAGTTGTAGTATTGATAATCAATTAAAAAGTGAATTTACTATTTCATATTATACTGTAGTGTGAAGTGTTAACAAACTTCTAACTTAAAAAAGTAAGAGCAATAAAAGCTAAGAAATAATGATCAAGATTGGCTAGAATCCATAAGAACTCTAGCATTCATATTCTATCTGGGATCAAATTACAGATACTAGATATCAACTAATTCATAAGCTAAATTAAAATCTGCATAGTAAAGGAAGGTATTCGAACAAGAGAGAAAAAGAACCATAGCAAATTATCTGCTAAATGTATTTCATGTGAGAACACTCAAAATTATACCTTTTGCTAAACTTGGGAGGAAGGTGTAAAGTTTCGAAAGCGGTAAGTGAGATTACAAAAAAGAACTACAATAGCACCAGCTCTATATAAGAAAAATTGCATAACTTAGTAAGAATAAGTGTTATTGCTTTTTTAATGCTTATATCTAGAGTTAAACCTGTTTTTATACTTCTTTTTTTAAGATACTTACTAAAGTTTTCTATTAGGCAAAAACCTTAAGCTAGATAAAGCATAGCAGTTCTCATTGTTTTTTTATGAGTATTCTGTCTGTCTTTATATGTCATACTAATTACTTTTTTACTACATCTTATTATTATAATTGTTTTATAGTAGTTTTGCTATATTTTTTCCTAAAATTTTAACTATATGTTCTTGATGATACTGCTACCTTCAAGCTAGCTCATCGTTAAATCTGTTTGACATAATTTACTATATACCGAACTCTGCTGGTTATAATATCAAGCGTTTGGTATAATGAGATAGGTTAGAGTATAGTAGCAATAAGGATTGCAGCAACAGTTTAACAAGAGTGAGGTAGCATTATGATCCATCTCTATTAAGAAAAGAAGCAGAAAAATATTATATTGACTTAACAAAGCTTGCTGTGTGTCATAATTCAAGAATTTATGAGCAATAAAACGTTTCAAAATATAGAGCGAATGTGTAATATTTATGCAGTATAAAACATACTTCTTATATTGAACTGTTGTATATATCTGCCTTTAAGAATAGTTTTTGAAAATTATTAGTTGTTATCTTTGCTAGTTCATTAACTGTAATATTTTTGATTCTGCTAACTACATCAGCAATATATACTAAATACGCTGGTTCATTTTCTTTGCTTCGCATAGGTACAGGAGCTAAATATGGAGAATCTGTTTCTATTAATAGGCTAGACATTGGTATATCATAAATAGTTTTTCTTAGATTTTCTGCGTTTTTAAAAGTTATGATACCTGAGACTGAGATATAAATTCCTAGATCTAACATTTTAATAGCAAAGTCTTTTGAGGCTGTAAAACAATGAATGACCGCTTTAAAGTCATATTTCTTACATGCGTTACATAAGATTTCATAAGTATCATGTTCAGCATCTCTGGTATGTACAATCACAGGCAATTTAGTTATATGAGATGCTTTAATATGTTCAATAAATATTTTCTTTTGTAGTAACTTATGCTCATTAGAACTATTATGAAAATAATCTAATCCTGTTTCTCCAATAGCAACAGTTTTAGGATTTTGGGCTAAATCTGATAATAACTCAGCACTAACATGCTGATAGTTTGCTACTTCAGTTGGATGAACGCCTACTGAAGAAAAAATGTTGGAATATTTTTGAGTTATAGCGCATATTTCTGGAAACTCAGTTAGGTTAGTACTGATTGTTAACATAGATTTAACACCATTAGCTACAGCGTTTTTAATTGCTAAGTTTTGTTCAGTTAACATATTTAAATGGCAGTGCGAATCAATTAACATACATTGTTACTTTTATTCTTCGATTTTAACAAAAATTGGTTTTGGTTCTAAAATAGTTTTTCCTGGTTTTATAGCATAAGAACTATTAATACAACTAAACGTTCTTTCTGTTTTTTCTATAGCTATTAGGTCTAGAATTGTATTTGCAGATTCAGGTATAAAAGGCTGTAATAAGATTGCTATACATCTTATAGTTTCAATTAATGTATATAATATTGTTGCTATCTTCTGAGAGTTACTATCCTTAAACTTCCAAGGGGTTTGCTGATCAAAGTATATATTAGCTTGATTAACAATTTCCATGATTCTGTTTAGAATAACAGTAACATTCTCATTATCAATTATATTAGCGAGATTATCGCTCAACATAACAATCTTTAACAAGAGTGATTCAGATTTGTATAGATTAGTAATAGTTATTCCGTCTAATTGTGGTATTTTGGCTTTATTATATTTATAAATAAAAGACAAAGTTCTATGGACTAAATTACCAAGTTTATTGCATAGCTCACTATTAATTCTATTGATAAAACTAATTTTGCTAAAGTTACCGTCGTTACCAATTGTTATTTCTCGTAACAAGAAATAACGTACTTGATCAATTCCAAACTTACTTGTTAATTCAACTGGATTAATAACATTTCCTACTGATTTAGAAATTTTTTGTCCTTCATTAGTCCACCATCCATGTACCAAAATGGCTTTTGGTAAAGGTAATCCAGCCGACATAAGAAATGCTGGCCAATAAACAGCATGAAACCTTAGTATATCCTTACCAACTATATGAAGATCAGCTGGCCAAAAGTTAGTCATTAATGTACCATTATCACTTGCATAACCTAATGCAGAAATATAATTTACTAGTGCATCAAGCCAAACATATATTACGTGTGACGAATCATTAGGTACTGCTATTCCCCATTTAAATGTAGTACGTGAAATTGAAAGGTCAATAAGACCATTTTTAATAAAGTTGATTACTTCATTTCTAAAAAATGCAGGTTTAATAATATCATGGTTGTTTTCATACCAATCTAGTAATTTTTGCTGCCATTTGGATAATGCAAAGAAGTAACTAGATTCTTCTACCCATTCTACTTCAGCTCCAGTTGGAGCTTTACCATCGGTAGTAAGCTCTGATTCTGAATAGAAAGCTTCATCCTTGATTGCATACCATCCACAATATTTACCAAGATATATATCTCCTTGTTGCTTAAGAATATTCCACAACTTTTGTACTGCTTTAATATGTCTTGTGTCAGTTGTTCTAATAAAGTCATCATTTGATAAATTAAGGTCAACACTAAGTTTTACAAATGATGATGCTATCTTATCAACAAATTCTTTAGGTGAAACACCTGCATTGCTAGCTGCTTTTTCTACTTTTTGACCATGTTCATCAGTACCAGTTAAAAAGATTACTTCTTTTCCTAGTAACCTCATAAATCTAGCATAAACATCTGCTAGAATGCTAGTATATGCATGCCCGATATGAGGTATATCATTAACATAATATATAGGGGTAGTAATATAATATTTGCTTTTCATAGTATAATAATATTATATCTCAAAATATCATGAAAATTTATTTTATGATTAGCTGATAAATTTATTAAGTTAAATCAATATTTACTTGATAATTTTTAATATGTCTGTTTATTGTACAGAATTTAATATTTGAGAATAGTATATTAATCTATAAATATACTTTAAGCAAGTTTATTAATAACTCATGTTTATTAGAGTATTATTACCAAAGCTAAAGTTATTTCCGCTGGAGTATAAATCAACTACACATTTGTTATCCATTGGAGATTTAGTAGTTGTCCCTTTTCGAAACAAGCAAATTACTGGTATTGTATGTGAAGTTAATATTATTCCACAACACAAAAACATTAAGGAAATTATAGCAAAGCAATTTCAAGGATATTCTATTAAGCCAATAAACTTAAAATTTATTGATATTGTAGCAAGGTACTATATAGCAGATTTAGGAACTGTAGCAAAAATGACTTTACCTATTGAATTAAATGAGAAGCCATATGTTGCTGAATCGCAAGAGGTTAATCATAGTTTATTTCAGTTACTAGATCTGTCGCCAGAACAGCAGTTAGCATTTGATGCTATTAGAAAAACTACAGGTGCAACCTTACTGCAAGGTATTACAGGATCAGGTAAAACAGAGATATATTTTCATTTGATTGCTGAGGCATTGAGACAGGGATTACAGGTACTTCTACTAATGCCGGAAATTAATCTTGCTGGTCATATAGCATTCAGATTTGCTAGTAGATTTAAATTTAATGCAGTTATATGGAATTCATCTGTTAGTAAATCTTTAAAGAAAAAAACACTCCGAGGAATATTAACTAATGAAATAAAAGTAGTTATTGGTACACGTAGTAGTATATTTTTACCATACTCATCGCTTGGATTAATTATAGTAGATGAAGAACATGATCAATCATATAAACAAGAAAATAATATACTGTATAATGCTAGAGATATGGCGGTTATGAGAGGGCATATTGCTAATATACCAGTAATTTTAGCTTCAGCAACTCCATCTCTTGAGAGCATATATAATACGTATAATAAGAAATACAGTCTTGTTAAGCTTAAAAGTAGATTTGGCAGTTCTACTTTGCCTAATATCAATATTATTGATATGAAGAAGGAACATTTACCAAATGGAATGTGGTTATCTACTAGCTTAAAAAATGCTATGGAGCAAACTTTAAAACTGAATAAACAAATATTGCTGTTTTTAAACCGTAAAGGTTATGCTCCCATAATACTCTGTCGTAATTGTGGTTTTCGCTTTATGTGTTCATCATGTTCTTCATGCTTGGTTTTTCATAAATCAAAAAATAAATTGCAATGTCATCATTGTGGTAGTTTTAAACCATTTGCCCAATCTTGTCCTGAATGTAACGAACAAACATTATCAGCTTATGGACCTGGAATTGAGAGAATTGCTGAGGAAGTTAAAGTCTATTTTCCTAAATATAAAACAGCGATTGTTAGCAGAGATACTACTAATACTATTGATAATAGTACTGAAATTTTACAGCAAATTATTAATAATGAAGTAGATATTATCATTGGCACGCAAATGCTTACAAAAGGATACCATTTCCCAAATCTAAAACTAGTTGGAATAATTGATGCTGACCTAGGATATGGCGGTGATTTAAGAGCTAATGAAAAGACATACCAGCTCCTTAACCAAGTAGCAGGAAGAGCTGGCAGAGAAGAAGATAAAGGATATGTTTATATACAAACTTATTATCCTGATAGTTCACTATTAAAATATCTTATTAATTACAAAGATGATGATTTTATTAACTATGAAATGAATTTACGAATTAGTAATAATATGCCTCCAGCAACTAGATTTGTTGCTATTAGTGTTATATCTACTTCGGAACAGAATGCTCAAGAAGTAGCAAAAAACATTGTTAGAACTGCTAAGCCATGTTCTAGTTTGAGAATATTAGGCCCAGCTCCGGCGTTATTATACAAATTGAAAAATAAATATCGTTTTAGAATATTACTGATTTTTGAGCGAAAACTAGATATTCGGAGCTACATCAAACACTGGAATATTTTGTCATTTCACTCTAAAAGAGTTAGCTTGAAAATAGATATTGATCCATACAATTTCTATTAATAACTTTAGATTTTCTGTAAAATGAGAGATAGTAATATAAACATGAGTTCGATATAAAACATAGATCAGATAGTGTAAAAGTATGTAGTCTTTATTTTGCCTGTATTTTGTGACATATTGTTTATTTAGAACTAGTGTTATATATTGATATGAGATAATATCGCATCATAATTATGAAAAATTTTTTGCGAAGTAGTTATGTGTATTTGATTTTTAGTTCAATTTCAGCTTTTAATTATGGTAGCATTTAAAGTATTTTGAGTAATTGTTTGTTAATATATGTTTAAGTAGATGTTAAGTTGAGTTTTGTCTATGTTATCTATGTATTATTAACTATTTATATTATACTAAATTTACTTGAAGAAGGAAATTATATGTTAGGAAAATTAGAAGCTGATCCTTTGTTTTTAGGATTAACTAGGCCTCCAATGATATTTGGAGTAAGTCTTCCATATGCATTGTTAAATATTATGCTTTCAACTATGTATCTTACTGTAGCATCAAATTTTTATGTTGTTCCTGTATCATTAGTAGTACACGGGGTAGGGTATTTGCTCTGTTTTAAGGAACCACGTTTTATGGAAATTTACTTAATGAGAGCTCAAAAGTTTAATAAATGTCCTAATAGACTTTATTATGGCGCTAATTCATATGGTATATAGTATTTAAATAATGAAATTTTTTAAGACTAAAGTAGCAAGGGAGTACTACTCTAAGAGAGAGGTTCATGTTGCTAAATTTATTCCATATGCTTATCATTGGAATAAATCTACTATTATTACAAAAAAGAATGAGCTAATTAAGGTTATTAAAATTAGCGGGTTTGCTTTTGAAACAGCTGATGATCAAGATCTAGATATTAGAAAAAGGCTTCGAAATCTTTTATTTAAAGGTATGGCTTCAGGTAGCCTAAATTTATATTTTCACATAATTAGACGTCGAAAGCAGCTAGCTTCAGCTATGGATGAAGGTGACATTGATCCTACTGCAGGTAGGGCAAAAGATTTTGTTACTTATGTTGATAATGAGTGGAAAAAGAAATATTCTGATTTTCAGTCTTTTGTAAATGATATTTATATCACTATTTTATATAAACCTGATGTTGAAGGTGGAGAAATTTTAAAGTATTTTTACAATAAATTATTGCAAAAGTCTGATAAAAATGCATGGATGCAAAGTATGAATGAAATGTATGCTAACCTTGATGAGATGGTATCAAGAGTAGTGACTACATTTAGCGATTATGATGCACAAATATTAAAGGTTAAAAATGAACCTAATGGAGTTTTTTGTGAGATATTGGAATTTTTAGCTACTATAGTTAATTGCGGCAGTTCTATGCCTGTACTTTTACCTAGAGGGTCAATAGATAGTTATATACCTACACATAGGTTATTTTTTGGAGATCGTTCAATTGAAGCTAGAGGAGCAGGGCAGCGTAGATATGCTGGCATAGTTAGCATTCAAGAGTATGGACCAAAAACTTCAGCTGGAGTATTAGATTCATTTTTGCAACTTCCTTTTGAGCTTATTATTAGCCAAAGTTTTCAGTTTTCTAGTCGTACAGCTGCAATTAATAAAATGCAATTGCAACAAAATAGAATGATTCAAACTGAAGATAAAGCAGTATCCCAGATTGCTGAGATTTCTCAGGCATTAGATATGGCGACCAGTGGTGAAATTGGTTTTGGCGAACATCATTTAACAGTATTATGTATAGCTGATAGTTTGAAAGCCTTGGAAAACGCACTTTCTATTGCTTCAGTTGAAATTGCAAACACTGGTATGCAGCCAGTACGTGAGAAAGTGAATTTAGAAGCTGCTTATTGGGCACAACTGCCAGGGAATATAGAATATGCTGTAAGAAAATCAGTAATTAATACTTTAAATCTTGCAGGGTTTGCATCTATGCATAATTACCTGCCTGGAAAAGCTAAGGGAAATCACTGGGGAGATAGCGTTACAGTATTGGATACAAGCTCTGGTACTCCGTTTTACTTTAACTTTCACGTACGTGATGTTGGACATACTTTATTAATTGGGCCTACTGGAGCTGGGAAAACAGTGTTAATGAATTTTTTATGCGCTCAAGCTCAAAAATTTTATCCTAGAACTTTCTTTTTTGATAAAGATAGAGGTGCAGAGATTTTTATCAGAGCTCTAGATGGAAAGTATACTGTAATTAATCCGTTTCAACAATGTAATTTTAATCCTTTACAATTGCCTGATACTAATGAAAATCGTAATTTTTTAGTAGAATGGATAAAAACGTTAGTTACTTCAAATGGTGAATCTATTAGCGCAGACGATATGCATTATATTACGTTAGCTGTGGAAGGGAATTATAAGCTTAATCCATCTGATCGTTACTTAAGTAATATAGTAGCATTTTTAGGAATTGGGGGTCCTGATACTCTAGCTGGAAGGATTGCAATATGGCATGGCACAGGTGCTAAAGCTGGAATATTTGATAATATTCATGATAATATGGATTTGCAAAGTGGTAGAGTTTTTGGTTTTGAGATGGGTGAGTTATTAAAAGATCCTGTTAGCTTAGCTCCAGTATTATTATATTTGTTTCACCGTATCAATTTATCGTTGGATGGTTCACCAACTATGATAGTATTAGATGAGGCATGGGCTTTGATTGATAATCCTGTTTTTGCTCCTAAGATTAAAGATTGGTTGAAGGTATTGCGTAAGTTAAATACTTTTGTTATATTTGCTACTCAGAGTGTGGAAGATGCTTCAAAGAGCTCAATTAGTGATACTCTGATTCAGCAAACTGCTACTCAGATTTTTTTACCAAATTTAAAAGCAACCGATATCTATAGAACTGCTTTTATGTTGAGTGAAAGGGAATTTTCTATTATTAAATCCACAGATCCTGGTTCACGGTATTTTCTAATAAAACAAGGAATTGGTTCTGTAGTAGCTAAATTAAATTTAGCTGGCATGAATAATATCATAGGAGTGCTCTCAGGCCGAGTTGAAACTGTAATATTATTAGATCAGTTAAGAAGCGAATATGGAGATGATTCTAGAAAATGGTTGCCTAAATTTTATAAGCACTTAGAAACAGCGAAATAATGCAGTGGTTGTATCAATTAGCTAAAATAGTTATATTAATATCAGTATTTGCACTACAAATTGAAGCTATTAAGGCTATTCCCGCAATTGATATGATTAATATGGGTGATATTATACCTGATGAAGTAAAGGATGTAGCTGACGATATTAAAGATGGAGTTAAAAAAGTTGTAGATACATTATCAAATATAACTTGCGAAACTAGAGGAGTTAACAATTTATTGTTTAAAGATGAATTTTCTCATACTTGTACTCCTGCTCCATTTTTTAGTTTAGCAACATCATCTATCTTAGGAGTAGGCACGTATCTTCCAATGGTATTAAAGTTAAATATGACTAATGCAGAGTTATTTGGTGAACAATTTCCTGGAGGACAATGTCTTAAAAAAAATCGCGCTGATCCTGCTGATCCGCGAATTAGCTTTGCTTTATGTAATAATGTTAAGTTAATGGTAGCAGCAGCAACTGCTATAGGTGGAACTGTAGTCAATGCTGCTGTTGCTATTGCATCTGGTGATAATGTTTGGGAGGCTGTTGCCAAAGCATGGCATATTAAGGCTCAAGATATCTTTGAAGTATATAAGGATAAAGAGGTAGGATATTCTCATCACTTTGTGGATATTAATCTTGCTGGATCTCCTTATATACCTTATAAAATAGTACGAGATAAAGATAAAATTTGTGTTGCTGCATGGACTTTATTGGGGGGATATTTAAATGTAGGGTGTAAGTATATTAGTGAACCTTGTAGTAGCTCTATATATAGTAATTTTTTAAATAACTCTTCTAGTGTATCAGATATATCAAAGCCAGTATGCCATACCGGAAATGGTAATAAAGAATCAAAAGAATTGTCTGATAAAAATAGATTAGTTGAATGTGGAAATATGAGCGGGTGTTATGCAGATGCAGTAGAAAATTCTAAAACTCTGCTACCTATTACTGGTCCTATAGTTAAGTGTTTTGTACAGATGGCTCGTAAAATCCTTGGAGAATCAACTGTATGCAAGCTAAATGCTAAAGGGGATGAGGTTATAACAAATGCTAGTGATGTTAATATGATTAGTAAATTTAGCCGTCACATGCGCAGGGCAGTTGCTGCTTTTATGTGTTTATATATCATTTTTTGGGGATACAATATTTTGTTATCGCCAAATGAAATAAGTCGTAAAGATGTTATTAATACTGTTTTAAAGATAGTGTTAGTAACATATTTTTCAATTGGAATTAGTACTGGTGATGATAAAAAATTAATTAATGGAGTACAAAGTTGGGGTATGGAGTTGCTACGCGGAGATGTAATGGCAAAAGTAGCAGCTTGGGTAATGACAAAATCTAGTAATGAAGAAGGTAAAAAAGTATCTGGTTTATGCAATTTTCAGCCTAGTGATTATGATTCTAGTAAACACGGAGCTGATGCTAGGCAGCTTTTAGCATTATGGGATTCTATTGATTGCAGGCTAACACATTATTTAGGAATAAATGCTATTAAAGATTATGTTAGGCAAAAAATTCAAGCTGTAAAGGGTAGTGGTGGAGATCCTTTAGGTAATTCCATACCTCCATATTATTATTTGTTAGTTCCTGCTTTATGGAGTGGCAATATGACTTTATTGGGGCTAGTTTTGTTTTATCCATTGCTTGTAATATCAATAGCAGCATACATGGTTAATGCATATATAGTATGTATTATTGGAATATTAATCTTAGGATTATTGGCTCCTATATTTGTACCTATGGTGCTTTTTGAATATACTAAAAGTTATTTTCATAGTTGGTTAAAATTAGTAATATCATTTGTACTACAGCCTATGGTTGTTATTGTTTTTATGATGATGATGTTTCACGTTTATGAATATGGCTTTTATACTGATTGTGCATATGATTATAGACTTGTAAAAGATAGTAGTGGCAATGTTTCAAGAATGAGAAAGATGTTTTTTATTAATGTCAATGATAAAAATTTATATGATGGTGATGCTGATCAAAAAATTGCTAGATGTAAAAAAAGTTTAGGATGGATGTTAAATAATCCTCTGTTTGCAGTGATTAATACTGCTAAAACTGTAGCTAAGGATGTTATCTCAGTAGACAATGTAGGATCAGAAGATGCTTCAGAAAATCATCAGTTTAGTGATACAGTAGAAGTGGATCAGGGATTATTTTTTAAAACTACTCGCTCTATTTTTCAATTAGTTAAAGATTTAATAATGGCGCTACTAGTTGCTTGTTTAACTTTATATTTGATTTATCACCTTAGTGATTCACTGTCACAGTTTGTATCATCATTAGTAAGCGGAATAAATCTTTCTGGTATGACTGTTAATCCTAAGCAAATGCATGATACTTTAGGCGTTTTGGCAAAAAAGGGAGGAGGAAAAGCGAGTTCAGCTATGAAAGGTGGAGGAGATGGTGGGCAATCTATGAGAAGCGGTTCTCTAAAATAATATGGTATAAGTATTAATGAAATGATAAAGCATTTGCTATATAACTTTAGGATAGTAATTAACAATCATTCAATTCTTAAAGCTTTTAAAGAAGCAATTTATAGTATATTGTTGCTAGTTATTGCACTGCCATCAATGGCTTATGCTGAAAAGAATTGCTGTGTTAGGCAGAATAATAAGAAGAGGTGTTGTACTTACGATCAACGATTTTGTTATGCATATGTACAGTCTAAATGTATCCAAAAAGAGGAATTACGTTATCAGAATCCTGATGTATTACAAGAAAAGGTAAAGTTACTTGAATCTTCAGCTAAGCAAGCATGGAATAATGCTCAAGATCATCGATTTTCATCTAATTTAGAAAAATTTAATGCTGTAACTAATGCTAGTGCTCAAACTAGAGAAATCATTAGTTTATCTGAACAATTGAAAAAAGCTTTAGTAAATGAAGGTAAGGCTAGGCAGGCTGCGTTTACGGAAAGCAGTAAAACTGGTAAAGATAAAATTAATCGTAAGATGAGTGAAGATTTTCAGCAATTAATAGAAGAGCGAAAAGCTGCATTAAAATTAGCTCAAGAATCTGGTGACAAAGCTTCAAGTCAATATAAGATAATTAAAGCTAGCGCTAGAGATTTAGTAGTAGTTGCTGGAATGGACTTTTGGAATGCGTTGTTACTATACAAAAAAATTGATGAGGAATTAGATTCGAAAGTGAGAAATGGTGCTGATAAGAAAAGTATATTAATTGCAAAAAAGAAAGTGCTTTATGAAATAGAAAAAGTTTTGAAAGCTTTTGTAGAGGGAAGAGATATGTACAATAAATTTGTGGCATGGGTTATAGGTTATTCTGATGTAACAGAAGAAAAAGAAAACAAGGCTATTGAGTTTTTATTACAAAATTTGAGCTATAGTACAGTAAGGAGATCAGCCTCATTTGAGACCACTTTGAAAGCAGTAATAGAGGTATATAAAAATGGTGATTTTATCAATGAATTAAAACTTCAAAATGAAAGTGTAAAAACTGATATTGCTAAAATAGAGCATAGCATACAAGTTGCTGAAGATGAGATGAAGAGAAAACAGGAAGAGGAAGAAGCTAAAAAATTATTAGAGTTTCAAAATAAAGTTAAAAAAGCTAAAGAAGAAGTTGATGCTGCCAAAGATAAATTTAAAGAAAAACAGACTCAAGCTCGTGAAGCTCATGATCAAGCTAGTGCTAGTGGAGATTTAGAAGATAAAATTGAAGCTCTAAACAAAAAGAAAAAGGAGTATGAAGCTGCTAAAAAATATAAGGAGGCTTTGGACAAAGCAATTGATATTGGTAACAACAATCCTGATTTAGTTAGAGAGCGTGATAGTTTAGGAAATGATATAGATAATTTATCTCAAAGTATTGATCAGATGACAGATGATGTTAATAGAGATAAAGAGATATATAAGCAACAATTTGAAGAAGATAAAAATTCATCAGTTAGTGCAAACTGTGATTTTAGCCAGTATAGAAGCATCTCTCCTGAAAGCAGCGTTTTTACTTTAGCTTCTTTTGTATATCAAAATATTAATTTTAAGTGTGGAAATGTATGTAATACTGCAGATAAGGGATTTAATCTTTGTTTAAAGGTTAAAAAGTCAGATCTGTGTAGAGATTGTATTCCAATATATATTGGTCCGCAATCTGAATTTAAGTCTATTAGTGAGTTATTTGATACTAGTGGAGTAAAGAAAGGTAGAAGAGATCCTATACTAGTAACTGAAAATGCAGTAAAAAATATTGGATTTAAGGTTGAACATACTGATAAAATTTCTTGTTTAAAAATCAAAACATCTTATGGAGATATTCCTATAGTCTGTAAAAATATTAGTGCTGATATTGATTTAATACCTCAAGCTAGGAGTAATAATAGAATTTGTAGTTTAAGTACTACAAAAAGTAGAGTGCCTTTTAATTTTTCTGGTAGAGCTATAGGTTGTTTAAAAGAAGCATTGGATAAGATGTTTTATGCTGATTCAATTACTCATGATCAGGTATCTTCTGCTAGTATATTGAAGCCTCTTTCAAGCTTTCAGCGTGGTATGACAGTAACTGTTAAAGCGGCTTTAATGTTATACATAATATTTTTTGGCATCAAAATGATATTTGTTGAGCGTTTTTTTAGCCTAGAGAGATTAGTTACTGGAGTATTACAGATACTAATTGTAATGTATTTTTCTGTTGGGCTAGGTCCAATGACTAATAAAGATGGAAAAATAAGTTATAATAACGGTATGCAAGATCATTTTTTGCCATTTTTAAGTTCAGTTACCTCAGAATTAGCTCATATGGTATTTTCATCAGTTGGTAGTGATTCTGCTGTTGGTGGTACTAAATTATGTTATTTTGATCCTAACAAGGATTATACACCGGATGCTCGTTATTATGCATTATGGGATGCAATAGATTGTAGAATAGGATATTACTTAGGTTTTAGATTATTACATAATTATACTGTAGATAGGTCAAAGCCATCACTTGGTGGTAAGTTAGTTGGATCATCTATTGGGACTAGCGCTAATGATGATATTACCAAGCATTTGAGTAATATTAAGGATGATCACGCACTTAAGAAAGATGATACTTTCTTAGTATTTCCTACTTTGTGGGGATTGTTATTAAGTGGTGAAATTATCTTTTTCTTAGTAATGCTACTATTTGTTATAATCTTTTTAACGTTATTTTGGAGGTTTATGGCTGTATTTATTACTAGTTTGGTAAATTTATATGTCATGTGCTATATATCTCCTATTTTTATTCCTATGGTATTGTTTGAAAAGACAAAATCAATGTTTAATAATTGGTTGCATTTGACATTATCTTTTGCATTGCAGCCTGCAATTGTTGCAGCATTTATTGCGTTATTTGTGACTTTAATGGATTCAATAACGTATAAAACATGTCAATTTGCAAGGTATGATTATCAGCAGGGGAATAAAATTTTGAGTACTTTTGAGCTTCGTGTACCTGATCGTTATATTCAAGACCATAGTCTCTTTGATGATGCATATAATAGTGATGCTGCTAAAATATGTAGAGAGAGTGCTGGATATAGGTTAGTAGAATATTTTAATGGAAAAAATTGGCATCAAAGAATATTTCTTTTCTTTAAAGCATTTGTAGTATATCCTGAACCAGATTTTTTACCTACTATGATTGTTGTATTACTATTTTGTGGAATTTTTTATTACTTCTTTCAGGAAGCACATAGGTTTGCGGCAGTTATTACTAGTGGTATTACTGCTGTAAATATGGAGTTACCAAGCTTAAGAATTCCTAGCTTTAGGAATAAGAGCACTAGAACCAAAGGTGGTAAAGATGATAAAGAAGAAGAGTCAAGTGATAAGTTTAGCTCTAGAGGTGGTATAGATAAAACTGCTACAGATAAAATTAGCAGTCGGTCTAACATCGAATCATCAGCTCAGGATAAAATTAGTACTGGATTAAAAAGTAATGGTATTAGTGGCATTGAACATGGCTTAAAAAAAGATCATGATGCTATTAGAGCTGCTAAGAAGTTTGACATTAGTAATAATGATGAAGTTATTGGTGCTGATAAGTTTTGTACTAGTGGAAATAAGCAGACTGATAAGTTAAGTTCTGAAAATATTAAGCCAAGAGATACTAGTGTAGTTTCTGCAGAAGATAAATTTAGTACTTCTTTCAAACTTAAAGATCATAAAGATATTGTTCAGTCTGAGATTGATAAGAAACTAGAATCTAATGTTAGCGATAAAATTAGCAATAATCAAACAATCGAAACAAGAAAGAGTAATATTGAATCAGATGCCTTATCAAAAAAGATAGATGCTAATGATTTAAATGAGATTAAAAAAGGTAGTGATGATAAGAAAAACATCTAAACATTTCTGATAGTATGAAACTAAAATAAAAATGGAAATATTAATGAAAGATTATGCAATCTAAAATTATCAAATTTGCAATTATAGCAGTTTGTATAGCTGTAGTAAGTTTTATCTTAATGCTTTTTGGCGCATTAAGATCAGGCGATGATTGTTGGTACCGTTATAATGCAGATGGGCAAGATTTAGATGTTATTCGATTAACTCAGAATGTTAGAGCTTCTGGACAATATGATAGCTTGCGCCTTGGAGGAATAGTTGATCCAAGTAAGCCATGTGGTCTTTGGATAAAATCAGATTTTTATGTTTCAGTACATGAAGAAAATGGGCAATTAAAACCTGTAAATATTGATTTTCTTATTGATGGAACAGTGAGCCTTTGTCAGGCATACTTACCAAAAAATGCTTTAACTTGTAAGCTGAAATATAATGATGGTAAAGAATGTAATATTAGTGATATTAATAAATTTTTTAATGGAGAGAAGAGTGATTGTATAGAAGATTGTGAAGATAATACTGATGATAGTGGTAATCTTATTCCTATTCCTAGAATTTTAGATCCAGGCGATGGTTTACCAGTAATATTAAAGGCGAATGTTGGAGAGTGGCGTAATCTTGCTCAGGTATCTGCTGGTGATGAAATAGAAGTCAAAATTGGTAGAAATCAAAATTTTAGTCACGGAGGGGTTGAGAATACCGAAATAGGCTATGCTTATAGTAGACCAGAATTTGATTGGTTTAACGATACAAGTCTAGATTGGCAAAAGGGTACTAATGATACTTTTGGTATAATTAAAAGGACTAAGCAGGTTAGAGCTGATTGTCAAGAAGGAAAAAAGAATTATAGTCCACTATGCGGAAGGTATTCTCCATGGGGAGAAGGTGATAATTATATCAAACAGTGTGATGAATGTAAAGGATGTACTTGTGAAGATTGTGGTATGAAACCAAAATGTCCAGGATCAAAGCCGGTATGCCCAGCACCTGAGTGTGAAATGGCAGGTTCACATGGATGGTTTTCTAAGCACTTTGCAGTATTTAACTCAGAACTTGGTAAAGACAAATGTTTTTATACAGGTACTGTTAAAGATATTTTTGGAGGAAAAGATTGTCCAGAGAAATATTTGCTAGATTGCAAGCGTGCTGTTTTAGCCGATGGACTGCCTGAAGAATATCGTGATGATGGTACTAGGACAGTACCTGCAACTTTAACTGAGCAAGATAGAAATGATATTAAGAGTTTAGGTAGAATAGCTTGCTCTAATCGACTAGATGAACAATTAGTAAAAAATAGACAAAAAGTTTACTCTTGGAGGTCTGCTACTTATGCTACTGATTTAAAGTATCGCTTTAGTAGTGTACAGGACAAAGATTCTATATTAGGCAATAAATGTAAAAGTGATTTTCCTTCAGGTAAGGATTTAGCTACTGGTTGTTATGGAATAACTAAAGTAAATCAGGATTTAATAATATATAAAGATCAGATTTCAGAAACGTTATTTAGTGGACCAAGATACTTACAATATATGATTCGACCTGATATTAATATTGAAAGTATGAAAAATAGTGTTGGAGGATATGTATTATATTTAAAACAAAATTCATGTGTTAGAAAGTCTGGAGTTGCTTTTGATGATAGTAAATTTCATGGTCGAGGAAAAATATTATACGCGATAGTACCTGCAGGAGTAGATGTAAATAAACTAAAATCACATGAGCTTGATGTATATACTACAGGATCACTTGATGTAAAGGTTGAAGATTTAGTAGGTAAAGCTAAAATCAGTTCTTCGCAGTCAGGGTACATTTGGTTTAAAATTCTAAATGATGAAAAAGATTATAAAGCTAGTGTTGGTGAATATAAAATTACTATGAGTACCATAGTACCTAGAGGAAAGTTTATAAGTAAAGTGTTAAATCCAATAATAAGGATATTTGAGAATAAAATTGCTAATGCTTCAAAGACAATGTTTAAAAATATAACTTGTTATCAACAGAATGATAAGTCTAGATGTACAAATTTCTTTAATTACATTAGGGCAATGTTAACTCTTTATATTATGGGTTGTGGGTTTGCATTTATGCTAGGAGCAGTTAATTTTACTGCTAAAGAATTAGTTATTAGAATTGTCAAGGTAATAATTGTTAGTGGGCTGATAAATGAGGGGACTTTTAATTTTTTTAATGCTTATCTATATGATTTGATTATGAATTTTAGCAAACAGTTAATGGTTAATGTATCAGGGTATGAGTATGATCAAAATATAGGAACATTTCTATTTTTAGATGAATTGATGAGTAAAATATTTTTTAATAAAACATTTTATGTTCAGTTATTATCTCTTTTAAGTATGGGGCTAATGGGAGTAGTTTATTATATTATAATATTTGTTCCTATAATTTTGATAATTATATCTTTGTTAAAGACTATTATGGTATATTTGGTATCAACTACTGCTGTTGCTTTATTGGTAGGACTTGCGCCATTATTTCTTTCTTTTATGCTTTTTAATAGAACTTGGTATTTATTTGATAATTGGGTTAGAATGCTATTTCGGTATTTAATAGAGCCAGTTATATTAATGGCAGGAATAACAATTTTAACTCAGCTTTTTATTGTTTACTTAGATTTTGTGCTCGGATATAGCGTTTGCTGGAAATGTGCTATAGTATTTAAGCTTCCAAAAATAGATGCATTAGGAGGTGTACTAGGTAGCTATGGTGGGCAAGAGTTATTTTGTATAAATTGGTTTGGTCCATGGGGGTATGATAATAGAGCTGATAATAACATAGGATTAGCAATGAATTATATTATTGCTTTAGTAATTATTGCTTACTGTATGTATAGTTACATTGACTTTTCAAGTTTAATGGTGGATATTCTTACAGCTGGAGGCGCTGGAGGGATTGCGCCTTCTGTAGGCCATGTTGCACCTCAAGTTTGGGATACTGCAGTACAATGGACTGAAAAGGCTGTTATGAAGGTGGCATCGATAGGTAAAAAAGGTAGCTTTGCGGTACGGAAAGGAATAGGTAAGGGGATATCTCATGCAAAAAGTAAGTATTCAAGTTCACAAACTGAAAAGTCTAAAGATAAAGATAATGTGGTTAATAGAAGAACCAATCTTGAAAATAAAAGCCTAAATGACAAAAGAGGCTCTGCTATTAGAGGAAAAAATAGCAATGTTGAGAATGTAAAGCCTAACCAGAATACTTACCTAAGGGTGAATAATCAAGAAATTGATTTGAATAGCCCAAAACCATCGCATAATGAATCTTCTGTTAGAAGGCATGATTTGAATAAGAAAAATTTTGAGAATAATGACTAAAATACTTAAAATTCTAATAACAAAAAACAAATCATTGATGACTTATTACATAAATATATTGATTTTGCTATCATATATTTTTGTGTCTACCAGTATTCAAGCTTCAAATGAATTACTTCAAGCTGGAGAGCAACTACCTACTTCTAATTCTCTTCAATGGATGGATAAATATCCTAATGATAATAATACAGGATGTACAAATGTATCACCTACATGGTTGAGTGTTGCAGATGTAAAATGGATAGATATACAAGCTAACTCCAATAATAATTGGATTGATTCTGGTATTATGACTAAAGCTGGCAAAAGTATTTCAGTTGAGATTCCAAAGATTAGTCAAAATTTTAGAAAGTTACAGAAAAGATATCTAGTATTACATAGAGTTGATCCGCGATTTCCTGTAATTGGGAAAACTTTTATTATTGAACTAGGCACAAACAATAAGCCTATTTCACGTCTTCATAATTTTGAGAATGGTAAACTATTGAATTACCAAAATGAGAATAGTAGTAATTTTCAAAATGGTAGTACTAATTTTACGAATGCTATAAATCTGCAGAAAAAATTTTTTAATGGCGCAGACACTAAAATTAGTGTTAAAGCTGGTGATATTATCGATATAGCTTTAATTTCGTCTGTCGATTTTTTTAATAAGTTGCAGTTAAAAGGTGGTACTGAAAAATCTGGATTTACTGGAGAGTTATATCCTAGGTGGGATGATTATAAATATTATAAACCTTATGGCATATATACTGTATCACTAAAGTCTAATGTTGGTGTTGTTGATAATGCTTTATTGGTTACTGGTCAAACTTCTGATAAGAAGGCATTAAGTAAGTTATTAGTTGGTGTTAAGAGTATTGATAGTATAAGCAGTTTTGAAAAATGTAATTTGAATAACTTGTCTAAGTCTCAATCCTGTATAATGCAATCTGGAATAGGAATGGAAATTAAATTGGATCAAGAAGTTCTAAAGTCTAAGTTTGATAAATTTTTAGTTGGTTATAATGTGGGGAATGCGAATAGCAGCGCTTTTCTCGATAAGCCAATAGAGGGAATGTATCATATAGTAGCAAAAAGTGATGGTGACTTGAGTTTTTCTACGCCATTGTTTAATAATAATGTAAAATACCGTACTAATGGACTGCAAGATGTGGAATATAGCAGTATATTAAGTAGCTGTAGTACATTGAATGAATTTGAACAAAAATATTTAAATTCTATTCTTAGTTCTAAGCAAGAAATAATTCAAGGAATAGTTGTTGATAAAACATTAGTAGGGCGGTACTTGATGTACATAACTATTGATAGACATAATATAGTTAGTGATGAATATGATGGTGATATAGAGTATATTATTTCAAATACAACTCCAAACTTATCTACTAAAGGTACTACTTTACCTCGAAATGGAATAAATATAGTTACTCCTGAATCAGCAAAGCTATGGTTTCGTTTTGTAAAAACAAATAATGAACAATTTAATTTGAAGGTAACAGTTCCACCTGATAGTGAAGGTAAAATAAAGGTTGCTGGATTTTTTTATGATAATATTTATATACCAATCAAGCAAAAAGTTGAAAAGTTTTCTAAATTGTTTTATTTTGGCTTAGCTAAGAATGCAGCCTTAAAAAAGGTATTCAGTATTTTAGCAATTCTATACATTACACTATATGGTATTTATTTTTTATTAGGAGTAGTAAAAGTTACTGCTTACGACTTACTTATACGATGTAGTAAAATTATAGTTATAGCAGCACTGTTTAACGAAAGTAGCCAATATATTTTTTATGATACTCTATTTCCAATGTTTGATGGTGGTATAAATAGTTTAATTAGCTATGCTGTTAAAACTACTGCCAGTGATGTTGACAATCCGTTTAAGTTCTTTGATTTAGTTGTTAGTAGATATATTGATGTTAACTTTCTAAAGATAATATTAATTGAAATAGTTAACATACATAATGGTTTGACGATATTAGGAATATTAACTTTATGGTCAATTATGAGGTTTATAATCATTATGGTTAAAGTATGTATGGAACTTTTGATGTCTATGATTGCCATTGCAATATTAGTTGGGTTGGCTCCGATGTTTATAATTTTTATATTATTTGATAGGACAGCTGAGATTTTTAAAAGATGGCTTACTGCTCTTTTATTAAATACATTAATGCCAGTGATAATGATTATCTTTATATTAATTATTAATGAATTGATGTTAGTTGCAGTGGAAGCTGCTTTTCCTGAAATTAGAATTTGTTGGGGCACATTGTTTGATATAGAATTAAATCTTGACTTATCTGCAATTGGATTACCAACAGCATTTAGTATTCCTCTGATGGCTGTACCTTTCTACAACGTTGTTTTCGTTGGTGGAAATTTATTTAATGCTATGGATTTAGGTAACAGTTTTGCAGGTTCGTTAGCAGGAGTTTTTTTACTATATAACTTAGTTTTACTAGCTGGAACACTAGTTGGTTCTCAAGTATTTACTAAGGGAATAAATAGAAAGGGAATGAGCTATGTAAAAAGTATCATGATGCAACTTTTAAGTTAGTGTCATGATATTCAGTATTTTAGGAGAATAAGATTTATGAACAAGAAGGTTCTAATTTTATCTATGCTTGTAACTTTAGCTCATTATTATGATTATCATTTATTTGGCTTATTAGCTTCTCAAATTTCTGAGTGTTTTATTACTAAAAGTGATAGTATTACACAATTAAGGAATACTTATCTTATTATGGGAATAGCTATTTTTGGTAAAGCAATTGGAGCTGTTATTTTGGGGAGAATAGGTGATCTTTATGGTCGAGATGCTACTTTTAGTATAAGCTTAATAGGAACAGCTAGTGGGTCGTTATTAATTGCTATTTTACCATGTTATAATATCATTGGAGTGTTATCAGTTTTCGGCTTATTATTGGCTAGAATTTCTATATGTATGTTTACTTCGCCAGGAACTGATGGAGTAAGATTATATGTATATGAAACTATAGGTAATAAATATAAATGCTTAGGTGGAGGTATAGTTAATGCTTCAACAAACTGTGGGTCATTTATTGCTTCTATATCAGCACTGTTTTTTACTTTAGATATCATGCCTAAATATAGCTGGCGCTTTGCTTTTATACTTGGAGGACTATTTGGAGTATGTGTGGTAATTATACGCAGGATGTTTATTCAATCTATTCAAGATGATCAAGTAAAAAATTCTCAGTATCATGAATATAAAGATTGTTCAATTTTGCAGATTGTGCGTAAGAATTTAAATGTATTTATTTTAGCTGTATTAATAGCTGGTACTATTGGTAGCACTAATCAATTTTGCACGATATTTTTTGGTACCTATATTTTTAAAATATTGCAATATTTAGATGAAGCTACAGCGAAATATTATGTTACGCTTGGAATCGCAATACAGATGTTATTTGCAATTATAGGAGGATATACTGCTGATATTATAGGTAAAAAATTAGTTTCTTCTATTGCTTTTTGTTGCTTAGGAATAGCTGTCATTATTATGGCTTATATGATAAATTTAGGCAACTTTATTCCAGTATTATACCTGACTATATGTATGCTTGTACCGTTTTTAACTATGCCAGCTTTAGTTTTTCTTAAGGAAAGTATTCCTAAGACTATAAGATATAGATTATTTAGTGCTGCGCATGCTTGTGGATCAAGCTTAATTTCTGGTCCAACAACGTTTGTTGCGACTAGCTTATATCAGATAGGTAGTGCATGGTGGCCAATGATGTATTTTTTAGTAATAATAGTTATTATGATTACAGTAATTTATTTGCTTGATTATTGTAGCAAAAATCAGCAAAATCTAAGTTTCTAATTTAAATGTATGGTAGTGGTAAAGTTGTATGGGTGTAATAAAATATTTGTCTGATACTACTATAAACCGTATAGCTGCTGGAGAGGTAGTAGAGCGTCCTGCTTCTGTTGTTAAAGAACTAGTTGAGAACTCAATTGACTCAGGAGCAATGAAAGTTGATATTACACTAGAAAAGTCTGGTAAGAATTTAATTATAGTTTCAGATAATGGCTGTGGTATGTCTGCTGAAGACTTAGAAACTGCAATTGAACGTCATACTACTTCGAAGTTAAATGAAAATGATATTATGAATATTAATACTTTTGGATTTCGAGGTGAAGCTTTGCCTTCAATTGCTTCTGTCAGTAGAATGCGCATTGTAACTAAATCTAAACTTCATGATCAAGCTCATGAAATTAATGTTCATGGTGGAGTTAAAACTAAAATAAATTCGTTACCTCAATTGCAGCTAACAGGAACTAAAATAGAAGTAAGAGACCTTTTTTTTGCTACTCCAGCGAGATTAAAATTTTTACGTTCAGATCGTACTGAATATATAGTGTGTTATGATGTAGTAAAAAGATTGGCAATTTCTTATCCTCATATTGCATTTTCATTAGTACATGATGATAAAACTATTTTAAAACTTAAAGCAAATGCTCAATTATCTTTTGATGATGCTAGAAAATCTAGAATATCTGAAATATTATCAAAAAATTTTATTGATAATGCAATATCAATAGGCATAGAAAGAGATGAATTATCTATTACTGGCTTTGTTAGCGTTCCAACATATAATAAGGCTTCAGCTGAAGATCAATTATTATTTGTTAATAATCGTCCAGTAAAAGATAAACTGTTAATGACAGCAATCAGATTAGCATATCAAGGAGTATTAGCTCGTGAAAGATATCCAATAGTTGTAATTTTTATTAGCGTTGCTCCTCATTTTATTGATGTTAATGTTCATCCTACTAAAAGTGAAGTAAGGTTTCATGACTCTAGTTTAGTTAGAGGTATTATAATTAGTGCTATTAAACAAGCATTATTGAATACATCTCAGTTAGTTTCGTCGGTAGCTGCAAGTGATGCGAATAAATATATGAAACCTCAATACGATACTGGTATATCTGAAAAACTAGAATTAAGTAAGGATATTAAAAATATTCAGCAGTTTCCATTACAAGAACTAGTAAATAATTTTAGCAAGGATTTTAATGTAAATTTGAAATCTAAATTTCAAGATGTTCAAGCAAACAATTTTGTCAGTGATAACGAGCAGCAGAAAATAGAATCAACAATCGAGAATATAAAATTTTTTTCTGCATTTAATCAATTAGGGAGTAATACAGAATCAAATCAGCATATTAGTATTTTGGATGATGATAAGACTACAGATGATATAACTGCTCCTAACATAGCTACTAATGAGAAAGTGGATGCTAATAAGCAAGAAAGTGTACAGAAATTAAATGATAGTTTCTGTAATAATTTTGGAGATAGTTATCAACTGCCTTTAGGATTAGCTTGTGCTCAATTTCATGGTAATTATATTCTTGCTCAAACTATAGATAGCTTAATAATTGTAGATCAGCATGCAGCTCATGAAAGGATAACTTATGAGAATTTACGTTCTCAATTTCAGGCAGGGCAAATTATCAGGCAGCGATTGTTGATGCCGCAAGTTGTTATTTTGCCTGATATTGTTAGAGTAGAAAAATTATGTGATAAAATGCAAGAAATTTTAGCATTAGGTATGGGATTTGAACGTTGTGGTGATGTACAAGTAAAAGTTTTAGAAATGCCTGCAATATTACAATCTGTTGATATTGAAGCTGTTGTGAATGATGTTGCTGATTATTTACTTACTACTGATGATCATATATTATTAGCTGATATGGTGGAAAAAATATTACAATCTTATTCATGTTATCATTCTATAAGATCAGGTAGAATATTAACTATTGCAGAGATGAATAGTTTATTACGTCAAATTGAAACAACGCCATTTTCTGGACAATGTAATCATGGTCGCCCAACTTATGTTAGATTTGAGCTAAAAGATATAGAGAAGCTATTTGGCAGGAGATGATTTTTTCAGTCTACTACTTTATTTTCCTTATATCAAACGCAGGCTAAAAAGCAGTACATATAATCTGTTCTTTTCTTGCTAATCCTAAGTTAAATGAGTATAGGTATTGCAATAATGTCATAATCTTGCATAATAAATATCCATTAGCATCCTTTTTTGATAATTTAAATTTAGAAAAAATGACTGTAATTACTAGATTTGCTCCTTCTCCCACAGGAAAATTACATATTGGCAATGTTAGAGTTGCTTTAGTAAATTGGTTGTATGCCCAAAAATATAATGGAAATTTTATTCTGCGTATTGATGATACAGATCGTGACCGTAGTAAAGTAGAGTACCATGAAGCTATTATTAAAGATTTGCAGTGGTTAGGAATAAATTGGAATAGCAGCTTTTTACAGTCTATTAGATTCAATAAATATAAAGCAGCTAAGCAATATTTAATTAGTAGTGGTAGATTATATGAATGTTATGAAACGCCTGAAATGCTAGAAATAGAGCGAAAGAGACAGCTTACATCTGGTTATCCACCAATCTATAGCAGAAAAGCTCTTGAACTAACAAAGGCCCAGAAGGTGCAATTGCAAGCTGAAGGATATAAAGTTCATTATCGATTTTTAATTGATCGTAATAAACCAATAATCTGGAATGATTTAATTAAGGGAGAGATCAAATATGATGGTTCAAATATTAGTGATCCGATAGTTATAAAAGAAGATGGTACCATGATATATATGTTATGTTCTGTTATTGATGATATAGAATATCGCATTAGTCATATAATACGTGGTGAAGATCATATTACTAATACAGCTATTCAAATTCAGATGTTTGAAGCATTAGGTGCTGCAATACCTCAATTAGGACATCTAAGTTTAATTAAGTCAGATAGTGGCAAAATTTCTAAAAGAATAGGGGGCTTTACAATCGATTACCTCAGAGATCAGTTAGGTATTGAACCAATGGCTGTGAATAATTTATTAGCCTTATCTGGCACATCAAATAACGTTGATGCATATTTCAGTTTAGAATCGCTTATTACTAAGTTTGATCTTAGTGCATTTTCAAAAAGTGCAATTATTTATAATGAAAATGAGCTTGTTACGCTAAATCATAAGCTTCTTGTAAACACTGAGTATGATACCATTAAACATAGGTTAACTGCAATTGGATTACCTGATGTTACTAAAGAATTTTGGTTAGCGGTACGCCATAACCTGAATACATTAAATGATATCAAGATTTGGTGGCAAATATGCTATTTACCTACTTTAGATAAATTTCAGGAGCAGGATGCAGAGTTTTTAAAGCTTGCTGCTGGATTGTTGCCTTCAGGAAAGTTAACTGATAATAGTTGGGATGATTGGGTTCAAAATATTATTAAAGCAACTAATAGACGTGGTAAAGCATTATTTATGCCTTTAAGATTAGCTTTAACTGGTATAACATATGGCCCTGAATTAAAATATTTATTACCTTTAATTGGAGGAGAGGAAGTTAAAGCAAGACTTCTAAGACATCAATAAACAAGAAAATTTAACAATTCAGGTATTCATATAATAAAAGACGATAAATATTAGAATATAGTATATGAACTTATATATTTATAACACCCTTTCTAGGAAAAAAGAAAGATTTGTTCCACTAAACTGCAAATCAGTAAAGATGTATGTATGTGGTCCTACAGTATATGATATACCTCATATTGGCAATGCTCGTTCGGTTGTCGTATATGATCTTTTATATCGAGTGCTAAGTTTCCTTTATGATAGACAGAATATAACTTATGTAAGAAATATTACGGATATTGATGATAAAATTATAAACCGAGCTAAAGAACTTAAGATTAACATATTCAAATTAACACATGAAACTACAATTAAGTTTCACGAGGATATGTCATATCTAGGGTGCTGGAATCCTACCATTGAACCAAAGGCTACAGATAATATTGATGTTATGATTAATATTATTACATCGTTAATTCAAACTGGTAATGCTTATAGTACTGATGATGGGCATGTTTATTTTGCTGTTAAAACTTTTCAGGATTACAATCTACTATCACGTCGCACATTTGATTCAATGATGTTAAACAGTAGTGAAAGTTCTGAACAACAAAAGTCTTATTTTGCTGATTTTGTTTTGTGGAAACCAGCTAATGCAGATAATGAAGATATAGATGCAGTTTTTGATAGCCCATGGGGGAAGGGACGTCCGGGTTGGCATATTGAGTGTTCTGCTATGAGTTATAAATTTTTAGGAGAGAATTTTGATATACATGGTGGAGGAGCTGATTTAATATTTCCGCATCATACCAATGAAATAGCTCAGAGTAGATGCGCTTTTCCTAAATCTCGTCATGCTTCATATTGGGTGCATAACGGGTTTTTAACTGTAAAAGGTGAAAAGATGAGTAAATCTTTGAATAACTTTGTTACTGTAAGAGACTTACAAAAACAAAATATTAACGGAGCAGCAGTAAGATTGATGTTTCTTAGTACACATTACCGAAAACCATTAGATTTTAATGATAAATCTTTAAATGATGCTAAAAACATTATTAATTATTTATATGATACTATTGATTCTGTAAACGTAACAGTACAGCAGCAAGATAACACCAAAGCCGAATTTAAAGGTAATGCCTTTACTGTGGAGTTTATTAATGCTCTGTTAGATGATTTAAATAGTCCTAAAGCAATTGTATGTTTATTAAATATTGCAAAACAAATTAGACGTCAAAATCAAAGTGAATATAAGTTAGCTTTAACTCAGGCATTATTGTATGCAAGCAATTTATTAGGAATACTACATAATTATCAATTTATCAAAGACAGCAATGATGTAAAAGATAATAGCAATGTAATACCTCATGAGATTGATTTATTAATTGCTAAGCGTATACAAGCTAAACAAGATAAGGATTGGAACTTAGCTGATCAAATTCGTTCTCAATTACTAAGCAATGGAATTAGCTTAACTGATAAAGCAGATGGTACCACTAGTTGGAAGGTAATAAAATAGCTTTAATGTAAAATTCAACATACACCGTGAATGGCATATAAACGCCAATTTAGGGTAAGTGGAAATATGGAAGGTAGTGAATAAAAGGTATACAAAGAGAGAATGTTGAGTTAAAAAGAAAATTTAAATATAAAAGGAATAACTCAACATGAAAAAATGTATTATAACAGTATACTATTTAATAGACAATTTTTGCAAGATATATCAAGAATGGGAAAGAAGGAGATTAATACCAAGTAGCAATCAAAGAAACAGAGATGGAAAGTTGTCCTTAGCTGAGTTATTAACAATAGTGATATATTTTTATTTATCTCTATGCAAGGATTTTAAAAATTATTATCTATTTGTTTACCAAGTTATAGTATAATAATACAACTGTGGCCTAGAATTTTACTACTGCTAGCTGTATTAATGCATTATCTGAAAGGAGATGATACTGGTATATAATTACATCGATTCTACAAAGTTAGCAATTTGTCATAATAAACGTACCTCCAGCAATAGAGTTTTTAACAGAATTTCTAAAATTGGTAAGAGTAGTTATGGCTTGTTCTTAGGCTTTAAGCTACATATTATAATCAATAATAAAGGTGAAATAATGTCAGTTAAAATTACTAAAGGCAATAAAAGCGATCTATCTATAGCTTCAGTTATTTCTGAAGGCCTATCTGGTAAATTGTTTGGTGATAAAGCTTACATATCTAAAGAGTTATTTCATCAACTGTTCTCCAATGGTCTACGTTTATTTACTAATCTTCGTAAAGATATGAAAACATATTTATTGGACATAGATGATAAGCGTTTATTAAATAAACGTTCATTAATTGAGTCTGTCTTTAATGTACTAAAACATATGCTTTTAGAGCATACTCGACATCGCTTTCCTATTAACTTCTTTGTTCATATAATTTCTTCTCTTGCTAGTTATTCTATCTCCAAACTTAATCCCTACCTTATCTCCTCTTCTTTTTCTTCATTCAACTTATCCTAATCTAGCGTTAATAGTTAAGAATTGCTGTTTTATAGTTTTTATTCCACCAACGTAAAATGCTACTTCAATGTTATCATTCATAATTCTTATTACTGTGCCTTGCCCAAATTGTTTATGCAGAACTTTCGCGCCTGTAAAAAATTTGCTTGAAGCTTTAGATTGAGAATTAGGCATTGCTGCTGATAATGATTTTTGAAAATAGTTGTTATTAGCAGCACTGCTATAATGTATCATTGAAGTTGTAGATAATGATATACTATCAGGTATATCTAATAAAAATCTTGAAGGTTGTAGTTTTACAAATTCATTAAATATTCTTCTTTGGTCAGCATAACTAATGTATAAACTTTGTTTAGCTCTGGTAATTCCAACATAAGCTATCCTTCTTTCTTCCTCTAAAGCTCTTTGATCTTCAGCAATAAGTGACTTTTGATGAGGGAAAACTCCTTCTTCCAATCCAGGTAAAAATACTACATCAAATTCTAAACCCTTAGATGCATGTAAAGTCATTAAGCTAACTGCGCTATTATCTTTAGCGTTAATACCATTATCTCGTTCCAAAAATAAACTTGTATGTTCTAAAAACTCTTCGATACTATTATAATCTAGCATTGCTCTAATCATTTCTTGAATATTTTCTATTCTTCTGTCGCTCTGAGAAGATTTATCATCTTTTAACATTTGTAAATAATTAGAGTCCTCGCAAATAATTTCAGTTACCTTAGCAGGAGTATAACCAGCTTTATATAGAGAATGCCATTCTTTAAATTTGTTAATTAAACTTTGTAATGTTAACTCTAGCTGAGGTTTTAAAAGTTTTTTACTTAATATCTGCTCAATCGCAGTAAACATTGAACTTTCATGTTGCTGAGCATACTCCTTAATAGTATGTAATGTTGCAGGGCCAATAGATCTTTTAGGTACATTAATAATTCTAGTTAATGCTAAATTATCATTGTGATTTACTAGTACTCGCAAATATGCTATCATATCTGCAATTTCCATTCTATCAAAAAATCTAAACCCACCAATTACTTGATATTTTATATTATTGCTAAAAAATGACTCTTCTAAAACATGAGCTTGTGAGCTAGATCTAACTAGTACAGCAATGGAAAGATTAGGTGATTTAGTTATTAATTTTTTAATTTCAGAGCTAATAAACCGTGCTTCTTCACGATCATTATAACAATATACAATCCTTATTGGTTGATCAGATTGTTTATTAGTCCATAGTTTTTTATCATGACGATATTTATTGTTGCAAATGATACTACTAGCTGCTGTTAAAATGCTATTAGTTGATCTATAATTTTGCTCAAGCTTAATTAACTTAGCGTTTTTGAAGTCGTCTTTAAACTTTAAAATATTTTCTATGTTTGCTCCTCTCCAACTATAAATTGATTGGTCGTCGTCACCTACACAACATAGATTTTCATGCAAATTGACTAAAGCTTTAGCCCAAAAATACTGAACATTATTAGTATCTTGATATTCATCAATAAAAACATACTTAAATTTTGTTTGATAAAAATTTAAAACATCAGGATATTCACTGAAAATTTTCATGTTGTATAATAATAAATCTCCAAAATCAACTACATTGGATTTTTGTAATTCTGTTTGATAATGTTGGTAGATTTTTTGTGCAACTTGATAAATAGGAGTATGGCAATCTATCTTAGGTTGCTCGCCAAGATCTTTCCATCTACTTATTATTTCGCAAATATCTTTTGGGGAATAATTTTTTGTTGAAATGCCATGTGTTTCACAAATATTTTTAATAACTCTTACTTGTTCAGATTGGTCTATTATTGAAAATGATGATGTTAACCCTACCAACTCAGCATGCGCTTTAAGAATTTTAGTAGCAATAGCATGAAAAGTTCCAATGTATATACCTGTAGTATTGTTAGTTATTTCTGCGACACGTGATTGCATTTCTGTTGCAGCCTTATTAGTAAATGTTACTGCAAGAATTTCTTCTGGTGATGCCATAAATTGGTCAATAATATAAGCAATACGATAAGTTATCACTCTTGTTTTACCTGTACCAGCTCCAGCTAATACTAACAATGGACCATTAGTAGTTATTACTGCTTCTCGTTGTTCTGGATTTAGATCTAATAAATACTGACTCATATTTTCTTAATTTAACATAAATTTTTACATATTGTTACACATACTTGAATGAATGTAATTAAAAATTATTAACAGAAGTTCTGCAAAAGGATATTAAGGATATTAGACTTCTTTCGAAACTAGAGAATGATGTAGAATAGTGTTATAAAGATCTGATTTGAAGTAATAATAGACCTCTTTCGAAACTGGTTAACGTAGTTCAAAATTATTGCTGATAAATATCGAAATAGACGTGAAAGATTCGGTCTTAGATTTAATTTGATCTCTGGTATTTATAATTTTGAACTACGTTAACCAGTTTCGAAAGAAGTCTAATGAAATTAGATCAGATTAAAGAGTTAAAGGATGAAAAATTTCGTCGATTAACAGTAGTAAGGAAGGGAACATTCTCAAAGATGGTGGATATTTTGAGGAAAGCTGATGGTGTTAAGAAATCAAAAGGAGGGCGTAAAAATAAGCTCAATTTGGAGGAACAGTTATTGATGGCCTTAGAATACCTTAGAGAATACCGTACTTATTTTCATATAGGTCAGAACTATGGGATTAGTGAAAGTTCAGCATATAAAGCTGTAAAATGGGTAGAAGACACCTTAGTTAAACACCCAAACTTTGCTCTTCCAGGTCGTAAAGCTCTAATGAATAGCGATATGAATTATGAAGTAGTCTTGATTGATGCTACTGAGAGTCCAATAGAAAGACCCAAAAAAAACAAAAATTCTATTATTCAGGAAAGAAGAAAAGGCATACACTAAAGACTCAAATAGTGGTAGACAAGAAAACACACCAAGTAATATGTACAGATTTTTCTAACGGTAAAAAACATGACTTTAGATTATTTAAGGAATCCAAAATTCTTATCCATCCTAAGATTAAAGCGATTACTGATATAGGATATCAAGGTATACAAAAAATTCACAATAATTCTGCATTACCAAAGAAAAAAAGCAAGAAAAATCCTTTAACTAAAAATGATAAAAAGAATAATCGTAGGTTAGCAGGAGAAAGAGTTGTCAATGAAAACGTTATTGGTATGCTAAAACGGTTCAAAATTATTGCTGACAAATATCGAAATAGACGTAAAAGATTAGGTCTTAGATTTATTTTAATCTCTGGCATTTATAATTTTGCACTACCTTAACCAGTTTCGAAAGAGGTCTAATGTTATATGTAAATTTAACGCATCGAAGCAACCAACAAGGATAAGCATTTTGTGTATACCACTATCAGATAAACGATGAGAAAAGCCTAATAATACAATTATGTTTTAATGCAAACATAGCAGGTATATAAAAAGCTTTACGTAGGTCTAGAATTACTAGTTCTCTATAGATTCCACTAACACAACCTACAGGATTGGCTATGTTTATGATTAAGGACTACAAAAGCTACAACTTGTTTAGCAGAACTAAATTTTTCAATATTTGCTAAAAAAGCAAGAACTATAGCTTGTATTTTTGCTCCTATACCTGTTATTGATACAAGTAATGCAGCCTTATTGAAAAAATCTTTATTATTCTTAATATGATCATTAATCATTTGTTCAATTTTTATAATTTGCTTTTCAAGAAATTCAATATAAATTTGAATATTATTAACGCCAGATTAGGATAATGGAAAGTATGAAAAGCGTAATGAAAAAGGTCGGTAAGAGATAATGTACAATTATAATTATGTGATATATTTAAATATAATTTCAATTAATAATGGTTTATTTATTGCTTGCATGTCTGCAAATGCAAATTTAGAATAAAAAACAGTTAGAAAGAGATAATATACAACTGTTACAATAGGCAATGTTCAGGTTATTAAATATATATAGTATTATGAACTAATTATTGTAGAAATATGAGCAATAAATAAACCATTATTAATTGAAATTATATTTAAATATATCACATAATTATAATTGTACATTATCTCTTATAGACCTTTTTTAGCGCCTCGCAGAAATATGCTATTAATACACTGTCTGCTTTATCTGTGTTTTTTTTGTACGACTAAGTTTACTCATGGCAAAACCTTTAATACGTGCAGGATTTACTACGCTCACTAATTGTACAAATATTTCGCTAAGTTTTTCCAGTAAGTAGATACCTGTTGCTTTCATACAAACGTGTCCAGGTCCTCTGCTTTTTAAGCATGTTACTAATTTGTTAAACCATTCAGAAGTATTATTAAATTTTCTTGTTTGAACTTTATTATTAATTAACACAGCTGCATCAAATGTTTCTTTAGAAACGTCAATTCCTACAATTATACTATTCATAATCACCAAATTTTATGTTAAATATCTCAAAACCAACCTTGTAAATACAGGCTTTTTTGCCTAAGAATACAGTCCGGTTTTTAGTTAAAAAAGCTAGTTACTTATCTCTAGCACAGGCTATTAGCCTTAGGAGCACTACTGTATACTAGCTTTCTTTTGCGCTATTGCTATAATCTTTTATTTTATTGCAATTTCACTTGTTTTTATCATACAAGGTACTATGGTAAAAAAAGCTTATCAGCACACACGAAGAGTAAGTATAATAGCTGCTTTTTATAATGGTAAAGTTATTGCCCATTTTTTATTTGAAGGCAATTGCAATAAAAGTATTTTCTAGTCTTACATACAAGCTCTATTTATCAAAGAGTTAAATTCTGAACAAATCTCTACTACTAAAACTTTTATTTGTTTATACTGCATTATTTTCAGCAAAAACTAGAGCATAGTTGACTATATCTTTTCGCTATATGCAAGACGTATATTATTATTTATGCTTCTCTAGAACGTAAATATCTTTTTTGCCAGTTATCAAGGTAAATCTTAGCAACATCGCTATTCTGAATAATGATAACATTTTCAGCATTACTCTTATCAGCTGCTTCTGTAAAATTAAAAGATCCAGTAATTACTGTACTATCATCAATAATCATAACTTTATTATGTGCAATGCCAGGTACAGTATCTATTCTAACATTAATATTATATTGCTTTAATAGTTTCATCTTTGAATGTTTACTACTAATATTACTTTTATCTAATATTACAGATACTGCAACACCGCGTTTTTTAGCCTTTACTATCTCGTCTGCTATACTAGCAGATGTAAATCCATAAGCTTGTATATATATACTATTATTAGCACTAGCAATTGCTCGAGTTATTACAGTAGTACATCCAGAAGATGAAGGAGTAAAACAAATATCTAAATTAGCATCTTTACTAATTATAGTCTGATGCCTTGGCTCTAAGTCTGCATACTTAATACCAGCAACAGCTCCAATTGCAATATTAACAAGCATAACTGCTAAAGTTTGACCTTTAATCAGTTTGGACTTCTTTGATGAGTTGATATTTTTCATATTACATAATATATGCTAAATAAAATATAATATTTTAACATTACATTAGATTAAAGATGATAAACTGAAAATTTACTTTTTAATCTTTAGCTGATATGCAACTAATACAGCATGAGCATGATATGCCTATTGAAGACAAAAGTCAAAATAAAATCAATAAATTAACCGAAAAATTATCCACAGAGGGAATTAATAGCACAACAATAAAACAGATAGATACTGAAATGCAAAAACTTACTGCTAGCTAGAAGAATCTAGGTAAGTAAGCATAAAATTCATAGATTAGATACAATATTTTAGGCGAATAGTAAATAACTATGACAGAAAAAAATAAATATAATAGCTTCTCTCTAAATGGAGTGATTTTTTTGTTTAGACAATACATAGCATCAACAAATGTAATGATTGAAATATTTAACACAGAATTGCTAATAAATAATAGACTTCTTTCGAAAGTAGAGAATGATGTAGAATAGTGTTATAAAGATCTGATTTGAAGTAATAATGAAATTCGATCATATTAAAGAGTTAAAGGATGAAAAATTTCGTTGATTAACAGTGGTAAGGAAGGGAACATTCTCAAAGATGGTGGATATTTTTAGGCAAGCTGATTGTCTTAAGAAATCAAAATGTGTGTGTAAAAATAGCTCAATTTGGATGAACAGTTGCTTATGGTCTTAGAATACCTTAGAGAATACCGCACTTATTTCCATATAGGTCAGAACTATGGGATTAGTGAGAGTTGAGCATATAAAGCTGTAAAATGGGTAGAAGATACCCTAGTTAAACACCTAAACTTTGCTCTTCGAGGTCGTAAAGCTATAATGAAGAGTGATATGAATTATAAAGTAGTCTTGATTGATGCTACTGAGACTCCTATAGAAAGACCAAAAAAAACAAAAATTCTATTATTCAGGAAAGAAGAAATGGTATACACTAAAAACTCAAATAGTGTTAGACAAGCAAACATACCAAGTAATATGTACAGATTTTCTAACGGTAAAAAGCATGACTTTAGATTATTTAAGGAATCCAAAATTCTTATTCATCCTAAGGTTAAAGCGATTACTGATACAGGATATCAAGGTATACAAAAAATTCACAATAATTCTGAATTACCAAAGAAAAAAAGCAAGAAAAATCCTTTAACTAAAAATGATAAAAAGAATAATCCTAGATTAGCAGGAGAAAGGGTTGTGAATGAAACCGTTATCGGTATGCTAAAACAGTTCAAAATTATTGCTGATAAATATCGAAATAGACGTAAAATATTCGGTCTGTGCGTCAAGAAAAAAGGTGAATTAATCTCACTGGTGAAAGTCCAGTTATATGGAAGGAGAAGCTAGATCCACCATATAGCGAGTCTTGTGCTGCTGAAGGTAACGACAGTAGTAAAGCGTAGACAGTGAAACATTCGAGCTGAAACCAAATGGTGAATGTGATAGCCCTGAAAGTGAGATGTAGTGGAAGCCGATATGTTACACAACATAGTAAGACTCATTATAAGTTGACATTCCTACCATGCTTGTTAGATATTCCTTGGCTTTAACAAAATCACCGCCACGTTCTTTTCTGGCTAAGTCAAATAAATCTCCACCTTCGCCAGAACTAAAGTCATACCATTTTCCAGCATGCTTGCCACTAGAGTATTGACGACAATTTTCCCTGTATCTCTCCCCAACGTATTTCTCCACGTCTAGAGAAATGTTTATTAGGCTCTCCAAGCAAATCACAGGCTATGGTTTCTGCATATGAAACTAAGCCTTTAATCAGCATAGCAAACTCTCTTGATCTTTATGATCATCCTTTTAGAAAGGATGAGTATAGTCTATATCGAGGAATGCCAGGTGAAAGAATGGAAGAAAAAGAATATAATTTTATTTATGGAACAAATGCTTTGCAAGAAAGTTTAATAAAATATGACTTTCTAAGTCAGGTGGATGGAAGAGCGAGGTTTTTAGTACATAGAAGAGTATTAGATAAGTTACAGGAAATGTGTCCAGATGATTTTCAAGCATTTCCAGCTACAATAAAAAATATAAAGAAAAAGAATCCTGATTTTGAAAATCATGACTATTACATATAATACCATTGATAGATGCAATTGATAAGGATAAAACTATGGTAAAAGTTATACATGAAGAATGGTGGGAGATAAAAAATTTAATCTTTAAAGAAAACTGTATGGGAAAACATTTATTAGCAAGAGTTAAGTATAAAGTAGGAATATATATATTTGCCACAGAATTAGCAAGAGAGTTTGCTTACAGTAGAGGTATAGAGTTTTACTCAGATATAGAACATCATAGTTGGAGACTTAATTTCTTCATATAATATTATGAACTAGATATCAAGAATGATTCAGAAAAGTTGTTATTGGTAGGTTTAATTTTTAATTCTTTAGCCAGAATAGATCATTAGTACTTGATAACATAGCTAATATATTTTATACAGTATACAATAATTTTCTTAAGTGGGTGGTTATGTATAAAGCTAATTTTAGCAATTCATTAGAAGTAGTAAAAGTAGCTATAGATCGTTTATCTGCTGGAATAAACGTGAATGATACTTTCTTAATTGGCTGGAGTGTAGATGAATATCTTAATGCTTATAAACAGAGTAAGAATTATTCTAAAGTTACACATATTGTGTACCAGTCTCCTCAAGGTATATATTATGTGATATTTGATTATTTTGATTGCAAGAAAAAGATATGGAATATGTTATATGCATACACTGAATTTAACAATAGGATGAAAATTATCAGATATCAAAATGATATATCTATTGTATTCAATAATTTAAAGAAAAATGTGTACTTAGAATTAGAGAAAGTGAGCTATGACAAAAGTATTACTTGTGATAACACATCGGTTTTAAATGCTGATGATTTTATAAAACTTTCACATAATGAATCAAACGATATAGATTCAGAAGAGAAATTATATATTGGAATGAATTCAGAAACTTATATTCCTAAATGCGTTATTTCATGAATAAATGCAAGGCTAGGTTTTAACTAGTAAAATTTGCAATATTCGTTCAGGAGTTCTCCAATCTCTGGTAGATTAAGGTATTGAGCAAGAGGTATAAATTCTTGCTGAGTTTCAATGACGATTTTTTGTCTTTTTTCATAAGGTTTTATTGATACAGTCTGAATATTATGGAATCGATCGAAAAGCTTAATTAATAATAGTTCTGTTTTATTTTGGCTATAAAATGTTTGAATCATTTCTCTAGAACTGATTTTTTTATTATCCTTAATCCTTGTGAGTTCTGAAACCTGTTCTGCAATTTTTTTACCAAATACCTTAACAATCTTTTCTTTAGTTAGTGTTGTGTCTTCGAGGGTATCATGTAGTATTGCTGTAATAATCGTATCTGTTTCAAAACTGTAGTCTGCTACCATATAAGCTACCTCTAATGGATGCATATAATATGGCTCTCCTGTATCTCGAAGTTGTTTGTCATGATATTTTTTAGCGTAAAATATTGCTCTTTCAACTTTATCAAGATCAATTTCAGCGTTAAATCTTACGTTGATTCTAAACAGCTTATTTAGTAAGCTCTCGCTATAAAAGTCTATCATTTTCCATCTCTAAATAATCTTTAATAAATTATACAATAAATTAAACTTTTTATATACTTCAATCTCAGATAAAAACTGTGAAAGAAGCGAATTAATTTGATTAAAAAAGTTGTACTGGAATATTGCAAGTAATGGTTGTAAACTTGTCTTTTTCGCTTTCTATTTCCATTTCTCCATTAAGTTGATTAACAAGGTAATTTACAAACCATAATCCTGATTCCAGCATTTGTGGATAGTCTCGTACCAACTCAAAATCAGCTATTTTTGCTTTTATATCTCCTAATTTTTTCTTTGAAATACCGCTTCCTTTATCGTGTATTCTAAATTGTAGTATGTTATCGCTTTTTATATAATTTTTTATAGTAAACAAATGAACTGTAATTATAACCTTGCAGCTGTGATTAAATCTAATCGTGCTGCCTATTAATTGACTTAATATAGCTTGTAAGTGATCACTATTTCCAATCACAATATCCTTCATTTTGTACTGAAAATTGTAATTGATTTTTATATCTTTCTCTTTTGCAATGTCTTCTAGTCTCCTGACGGCATCCTTTACTAGCTTTTGTATGCTAAATTTTTTTAAACATAAATTTTCATTCTCAATTTCGCTTCTAAGCGTGTAAACTACATCGTTACAGTACCTTTGGAGATTTGCTGCTCGATTTAATATTGTTTCCAGCTTATCTTTATTTTTTGAATCATTTAACATGATATCGCTTGCTAGCCTTACAATTTCGCTAGTTGCAATATTAAATCTATATTTGATATTCTGTATCAGATTCACACAATATTCTTTCAATGATTCAGCTACCTCGACCTGATACTTAGCTTTTCTTAACTTTGTTATTATCTCCATATATTCATCGATATTCTCCCTCTCTCCATTCAGCAACATAACTGGTATTGGAGGTATCTGTACTATCCATTGGTTAATTGTTTTATTCTTTTCTTTCATAGCATTCTCATAAAGAAGAGTTAAAACTAGTTATTGGTACATCAAATGAAAAAGTTATGTAATTATTTTCCTCTTTTGCTCTTAGTCTTCCTTTTAGCTGATCTGTAAGATGTTTAATAAATGCTAATCCTTCTCCTAGTTCTTGATATGTTACCAAATTCAAATTCTCTAGTTCAGCATTTATTCTTTCTAATTTTTCTTTAGAAGGGCTTAGTCCTATGTTTTGTACTGTAAATTGTAATATTTCTGAATACTGATTGATGTTAATAGTAATCTTGCTATTCTTACTACTATTTATAATAGCACTACCAATTAACTGACTTATTACTGCTTTTATTCGAAAACTATCTCCAATCAGAATTGTCTTTATGTCATTTTGAACATTTAGCTTTATATTCTCATTTTCAAAATGTTCCCTCATTCTGATAACGGTATTATTTATTAGCAATTCTATGTTAAATGTTTCAATCCTTACATTCGTTGATGCTATGTATTGTCTAAATAAAAAAATCATTCCATTTAGAGAAGCTATTATATTTACTTTTTTTCTGTCGTAGTTATTTACTATTAGCCTAAAATATTGTATCCACTCTATGCAATTTATGCTTACTTCCTCAGATTCCTCTAGCTGGCAGTATAGTTTTTGCATTTCAGCATCTATCTGTTTTATTGTTGTGCTATTAATTCCCTCTGTGGATAATTTTTCAGTTAATTTATTGATTTTATTTTGACCTTCGTCTTCAATAGGCATAGAATTCTCCTGCTATTTAAGTTGTTAAATTGCTTCCTAGAGATTAAAAAGAAAATTTTGCGGTTTAAGTTTTAATCTCTATCAGAATATCATCTAAATCTTAAATCTCAGATAATATCAGGTATACAGTATCATTTCGATTTTTGTCAGTACATGACTTTTTGTAATATTTCTGAAAAATTTTTTCATAATATTACACATTGATGCGAAATTATCGCATTGTTATTTACATCTAAAAAAACAAAATATCTCTCAAAATGAGATATACAATTGATTCTGAGTTATAAAAAGACTTTGATAATTTAGTATATTAACTGAAAAAGTTCTGGACTTATCTTTTTTGCTCTTAATTTAAACATCAGGTTCAAACACATCTTTAAAACGACCTATAATATCCAAAATATAAAAATCAAGGGCTGTATTAACTAAGTCAAAATCTTTTTTCTCTATCGAATTAAGATCTTCTTTTATTTCAAGTTGTCCTGGAGCCAATAGTAGTTGTTTGATAGTTACTTTTCTTTGTTTCGAATTAATGCAATGATCATACTTAAGTGTGCGGTATAGTAGCTTTTGTTCAAGATAAATTATATTCTTAAAATGTTCTGGTGTAATAAATTCCTGAAAGGGTTTGATACCTTTATTTATTAGCATATTGCTAGAACATTTTTTGATTGGTATTTCAAGTGCTATGGAATGCATTCGTATAATTTTATACATACAAAAATCAAGAAAGTTTTGACCTTTCTTATTCCAAATAAAATCATTTTCATTTATTAATTTTAAAATATATTTTTGTTCCTTTCTGGTTAAGTTATAATTTGGATCAGTTAAATAACCAGTTAAACACTTTTTTTGCTGATTTGTTTTTAAATTAGATTTTATCTTTATAAGATGAGTTATTAGAAGTTGTATTAAATTTTTTTGTTCTGTATGACTGTGCAAGTCATTAAAAAAAGCAAACCATTTTTCCTGTGAAACTGAAAAAATTTGTGTTACTTTATTTTGTTTGTATAGGTTAAACATTCGATAGAACAAGTGTTTTGCTGCGCTTAAGACTTGTATATGCATACTTTACCCTTTAAAATCCCGCATAATATTTAACAATTATATATTTATTATTAATCTTGAGTTATAAATTGAGATAGCCTAAAATAATTAGGCCATTAATAACCATAGCATTACTTTTGCTATTTGAAGTAGCAATTAAAGTGTAGCTAGAGATTCATTTATACCTTTAATAGCAGATTTTGAAGTTTTAATGAAATAACCTCTAGCTAAATATTATCTAAATCTTGAATCTCAGATAATATCAGGTATACAGTATCATTTCAATTTTTATCAGTACATGACTTTTTGTCATAATTATGAAAAATTTTTTCATCTTTTTTAAAATAGATGCGAAATTATCGCATTGTATCTCTAGCTACAAAAATATCATTCACAAAAGGTTTATAAAAAAGTTCTACAACAGTTATTATTACTGGCTTTAAGGCTTATTTTCTGCTATAATTCATAGTAGAGATTTAATTAATCAAAAATTCTTGTGTCAACGGCAATTTCTAATGAACCAAAGCCTTTTCTTCACTGGGTTGGAGGTAAAAGGAGAATTGTTAATAAATTAATAGAGCATCTTCCTTCAGGGCCATACTATAATTACTATGAACCATTTCTTGGAGGTGGGGCTTTATTTTTTCAAGTTAGGCATCTGTTTAAACAATGTTTTTTGTCTGATATTAATCTCGACTTAATTACTAGTTATCACGCTGTAAAAAAGAATCCAAATGAAGTCAACAGATTACTGAATCTATATCACAAAAACCATTCTGAAAATTACTACTATAAAATAAGAGACAATTATTATAGTAATGATCCTAATGATATCACGGCAAAATTTATATATCTTAATAAATACTCTTTTAGGGGAATTTATAGGCTAAACAGAGATGGTACATCTGCTCAAACATTTTCTGATAAGCGATATCTTAAGCTTCATATTTGCTCTAGAATAAATAAATGTAGCAAACTTTTAACCGATGTATCAATTTGCGCTATGGATTTTTCGTTTATAGAACCTAAAAAAGGTGACTTCGTTTATCTTGATCCGCCTTACCACCAATCTGGAGAACGTTTCTATACCAGAGTTCCATTTGATGAAAAAGAGCAAATCAGACTACGAGATTTTGTTTATGAACTCAACAATAAAGGTGTTAAAATTATGCTTTCAAATAATAACACTACCTTTATTAAAGCTTTATACAAAGACCTCTTCATCACTCATATTGGAGTTACATACTCAATTAATGAACAACGCAATCTCGTTAATGGGCTAATAATTACCAACTATAATTAAATTTAAATGTATTAACTTATTATATTATTAGTAATGAAACCGTACGCTTGCATGTATAGAAACAAGAAGTGGCCTGCTAGGAGCCATGGTACTACATTCAATATCTAAATACATTCTGTCTTTCACTAAGTTTGTAGTTAATCCAACTCCTAACGCAACTCCAGTATCTCTAGAGCGTCTAATATCTGATATTAATCCACCAGTAATAAAAATTGATGCTTTGTTACCATCAAAGATATTATAATAGTAATGTCCTTGTATAGAGTTTGCCCAACCAATATAATCACGTAGTAACCCTAGCCTTAGTTCCATTCTATGTGGAGCACTGATGTAACCTAATCCTATACCTGATACATAATCTCCAATACCTGTAACACCTGTTGAAAGTTTTAGATAAAATGGAAAAGCATTAGACTCAATACTGGATTTAGAATTTTCAGAGTTTATATAGTTATATCTATCTGCTGAATATATCGACGGTGAAAATAATACAGCTAACATAACAGCATAACACGGTTGTAAAAGTAATTTCAAAACATTCATATTAACTTCTCTTTTTAGCATTAACATATTAGCTGTCTGTTGAAAACTAAGACCATGGAACTGATTGTTGCGTTAGAATAGCGAATACATCTGTATTACCGCTTTCATCAGCATAATCTTTAGTAGTCATGCCCTTATCATCTTTTGCATCAATATCAGCTCCATAATCAATCAAAAGCTGTATAACATCTATGCTTTCATCGCGAACAGCAATATGTAGTAGTGTTTCTCCTTCATCATATTTTTTATTAATACTAGTAGAATTATGTTTTAGCATAATTTCTAAAGGTTCTATACAGTTTGATCTAACAGCATCAGATAAAGGAGTATTACCTTGATTATCTTTGATATTTACGTCAGCATTATATTTTAACAGTAATGCTATATGATCATCGCAATAGGGAGGATATTTTTCGAAAAATCCACAACATACTTGAATTGTGTCAACAACAAGATGTAAAGGAGTTAGGCCATGCACATTCTGCATATTGGGATCAGCATCGTGATCAAGTAGAAGCTGTACAATATCTAGGTTGTTAATAAAAGAATTTGCTGTACAATGTAATGGAGTTTGATCAACATTGTCTTTTACATTTGTATTAGCGCCATTCTTTACTAAAAACTTGATAATTGCATTTATATCGTCATTTACACTGTGGTTATTAGTCTCATGCTGTGTTAAAATCCCGACAGAATCTGCAATATTTTTACCATTATAATTACTACCATTCGGAATAATAGACATATGCAACGCTGTATGTAAAGCCGTGTGTCCACTATTATTTTTTGCATTGATGTCAGCTCCATTGTTCAGCAAAATCTTAGCAATAGGTAGATTCTTATATTTTAAAGCAACAGATAAAGCTGTAATACTGTCTTTATATTTTGAATTGACAAGTGTACTATCATTATTAATAAGATGCTTCACTTTTTCAATATCACCATCTTTAATAGCGCGATGTAAAGCATATTTAGCCTTAGATTCAGACATATTTTACTCCCAAAATTATACTATCACTATTGTAATATAATCTTCAGTACAGCTTTACTTAGCAGCAAAGCATAGAACGATAAATAATTATTCATGAATTTTCACCTTTTTGAACCTTCGCAATCTGTTAAAGGATTATCATATAACTTACAATATAACAAAAAAATAAATAAAGCACCATAATTTTTCTGAGTAGAATTTTGTATTTCACAGCTATTAATCATTAATCTAACTTTCTACAAACTCAACTAATTCAAACGAAAACCCTTGAGCTGCAAAAGCACGCTCTAGAATGGGTTTAAAATTTGATTTGATATAGCTATTTGCAAAGCTTGTTAGAGCCTTAATGAATATCTTTTTATTAACATTATCTTCATTTACAACTTCTAACTTACTAAACCATAGTTTATCAATAACTTGCTCATATTCGTAATGTTGAAGTATGTATTTTCGTACTTTGAACAATATAGAGTTAGAACTTAGCTCTTTACTAAGTTCTGAAAGGTAATCTTCATCACTCATTTGTTGCTGTAAAATTGTTGTTTTTTGATACTCCGTTGTGTTATTGATAACTTGTTTTGATTCATCAAATGGTATAACTTGTAACTGCTCAATATCATTGCTATGCACAGCTCGTACCTCCTGTAATATCTTGAATTTAATATGATCTGATAGTAAAATATTCTTAATCAACTTGATGTAATATTTGTTTTTAACTGCTGCCCCAAAATCACAAGATGTTAAAATTTGATAAGCAGTATCTGCTTCAAAGACTCCAGCTATTTTACGCTTCAACTGAGCCTTCATACTACGATCTGTACCAGATTCAATGTTTGCTAGATACTGTTCTTTAAATCTTCCTACATCATTAAATCGAAAATTTCCACTATTAGCCTGATCAGTAGTTAGTAATTCATTTGCTAAGGCTTTTGCCATATAGTTTAGCACTGCTATCTTATTTTCAAAATAACGGAATGAATATTTATTTGATAACTTCAACAGTAATTGATTTATGAAGTATATGTTGAAGCTTCTACTAGACATACGTTGTAGTATAACTGCATCTTCTGGTGTTAGTGGATAATAATCTGCTAGTCTTTTTCTTTTGGGGCAGCATTCATTCTTTTCAACCTCTGAATTATCGATAATAGCTGGAGTTGCTAACTTACTGTTTTGCTCATAATCATTGTTTGATGGCTTGTCATTACTAACATCACTAAGCTCATAGAAATTCAAATTCTGTTGTTGCTGTTGATCTTCTTTTTCATTTCCTACTAACTCAATTTCTATAAAATCATCAGATTCAGTATATTTAAACTTCAAATTTTGCTGCTGATCTTCATTTTTATTTTGATCATTCTCTACTAACTTAACTTCAGTAGATCTAGATCTATTATTATTTTATTATATCTATATATGTAGCTGCAATTTTTTGCAGGTTCACCTGCAAATTCTTGCAAATTGATGTGAAAATTTTATGTAAAATGGCGAAGAATCAATTTTTATATTATCATTCACTACATGTGTAGATGGAAAAAATAATATAGCTGCGTTTATATTATTTGCTGTACATATTGATGGTAAAAATAATACAACAGATGCTAGCATAACAGCATAACACGGTTGTAAAAGTGATTTCAAAACATTCATATTAACTTCTCTTTTTTTAGAATTAACATATTAGCTGTCTGTTGAAAACTAATAACTATGGGACAGATTGTTGCGTTAGAAGAGTGAATACATCTAAATATTTTACGTAAATCCTCATCTAGATAGTACCTGGTCTAAAGATAGCATTTTTGCTATTTGCAATGTATCTGATTGTTATACATCTAAATAAAGCAGAATAAAACATCACTATGACTTAAGACGTTATTTTCGAAAAGTATATAGCATAACTGTTTTATACTGGCTTAGCTATATTAGTTTTGCATAGATACTACAGTGATTAGTTATACTCATTTAACTTGTTGAATTGGAAAATTTGCGCAACATTATAAATCTTCAGTTGATAATTTATTAAATTAAAAGTATATAATCTAGTAATGTTATCAGGTATGGCATTGAAAATAAAGATTACATGTGTGGATTTAATATGAAAAATAGAATAAGAATAGCTATCAAGACTGTTTTTAGAGTTTGCTGAAAAAATAGAGAAGCTTATAATCCATCTAGTAATGTGTTTAGCTCAATATAATTATTTTGAACAAAGAAAAGAAGCATAAGTATATGTTTATATAATAATAATAAAAAGAGCTATAATGCTTATTCTTGTTAGCTTTCAAGCTGTTGTTTGTGTCAGTCGTTGTTACTTTGCAATGCTTAATTTTATAAAACTGTTTTGCATCTTTCAATGTGTTTATTGCGTAACATTATTATATTTAGTAAATTCAAAATAGTATGAATAAAATTTAATTATGAAAATGAGAAAATTTTGGCTAGCCATAGCTTTATCATTACCTTGTTCACTTCCAGCTGTTGTTGCTTATGATTTAAGTGATTTAAAAAAACTAGAAGAGTTAGAGCAGCTTAAAAAATTGCAACACTTACAACAGCAGCTAGAACAGGAAGAAAAGATATTAAGTTATTATTTTAGATTATATGGAGGACGCTCTTCCTGTGTTCAAGAAGAATTAGATCTTTCAGCATCAGTTAATGCTTCAGATCGCCGTATATTTACTGAGGTAAGTAATTTTGCTAATCAATACGCTAATAGTCCTATTTGGGGGCTATCTTTAGGTGTGTATTGCACTAGATCGCTTATGCTAGAACTATCTCTTAGTTACATGCAAAATATGATATTTGGATGCGATATGGACATTAGTACAACTAGAGGCTTGATAAAACTAAAGAATGTTCCACTAGGAGCATGTATAAAAGCAATTGCTGACTTAGCAGAAACTTCTATTCCTAGTGTTTCAGCTGAATGTAAGTTATGTTGGGATATATGTAGTGGAAGCTTTGGATCACTTTTTGTTACTGGAGGTATATGTATTCAATCTATCTATGGAGACACTACAACAATGAACAATAAAGTTATTTTGCCTGGTAGTACAGTAGGAATAGGTGCTGCTATTAGTATAACCAAAAGTACAAGCTTAACTATGGAAATTAATGGTATATGCTTAAGTTCATCTCATGTGTTCCGTAATGAAAATATTAAGATAGAGAGTTTGTATGGCTATAATGTATTACTAGGTGTCAAGCATAACCTTTAGATACTAAACCACATTTCATTGCTAATTATCATGGTTGTTATATAGATTATAGATATTTTGTTATTAACATAGTTAATGGTATGCGTTAAGCATTTAAAATAAGCCAAAATCATAACACAAGTACATAGTGCTAAAGTTGTAAAAATAGCAAAATTCTACCTTTACAACTGCTTTTGCAATGAAGAGTTTATTGCAAGAAAGTCACGAGAAGTAATTGTAGCTAAAAAAATTGCACAAATTAGATCAAGGAAATATCATATTTTTATCTTTTATATGAGTTATTAATGTTTATTTCTAAATAAAATCTTCTATATCAATGTAATGCTCTAGAACCAGCAGTCCTCTTTTTTGCATATTTCTTGATCTTGCTATTTTTTCTTTAGAGTATCATCTTATTGTATAGCTTAAATTTTGCAAAGATTAGATTTACTAATGATGCTGTTTGCGCTTCTCTATTCTTAGTTTCTGGTATATACTATATTCCTTCTCTCAATCTTATATTTTCCAAACACATTGCTAATACAGTATTTCTATGAGCCGCAGTATATAAACTTATATAAACAAAAATATTTTATGTGTGGATTCTTTTATCTACTTCTAATGCTGCTAAGAATTGAGGCATTTGTTCTAGAGTTATATATCTTCTCTTGTTTGCAGTTTATGACTTTTTATTCCATTAGCTGAATTTTTTCTATTAATTCTAACTCTACTGCCTTGTTCAGTATTGCATTTATTATGCCAGATTAGGATAAGTGGAAATATGAAATGTAGAGAATAAAAGGTATACAAAGAGAGAATGTTGAGTTATAAAGAAAATTTAAATAAAAATAAAATAACCCAACATGAAAAAATGTATTATAACAGTATACTATTTAATAGACAATTTTTGCAAAATATATCACGAGTTGGAGAGAAAGAGATTAATACCAAGTAGAGTAATCAAAGGAACAGAGATGGGAAGTTATCCTTAGCTGAGTTATTAACAATAGCGATATATTTTTATTTATCTCCATGCAAGGATTTTAAAGATTATTATCTATATTACCTGAGTTATAAGTATAAGGGATACTTTTGTTTATCAAGTTATAGTAGAATAATACAGCTATGACCTGGAGTGTTGCTATCACTAGCTGTATTAATGCATTATATGAAAAAGAGAAGAAACAGATATATATTACATCGATTCTACAAAGTTAGCAATTTGTCATAATAAACGTACCTCCAGCAATAGAGTTTTTAACAAAATTTCTAAAATTGGTAAAAGTAGTTATTGCTGGTTCTTAGTCTTTAAGCTTCATCTTATAATCAATAAGATGTTCTATAGGTAAAAGTGCAAAGGTAGATCAAGTATAAGGGAGAAGAAAAGTTAATTTTTATTAACTTCTATACTTTATAGAACCTACTATTAACTTGTGTTAACTTTTATTAATATTTTTAATCAAGCTTCAACTTTAACTATAAATATATTTCCAATATTTGTCAATATAACAAAAAAATTAAAGCAAAAGGTTGACAAAAGGTTGACAGAAAATTTAGGAAATTGGGGGCCAGTTTTCAATCTAGAGGTTAATCTAATGATCGAAAAATATATACAATCTAGGATTGATAAGTGATTTTCAAGTTATATGTATTATGAACAAATTAGTATAAAAATTTGCTATCAAATAAAAAGTATAATATAGATCATCTGTTTAATTAAACGTAATACTTTAATAATAAATATTAATATTATGTGGGGTGATTATGACTTCAATATCATCAAAGTTTATAAATCGAGCACTACGTAAAATTAAAATTCCTAAGGGAGAAAAATTATTAATTATCCACGATCCAGATATAATAGGACTTAAACTGAAAATCTCATGTACAGTCTGTGGAGGAATAGTAAGAAAAACATGGATTTTAGAACAAAAATATAAAAACCAGAGTTTAAAAATAAGGATAGTGGAATTTCCATATTTATCTATTAAAGAAGCTAGAAAAATAGCAAGAGAATTAAAGACATTAATGGCGAACGGAATAGATCCAAGAGCAGTAAAACATCAACAACAGATAGAAGAAAATGAGAATCGTATAAAAGAAAGAGAAAGAAAAGCTAACGATATTACATTCAAAGAGCTGTGTTATAAGTATATTGAAGAGTATGCCAAAATATATACTATAAACTGGAAAGAGAATGCTGACAGAGTACATACTTATGCACAAGCATTATATGAAAAAAAGATAAGCAAGATTCGAATGAGTGATATTGAACCAATATTCAATGATATCAGCAAAGAGGGAAAATATGCCACAGCAAATGCATTGCTAGCAACCTTACGCACTATATTTAATAAGGCAATAAAATGGGGATTAATAGAAAACAATCCTACTCTAGGGATAGAGCAGCATAAACTGCAAGCAAGAGAGAGACGTCTAAGTTACGATGAAATGGGTAGATTTTTACAAGTATTATGCGGAGAAGCAAGTCCATTGATAAGAGATTTTGCATTACTAGCGTTATATACTGGAGCTAGAAAAAGTAATGTGTTAGAGATGGAATGGGACAATATAGATTTTGAAAGAAAAATATGGCATATACCAAAAACTAAGAACGGAAAGGCGCAAAATATACCATTAACAGATGAGGCAATGGAAATATTGCAAGCAAGGAAATTAATATCTACAAGTAAATGGGTACTACCAAGTTCTACTAGCGAAAGCGGACACTTATCGCATCCAAATACCGCATGGAAGATAATTTGTGAAAAGGCAAGCATAAAAAATTTCAGAATACACGATCTAAGAAGGACGTTTGCAAGTTGTATGTGGGATGCAGGCGAAAGTCAGAGGACAATTAGTATAGCATTGAATCATATTAATCCAAACTCAACAATACCTTATACTATAGCTTGTATGGAGTTAGTACGAGAGTATATGTCTAAGGCTATACAAATAATTAGTGAATGTGCTAGAAGTTATAATATTTATAATACTATCTGACTGATATAAACGTTGTGGTAAGAATAGTGCGATTTCATGTCGCACATGCATATATGAACACTAATTATTGCAGGTAAAATCTGTGTTTGAAGATATTTAGCTAATTTAAACATTATAGTAGCAGAATGAGAAATCTCATGCTACAATTGAGGCTGAAGGTGATTATACAAAATCAAAAATTATGTTGGGCATTATCGAGGCCGTTGAAGTATATGGGTTTGAGCATTGACGAATGGGGAGTAGTGCTAGCTGGAGTAGCTCCAGGAATTGTACTACTAAACAGCAGGCATGCTAAATTAGGCCTAGCCTTTATGGTTGGAGGAATTGCTCTATGTTATTGCTTTAAGAAAATTAAGAAGGTATCTGAGAATTTTTTGCTAAAAAGTTTTTTAGTAGCTAAAGGTTTATTGCCAGCTCCATTAGGATATCCAAGGCTTTTGGGCAAAAAAGTTGGCAAGTAATGAATCATCTCTTTAAGCAAAATGCTATACAAGAGCTGGTTAAATATAATAAATGCTTACTTTCAGTAACTATATTGCTAGCTGCAGCTAATATAATTGCGATAATGGCTGCAATTACCAAAGAAGAAAAGTGGTTATTAATTCCAGCAATGGAGCCTGATCGTAAAATGATGGTTTCATCAAAAAATTACCATGAAACCTATTTAAAGGAATGGGCAATTTATGTAACGAAACTCTTATTTACTACTTCTCCAAATGAGGTAGAAAGACAAATAGCAGACATGAAAGTTGCATCTAGTAATACTGAATCTTTAAATAAATTTTTTCATGATCACTTGCAATTTGTTAAAGGCTCAAATGTGTCTTCAGTCTTTTTTCCGAAGAAGGTTGAAGTGATAAAGGATGGAGTATTAATTAGTGGAACGCTTCGTTATTGGTTTAGCGATAGTAAACATATAGCTGTCGATAAGACTTACCTTTTGACTTACAAGCGAAGTCCTAATTACCTTTTGTTGTTAACTGGCGTTAAAGAGAATGGAATAAAAAAATGAGTATTAGAATTTTGAGGTTTATGATAGGGTTTATTGCTTTAGTCAAGTTTAGTGATGTATATGCGGTAGAATATGAGTTAGAAGTTGATAATTTGCTGAAGCTTGAGATTTCTGATAGTGGGCCAACAAGAATTAATCTTAAAGATGAAAAAATCAATGATATTTTTATGTATCCTCAAAATGCAGCCGAAGTTGTAGTTCATGAGTCTGGATGTTTGTTTATTGCTCCACGAGAAGAAGAAAAGAAGCTTTATTTAACAGTAATAGGAGAACACAAAACAATTCAAGATTTAATGTTAACTTTTACTCCAAAAACTCCAAGCCATGTAACGCTTATTAATGCTGCTACAGAAGAAGCTGAAAAGGATAATTCAAAAGGAAAAATAAAATTAGCTTAAAATGCTAGTTTTTACTTTAAAGCTTGTTAAGCTCAGCATCAAGCATATTAAAACTGCTTCAAAGTAAAATTTCATTATGGAGATATTATTGAAAACAAGGCGGAAGGCTGGTTGATAGGTGAAGATGGACGTTCTGGAATTAAAGGAATCGTGGTAGATAAATCGTCTAACATAGCAAGCATGGCTGCATTAAATGGAGTATTTAGCAATATTGCTAAGTTTCTACAAGCTAAGGCTATTAAACCTGATATGCTACCAACTTTAAACCTAGTAGCTGGAGGTCATCAACAACAAGAGTTTCAGATTGGAGATGCGCTTCAGTCTGGAGCTTACTCTGGAGCTAGTAATGCTTTTGATAAGCTAGCTGATTTTGCTATAAAACAAGCTGATTCTATGAGCCCAGTCGTTCTTATTGCGTCAGGTAGAGTCATCGATGTTGTATTTAAAAAAGGTTTTGACTTACGTGAGCACAAGAAGAAGCCACATAATTTAACTTATTCACAATCAACTAACAATGAAAAAGTTAATTTGCATAATAAATTCGACCAATCACAAAAGTTAGAGGAGCATTTATAATGAAGTTTTTATTATTGCTATTGGGCTGTATGAGCCTAACAAGCTTCTTTTTCGAAAGTAATTTTGATTGTAAAATTCCTAAAGGGCAAAAATGTAAGTCTTTATATGAAATAAAGAAAATGGCTGCTCAAGGAGTTTTTGACCCTGATAATGTTGAGAAAGTTGAAACATCAAAAATTAAATCAAAAAGGCGTTGTGTTCTATACTGTAAGCGATCTAAAGCAGTTCAAGGTGTAGCTGTTGTTAACACTTCACCTAAAAAACCAAAAATGAGTGATATTGCAACTTAAAAATGATTTATGTGATAATATAGGTTAAATTACTATATCTCTGTACTTTACAAACACTTCAATGCCTGATACTAATGCTTCTGGTAGACTTATATGTCTTTGTCCTAAGCCAGGGATTCCAATACCTGTACCTGGTATATTCCGGTAGGATTTTGGGAGCCAGTACGCCTTGTAGATGTTACAAAGTCGCCAATGTGTATGGTAAGTCTTGGAGGTTTGTCATTTGGAAGTGCTACTCAAAAAGGCATGAAAGATGAGGCTGAAGGAAGTGCTTTTTATCACATTCATTGGTATGTCTATCCTGTGATTTATTGGCTGGAAATTTTGCTTGATTTTATTTGTCTGGAAATGGCTGCAGTCGATATAGCATATTTAACAGAGTTTGATCCATTATGGAGTGATGACGCTAAATCTGCGATTTTAAATCCAGAAACGCTGTTGTTTCAAAATGTAGCTGCTTATCAAGCATGTATAGCTGATTGCATGAGTTGCAGCGCTGGTTTATTAGCAAGTGATTATGCTTTTTGGTGTGCTGAATGTCAAGGAATGCTTTACCCTTTTACTGGAACAGCTGCGGCGCATAATGGTGGAGTTGGAACATCTGTATTAATGGTAAGTAAGTTTATGGCTAGAATGCATAGGCAACTGATGTTATGGGGATATTATGGTTATAAAGGCTTATGTGGCAAGTATCCCATGCCTATTATGAAGAAAAGTCAGTATCGACTACAAATGACTTATCCGATTCCAGAAACCAGATCCTGCAAGAGCATAGGCCAAACAGAAGCTACATGGCAGGCTGGAAGAGAATTTCCAGTTAATGGTGAAGATTTTGGTTACTTGATTTGGCGAAAAAGAGATTGTTGTTTGCTTTGATAAGGGTTAGAGAGGAATATGGTTATACGAGTAATGATGTTGATGGTTTTATTATTTGTTAATAATGCTAATGCTTTTTTTTGGGCCAGCAAAAAACTTTTATTTTTGTCTCATTTTCAATGAGTGATGAGGCTTTAAAAAGCTATTTTGCTGAATCTCAAAAGGCTGGAGCTCAATTGATTATGCGTGGGTTAATTAATAACTCATTTACACAAACAAAGAATAAAACTATGGAGCTTGGTATTAGCTTCGATATAGATCCTAGCTTGTTTGAACAATATAAAATTGATGTTGTTCCTGTGATAGTAATAGATGATGAAAAAAGAGGATTAACCAAGAAATTAACTGGCCATATTCCTTTAGCAATAGCATTAGAAATTATGAATGAGAATACTCAATGAGATTATTATCTATATTAACTTTGATAGTGCTCAATATTAGCTGTTGTTTAGCTTCAATGCAAAGCAGTTATAATGAAGCTAGCAACTATAATGTAAATCTTGGAAATTCTTCAAATACACAAGAATTATTTCATCAAGGTAGTAATGTCAATTATCCTAACAATGATGAGGATTTAACCTACCATGGCCGTAATCAGCTTGGTACAGAAAGTGGGGCAATGTTATTTCAAGCTGAAAACAGTAAAAACAATGCCTTAACTCAACATAATATCAACGATCAAAATTATATGATAGCTAATTCAATGAGAATTGAATCTGATCCTTTAAGTGCCCTTGATAGCAGTAACTTCGTAACTCAGACAAGTAAAACTAATACTGAAATTATTCAAAGTTGTAATGAAGGTAGTAATTTTAACATTGAACTTATTCGAGAATTAAATGTTGAGTGCAGATTAGAGAATGTATGGCTTTCTTGGCAAAACCGGCAAATGGAATTTGCAACAGAAGAAATAGTAGAGAATCATAGTAATTGGCTTAATGGTCGTGCAGATTTCCATGACGTAGATAAAAATAATGAAAAAATATACAAGTTAGCAGGTGATAGCCAAATGGCTGCAAGACGAATGAGGAGTGCTGTTGCTGATAGGCTTGGCGTATCTATAGAGCATATTGGAACAAAGTTTATATTATATCAAAAAGAGGTAAAATATGTATACTTCGCTATGACTACAGAGATAAGACTCAAGAACTAAGGGAAGTAGCAGAATATTGGCAAGTTGTAAAGCCTGAACTTGAACAATTAATAGAAAGTAATGAATGCTATGAGGTGAATAGACTCAACTATGAGAGTGGTGATAGAGTATTTTTTGACAAGTTTAGAGTCAATCGTTCATATTGGAAACAAAAGATTGTTTTTTCTTGTACTAGCGATCCAAAAGATGGTTGCAAACACCTTAAAATTCAAAATTGTGAATTAAAAACAGCACTTGCCAAAAAATTGAGTATTGCTTTATATTTTTATTTTAAGATATAATAACCACATATATTTTTAGGGTGAAAAATATATGAATAACGATGATTTAGCACGTAACTTATATTACGCAGCCGCACAGAACAATGTAGAGAATGTAGAGCGTATTCTAGCACAAGATAATGCTTGTAACATTATCAATACAGTATTTGTTAATGAGGTACTTGGTCCGAGTGGATCTGCTTTGCATGCAGCAGTTTCGCGTGGGTACATAAATATAGCAATACTTCTGTTAAAAAAGGGCGCTGATGTCAATATCAAAAAACAATATGGATCCACTCCTTTGCATCTTGCTAGTAAGTTGAACCATGACATAAATATGTTAACGCTTCTGTTAAACAGTGACGCTGATGCCAATTTACCAGATGGTAATGGTATCGCCCCTGTACATTGTATTATCAATGCTGAATGCGACATCGATAAATTAAAGCTTCTACTTGATAATGGAGCTAATGTTAATTTGATGGATAATGATGGTTGCACTACTTTACATCATGCTTCTGGATGTGGGCGCATAGATATAGTAGAGTTTTTATTGAATAATAATGCTGATATTAATATAACAGGTAAGAATACTGTAGTACATTCTGCTGCTAAAAATGGCTACAAAGACATGGTACAGTTTTGGTTAGATAGATATCCTAACATGATAAATTTAAATTTACAAGATAATGATGGTAACACTGCCTTACATTTAGTTGCCAAGCATAGATTCACCATATTACCACATGACTTCACCATATTACCACATGATATACATATGCCCAACCTTATAAATGCTGATAATAATGACAAGCGCTTTATAGATATAGCGGAAATGCTGTTGAATAGAGGAGTAGATACAAACATACAAAATAATGATTGTCAAACTGCTTTACATTTAGCTCTTTTAAGCTACTCTGGATTGTTAGATATAATACATCTAATGATGGATAATTTAGATAGTTTTTTATGCCGATCAATAGATTTGATAAAAAGTTTATGTAAGAATAATAATGTTAATTTTATTTTAAAGAATAACGATGGTTATACAGTTTTAGATTTAGCTTTAGCTATTGAACATGATCAGCACAAAATCGCAGAGCACTTGCAAGAGAAAAGGCTATTATGGAGGACAGAACAAATAGATGCTATAAATGAATCGCTGACAATAATAGCAAGAAATAATGAGCAGATATTAAAAACCTATCCAGAAAAAAATGATGCTGAGAAATTTTTGGGAAATTGGCGTGAGTTAGCACGTCTCGGAATGGCTGAGCGGATATTAGACGCATTGGATGATGATGATTTTAGAACATTTCAACAGCTTAACGAAGAACGTAAAGTAGAGTTGGATAAAGTAGCGTTGGGAGAGAACACTAATTCAGGACTGGATTGTTAGATATAATACATCTAATGATAGATAATTTAGATAGTTTTTTATGCCGATCAATAGATTTGATAAAAAGTTTATGTAAGAATAATAATGTTAATTTTATTTTAAAGAATAACGATGGTTATACAGTTTTAGATTTAGCTTTAGCTATTGAACATGATCAGCACAAAATCGCAGAGCACTTGCAAGAGAAAAGGCTATTATGGAGGACAGAACAAATAGATGCTATAAATGAATCGCTGACAATAATAGCAAGAAATAATGAGCAGATATTAAAAACCTATCCAGAAAAAAATGATGCTGAGAAATTTTTGGGAAATTGGCGTGAGTTAGCACGTCTCGGAATGGCTGAGCGGATATTAGACGCATTGGATGATGATGATTTTAGAACATTTCAACAGCTTAACGAAGAACGTAAAGTAGAGTTGGATAAAGTAGCGTTGGGAGAGAACACTAATTCAGGACTGGATTGTTAGATATAATACATCTAATGATAGATAATTTAGATAGTTTTTTATGCCGATCAATAGATTTGATAAAAAGTTTATGTAAGAATAATAATGTTAATTTTATTTTAAAGAATAACGATGGTTATACAGTTTTAGATTTAGCTTTAGCTATTGAACATGATCAGCACAAAATCGCAGAGCACTTGCAAGAGAAAAGGCTATTATGGAGGACAGAACAAATAGATGCTATAAATGAATCGCTGACAATAATAGCAAGAAATAATGAGCAGATATTAAAAACCTATCCAGAAAAAATGATGCTGAGAAATTTTTGGGAAATTGGCGTGAGTTAGCACGTCTCGGAATGGCTGAGCGGATATTAGACGCATTGGATGATGATGATTTTAGAACATTTCAACAGCTTAACGAAGAACGTAAAGTAGAGTTGGATAAAGTAGCGTTGGGAGAGAACACTAATTCAGGAAATGATTTAAGGTTTAACGGCATCTATTTTTAGTTGCTTTGTTTTGATTTGTTATGTGCTTAGATTTGTAGTAACTAGTATTATCGCAAATAAGATAATAACTATTATGGGTTATAGTTGAAGCATTTCAGCAATCTTTGATTGTGTCATGCTTCCCTTCTTTGACTAAACTTCATTTTAGATAGATATAAAAATAATTCAATAATGAATCCATTAGCAATAATGCTAATTATGGGGCTACTTAATTACTTGTCGATAGAATTAGCTGATACTAACTCTTTGGCTACAGGGGTTTTTATGGTACAATGATAAACATGGTCATGAGCTTGATGACTCTGCTGCTAATTCTAAGTTGATGAGTGTGGCTCATGACCAGAGAATCGAGGAATTAAAGGAGCAATTTAATCGAGCTCAGCGCGTATAGCGCTTGATAATCCAACGCTCGAAAATGTGATTACAGCCCAAAGATTGCAGAAGCGAATCATGGAGAAGGCTCATAAGTTTGCTACTATGTGGCAGCTGGCTACTCTACTTGATTATCAACTGATTAATGCTAATGAGCCAGCTAATAGCTTACATAGAAAGCTGTATCAAGAAAAATCAGAGCAAAAAAATGATTTCAAACTCAAAAACATTGCTAAAAACTGGGGATTGATTCTGCAAGTTAAACAAGATTGCTTGCTCTGTAAGGCCTTTATTCCTATTGTTCAGAGCTTTGCTAATAAATATGCATTTCAGTTGCTAGCTGTCAGTAAGAATAATGAGTTGCTAAATAAACTAAACCCTAAGCATATTGTACCTGTATTATATTCAGTAGCTAGCGATGGTAAAAAAATATATGCAGTAGCTAGAGGCATAATCTCTGAAGATAAAATTATCGACAATATTCTAGCAATCGATAGATATTATCATAAGTTGGAGACTACATGAGCACCAAAATCAGAGTTTATGCCATTACAATGCTATTATTGCTACAAGCTCCAGTATCACTAGCTTGGAATATCGAAAACGTATTTCAAGGAATGAGTATTAATGTCACAAGATCTGGATCATATCAAGATCAAGCGGCTGGATATTATGCGGCTGGCGGATTATCTGCCAGAACAAGCCAAACATCATTTCAGCCATTTGCTATAACTCCACCATCTTTAAACATGAGCTGTAGCGGTATTGATGCCTATCTTGGTAGCTTCTCTGTTATTTCTGGAGAAGAATTAGTTCAATTGATGAAAAACATTGGTTCTCAAGCTAAAGTCTATGCTTTTTCATTAGGATTAAAAACCTTTGCTCCTCAAATTGAGAATGCTCTCAAAGACTTACGTAATCTAGCAATGGAGATGAATCAATTTGCTAAGGAAGATTGCAAATTAACAAAAGCATTATTTGCTACAGCTTTACCAAGAAACTCAGCTATGAGAGAAGCTGTTTGCCGTGATATACAGTCACAAAGCGGGTTTGATTATTTTGCTGCTGGTAAAAAATGTCGTAATGATTTAGCCCAAAAACAAGCTCTGCGACAAGCACAAAATAAGGATTCAGAGTTATGCTGGATGATTATAACATCTTCACTAAAGCAGCAGCAAAGGTTGGAATACCATCAAATATGCGTGATTCAATCATGTCTATGACTGGCACTATCGTGGTTACAAACAATAATGTGTACTTTTTTGACTCCTTAGCTCAGGATGAAAAAAGTTGGATTAGTCATTTAAAAGGTGGAGAATCAGCTTCAATTTACAGCTGTGATAGTGTTAGTTGCCTGCATCCAAGCCTACAACGAAATATCACAATATCACCAGAGCAGTCTTATGCAGGTAAAGCTAAGCAAAAATTGACTGATCTAAAAAATAAGTTTGATAAGAATTCTGAATATAGCAACTCTGAGATAGCCTTTTTATCTTCGATTGGAGATATATTTCCAATTTATGATTATATCACATTAGAAGCTATTTCTGGAGTCACAATTTTAGAGATCTCATCAGAATTAATAGCTAGCTATACATTAGTTCAGCATTTGAAGGAAGTAATCACCGAAATACGTAGAGCCGTTACTTCACTAGGTGCTAAGCAAGTTTCGAATGAACATTTAGAAAGATATTTGAAGGAATTGAATCGAGTACAACTTTTTGCAAATGAAAAATGGACTAGCCTACAAACCGATGCAAGTCGAATAGATAAAAGGGCTAGATTAATAGAGCAGCATTTAATAGCGAAGGAGAAAAGTTAATGGATTACGTAATATACACATTTGGTGGTGGAGATCTGTTATGGCATGTGTTTAATGGCATAGGCAGAGGTCTTTGCTTCAAATAGCGAATACTTCACTCCAGTGGGTCACTTAGCCTTGACTATTGGTGGCATATGGGCTGCTACTAGGGCTATTTTTAGAGGAAATATCGGCATCTTTGCTATGGGAATGGTTTTTTCCATCGATATTTATTTTTACGCTGTTATTTGCCCCCAAATCTACTGTTTGGCTGAAGGATGAAGTATCAATGAGTGCGCCAGTAAAGGTTGATAATATTCCCATAAGTATTGCAATGTTTGCTTCTCTTTCATCGCAAACGAGTTACTTTGTATCTAAAATGTTGGAACAGCATCTTTTGCCAGCTTATGAAGGACTATCGAGCAGAAAAACTGGTATTATGTTTGGAGCTAAGGCTGTAGCTAAGATTCGAGATGTGCAAATACAGGATCCAATAACTTTAACTAATACGAAGGAATTCCTTAGACAATGCTTTATGAAGCCTTACATCATAGGCAATATTCTAGGTAAAAAAGCTGCTGCTCAACAAACTAACGACATTATAGGATTTATCGAGCAAAATATACCTAATAATTTTGGTATTTATTATCGCGAGCCTAGTAATTTAGCCATTAGTTTCAAGACCTGTAGACAAGCTACTCCATTGATTAAAGCGGCAATTCATAAAGAATTAAATGAAGGACTTTTAACCAAGTTTGCAGCAGCAATTGGAGTTCAATCTGATCAGTCACACATGTTAAGTCAAAGACTAAAAGTCATGACTGGAGATACACTAAAATATTTACAAAGAGAGCAGCAAGATATTCATGAATGGATGAAGCAAGCTATGCTTCTTAATGCTAATCGTGAGTCATATGATGACTGGCGTGAGAAGTTTTCGTTATCAAGAATTTATCCTAATTTAGTTAGTATGCATGCAATCAGAGGCCTCTTTCAACAATCATTTTCGTATCTAGTAGCTGGAGAAATGGCTGCTCACATGATGCCTATTTTACAATCTGTATTTTTTGCTTTAGTAGTCTCGATGATCTTTATTGTATTTCCAATGGCCTTACTACCTGGCGGCTACAACATACTAAAAACATGGATTTTGTTAATAATATGGGTCAGCAGCTGGCCAGTATTTTTTACAATAATCCATTGCCTCGGAATGATCAGCCTAGCCAGCAAATCTGGAGCTTTTGGTAATGATTATGGCTTGAATATGCTATCACAAGGAAGCTTTGCAGAGATGATTTTATATAGCTATGCGACGTTTCAAATGCTTGCATCATCTATACCAATGCTTTCTTGGGCAGTACTAAAAGCTTGCGCTCATGCTACAGCTAACTTAGCAAGCCAGTTCTCTCCTATACCAGTTGCTAGCAGCTTAGGAAGTAACATAGTCGACAATAACTTGAGTATGGATAATTACAGCATAGGCAATAGAACTATCTCTCAACAAAACCTAGCTCCTTCATTACATATGGCTGCTGGTATTATCGATGATGGTAGCTACAGAGTTGTTACTGCAAATAATGGCAAGCAATTTGTAACTCAAGCTGTAGATTCTTTGGTAAATAACTTCCGAGCTTCTGCTATGCTACAAGCTGGATATCAAAACCAGTTTATGCGTTCTCAGAGCATTCTTGATTCACTGACAAAAAGAGAGGCCGATCTTATTTCAACAGGAAACTCCATGGCCATGGAAATAGGACAAAGACTAACTCACGATGAAGCTGAGTCTATAGGCATGACTGATAGTGAATCTCAAGCTCTGTGCAAGAGGTTGGTTCTAGTAGCATTGCTACTACTGAGTATACAGGTAGTAGCCACAATAAAAGTAGCGGTACTAATGTAGAAGTAGGAGCTGGGAAATTTTTTGTCAAAGGTGTAGTTTCAGGAAAAAATCAAGATGATCAAAATAAAGGTATATCAGCTAATCAACAACAGTCATATAATGAAGCATTATCAAAAATTAAAAGTGCAGTTGAAGAAAGAAGACTGAGTAGTACAAATAGCGAAGTACAGTCACTAAGTGAGAATCTAAATGCTAATCTTTCTGAGCAACAATCGATTGGGCAAGAGATAGCTAAAACTAAACAAGAAATGGAGCAACTTAGTTATAGCATGAATTATGTATCTCAAAACTCTACTACTATTGATCGTAACATTAATGAACTTGTATTAAATGAAATTATAGCTCGAAATCCTGAAATAAGAAGCAAGGAGCAAGCAGCTAGATGGATAATGCATCACTCTGCTGAAGCAGAAAAAATTGCTTTTGAGGTTGCTCAAATCAACAATGAAATACCTGAAGATTTGAATGATCATATTAATGATGGTAACTTTTCTACTAAACAAGATGTACAAGAAATTTTTAATAAAAAATCTGAAGAGTTAAAATGTCAAAACGCTAATTATATAAATAATAAGGCTTATAATAAGAATATGGAACAAACTTTTATTGATAATGAAAAAGTAGAGAATCTTGATCGAATTTCTGATAGTATTAAGAATAAGACTAAAGAAATACAGAATGAATTTAATAATACGTCTAATTCAGCAGTTATTTTGACTGGTAAACAAGCAATAAAAAATTTAAATGGTAATAAATGATTAGTAATTAATATGAAAAACGCGTGTAAAAAATTAGCCATTATTTTATCATTAATATTATTAAATACAGCAGCTGTTGCAGCAGAGCAAAGCATACAACAAGATTTAATCTATGATAAAGATATTCTAGCAGAAGAATATTTTAATATTGGAAGCTCTTTCTTGAGATTAAAAAAATATCATGAAGCAATTAAAAATTATGATATTGCTATTAAGTATGATCCAAGTTATGCGTCAGCATATAATAGCAAAGGAATTGCTTTAAATAATCTAGAAAAGCCAAAAGAAGCTATAGAAAATTTCGATTTAGCTATTAAATACAATCCCCATTTTGCAGAAGCATATAATAACAAGGCTGTATCATATGGAAAGTTAGGAAAAAATAAAGAAGCTATAGTACTTTGTGATCTTGCTATTAAATATAAACCTAACTATGTAACTGCTTATAATACAAAAGGAGCTTCTTTAAATGACCTAGGAGAGTATGAAGAAGCAATGGAAAACTTTGATATTGCTATCAGGTATAACTCCAGTTATCCAGAAGCTTATTATAACAAAGGCATAGCTTTAATGAATTTAGGTGACATTCAAAATGCAATCGAAAACTATGATATGGCTATTAAATATAGACCAAATTATGCAGAAGCTTATATTAATAAAGGTTTAACTTTAGCATTTTTAGGCCAATTGCAGAATGCAATAGAACATTTTGATTTAGCTATTAAATACGATCCTAGTTGTGTGAAATCACACTGTAATAAGGGTTATGTATTAAGCTTATTAAAGAGATATTCGGAAGCAGTAGAAAGCTGTAACTTAGCTATTAAATATGATCCAAATTGTGCGGATATTTATTATAACAAAGGAATGATTTTTGAGAAATTAGGAAAACATCAAGAAGCTGTAGAAAATTTTGATATTGCTATTAAGTATAACCCTAATTTTGCTGAAAATTATCTTGAAAAAGGAATTTCATTAGTAAGTTTAGGACAGTACTCAAAGGCTAAGGAGAATTTTAACTTAGCTATTAAATATATGCCTAATCTTATAGCAGAATATGAAGCAACAATTAAAAGGTTAACAGAATTCGAGAATTTTACTATTGCAAAAGACTATGAGCAAAAACTACAGATTTTGAAAAAATACTCTTGAGATAGATGAATTTTCAGAATCAAGGCAATTTCACAAGGGGATCGCAGTTATTTGCCCATAAGTTTAAGAATGTTTGGGCAAGGTAGTACCAATGTTTTTACGATTGGGTTAGGATTATCAATATTCTGGATTATATGTCGATTATATCAAAAAGTTTTTCTGAGCAGCTTGTATTATTTCGCAATTGAAAGATATGTGCAGCTTAAGTTAGTAATTGGTGAACATTTTTATGATATCGATCAAATAGGAATCGTATTTTATAGTTTAAGGTTTAAAAAATGGACACACCTCAATGCCCAAGACTTTTTGCATGAGTTTTATACAGGCCAACATGGATTTAAAATACAGCAATTATGGGAATTCCTAATCAATTCAGCATTATTAGAAGGATTAATTGTTTTTGCTATTGGTGTGATAATCTCAATTGTTTTCTTTACGGCTCAAGGTAAAAAAACGATTATTAAGGCCAAAATTAGAGGTGCTGATTTTGTACGGAGTAGAAATCTAGCTAAAATGCTAAAAAGCGCTAAAAAGGCCTCGAAAATCTGTTTTGGAGGCTTGCCATTAGTAAAGAATAGTGAAAGGCTGCACATTCTTATTACCGGAACAACAGGTACTGGTAAAACTAATATGCTTAACGAACTGCTACCACAAATTCGATCACAACAGGATCGAGCAATAATTATAGACCTTACTGGAGCTTTTACTGATAGATTTTTTGATTCTAAATGTGATAAGCTGCTTAATCCTTTGGAAAAAAATAGCGAGCAATGGTTGCCTTGGAACGATTGTTTTGAAGCAGCTGATTTTCATGATATAGCTAGTAGTTTTAGTAATTATACCCATAGAATCGATGACTTTTTTGCTAAAAATGCTGAATTAGTCTTGTCTGAAGCATTGAAGCTATATCAGGATAATAAAGATATCATAAAATTAATTCATACAATCATTTACTCTGATAATAGACAATTTGTAAAAGCTTTTAGAAACACCGCTGTATCAGGCATTATAAGCGAAAGCGCGCCTGAAACTTCTGCGGGAATTCAATCTACTCTTGGAAAGAATATTACTTCGCTACAATATTTAAAGCCTGGAGGTAATTTTAGCATCAAGGAATGGTTTAGTAATTCTGCTGAAACTGGATGGCTATTTATCACAGCTACTCCAAGTCAAAGAGCTACTTTACAGCCACTTATTTCAGCATGGATAAGTATAGCTATCAAAGCTTTGATGTGTAGAAATCCTAATCATGATAACAAAAACATATGGTTTATACTTGATGAACTGCCAGCTCTACAAAAAGTTTCATCTTTACCAGTTGCTTTAGCTGAAAGTAGAAAGTATGGAGGCTGCTTTGTTGCTGGGTTGCAGAACATTCATCAATTAGAAGCAATATATGGTTCTGCTGAATGTGCTTCTATGCTTGATTTGTTTAATAGTAAATTTATTTTTCGAGTTAGCGATCAGGTTACAGCTTATAAATCAGCATTAACACTAGGTGAGCAAGAGATAATTGAAACTCAAGAAAACTTGTCATATGGATCAAATACTATGCGAGATGGAGTAAATATGAATAATGTTGAGCGTAAAAAGCTTTTAGTTATGCCATCTGAAATTATGAATCTACCAGACCTTACATGTTATGTAAAGCTTGTTGGTAACTTTCCCATCACAAAACTAACTATGAAGCTACAAAACTTAAATATAGCATATGTTTGGGGATATACATTGCTCAAAAAACTTAAGTTAGTGAATTATTAATTCAAGAATTATCCATGCTAACTTTTAAATTAACCACTTCTTCGTTTGATAACCCAGTATTTTCAGCAATAAATTCAACTGAAAAGCCAGCTTTTAATAAGTTCCTTGCAAGCCCTTGTGCAGCTTCAGCTCTGCCTTTAGTCTCACCAATCTCTATACCTTCAGCTCTGCCTTCAGCTCTGCCTTCAGCTCTGCCTTCAGCTCTGCCTTCAGCTCTGCCTTCAGCTCTGCCTTCAGCTCTGCCTTTAGCTTTGCCTTCATCAATATATTGTGCAGCAATTGTTCCCATAATCCTATCTCTATCCTCAATTGATAAATTTTCGTCCAGTAATTGTTTTAACCTAGGTTGTTCATTTTGACTAACCTTACTTATAGTATAATACAATAACGATCTTATGTAAAGAAAGCCCTCTTCTTTATCTTTTTGTACTATTTCTTGTAGTGTATTAAAGAATTTCGCCCATAGCTCTATTATATCAGGTTGATTATGAATATACTTCATAAAATGAACTAGTGCAGCAGTTGCTTTTCTTTTTATTTCACTATCTGGTATTGCTTGCCAATCGATTAATAAGTATTCAGAGCCCATCAACTCTTTAGCTAATTTAGGATCATCAAACAGTTCCCATAAGCTTCTCGGAGCATTAAATCGGTCAGCTCCATGATATACTACAATTGGTACAACAATTGGTAATTTTCCACGTTCTTTTTTACGCTTTTTAAGTCCTTTTTTATGCCTTTTTAATATTGATAATGTGTATTGCCATAATTTGAACGCAATCCAATAATCAGATCTTAATTCTGCCTCGATAAGCACATATATAAATGCATCATTATTATTTTTTGTTTTAACTGAAAATAGTACGTCACACATACTACGGCGTAGATTTGCTTCGACAAATGATTCTTGCTCAACTTTTATAGTATTTAAATCTAGTACGTTTTTAACTTCATTTGGTAAAAAGTCATTTATAAAATCCAGAGCTGCTTTTGGTTCATTCATTAAATCTTTAAATAGCCCATCATGTTTTAAATTTTCAGACATAATCTTGGTTGTATATTAGTTTGTATTGATTCATTTTTTTCAGTAAGTTTTCTTATTTCAGGGCTGATAATATTTCTAACGGCATATGATCCTTGAGTTTTTAATACATTATTGAAGTCATTTTTGACCGTACAGACTATTGCTCCCTTATCTTCCAAAACTTTTTCTGCTTTTTCAGTATTTACGTCATTTTTAACCGCTAGAATGATCTTTTCTTTTGAGCCAGGATTATAGTTTTGCAAATTTTCAGCTTCAATGGCACATAAGATTTTTCCTTCGACTCCAGCATGTTTAATGCTTAGAGCAGTTTCAATATTCTCTGTAAGAATTGTTATAGAAGAGTAGTCTGAATTTTGTTGAGCAATTTCAACAAATGATCCACTAATTGTACCAACAGAATTTTCAGCTGCATCCGCTTTATTACATGTTTTTGAATTCAAGGCTAATATCTTAGCTCCAGTAATTTCATCTTTGTCATTTTTAACAAAAATAGTGAGTGCAGGCCAGGATTTTTGAGTCTCTTCATCAAAAACCATATTTGCTCTTAAATTAGGATTGTCAAAGATTTTTGAACTATAAATTTCTGTATGATTTTCTAAAAATTTGTTGACTGTTGTTACTTCCGCATTAGCTTTTTCCTTTTTGTTATAGTCGTATAGGGGCAAAGATTTTGCATATAATTCTTTAACGTCACTTTGATTAGGTATTTCAGATGATTTATTTTGTATTTCGTTCAATTTAATAAGTTTGGCAATTTCAGGTATTATAATCTGTCTAATAGCTTCAGCCCCATGAATTTGTAATAGGTCGTTGAAATCACCTTCTTGTGTTGGCATCACTTTTAACACCTTTGCTCCACTATTTTCGAGTGTTTTTTTCGCTTTATCAACAGTATTCATTGTTATAGAATTTTGTCCATCATTATCTGCCGCTATGATTATGTTTTCTCCTTCAAATGGTTGATAGTTCTTGAAATTATGTATGCCAATAGCAGCGATAATTTTTCCATTAATTCCTGCTTGTTTTAGACTTAAAGCTGTTTCAACGCCTTCTGTTATAATTGTTATAGGCGAATCATGTGGTGCCAATGGAGTAATTCTAACAAACGATTCGCTAATTTTGCCAAAAGCCCTCCTAGGGACTGAAATATCTGCCTTATCGCACGTTTGCGAATTCAAATATACAACTTGTACACCAGTAATTTTACCTTTCGCATTTCTTGAAAATGCTGAAAATGCTGGATAATTTTCATTCGTTTCTCTATCAAGAATTACACTTGCTCTCAAGTCAGAATTCATTGTAAAACAATCAATTCCTCTATGTTGTTCAAGATATCTTTTTACGATTTGAACTTCAGTATTATTAGTAAAATATAATGGAGAAGACTGATTATAAAAGTATTGAACTTTTCGAATTTTAGCTAGCTCATTTTGAGTGGCTTCTTTATGTACCTGCCGAGGATAAGACTCATTATAAGTTGACATTCCTACTATGCTTGTTAGATATTCCTTAGCTCTAACAAAATCACCGCCACGTTCTTTTCTAGCTAAGTCAAATAAATCTCCACCTTCGCCAGAACTAAAGTCATACCATTTTCCAGCATGCTTGCCACTAGTATTGACGACAATTTTCCCTTTATCTCCCCAACGTGTCTCTCCACGTCTTGATAAATGTTTATTAGGCTCTCCAAGCAAATCACATGCTATGGTTTCTGCATGAGAAGCTATTCTGTCTCTCAATTCTTCCATTAAATTATGATTGTTTGAATTATTGATTTTATCAGTCATACAGAACCTCACCTTCGCTAAATTTATTTGTATTTTTACCGTTTAAATGGTATAATATTTTTGCTGAGTGATTGTTGAGATAGTATTTCTGTTAACGAATCTCTCTAAGTTTCAGGACTTTCGCATTCTGCTTAGCAAAGTCGTATTTTTATTACCCTTGAGCTGCTCTATGCAGCTCATTTTACCTTCGAATACTAATTCTTGGATTTTGTTGTTCAGGCTTTGTGTTGATTTTTTCTGTAGTTGAAATATCGTTTGCGGTCTTTGTAGCCTTTAATTCATTATTTGGACTTATTTCTGATTTTCTTATATCATTAACTATATTAGGTTGTTCGATCTTAATGTCAGCTAATTGCTCTGGTTTTTTATCGTACTGATAATATTTAGCGTTTTTATGAAATCTGTCTCCTACATCAGTTACTATAGACTTAAACCAACCACAAATTTTACTTAAAATAGTTGGATTTTCTTTATTTAAATCTTCATTAGTTTTTAAGTTTATGCTTGCTGATTTATCATTTGGTCTGCTAAGCTGATTTATTAAGCTGTTAATGCTTCTAGTTGCTTCCTTATTGCAATATAGCTGTAATTTCTCTATATGCCTTGTCATAGCTACGTATGAGCTGCTTATATTACTTACTCCATTATGTAAAACGTATACATCTTTTATAGAAGCTCCCTGGGCCTTATAAACAGTACTTGCATAACCATGTTTAAATTGTATTTTGCTTGGGTCAAAACTCACATCTTGTCCTGCATCTGTCTTAGCTACAAATTCATTTTTATTAACCGAAGTTAAAGTTGCAAATTCACTATTTTGTATTTGTAAATCCTTATCGCTTTTTTGAAATACAATTCGATCTCCAGCCATGTAGGACTCTTTCCTTCCAGCTATTGAACGCCTATATTCTGTGCCTTGTAGCGTGCCATTAGCTTTTAACAAAGATCTAATACTTGAATTAAGAATGTCTACCTCTTTATTACGTACTGTAATTACCAATTTTTCATGTAGCTTAAACTTGCTTAGACTCCAGTTGTATCTTAACTTACTCATTGAGTCCTGCAACGTATTATCAAACTTAATACATTTATTTTGTCTCAGTAATGTTATACCGCTTAAAATATTACTCTCAGCAAACTTTGTTGCTGCTTCTCTACTCCAGTTTTCACTTTGTCTTCGAATATTCACTAAAACATGTGAACTGAAAATATTACTCAGCATCTCAAACATTCCGCCTCTTTCTATTGAAGCTAACTGCTTTTCATCTCCAGCAAGTATCAGTTGACAATTATTGTTTCTAACTACTCTAAACAGCTCTGCATATTCTCTAGTAGCAACCATTCCAGCTTCATCTACTACTATTAAACTGTCTCTAGTAACGCTATTTTTATATAAAAATCCTTTTATTGTATCACATTTCTGGTAGCCATTATCCTTCAGCACTGATATAGCCTTATGTGTAGGAGCAAGTCCAATAACATTTTGTCTACGATTTGTTGCAATTTTATATGCTTTTGCTAAAACAGTGGATTTACCTGTTCCAGCTCTTCCTCTTAGTATTCTAACTCCACTATTACTAAGCAAAATACGTCGTAGAGCATGTTTTTGCTCTTCACTAACACTTGTTAAGCTTTCGATATCGTTTTTAAGATGATAAATATCATTGTAATAAGCTTGAGTATCGATTTTATTAGCTATTCTTATTATTCTTGCTTCCTCATCTCTAACCTCAGTTGTCGTAAAATATTTACTACTTTCACCATCATCATGATATAACTCTAGTATTCTATTTGAACTAAGCACTTGCTGAACTAACAGTTCTCTTGCTGTTAGGTCTGGTATATCTTTCACGGCTTTTTCAATATCATGCTTAGTAAAAATAGATTTGTAATGTGTTATAGAATCCGTTATTACATCAACATCATTAATAATCTTCAAATGAGCCTCTTTACGTAACTCATTTTCATTTGCAACTTCATTAATTAAACCCCTAATTCTAGTAGGTCCAATATGCTCTTGCGGAACTGTACTTATCTTATCAACTCTATTTGTTAAGCCTAATTTAGCAAAATATGCATTAATTATTTCCTTCACTTTTTCGTGAATCATCTCAGCTTCTGGAATAATAAATGCCTTACCTTTTGATGTTCTGAATTTAGGCTCCAAGTCAACAGCTTTACCACCTAATTCTTCGCCATTCTCTTTAAATCTTCTTGTAGTAACCAATATATGCACATGCCAGTTTTTATCTCCTCTATGAGGCTTATGAATATCTATCTGTACTCCAAGACCATTTTTTACCCATTCCATTACATCAACTATTTGATGAGTTATTTCTATTCTATGCTCTAAATTCAATTCCTTATCGTCTGGCAGTGCTATTACGATATCCTTCAACAACTTACTGTTTCTTCGTTTTTCTGTTTGTTCCACCTCATTCATTAATCTTTGGACATTCTTGAATTTTTGATTTACATAATCTGGTATCAGTACTGTATGATATACGTTATCTTTCTTATAAGAGAAGTTATACCTTATATTTGTCTGCTCATTTTTAACAATAGTTCTTGCATTATACGCTGCCTTACAACAACTATCTCCTCCTTTACTTCTACTTAAAAATTCAATCATTGCAAACTGTATAGCCATCTCAACACCAATTCTCACCTGAGTTTTAAGTTAGCATGGTTTTTTTGATTTTGCTAGCACAAACTTCTTTTTTTTAACACTCAATCGGCTAATGAGTGCTCATTTTTTAGCAGTAAACTTTCAAGTTTACATATTGCGTATAAGCTTATTCTTTAATGAAGCTTCTAACCTGAATTCACGTTTTTTTGACTATAATTATTTGATGTTGGTTTGGCAGGTGCGGTTTTTTTCTTTACTGGAATTTTATTTTGATATATTCTTGCCTGATTTTTTTATCTTTCTGAATTACTAACATGGCAAATCTTATGCAGCAAAAAATTACTCTCCAACAAAAAAAGGCTAAGCTAATCATGGATGAGGTTAACCTTAAAATTAAAGAACGTAAAATGCGTACTCGACGTCTTATCGAAATGGGTGGATTAGTTGCTAAGGCTAAGCTTGATCACTTATCAGCAAATACTTTATTTGGTGCAATTGTTTCACTAAAAGAAACTTTAACACAACATCCAAATGTTCAGAATCATTGGACTACAATCGGTAAAGATATTTTTGATAAAGAACAGCAAAATAAAGCTGCCGTGATTTTAAAATTTTCCTCTGAACCAGACGAAAACACTAAGCTCCACATTCGCCTTCATGGCTTAAAATGGAATAGCTTTCACCAAGAATGGTGCGGCAATGTTAAGGATATTGAGGCCTTAAAGAATGGCCTTCTTAATGTTCAATATAATCTAGAATTGGTATCCTGAATTGAAAATATTTAAGCAACAAAAAAGTTATTGCTAATTAGCTAGTATAATTTATAAACTTATAATATAAACTTACTTAACAATAGGGTGATTATGTATAGAAACAATTTGTACCATAATTCAGCTAATAATCCTACTTCCACAGAAATAGTACAGTTAGCTACTAATTTTATATTTAAAAAAGAAAGTAATAATTCTTTACTCTTGATTGGGTGGGATAATAGCCAATACAATGACATTATTAAAAAAGCTAAATCTGATTGTACCAGAGCAAAAGAAGCGATTAGTTATATTTTTTCAGGTATAAAACAGTATACAGTAGTTGAACACTATGAATATGCTAAAAAAACATATAACACATTATATGCAGTAGAAAAGCTTAATCATAACCAGCTAATGCCTATAGTAGTAAAATATGATAATGAATCTATTCTAAATAGTAGCAAAAAATTATTAACTGATAAAGAGTTAACTATTGTATATAATGATCTGAAGGAGAGACCATCAGAATTAGATACATTTACTGATGATAACAGAATTGCTTACTATGAAGATAATATTCATATTTATACACCTAATCAATTTAAAGATTGTATAGGTGACATATCAAGTTGTACATCCGAATAAATAATAGAGATAATATTTTACTAGTTAAACCATATTCTAGCTAGCATTAAGTTTGCAATATTCGCTTAAGCGTTCTCTAATCTCTGGTAGATTAAGGTATTCAGCAAGAGGTATAAATTCTTGCTGAGTTTCAATGACGATTTTTTGTCTTTTTTCATAAGGTTTTATTGATATAGTCTGAATATTATGGAATCGGTCGAAAAGCTTAATTAATAATAGTTCTGTTTTATTTTGGCTATAAAATGTTTGAATCATTTCTCTAGAACTGATTTTTTTATTATCCTTAATCCTTGTGAGTTCTGAAACCTGTTCTGCAATTTTTTTACCAAATACCTTAACAATCTTTTCTTTAGTTAGTGTTGTGTCTTCGAGGGTATCATGTAGTATTGCTGTAATAATCGTATCTGTTTCAAAACTGTAGTCTGCTACCATATAAGCTACCTCTAATGGATGCATATAATATGGCTCTCCTGTATCTCGAAGTTGTTTGTCATGATATTTTTTAGCGTAAAATATTGCTCTTTCAACTTTATCAAGATCAATTTCAGCGTTAAATCTTACGTTGATTCTAAACAGCTTATTTAGTAAGCTCTCGCTATAAAAGTCTATCATTTTCCATCTCTAAATAATCTTTAATAAATTATACAATAAATTAAACTTTTTATATACTTCAATCTCAGATAAAAACTGTGAAAGAAGCGAATTAATTTGATTAAAAAAGTTGTACTGGAATATTGCAAGTAATGGTTGTAAACTTGTCTTTTTCGCTTTCTATTTCCATTTCTCCATTAAGTTGATTAACAAGGTAATTTACAAACCATAATCCTGATTCCAGCATTTGTGGATAGTCTCGTACCAACTCAAAATCAGCTATTTTTGCTTTTATATCTCCTAATTTTTTCTTTGAAATACCGCTTCCTTTATCGTGTATTCTAAATTGTAGTATGTTATCGCTTTTTATATAATTTTTTATAGTAAACAAATGAACTGTAATTATAACCTTGCAGCTGTGATTAAATCTAATCGTGCTGCCTATTAATTGACTTAATATAGCTTGTAAGTGATCACTATTTCCAATCACAATATCCTTCATTTTGTACTGAAAATTGTAATTGATTTTTATATCTTTCTCTTTTGCAATGTCTTCTAGTCTCCTGACGGCATCCTTTACTAGCTTTTGTATGCTAAATTTTTTTAAACATAAATTTTCATTCTCAATTTCGCTTCTAAGCGTGTAAACTACATCGTTACAGTACCTTTGGAGATTTGCTGCTCGATTTAATATTGTTTCCAGCTTATCTTTATTTTTTGAATCATTTAACATGATATCGCTTGCTAGCCTTACAATTTCGCTAGTTGCAATATTAAATCTATATTTGATATTCTGTATCAGATTCACACAATATTCTTTCAATGATTCAGCTACCTCGACCTGATACTTAGCTTTTCTTAACTTTGTTATTATCTCCATATATTCATCGATATTCTCCCTCTCTCCATTCAGCAACATAACTGGTATTGGAGGTATCTGTACTATCCATTGGTTAATTGTTTTATTCTTTTCTTTCATAGCATTCTCATAAAGAAGAGTTAAAACTAGTTATTGGTACATCAAATGAAAAAGTTATGTAATTATTTTCCTCTTTTGCTCTTAGTCTTCCTTTTAGCTGATCTGTAAGATGTTTAATAAATGCTAATCCTTCTCCTAGTTCTTGATATGTTACCAAATTCAAATTCTCTAGTTCAGCATTTATTCTTTCTAATTTTTCTTTAGAAGGGCTTAGTCCTATGTTTTGTACTGTAAATTGTAATATTTCTGAATACTGATTGATGTTAATAGTAATCTTGCTATTCTTACTACTATTTATAATAGCACTACCAATTAACTGACTTATTACTGCTTTTATTCGAAAACTATCTCCAATCAGAATTGTCTTTATGTCATTTTGAACATTTAGCTTTATATTCTCATTTTCAAAATGTTCCCTCATTCTGATAACGGTATTATTTATTAGCAATTCTATGTTAAATGTTTCAATCCTTACATTCGTTGATGCTATGTATTGTCTAAATAAAAAAATCATTCCATTTAGAGAAGCTATTATATTTACTTTTTTTCTGTCGTAGTTATTTACTATTAGCCTAAAATATTGTATCCACTCTATGCAATTTATGCTTACTTCCTCAGATTCCTCTAGCTGGCAGTATAGTTTTTGCATTTCAGCATCTATCTGTTTTATTGTTGTGCTATTAATTCCCTCTGTGGATAATTTTTCAGTTAATTTATTGATTTTATTTTGACCTTCGTCTTCAATAGGCATAGAATTCTCCTGCTATTTAAGTTGTTAAATTGCTTCCTAGAGATTAAAAAGAAAATTTTGCGGTTTAAGTTTTAATCTCTATCAGAATATCATCTAAATCTTAAATCTCAGATAATATCAGGTATACAGTATCATTTCGATTTTTGTCAGTACATGACTTTTTGTAATATTTCTGAAAAATTTTTTCATAATATTACACATTGATGCGAAATTATCGCATTGTTATTTACATCTAAAAAAACAAAATATCTCTCAAAATGAGATATACAATTGATTCTGAGTTATAAAAAGACTTTGATAATTTAGTATATTAACTGAAAAAGTTCTGGACTTATCTTTTTTGCTCTTAATTTAAACATCAGGTTCAAACACATCTTTAAAACGACCTATAATATCCAAAATATAAAAATCAAGGGCTGTATTAACTAAGTCAAAATCTTTTTTCTCTATCGAATTAAGATCTTCTTTTATTTCAAGTTGTCCTGGAGCCAATAGTAGTTGTTTGATAGTTACTTTTCTTTGTTTCGAATTAATGCAATGATCATACTTAAGTGTGCGGTATAGTAGCTTTTGTTCAAGATAAATTATATTCTTAAAACGCCAATTTAGGATAAGGTAAAGTATGAAAGGCCTAATACAAAAGGTATACAAAGAGATAATGTACAATTATGATTATGTGAGATATTAAATATAGTTTTAATTAATAGCCATTTATTTATTGCTCACATATCGGCAAACGCAATTTTAGAATAAGAAACAGTTAGAAAGAGATAATATACAAGTGTTACAACAGTCAGTGTTTAGGTTATTAAGTATAGTATTATGAACTAATTCTTGTAGAAATATGAGCAATAAATAAATGGCTATTAATTAAAACTATATTTAATATATTGCATAATTTAATTGTATATTATCTCTTGTAGACCTTTTTCATTATGCTTTCTATACTTTCTCTTATCCTAATCTGGCGTTTAAAATGTTCTTGCGTAATAAACTCCTGAATAGGCTTGATCACTTAAAAAATCAACAAAAACTGCTACGATTTCTATAGAAAGATTTTTTGCCTAATAGAAAACTTTAGTAAGCTTTTTGAACAAAAGAAGTATAAAAATACATATTTAACTCTAAACATAAGTATTAAAAGAGCTATAACACCTATTCTTTATAAGTTTTGCTATTTTTTTATATCGAATAAGCAAAAAATCTTGGCTATAGAAATCTTAGCAGTTCTGAAAAAATATTTTGACATGAATATTTTTTCAGTTAGTATGTAAACAACGTATTACATTATTATTAATTTTTATTAAAACTCTTAAAGAATGATAAAATATGAACAATATACCAAACGAAATAAAGATACAAGCATTTCGATATGCAAGCCAAGGTAATATAGATGCACTCCTTGAGTTAATAATTGCCCATCCTGATCTGATGAAAGCAAGATCGAACAGGAATGGTAATACATTACTTATTAGCGCATGTGATAATGTGCAAAAAGAAATGATGGAATTCTTAATAGCTAATGGATCTGATCTTGATGCCACAGACTATAACAATGATGATTATCTAAGCGCGCTACATTCTGCTCTTCTGAGACTTGGAGATAAGGATATAGCCAGGACTATAGCAACATTGCATGATTTTAAGCCTAAATATACATGTGAAAGTACTGCATTGATGGCTGCAGTAACAAACAAAGCATTAACATATGCACAGTACATCATTGATATATCTAAACTAGATAAAAATACAATAGTAAAAAATATTGTACAAGCTATTATAAAGGTAGCTGGGCCAACGAGTATGGAAAAAAATAATGTAATATCCATGGTAGAAAAATATTCTGATATCACAGATAAAGAATTCGCTTTTGAATTAACAAAAATAGTTTTTCAGAAAAAGTTACGTGAAGTATCAGTAGGAAGTGATACAACTTTTCATTGTCCAAATTTACTAAAAGAAAATCCTTTTGGAAATTTTGGATATAAAATTTTCAATACAATTGATGTCATGTTTATAAAATTATTATATAAAAGATGGGGAATTGACTTAAGCCAATATGAGAAATTTACTAATAATTTGCATTCTCTAAAAGATGAATTACTAAAAGAAGGCGAAATATGTTCTGCAGTAATACTTGAATCTAATAAGCAAGAGATATTATGTATAGTTAAAACTAGCAGCATAGTACATAATAATGCATCAAAATTATATAATGAAAATTTAGATGATTCAATGAATTTAATGCTAGAGAGAATATGCTATTTAATGAATATAGGCAATGCTAATAATGAGTCTAATAAAGAAGAATTCAAAACTATATTTGGATTTATTAATGAGCATAAAACTGTAGGATATAACCTATCTGATAATTTTATAAAAATAATAATATCTGAGTGCGCTAGTAATATACGTTTACAAGAAGTGCTTAAAAATAATAGTGAAATAATAAAATTAGTTGAAGATTATATACCTTGTGTTACAACTAACCTTAATGGATTAGAGGATGAATTTAAAAAAGACTTATCCATTTTAGCTAATGAAGTTATAACAATATTAGATAACAATCCTTTTTTACAGAAAGAATTATGTACTAAAGGTACTCTAGTAGATACTGCATATTTTTTACAGACAACAGTATTACCTGTAGATATTTTTTTAAATTGTATCAGTGATGAAGCTAAAGAACAAAAACAACTTACTGATTATGAAAAAGAGTTAATAAAATCTCATTTAAACTTTTTCAATTATGAAAATACATATCAATCTCCTAAGTTTGATGAACTAAATGATGATAATATCAAGGATACAATTCAGTACTATAAAAATAATTCAAAAGCTTTATTGCCTATTTCAATGTTATTGGAAATTGCGCATGATAAAAATAAATTAGCTGAATTAGATAATACTTTGAATAGTAATTATGAAAAAACAAGTGTACATGTTAAAAAGTGTGTAAATACAATGTCAAAATTCAGGGAATATTATAACAGTATAAAGTATTTAGACTTATCTACAAATATACCGAAGCAACATTTTGAAGAAAAAATATTACCAGAATTAAATAATCAGATACAATGTGAGCTTACTGATATTAGGCTAGAAAGATTAAATAATATTACTGCTTTATCACATAAAGTAAACAAATTTTTAAATATATCTCAGATGACTTCAGTGTTTGAAAGATATAATAATGATTATATACAACTGAATGAAGATGCTAACTCTGAGAATCAATTACTACTTGAATTATTGGATGGAAACATTGATAATCATACGAGCGACTTTCATCATATGTGCTAGAATATAATATGTATCTTTCAAAACTAGAAAATTCAAGTTTAACAGTTTAAAAATATAGCAAGAAGAACAATAAAGTTAAACTTATGTTTAACTTTATTTCCATTTTTTCTTGGCTTAAGTAAAAGTAGCTTTTGGTGTTAAGAACATATATTAGACATTTTATAACATAGAAAACTGAGCTATGGAGATATCGTGTTTTTTAGATTTTTTTTTGTTTATCGTTATTCTTATCACTAATAATCATAGCATTACTTTTGCTGTTTGAAGTAGCAATTAAAGTGTAGCTAGAGATTCATTTATACCTTTAATAGCAGATTCTGAAGTTTTAATGAAATAACCTCTAGCTAAATATTATCTAAATCTTGAATCTCAGATAATATCAGGTATACAGTATCATTTCAATTTTTATCAGTACATGACTTTTTGTCATAATTATGAAAAATTTTTTCATCTTTTTTAAAGTAGATGCGAAATTATCACATTGTATCTCTAGCTACAAAAATATCATTCACAAAAGGTTTATAAAAAAAGCTCTGCAACAGTTATTATTACTGGCTTTAAGGCTTATTTTCTGCTATAATTCATAGTAGAGATTAAACTAAATCAAAATTCTTGTGTCAATAGCAATTTCTAATGAACCAAAGCCTTTTCTTCACTGGGTTGGAGGCAAAAGGAGAATTGTTAATAAATTAATAGAGCATCTTCCTTCAGGGCCATACTATAATTACTATGAACCATTCCTTGGTGGGGGTGCTTTATTTTTTCAAGTTAAGCATCTGTTTAAACAATGTTTTTTGTCTGATATTAATCTCGACTTAATTACTAGTTATCACGCTGTAAAAAAGAATCCAAATGAGGTCAATAGATTACTAAATCTATATCACGAAAACCATTCTGAAAATCACTACTATAAAATAAGAGACAATTATTATAGTAATGATCCTAATGATATCACGGCAAAATTTATATATCTTAATAAATATTCCTTTAGGGGAATTTATAGGCTAAACAGAGATGGTACATCTGCTCAAACATTTTCTGATAAGCAATATCTTAAGCTTCATATTTGCTCTAGAATAAATAAATGCAGCAAACTTTTAACTGGTACATCAATTTATGCGATGGATTTTTCATTTATAGAGCCTAAAAAAGGTGACTTCGTTTATCTTGATCCGCCTTACCACCAATCAGGAGAACGTTTCTACACTAGAGTTCCATTTGATGAAAAAGAGCAAATCAGACTACGAGATTTTGTTTATGAACTAAACAATAAAGGTGTTAAAATTATGCTTTCAAATAATAACACTGCCTTCATTAGAGACATATACAAAAACTTCTTCATCACTCATATTCCAGTCACATACTCAATCAATCAAAAACGCAATCTCGTTAATGAGCTAATCATTATTAACTATTTTCAAAATTAGTTAGTAATGCCAGATTAAAATAAGGAAAAGTATGCAATGTATAATCAAAAAGCTATACAAAGAATAATATTTTGTTATAACTTTTCTAATAGTTTTAGCAAATATGCATTTGTAATACCTATTCTTAATAAATGCATATTCTTTCTTTATCTTATTCTAAACTAGCGATATAAAGGCGCTTGCAAAGAAATTATTTTAGCTCATTGAAATTCCTGCAACTTCCATATTAACTTCCATATTGGTTTCAATATCTGATAGTTCCAAATTATCTAACGCATCTAGATTTTTATGAGATAATTCTTGCTCAGATAGTTTTATGCAGGTACTCTGGATATGATCATTTTGTGTGTTACTATCATTACATGTATAATTATCATACCAACTATGCTCATACTTAGTGATCACATTGCCACCGTTAGTCTGAAATCCAAATATTTTATGTATTAAAGGCCTTTTTCCTTTTTCCCACTCATGTAGTTTGTTATTATATTCCTGTGTGCTAGTATAATTATTGATAGGACAATGATCATAAAGATCCCTTATAATAACATCAACAGCATTTGTAGTGATATGATATATATTACTGCGAAGATGACGTAGATCAAGATAGCATTCCGTCCACAGCAATTTCACATCATTACAAATTTTTGCAATTATATTTTTGCCTGAATTGCCAACAGCAATAATGGAATTTTCCAAATGATTATCAGTACTTGTAGTATCAACAACTTCATTAAACAAACAACCTTTTTCAGCTATAATTTTGCCAATTTTGTAATCTTTTTTAGGAAAAATATCAAAATCTAAATAAATTATCGGAGAATCTATTGCATAAAGCGTGAGCATACGCATAGTATCTATTTCAACAGCGAAGTTTACTCTTTCTTCTTGAGGAATTATAGAGTATAACTGGCTATAATATTCAGATATGGTGTATTTAGGGAATTTAGCCTTATTAATCCAAAGGTTAGTATGTGCATGAAAGCTAAAATCATATTCTTTGAGATCAAATTTATTAAAATCTATCAATTCTATATTACCATACTGATTAAACTTTTTATCAGATATTTTATCTTCTAATTTTTTATATTGTTCAGGAGTAAATCCTGATCTATTTATTACTAATTTTATTAAACGCTGATTTTCAATTTTTGCCCATGTACTTAATCTATCTAAATAACATTCTGGAATTGGCGAACCATAATCCCTTGGAAGCCACTGAAGTAATAAACCTGTAGTATCTTCAAGTGTGTCTTTACTTCCAGTTGCTACTTCCTGCTCACTATCGCTTTGCATAATTGTTACTATTATATTAATTTATATTAAATGATATTATAAGCCTCAAATTACTCATTTATCAAGTAATATTAATATAGTTATCAAAATATTTTGAATTGATAAGTGTACTATCATTATTAATAAGATGCTTCACTTTTTCAATATCACCATCTTTAATAGCGCGATGTAAAGCATATTTAGCCTTAGATTCAGACATATTTTACTCCAGAAATTATACTATCACTATTGTAATATAATCTTCAGTACAGCTTTACTTAGCAGAAAAGTATAGAACGATAAATAATTATTCATGAATTTTCACCTTTTTGAACCTTCGCAATCTGTTAAAGGATTATCATATAACTTACAATATAACAAAAAAATAAATAAAGCACCATAATTTTATTCTGAGTAGAACTTTGTATTTCACAGCTATTAATCATTAATCTAACTTTCTACAAACTCAACTAATTCAAACGAAAACCCATGAGCTTCAAAAGCATGCTCTAGAATGTGCTTATAATTTGATTTGATATAGCTATGTGCAAAGCTTGTTAGAGCCTTAATGAATATCTTTTTATTAACATTATCTTCATTTACAACTTCTAATTTACTAAACCATATTTTATCAATAACTTGCTCATATTCGTAATGTTGAAGTATGTATTTTCGTACTTTGAACAATATAGAGTTAGAACCTAGCTCTTTACTAAGTTCTGAAAGGTAATTCTCATCACTTATTTGTTGCTGTAAAACTGTTGTTCTATTGGTAACTTGTTTTGATTCATCAAATGGTATAACTTGTAACTGCTCAATATCATTGCCATACACAGCTCGTACCTCCTGTAATATCTTAAATTTAATATGATCTGACAGTAAAATATTCTTAAGCAACTTGATGTAATATTTTTTTTTAACCGCTGCCCCAAAATCACAAGATGTTAAAATTTTATAAGCCATATCTGCTTCAAAGACTCCAGCTATTTTACGCTTCAACTGAGCCTTCATACTACGATCTGTACCAGATTCAATATTTGCTAGATACTGTTCTTTAAATCTTCCTATGTCATTAAATCTAAAATTTCCACTATTAGCCTGGTCAGTAGTTAGTAATTCATTTGCTAAAGCTTTTGCCATATAGTTTAGCACTGCTGTCTTATTTTCAAAATGACGGTTTGGATATTTATTTGATAACTTCAACAGTAATTGATTTATAAAGTATATGTTGAAGCTTCTACTAGACATACGTTGCAGTATAACTGCATCTTCTGGTGTTAGTGGATAATAATCTGCTAGTCTTTTTCTTTTGGAGCAGTATTCATTCTTTTCAACCTCTGAATCCTTAGTAATAGCTGGAGTTGCTAACTCACTATTTTGCTCATAATCCTTGTTTGATGGCTTTTTATTACTAAAATCACTAAGCTCATAGAAATTCAAATTCTGTTGTTGCTGTTGATCTTCTTTTTCATTTTCCACTAACTCAATTTCTATAAAATCATCAGATTCCGTATATTTAAACTTCAAATTTTGCTGTTGGTCTTCATTTTTATTTTGATCATTCTCTACTAACTTATCTTCAGTAGATCTAGATCTATTATTATTTTTTTTATTATTATTATATCTATATATGTACCTGAAACTTTTTTCAGGTTGACCTGAAATTTCTTTCAGGTTGGAGCGAAAAATTTTTTGGGTTAGATCAATAATTTTTTCTCCTTTTGTTTCTTTTTCAGTGAAACGCTGAAAATTTTTTAGAAGTTTTATACATGGAACATTACGCAACTTAAAATTGTTTTTAATTATTGTCCTATTTTCAACTTCAATGAAACCAGCTTTTTGTAGTTCAACTAAGCATTGCCTAACCCTGCGTTGACAAACCTGCAACTCCTTTTCAAAAGAGTAATAACTGTCTTGTAATTCCTCTATATCATTATTATAATAGATCTGTAGTTTATATACTATCAATGATAGAAGCTGTTTAGATGTCTTGCTTAAAGCTTTAGCATTATCTCCAATCAGATCTTTCCATTCTGCTGGAACAAAATTTCCAATAAAACGATAAAAGACAGTTGCATTATTGCTACTGTTATTATTAGCAATTTTACAATTATTGCTTGCAAAATTACGCAAATCTTGCGCCATTTCTAACCTCCAAAAATGTCAGATATGGCAGGGGGTTCAGGCGATTTTCGCTATCCAAAACCACGTTTTTATGCCGCGTAAATATAGCAATTTTGTAGCTATACTCGAAATTTAACACTCTGAAAGGCTTATAACAACACAGTAGTCTTAAATATTGAAAGGTATATATTACATCGATTCTACAAAGTTAGCAATTTGTCATAATAAACGTATTTCCAGCAATAGAGTTTTTAACAGAATTTCTAAAATTGCTAAGAGTAGTTATGGCTGGTTCTTAGGCTTTAAGCTACATATTATAATCAATGATATGTCCAAGATTATTAAACTTTATGTCTTGATTTTTAGATGATAGCAACTTTATACGCTCAAGTTTTGTTAACCATGTATTTCTGTCTATGCTGTGTACCAGTCATTGTACATTTCAATGTTTAAGACTACTGTGTTATTATAAGCCTTTCAGAGTGTTAAATTTCGAGTATAGCTACTAAATTGCTATATTTACGCGGATAAAAACGTGGTTTTGGATAGCGAAAATCGCCTGAACCACCTGCTATATCTGACATTTTTGGAGGTTGAAATGGTGCGAGATTTGCGTAATTTGGCAAGCAATAATTGCAAAATTGCTAATAATAACAGTAGACTTCTTTCGAAACTATACAATGATGTAAAATGGTGTTATAAAGATCTGATTTGAAGTAATAATGAAATTAGATCAGATTAAAGAGTTAAAGGATGAAAAATTTCGTCGATTAACAGTAGTAAGGAAGGGAACATTCTCAAAGATGGTGGATATTTTGAGGAAAGCTGATGGTGTTAAGAAATCAAAAGGAGGGCGTAAAAATAAGCTCAATTTGGAGGAACAGTTATTGATGGCCTTAGAATACCTTAGAGAATACCGTACTTATTTTCATATAGGTCAGAACTATGGGATTAGTGAAAGTTCAGCATATAAAGCTGTAAAATGGGTAGAAGACACCTTAGTTAAACACCCAAACTTTGCTCTTCCAGGTCGTAAAGCTCTAATGAAAGCGATATGAATTATGAAGTAGTCTTGATTGATGCTACTGAGAGTCCAATAGAAAGACCCAAAAAAAACAAAAATTCTATTATTCAGGAAAGAAGAAAAGGCATACACTAAAGACTCAAATAGTGGTAGACAAGAAAACATACCAAGTAATATGTACAGATTTTTCTAACGGTAAAAAACATGACTTTAGATTATTTAAGGAATCCAAAATTCTTATCCATCCTAAGATTAAAGCGATTACTGATACAGGATATCAAGGTATACAAAAAATTCACAATAATTCTGCATTACCAAAGAAAAAAAGCAAGAAAAATCCTTTAACTAAAAATGATAAAAAGAATAATCGTAGGTTAGCAGGAAAAAGAGTTGTCAATGAAAACGTTATTGCTATGCTAAAACGGTTCAAAATTATTGCTGACAAATATCGAAATAGACGTAAAAGATTCGGTCTTAGATTTAATTTGATCTCTGGCATTTATAATTTTGATCTACCTTAACCAGTTTCGAAAGAGGTCTAGTAGCAATAATGCAACTGTTTTTTATCGTTTTATTGGAAATTTTGTTCCAGCAGAATGGAAAGATCTGATTGGAGATAATGCTAAAGCTTTAAGCAAGACATCTAAACAGCTTCTATCATTGATAGTATATAAACTACAGATCTATTACAATAATGATATAGAGGAATTACAAGACAGTTATCACTCTTTTGAAAAGGAGTTGCAGGTTTGTCAACGCAGGGTTAGGCAATGCTTAGTTGAACTACAAAAAGCTGGTTTCATTGAAGTTGAAAATAGGACAATAATTAAAAACAATTTTAAGTTGCGTAATGTTCCTTGTATAAAACTTCTAAAAAATTTTCAGCGTTTTACTGAAAAAGAAAAAAAGAAGAAAAAATTGTCCTTCTACAACAAAAAAATTTTCACATCAATTTGCAAGAATTTGCAGGTGAACCTGCAAAAAATTGCAGCTACATATATAGATATAATAAAATAATAATAGACTTCTTTCGAAACTACACAATGATGTAAAATGGTGTTATAAAAATCTGATTTGAAGTAATAATGAAATTAGATCAGATTAAAGAGTTAAAGGATGAAAAATTTCGTCGATTAACAGGAGTAAGGAAGAAAACATTCTCAAAGATGGTGGATATTTTGAGGAAAGCTGATGGTGTTAAGAAATCAAAAGGAGGGCGTAAAAATAAGCTCAATTTGGAGGAACAGTTATTGATGGCCTTAGAATACCTTAGAGAATACCGTACTTATTTTCATATAGGTCAGAACTATGGGATTAGTGAAAGTTCAGCATATAAGGCTGTAAAATGGGTAGAAGACACCTTAGTTAAACACCCAAACTTTGCTCTTCCAGGTCGTAAAGCTCTAATGAATAGCGATATGAATTATGAAGTAGTCTTGATTGATGCTACTGAGAGTCCAATAGAAAGACCCAAAAAAAACAAAAATTCTATTATTCAGGAAAGAAGAAAAGGCATACACTAAAGACTCAAATAGTGGTAGACAAGAAAACACACCAAGTAATATGTACAGATTTTTCTAACGGTAAAAAACATGACTTTAGATTATTTAAGGAATCCAAAATTCTTATCCATCCTAAGATTAAAGCGATTACTGATATAGGATATCAAGGTATACAAAAAATTCACAATAATTCTGCATTACCAAAGAAAAAAAGCAAGAAAAATCCTTTAACTAAAAATGATAAAAAGAATAATCGTAGGTTAGCAGGAAAAAGAGTTGTCAATGAAAACGTTATTGCTATGCTAAAACGGTTCAAAATTATTGCTGACAAATATCGAAATAGACGTAAAAGATTCGGTATTAGATTTAATTTGATCTCTGGCATTTATAATTTTGATCTACCTTAACCAGTTTCGAAAAAGGTCTAATGAATTGAGCTGATGGTTTTATTCCTAAATGTCCAAATGCCCATATGGAATTAGCTAACCCTTGAGGTATAAAATCCTCAATTAGATTTATAGCTTTATTTGTCCAAGCATGAAGAAATTCAGTACTTATACCATAGTCTAATTTTGCCAATTGGTATACAATTGTTGCTAAACCTCTGGCATCAAACTGCAGTCTATTGTATCTTGTATCTTCAGTTTGTAGTAAAAACAAAGCTCTATTTAAAATCTCTGTTATAATAGTTTCAGATAATATCTTTCTATCTTTAAGCATACGACATAGTTTAATGCTGTCCATTGCTTGGATATTAAGTTGCGTAGTGCTTCTGCAACGCATGTTCTAGGCTCCTTATATAATTTAGCTTTGCAATACTAAGCGTTGCTTTTTAGAAAGGTTATAATATGCATTAATTGAGTACTATATATCACACTATTCTTTTAGAATCAATATTTAGTTAATATAAGTTTATAAATTTGAAAAATATATAACATAACTGTTTTATAGTACTTTAGCTATACCATCTATTCTTATATAGTCATTTTCAATGAAGTTTGAGCATAGAAAAAAGCGACAATAGCTATAAAATTTACCAATAGGATATTTTATACGCAAACTTCATTGAAAATGACTATAGCTTTATTGCTATCGAGTTCCTTATATTGTTCTTCTAATATCTTTAAATCAATAAGATGTTCTATAGGTAAAAGTGCAAAGGTAGATCAAGTATAAGGGAGAAGAAAAGTTAATTTTTATTAACTTCTACACTTTATAGAACCTACTATTAACTTGTGTTAACTTTTATTAATATTTTTAATCAAGCTTCAACTTTAACTATAAATATATTTCCAATATTTGTCAATATAACAAAAAAATTAAAGCAAAAGGTTGACAAAAGGTTGACAGAAAATTTAGGAAATTGGGGGCCAGTTTTCAATCTAGAGGTTAATCTAATGATCGAAAAATATATACAACCTGGGATTGATAAGTGATTTTTAAGTTATATGTATTATGAACAAATTAGTATAAAAATTTGCTATCAAATAAAAAGTATAATATAGATCATCTGTTTAATTAAACGTAATACTTTAATAATAAATATTAATATTATGTGGGGTGATTATGACTTCAATATCATCAAAGTTTATAAATCGAGCACTACGTAAAATTAAAATTCCTAAGGGAGAAAAATTATTAATTATCCACGATCCAGATATAATAGGACTTAAACTGAAAATCTCATGTACAGTCTGTGGAGGAATAGTAAGAAAAACATGGATTTTAGAACAAAAATATAAAAACCAGAGTTTAAAAATAAGGATAGTGGAATTTCCATATTTATCTATTAAAGAAGCTAGAAAAATAGCAAGAGAATTAAAGACATTAATGGCGAACGGAATAGATCCAAGAGCAGTAAAACATCAACAACAGATAGAAGAAAATGAGAATCGTATAAAAGAAAGAGAAAGAAAAGCTAACGATATTACATTCAAAGAGCTGTGTTATAAGTATATTGAAGAGTATGCCAAAATATATACTATAAACTGGAAAGAGAATGCTGACAGAGTACATACTTATGCACAAGCATTATATGAAAAAAAGATAAGCAAGATTCGAATGAGTGATATTGAACCAATATTCAATGATATCAGCAAAGAGGGAAAATATGCCACAGCAAATGCATTGCTAGCAACCTTACGCACTATATTTAATAAGGCAATAAAATGGGGATTAATAGAAAACAATCCTACTCTAGGGATAGAGCAGCATAAACTGCAAGCAAGAGAGAGACGTCTAAGTTACGATGAAATGGGTAGATTTTTACAAGTATTATGCGGAGAAGCAAGTCCATTGATAAGAGATTTTGCATTACTAGCGTTATATACTGGAGCTAGAAAAAGTAATGTGTTAGAGATGGAATGGGACAATATAGATTTTGAAAGAAAAATATGGCATATACCAAAAACTAAGAACGGAAAGGCGCAAAATATACCATTAACAGATGAGGCAATGGAAATATTGCAAGCAAGGAAATTAATATCTACAAGTAAATGGGTACTACCAAGTTCTACTAGCGAAAGCGGACACTTATCGCATCCAAATACCGCATGGAAGATAATTTGTGAAAAGGCAAGCATAAAAAATTTCAGAATACACGATCTAAGAAGGACGTTTGCAAGTTGTATGGGGGATGCAGGCGAAAGTCAGAGGACAATTAGTATAGCATTGAATCATATTAATCCAAACTCAACAATACCTTATACTATAGCTTGTATGGAGTTAGTACGAGAGTATATGTCTAAGGCTATACAAATAATTAGTGAATGTGCTAGAAGTTATAATATTTATAATACTATCTGACTGATATAAACGTTGTGGTAAGAATAGTGCGATTTCATGTCGCACATGCATATATGAACACTAATTATTGCAGGTAAAATCTGTGTTTGAAGATATTTAGCTAATTTAAACATTATAGTAGCAGAATGAGAAATCTCATGCTACAATTGAGGCTGAAGGTGATTATACAAAATCAAAAATTATGTTGGGCATTATCGAGGCCGTTGAAGTATATGGGTTTGAGCATTGACGAATGGGGAGTAGTGCTAGCTGGAGTAGCTCCAGGAATTGTACTACTAAACAGCAGGCATGCTAAATTAGGCCTAGCCTTTATGGTTGGAGGAATTGCTCTATGTTATTGCTTTAAGAAAATTAAGAAGGTATCTGAGAATTTTTTGCTAAAAAGTTTTTTAGTAGCTAAAGGTTTATTGCCAGCTCCATTAGGATATCCAAGGCTTTTGGGCAAAAAAGTTGGCAAGTAATGAATCATCTCTTTAAGCAAAATGCTATACAAGAGCTGGTTAAATATAATAAATGCTTACTTTCAGTAACTATATTGCTAGCTGCAGCTAATATAATTGCGATAATGGCTGCAATTACCAAAGAAGAAAAGTGGTTATTAATTCCAGCAATGGAGCCTGATCGTAAAATGATGGTTTCATCAAAAAATTACCATGAAACCTATTTAAAGGAATGGGCAATTTATGTAACGAAACTCTTATTTACTACTTCTCCAAATGAGGTAGAAAGACAAATAGCAGACATGAAAGTTGCATCTAGTAATACTGAATCTTTAAATAAATTTTTTCATGATCACTTGCAATTTGTTAAAGGCTCAAATGTGTCTTCAGTCTTTTTTCCGAAGAAGGTTGAAGTGATAAAGGATGGAGTATTAATTAGTGGAACGCTTCGTTATTGGTTTAGCGATAGTAAACATATAGCTGTCGATAAGACTTACCTTTTGACTTACAAGCGAAGTCCTAATTACCTTTTGTTGTTAACTGGCGTTAAAGAGAATGGAATAAAAAAATGAGTATTAGAATTTTGAGGTTTATGATAGGGTTTATTGCTTTAGTCAAGTTTAGTGATGTATATGCGGTAGAATATGAGTTAGAAGTTGATAATTTGCTGAAGCTTGAGATTTCTGATAGTGGGCCAACAAGAATTAATCTTAAAGATGAAAAAATCAATGATATTTTTATGTATCCTCAAAATGCAGCCGAAGTTGTAGTTCATGAGTCTGGATGTTTGTTTATTGCTCCACGAGAAGAAGAAAAGAAGCTTTATTTAACAGTAATAGGAGAACACAAAACAATTCAAGATTTAATGTTAACTTTTACTCCAAAAACTCCAAGCCATGTAACGCTTATTAATGCTGCTACAGAAGAAGCTGAAAAGGATAATTCAAAAGGAAAAATAAAATTAGCTTAAAATGCTAGTTTTTACTTTAAAGCTTGTTAAGCTCAGCATCAAGCATATTAAAACTGCTTCAAAGTAAAATTTCATTATGGAGATATTATTGAAAACAAGGCGGAAGGCTGGTTGATAGGTGAAGATGGACGTTCTGGAATTAAAGGAATCGTGGTAGATAAATCGTCTAACATAGCAAGCATGGCTGCATTAAATGGAGTATTTAGCAATATTGCTAAGTTTCTACAAGCTAAGGCTATTAAACCTGATATGCTACCAACTTTAAACCTAGTAGCTGGAGGTCATCAACAACAAGAGTTTCAGATTGGAGATGCGCTTCAGTCTGGAGCTTACTCTGGAGCTAGTAATGCTTTTGATAAGCTAGCTGATTTTGCTATAAAACAAGCTGATTCTATGAGCCCAGTCGTTCTTATTGCGTCAGGTAGAGTCATCGATGTTGTATTTAAAAAAGGTTTTGACTTACGTGAGCACAAGAAGAAGCCACATAATTTAACTTATTCACAATCAACTAACAATGAAAAAGTTAATTTGCATAATAAATTCGACCAATCACAAAAGTTAGAGGAGCATTTATAATGAAGTTTTTATTATTGCTATTGGGCTGTATGAGCCTAACAAGCTTCTTTTTCGAAAGTAATTTTGATTGTAAAATTCCTAAAGGGCAAAAATGTAAGTCTTTATATGAAATAAAGAAAATGGCTGCTCAAGGAGTTTTTGACCCTGATAATGTTGAGAAAGTTGAAACATCAAAAATTAAATCAAAAAGGCGTTGTGTTCTATACTGTAAGCGATCTAAAGCAGTTCAAGGTGTAGCTGTTGTTAACACTTCACCTAAAAAACCAAAAATGAGTGATATTGCAACTTAAAAATGATTTATGTGATAATATAGGTTAAATTACTATATCTCTGTACTTTACAAACACTTCAATGCCAGATACTAATGCTTCTGGTAGACTTATATGTCTTTGTCCTAAGCCAGGGATTCCAATACCTGTACCTGGTATATTCCGGTAGGATTTTGGGAGCCAGTACGCCTTGTAGATGTTACAAAGTCGCCAATGTGTATGGTAAGTCTTGGAGGTTTGTCATTTGGAAGTGCTACTCAAAAAGGCATGAAAGATGAGGCTGAAGGAAGTGCTTTTTATCACATTCATTGGTATGTCTATCCTGTGATTTATTGGCTGGAAATTTTGCTTGATTTTATTTGTCTGGAAATGGCTGCAGTCGATATAGCATATTTAACAGAGTTTGATCCATTATGGAGTGATGACGCTAAATCTGCGATTTTAAATCCAGAAACGCTGTTGTTTCAAAATGTAGCTGCTTATCAAGCATGTATAGCTGATTGCATGAGTTGTGGCGCTGGTTTATTAGCAAGTGATTATGCTTTTTGGTGTGCTGAATGTCAAGGAATGCTTTACCCTTTTACTGGAACAGCTGCGGCGCATAATGGTGGAGTTGGAACATCTGTATTAATGGTAAGTAAGTTTATGGCTAGAATGCATAGGCAACTGATGTTATGGGGATATTATGGTTATAAAGGCTTATGTGGCAAGTATCCCATGCCTATTATGAAGAAAAGTCAGTATCGACTACAAATGACTTATCCGATTCCAGAAACCAGATCCTGCAAGAGCATAGGCCAAACAGAAGCTACATGGCAGGCTGGAAGAGAATTTCCAGTTAATGGTGAAGATTTTGGTTACTTGATTTGGCGAAAAAGAGATTGTTGTTTGCTTTGATAAGGGTTAGAGAGGAATATGGTTATACGAGTAATGATGTTGATGGTTTTATTATTTGTTAATAATGCTAATGCTTTTTTTTGGGCCAGCAAAAAACTTTTATTTTTGTCTCATTTTCAATGAGTGATGAGGCTTTAAAAAGCTATTTTGCTGAATCTCAAAAGGCTGGAGCTCAATTGATTATGCGTGGGTTAATTAATAACTCATTTACACAAACAAAGAATAAAACTATGGAGCTTGGTATTAGCTTCGATATAGATCCTAGCTTGTTTGAACAATATAAAATTGATGTTGTTCCTGTGATAGTAATAGATGATGAAAAAAGAGGATTAACCAAGAAATTAACTGGCCATATTCCTTTAGCAATAGCATTAGAAATTATGAATGAGAATACTCAATGAGATTATTATCTATATTAACTTTTTGATAGTGCTCAATATTAGCTGTTGTTTAGCTTCAATGCAAAGCAGTTATAATGAAGCTAGCAACTATAATGTAAATCTTGGAAATTCTTCAAATACACAAGAATTATTTCATCAAGGTAGTAATGTCAATTATCCTAACAATGATGAGGATTTAACCTACCATGGCCGTAATCAGCTTGGTACAGAAAGTGGGGCAATGTTATTTCAAGCTGAAAACAGTAAAAACAATGCCTTAACTCAACATAATATCAACGATCAAAATTATATGATAGCTAATTCAATGAGAATTGAATCTGATCCTTTAAGTGCCCTTGATAGCAGTAACTTCGTAACTCAGACAAGTAAAACTAATACTGAAATTATTCAAAGTTGTAATGAAGGTAGTAATTTTAACATTGAACTTATTCGAGAATTAAATGTTGAGTGCAGATTAGAGAATGTATGGCTTTCTTGGCAAAACCGGCAAATGGAATTTGCAACAGAAGAAATAGTAGAGAATCATAGTAATTGGCTTAATGGTCGTGCAGATTTCCATGACGTAGATAAAAATAATGAAAAAATATACAAGTTAGCAGGTGATAGCCAAATGGCTGCAAGACGAATGAGGAGTGCTGTTGCTGATAGGCTTGGCGTATCTATAGAGCATATTGGAACAAAGTTTATATTATATCAAAAAGAGGTAAAATATGTATACTTCGCTATGACTACAGAGATAAGACTCAAGAACTAAGGGAAGTAGCAGAATATTGGCAAGTTGTAAAGCCTGAACTTGAACAATTAATAGAAAGTAATGAATGCTATGAGGCGAATAGACTCAACTATGAGAGTGGTGATAGAGTATTTTTTGACAAGTTTAGAGTCAATCGTTCATATTGGAAACAAAAGATTGTTTTTTCATGTACTAGCGATCCAAAAGATGGTTGCAAACACCTTAAAATTCAAAATTGTGAATTAAAAACAGCACTTGCCAAAAATCAGTAGCAAATATTTGTTTACTATGGCAGCACGATTATAGCTGTTCAACTGAGAAGCAAACAATGCTACACTCATCATTGCGTAATAACTCAATTTTTTGTTTAGGAGGTAATTGCAACACTCCAACTATTATACCAAATAGAGATATAGCTAAAGTAGCTCATCTAGCAATGCTAAATCAGATGAGCAAGGACATTAAAACAAATCCCGTTTCTGTATTTTCAGGTAAACATCGAAAATGCAAAAAAGATGTATTTAGTTTTTTGAATTGCTGCTCTTCAATGACTGGCTGGGGGCGTGATATAGGCTTATCGCAATGCAAATCTAAGGAACAAGAATTAGCTCTATATAGAAAAAAAGGTTACTGCTATTACATTGGAACCTATTGTTCTTCAAGAATTCCGATATTGGGTATTTGCCTAGCTAGAAAGTCTACTTATTGCTGCTTTCAGTCAAAACTTGCAAGAATTTTTCAGGAAGAAGCAAGAAAGCAGCTAAAAATAGACTTCGGTACACCTGAATGTCCAAAGTGTAGAGGCCTTACTGTTGAAGAGTTACAAAAAGTTGATTTCACTAAAATCAATATGGATGAACTATTTGGAGATATACTCACTAAGGCTCAAAACAGCATGAACAAAGACATTATTGCAGGAATCAAAGATAAAGTTCATCGTATGCAACAAACTTAGTCTAAATGAGCAGATTATTAATGTTTATGATATTAATTAGTCATTTATCCACTGTTGATGCTTCACCAACAAGATTTTTATGGTACAATGATAAACATGGTCATGAGCTTGATGACTCTGCTGCTAATTCTAAGTTGATGAGTAGGCCTCATGACCAGAGAATCGAGGAATTAAAGGAGCGATTTAATCGAGCTTAGCGTATAGCGCTGGATAATCCAACGCTCGAAAATGTGATTACAGCTCAAAGATTGCAGAAGCAAATCATGGAGAAGGCTCATAAGTTTGCTACTATGTGGCAACTAGCTACTCTACTTGATTACCAACTGATTAATGCTAATGAGCCTGCTAATAGCTTACATAGAAAGCTATATCAAGAAAAATCAGAGCAAAAAAATGATTTCAAACTCAAAAACATTGCTAAAAACTGGGGATTGATTTTGCAAGTTAAACAAGATTGCTTGCTCTGTAAGGCCTTTATGCCTATTGTTCAGTGCTTTGCTAATAAATATGCATTTCAGTTGCTAGCTGTCAGTAAGAATAATGAGTTGCTTAATAAACTAAATCCTAAGCATATTGTACCTGTATTATATTCAGTAGCTAGCGATGGTAAAAAAATATATGCAGTAGCTAGAGGCATAATCTCTGAAGATAAAATTATCGACAATATTCTAGCAATCGATAGATATTATCATAAGTTGGAGACTACATGAGCACCAAAATCAGAGTTTATGCCATTACAATGCTATTATTGCTACAAGCTCCAGTATCACTAGCTTGGAATATCGAAAACGTATTTCAAGGAATGAGTATTAATGTCACAAGATCTGGATCATATCAAGATCAAGCGGCTGGATATTATGCGGCTGGCGGATTATCTGCCAGAACAAGCCAAACATCATTTCAGCCATTTGCTATAACTCCACCATCTTTAAACATGAGCTGTAGCGGTATTGATGCCTATCTTGGTAGCTTCTCTGTTATTTCTGGAGAAGAATTAGTTCAATTGATGAAAAACATTGGTTCTCAAGCTAAAGTCTATGCTTTTTCATTAGGATTAAAAACCTTTGCTCCTCAAATTGAGAATGCTCTCAAAGACTTACGTAATCTAGCAATGGAGATGAATCAATTTGCTAAGGGAGATTGCAAATTAACAAAAGCATTATTTGCTACAGCTTTACCAAGAAACTCAGCTATGAGAGAAGCTGTTTGCCGTGATATACAGTCACAAAGCGGGTTTGATTATTTTGCTGCTGGTAAAAAATGTCGTAATTATTTAGATCAAAAACAAGCTCTGCGACAAGCACAAAATAAGGATTCAGAGTTATGCTGGATGATTATAACATCTTCACTAAAGCAGCAGCAAAGGTTGGAATACCATCAAATATGCGTGATTCAATCATGTCTATGACTGGCACTATCGTGGTTACAAACAATAATGTGTACTTTTTTGACTCCTTAGCTCAGGATGAAAAAAGTTGGATTAGTCATTTAAAAGGTGGAGAATCAGCTTCAATTTACAGCTGTGATAGTGTTAGTTGCCTGCATCCAAGCCTACAACGAAATATCACAATATCACCAGAGCAGTCTTATGCAGGTAAAGCTAAGCAAAAATTGACTGATCTAAAAAATAAGTTTGATAAGAATTCTGAATATAGCAACTCTGAAATAGCCTTTTTATCTTCGATTGGAGATATATTTCCAATTTATGATTATATCACATTAGAAGCTATTTCTGGAGTCACAATTTTAGAGATCTCATCAGAATTAATAGCTAGCTATACATTAGTTCAGCATTTGAAGGAAGTAATCACCGAAATACGTAGAGCCGTTACTTCACTAGGTGCTAAGCAAGTTTCGAATGAACATTTAGAAAGATATTTGAAGGAATTGAATCGAGTACAACTTTTTGCAAATGAAAAATGGACTAGCCTACAAACCGATGCAAGTCGAATAGATAAAAGGGCTAGATTAATAGAGCAGCATTTAATAGCGAAGGAGAAAAGTTAATGGATTACGTAATATACACATTTGGTGGTGGAGATCTGTTATGGCATGTGTTTAATGGCATAGGCAGAGGTCTTTGCTTCAAATAGCGAATACTTCACTCCAGTGGGTCACTTAGCCTTGACTATTGGTGGCATATGGGCTGCTACTAGGGCTATTTTTAGAGGAAATATCGGCATCTTTGCTATGGGAATGGTTTTTTCCATCGATATTTATTTTTACGCTGTTATTTGCCCCCAAATCTACTGTTTGGCTGAAGGATGAAGTATCAATGAGTGCGCCAGTAAAGGTTGATAATATTCCCATAAGTATTGCAATGTTTGCTTCTCTTTCATCGCAAACGAGTTACTTTGTATCTAAAATTGATGACTTTTTTGCTAAAAATGCTGAATTAGTCTTGTCTGAAGCGTTGAAGCTATATCAGGATGACAAAGATATCATAAAACTAATTCATACAATCATTTACTCTGATAATAGACAATTTGTAAAAGCTTTTAGAAACACCGCTGTATCAGGCATTAGACTTCTTTCGAAACTATACAATGATGTAAAATGGTGTTATAAAAATCTGATTTGAAGTAATAATGAAATTAGATCAGATTAAAGAGTTAAAGGATGAAAAATTTCGTCGATTAACAGTAGTAAGGAAGGGAACATTCTCAAAGATGGTGGATATTTTGAGGAAAGCTGATGGTGTTAAGAAATCAAAAGGAGGGCGTAAAAATAAGCTCAATTTGGAGGAACAGTTATTGATGGCCTTAGAATACCTTAGAGAATACCGTACTTATTTTCATATAGGTCAGAACTATGGGATTAGTGAAAGTTCAGCATATAAGGCTGTAAAATGGGTAGAAGACACCTTAGTTAAACACCCAAACTTTGCTCTTCCAGGTCGTAAAGCTCTAATGAATAGCGATATGAATTATGAAGTAGTCTTGATTGATGCTACTGAGAGTCCAATAGAAAGACCCAAAAAAAACAAAAATTCTATTATTCAGGAAAGAAGAAAAGGCATACACTAAAGACTCAAATAGTGGTAGACAAGAAAACACACCAAGTAATATGTACAGATTTTTCTAACGGTAAAAAACATGACTTTAGATTATTTAAGGAATCCAAAATTCTTATCCATCCTAAGATTAAAGCGATTACTGATACAGGATATCAAGGTATACAAAAAATTCACAATAATTCTGCATTACCAAAGAAAAAAAGCAAGAAAAATCCTTTAACTAAAAATGATAAAAAGAATAATCGTAGGTTAGCAGGAGAAAGAGTTGTCAATGAAAACGTTATTGGTATGCTAAAACGGTTCAAAATTATTGCTGACAAATATCGAAATAGACGTAAAAGATTTGGTCTTAGATTTAATTTGATCTCTGGCATTTATAATTTTGAACTACCTTAACCAGTTTCGAAAGAGGTCTATTATAAGCGAAAGCGCGCCTGAAACTTCTGCGGGAATTCAATCTACTCTTGGAAAGAATATTACTTCGCTACAATATTTAAAGCCTGGAGGTAATTTTAGCATCAAGGAATGGTTTAGTAATTCTGCTGAAACTGGGATGGCTATTTATCACAGCTACTCCAAGTCAAAGAGCTACTTTACAGCCACTTATTTCAGCATGGATAAGTATAGCTATCAAAGCTTTGATGTGTAGAAATCCTAATCATGATAACAAAAACATATGGTTTATACTTGATGAACTGCCAGCTCTACAAAAAGTTTCATCTTTACCAGTTGCTTTAGCTGAAAGTAGAAAGTATGGAGGCTGCTTTGTTGCTGGGTTGCAGAACATTCATCAATTAGAAGCAATATATGGTTCTGCTGAATGTGCTTCTATGCTTGATTTGTTTAATAGTAAATTTATTTTTCGAGTTAGCGATCAGGTTACAGCTTATAAATCAGCATTAACACTAGGTGAGCAAGAGATAATTGAAACTCAAGAGAACTTGTCATATGGATCAAATACTATGAGAGATGGAGTAAATATGAATAATGTTGAGCGTAAAAAGCTTTTAGTTATGCCATCTGAAATTATGAATCTACCAGACCTTACATGTTATGTAAAGCTTGTTGGTAACTTTCCCATCACAAAACTAACTATGAAGCTACAAAACTTAAATATAGCATATGTTTGGGGATATACATTGCTCAAAAAACTTAAGTTAGTGAATTATTAATTCAAGAATTATCCATGCTAACTTTTAAATTAACCACTTCTTCGTTTGATAACCCAGTATTTTCAGCAATAAATTCAACTGAAAAGCCAGCTTTTAATAAGTTCCTTGCAAGCCCTTGTGCAGCTTCAGCTCTGCCTTTAGCTATGCCTTCATCAATATATTTTGCAGCAATAGTTCTCATAATATTACCTTTTTCTTCTTCAGATAAATACTTAGCCAGAATCTGCTCTAATTCTGGTTGCTGATTCTCTAGTAATTTAGTATCAGTATACCATAAAAATGATCTTAGGTAAACATAACCTTTTTCTTTATCAAGTATTAAAACATGTTTGAAGTTTATTAGAAACTCTTGCCAAAGCTTTAACATATCTCGTTGATGAATGTGTTTTAGCATATATTCGAGCATTCCGATATGCTTTTTCCTAATAATTTCATCATTCGACATACTTTGCAAATCGACTAATTGATAGTCAGAGGTCATTAATTGCTTAGCTATCATTGAATCGGTAAATAAATCCCACAAATTTCTAGGTGCGTTGTAGACTTCTTTGCCGTTATAGATCACTAAATTATACACTAATGGTAATTTAGTTTTTTCTTTCTTATGCCTTTCGCACAATAACAATGTGTATCTCCATAACCGCAGAGCTGTCCAATAATCAACGGTTGATTGAGCTTCAATTAATATATAAATAAAAGCATTGCCATGCTTTTTGGTTGCAACTTTATAGACGATATCGCTATATTTTTTTTAACGATTCTTCTATATAACTTTCTTGCTCTACTTTTATTTTTGATAAATCTATTAAACTCTTGAAATCACTTGGTAAATAATACTCTAGAAATTCTTGTGCAGCCACTGGATCGCTCATGATTGTCTTTGCCAATGAATCATGCTTTAATTTTTTTGTCATATTTTTCAGCCTATAGTTTTTTTTATAAAAAATGCTGCGTCATACTCTGCCTAGTGTTTCAGACATAATCTTGGTTGTATATTAGTTTGTATGGATTTATTCTTTTCATTAAGTTTTCTTATTTCAGGGCTGATAATATTTCTAACAGCATATAATCCTTGAGTTTTTAATACATTATTGAAGTCATTTTTGACTGTACAGACTACTGCTTCCTTATCCTCTAGAACTTTTTCAGCTTTTTCAGTATTTACGTCATTTTTAACTGCTAGAATGATCTTTTCTTTTGGGCCAGGATTATAGTTTTGCAAATTTTCTGCTTCAATTGCACATAAGATTTTGCCTTCGACTCCAGCTTGTTGAATGGTTAACGCTGTTTCAATATCCTTTGTAATGATTGTTACAGGTGAATATTTTGAATTTTGTTGAGCAATTTCAGCAAATGAGCCACTAATTGTACCAACAGATTTTTCAGCTACATCAGCTTTATTACATGTTTTTGAATTCAGAGTTAATATCTTAGCTCCAGTAATTTCATCTTTGTCATTTTTAACAAAAATAGTGAGTGTAGGCCAGGATTTTTGAGTCTTTTCATCAAAAACCATATTTGCTCTTAAATTAGGATTATCAAAGATTTTTGAACTATAAATTTCTGTATGGTTTTCTAGATATTTATTCACAACTATCGTTTCCACCTTAGCTTCCTCTTCTTGTTTACAGTAGTATAGAGATGAAGATTTATTATACAATTCTTTAACATTCGTAATATCATTTTGTTTTGCTATACTATTATTTTCTGTTTGAGTAAGTTTGGTTGTTTCAACTGCCTTAGTCAGTTTAGTAATTTCAGGTTCTATAATGTCTCTAATTGACTGGTCTCCACAAGTTTGCAGAAGATTATTAAAATCACCATTTTCTGGTGGTTTGACTATACAAGTTATCGCTCCCTTCATTTCTAACGTTTTTGCAGCTTTAATTACAGTATTATTAGTTAGAGAAATTTTTCCATCATTATCTGCTGCAATGATGATTTTTTCGCCTAGAAATGGTGAATAATTTGTCAAATTTGAAATTCCTGCACTGGCAATGATATTACCTTTAATGCCTGATTGCTGTAAGCTCAATGCTGTTTCAGCCCCTTCGGCTATAATTGTTATATTAGGGTCATTCGCATTTCGTTTTGCGATTGTTATGAACGATCCACTGATTTTACCGAAAGATCTTAATATATTTTAATTAAATTGCATATTTTCTTGTTATTTAATTGATAATATATTAATAATTAAATAAAATTATTAATATATTATCAATTAAATAACTTAGGTAATTATGTACGAATATGAATCTGATAGACCATTATCAGAAAATGGAAAGTTAATTCTCGATTTTTTGTTTAAATTAAAATCAAATTCAAATAAGGATAGGGAGTTGATTTTTATTGGAGGAGATGATGATGAGCAGTATAATATCGCTAAAACAGCTAGTTTTTATCAGTCAAAAGTTAGTGGACGTGTTGATTATGATATGATACCTGCTATACTAACAACAATAAAATATGTTAATTCTAATTTCAGGGATGTAGTATATCAAGTACCAAACTTTGAGGATCATGCTGATGGAGAAGATAAGCTAAAAACACTAGAATCCAAAATTATAGAATGTCAACAGCAACACTCGCAACCTGTAGATTTTACTTTTGTATGTAGCGATTCAAGCCAAGGTTTTATAAATGCAGTGCGCGAGTTTGCTCAATATCAGCAAAGTAATCATCGCTGTGATGAAGTTAATGTCTTTACTATTGAGGAATTTAGAGAACACTGCTTATCAGGTGATGTAAGTGATACAACAAGCAACAATAATTAAAGTTGCTAATTTTGCTTTTATTTTATAAAGCAAAATTGTAGCGTCTTTATTTCTTTGATTTGCATAAACAATGGAGTAGAAATGTCTTTTGAGTGAGCATTACTTTATGATGTTCTCTTGCCTTAGCTCTCTACTTCAGCTGATTCATCTACTTCATAAGGAAACTTGTAATATTCTTCGTTCGCATGATATCTGTCATTGATATCAGTTGCTACCGACTTAAACCAATGTTCAATTTTACTAAAAACAGTTGTTTTTCCTGGATCCATCCTTCATTGAAATTGTACGCGATTTTCAGAGTTATGCTAGCTGAGTTTTTATTTGCCTTGCTTGAACTAATTTACTAAACTGTTAACGCTTTTAGTAGCTTCTTTTACAATATATGTCTATAGCTACGAGAGTTACTTATATTGCTTACTCCTCCATTATGCACAATATATACATCTTTTATAGATGTTCCATTATAGATGTTCCATGTTTAAAGCTTATTTTATTCAAATCAAAGCTTACCTCGTTTCCTGTATCTGTCTTAGCTACAAACTTATTTTCATCAATTGATACTAGAGTTGCAAATTCACTGTTTTGTATTTGTAAATCCTTATCGTTTGTTTGAAAAATAATTCTGTCTCCAGCCATGTAGTTAGCATATTTTTTTGATTCAGCTCCTGAAATTAAAATGCTGTATTCTGGGCCTTTTAGATCACCATTTTCCTTCATATAATTTCTGATGTGTTGATTAATATTTTCAGCTTCCTTATGACCAGCAATTATCAAGCGGTCATGCGGCTCAACTTTACTATTTTTCCAATCATTGATTAATTGGTTTATTGATTCTTTCAGAGTGTTATTAGCCTTTAAGCTATTATGATCACTAAGCAGCACTATACCATCAGCAATATCACCATTTATCAACTTTACAGCCACGTTGTGGTTCCAGCTGTTAGCCTTAGAATTTTCTATCTCTGTTTTTGAATTATGAATGTTATTGAAATTATTTGAATCATTGATTTTGTCAGTCATATAAAACCTCACCTTCGCGTCACTAAATTGTTTTGCGGTATAAACATTTGCTATTTTTACCGTTTGAATTATAATTTTATTGCTAAGTGATTATTGAGATAGTTTTCCTGTTAAATGTAGAGCTTGCAAAAGTTCAAATGCTTTCAGTATTCTCTTAGCGTGGCATAATGCGAATTACATAGATTATACTGTGAGATGTTTTATATCTATTACTTTAACTTGAATAGTTAATAAAAGAAGTAGCAATAATTGGAGTATTAAGATATACTGACGGTATAATTCTAGATTAAGTATTTATTGGTTAAAGCTGCGATATAAAAATAAGACGTAGATATACACAATAATTGATGCAATTATAAGATTAAACACAAGATTAAGACGCCATGGTCAGTATTATTGCCATAGTGCGACAGAAGAGTATATTAGTTTTATTATAGTTGCATCAATTATTATGTATACTATACTTAATCACTACAAATCTAAGTTAGTTTAATAATACATAGTAAGATTAGATTTTTCAATAATAATCTTTGGAGTCTAAATTTCTCAACTATTTGACACTAAATTAGAGCTTTATTTGTTTATTTACTATTTTTACGTAGGCATGTGTGTAATTTCTATCTTCAGTACTACCGTCTAACTCCAATTTTTGGAGATATATCAGTTTTTACAATTTGTTCAGGGTCTGTTTTTACGTTCTGATTATTAACTAATTTCATGATTTCAGGTATCACAAGCTCCTTAACAGCTGTGGCTCCTTTATTTTTTAGCATTTCGTTAAAATCTTCACCTTCTGAAGGAACTACGATGCTAGTGATTGCTCCTTTACTTTTCAGTACTTTTGCAGCATCGTTTATAGTGCTTACATATTCTTTATTCTGTTTATCATTATTTGCAGCTATAAGAATCTTTTCTCCTTGAAATGGTTGATAGTACTTCAAATTATTAACATTTGAGCTATATACCATTCTGCTATCAATGCCAGCTTCCTGAAAACTTGATATCGTTTTTCCTTCTGCAGACAAAATGGTTACATCATAATTGTACTGTCTTTGTTCTTTGATTTGCATAAACAATGGAGTAGAAATATCTTTGGTGGTACATTGCTTTATGCAATTCTCTTGCTGGACTCTTTCTACTTTAGCTTCTTGCTCTGGTTTAGCAGTAAAGTGATAATATTCTTCATTCACATGAGATCTATCATTGATATCATTGATTATAGACTTAAACCAGTTTTCGATTTTACTAAAAACAGTTGTCTTTGTCCGTGCTTTCTCCAAATCATGAGCAGTTTTCAGAGTTATGCTAGCTGATTTATCATTTGGTCTGCTAAGCTGATTTATTAAGCTGTTAATGCTTCTAGTTGCTTCCTTATTGCAATATAGCTGTAATTTCTCTATATGCCTTGTCATAGCTACGTATGAGCTGCTTATATTACTTACTCCATTATGTAAAACGTATACATCTTTTATAGAAGCTCCCTGGGCCTTATAAACAGTACTTGCATAACCATGTTTAAATTGTATTTTGCTTGGGTCAAAACTCACATCTTGTCCTGCATCTGTCTTAGCTACAAATTCATTTTTATTAACCGAAGTTAAAGTTGCAAATTCACTATTTTGTATTTGTAAATCCTTATCGCTTTTTTGAAATACAATTCGATCTCCAGCCATGTAGGACTCTTTCCTTCCAGCTATTGAACGCCTATATTCTGTGCCTTGTAGCGTGCCATTAGCTTTTAACAAAGATCTAATACTTGAATTAAGAATGTCTACCTCTTTATTACGTACTGTAATTACCAATTTTTCATGTAGCTTAAACTTGCTTAGACTCCAGTTGTATCTTAACTTACTCATTGAGTCCTGCAACGTATTATCAAACTTAATACATTTATTTTGTCTCAGTAATGTTATACCGCTTAAAATATTACTCTCAGCAAACTTTGTTGCTGCTTCTCTGCTCCAGTTTTCACTTTGTCTTCGAATATTCACTAAAACATGTGAACTGAAAATATTACTCAGCATCTCAAACATTCCGCCTCTTTCTATTGAAGCTAACTGCTTTTCATCTCCAGCAAGTATCAGTTGACAATTATTGTTTCTAACTACTCTAAACAGCTCTGCATATTCTCTAGTAGCAACCATTCCAGCTTCATCTACTACTATTAACCTATTTTGCATAAAAATTTTTTTTTTCGATTATACAAAAATCCTTTTACTGTATAGACTTCCTTATAACCTTTGCTCCTCAGCTCTGATACCGCTTTATGAGTAGGAGCAAGTCCAATAACATTTTGTCCACGATTTGTTGCAATTTTATATGCTTTTGCTAAAACAGTGGATTTACCTGTTCCAGCTCTTCCTCTTAGTACTCTAACTCCACTAGTGCTAAGCAAAATATGCCTTAGAGCTTGTTTCTGTTCTTCACTAACATTTGCTAGACCTTCTATATCACTTTTAAGATTGTAAATATCGTTGTAATAAACTTGATTATTGATTTTATTAGCTATTCTTATTATTCTTACTTCCTCGTCTCTAACATCAGTTGTAGTAAAATATTTGCTACTTTCACCATCATCATGATATAACTCTAGTATTCTATTTGAACTGAACACTTGCTGAACTAACATTCCCCTTTCTGTTAGGTCTGGTATATCTTTTACTGCTTTTTCAATATCCTGCTTAGTAAAAATAGATTTGTAATGTGTTATAGCATCCGTTATTACATCAACATCCTTAATAATTTTTAAATTAGCCTCTTTACGTAACTCATTTTCATTTGCAACTTCATTAATTAAACCCCTAATTCTAGTAGGGCCAATATGCTCTTGCGGTACTGCACTTATCTTATCAACTCTATTTGTTAAGCCTAATTTAGCAAAATATGCATTAATTATTTCCTTCACTTTTTCATGAATCATCTCGGAATCTCGAATAACAAACTTTTTGCCATTAACTGTTCTGCATTTGGGGTTTAAATTTACTGCTTTATCTCCTAAACCAGTTCCATCTTCTCTAAATCTTCTTGTAGTAACCAATATATGCGCATGCCAGTTTTTATCTCCTCTATGAGGCTTATGAATGTCTATCTGTACTCCAAGACCATTTTGCACCCATTCCCCCATTGCATCAACTATTTGATGAGTTATTTCTATTCTATGCTCTAAATTCAATTCCTTATCGTCTGGCAGTGCTATTACGATATCCTTCAATAGCTGACTGTTTCTTCTTTTTTCAGTCTGTTCCACCTCATTCATTAATATTTGAAACTCTAATTTAGGATAAGAGAAAATATGAAAGGTAGTGAGTAAAAGGTATACAAGAGGTAATGTATAATTATATATTATCTGTAGTTTCAATTAATAACCGTTTATTTATTGCTCATATTTCTACAAATATTCTTTCGTAATACTATACTTAATAACCTGAACATTCACCATTATAACACTTGTATATTACATATTTCTAATTGTTTCTTATCCTAAAATTGCATTTACAGACATGTGAGCAATAAATAAACTGCTATTAATTGAAACTATATTTAAAGATATTACATAATATCTCTTGTATACCTTTTTATTATACCTTTCATACTTTTTCTTATCCTAATCTGGCGTTTATATACTTTTCGAAAAGCATATCTAGGTCATAGTAATAGCCAAGCTATTATAACTGCTTTATAGTAGTTTGGTTATACATATTTAATAGATAATTTTTGCAAGATATATCAAGAGTAGGAAAGAAAGATACTAATAGCAAGTAGTATAACCAAAGTAACAATTAAGCTTAGCTGAGTTATTAACAGTAGTGATATATTTTTACTTGTTGCCATACAAGAATTTTAAAAATTATTATCTATTTACTTGCATCATAGATATAAAGTGATACTTTTGAGTGCAGTACAAAGAATATATGTTTCCTTTATTCTTATCATTTTTCTGTTTTTAATATCAATCTATCACTGTAACTATTATTCTACTTACTATCGCACTCTGAATAATATAGTACAATAAAATGTAGTTTATCATATTTATCATTCATAATATGAATAATAAATTACTAGCAATATTGTACCAACAAAAATATATAAATCAGCTAAATTAAATATTATCAAATATATATCTATAAAATCAAAAACAGCACCATATAGCATTCTATCTATGATATTGCTAGTACCACCAATAATTACTAGCATATAAGCATTAAACTGCAATAATTTCTTAGCTTTTGTTATCAAGTAGCAAATGCATAGTACAATTATAGTATTAACAATAAGAAAAAAAATATTGCCAATATCATAATAATAGTTAAATATTCCAAAACTAATACCATAATTCCAAACATATGATATTTTGAAGTACTTAAAAATTGAAATTGCTATTCCAGGAGTCTTTTTTAAAAAGTTAATAAAAAATGACTTAACTAATTGATCAATAATCAATAATTGAGTTCCAAAAATTAATGACCATAACTTATTTCTACTACTATTATTTTTAGACACTTCTAAATTACACATAATATATATAACCTGTTCTAATAACATTAATGATATTCTATAAACATAAAATTTTTATAAAACTGCTTCAAATAATATGAACGTATTGTAAAATTTAGTAGTGTCATAATTTAATTACTGTTAGAACATTAAATCTTTTAATTTTTATAAATAAGTTGTATACTTCATGCAAGTATTAATTGCCTTTGTGGTGGAATGGTAGACACAACAGATTCAAAATCTGTCGCTCATAAAAGCGTGCTGGTTCAAGTCCAGTCAAGGGCACCAACTGTTTTATTATTTATTTAATATTTGTACAATAAAATAATATTAAATTTAGTAATGTATAACCTAAATACTATAATAAATAAATTACTTAATATGTTTAGATTTATTTGCACTCTTTTTGTTTTGTTATGTTTTACTAACTGCATAATCTTTGCAAAAGAAAAAACAATAATTACTTACCTTTCAGAAGATGATGCATACTCAAGAGCTGAGTTGCTCTTTCAGAAGAAAAAATATAATGCTGCTGCAAAGCAATTTTTTGATATTTTTGTTCAACATCTTGGCTCAAATACTGCAACAAAGGCAGAATTAATGCAAGGCTATAGTCTATACTTAGCAGGACAATATTCAGAAGCATCTGAGGTGCTAGATAATTTTATTAGATTACACCCTGTGCATCAAAAAATTGCGGATGTATACTATTTAAAAGCTCTGGCAGAATACAAGCAAGCTCATAATCAACAAGATCTAGAGCAGCTTCTTCATGCAAAATTAGCGCTACAGCAAGTAATAGATAAATTTCCTAAAAGTGATTTTGCTGTAAAAGCAAAAGAAAAAATAAATGTTATCTCTAAAAATTTAGCTAGTAGTCAAATTGATATCGGAAAGTTTTATTTAAATAAGAAAAATCCTATTGCAGCTTTAAATAGATTTAATACTGTAGTGGATAAGTATTCTCATACATCATATTATCCAGAAGCTATTTATAGAATTGCTCAAAGCTATGCACTGTTAGGACGCAAGCAAGAAATGAAAGAACAATTAGCTATTTTGAACATTAAATTTCCAAACGGTACTTGGTCTAAACGAGCTAGCTCATTATTACAGCTCAATGATTGTAATGCGTAAAGCAATTCCATGTAATGCAGCATTTTTATACTAGATAGACTGGATGTTGCCATCTCTTCCATTCAAAAAGCATATTTGAATAATTGCATAGTAGTTTTTGTTTATCATATTTTCTATATAAGGCAGCTTCACCAAATGTAATATACAGATAGTTGTAAGTGAATCAAGATAAGGTGAATTAATCTTACTGATGAAAGTGAAGTTATGGAAGGAGAAGCTAGATCCACCATATAGCGAGTCTTGTGCTGCTGAAGGTAACGACAGTAGTAAAGCGTAGACAGTGAAACATTCGAGCCGAAACCAAATGGTGAACGTGATAGCCCTGAAAGTGAGATGTAGTGGAAGCCGATATGTTAGACTACATAGTAGGCAAAAGAAGATTGGAGGTCAAACTAGTAAAAATCCAAAAATTTTCAACCACCGGGGTCACAGGCGTCAGCGAGTTTGTAAAGATTAATGACACAACTTGAGAAGTCCTTATAACTCTTACGTAATTAAGTAAGTATTCAAAGTACAAGTGATGCTTTGGAGATGGTGTAAGGATGGCTGAGTTAGCCATAGTAGTGATGAAATCCAGTAATGTGGGTGGAGCCCGAAGGGTTAGCAGAAAAGTAAGAACGTAAGAGGGAAACAATGGCTGTACACAGCATAGACAGAAATACATGGTTAACGAAACTTGAGCGTATAAAGTTGCTATCATCGAAAAATCAAGACATAAAGTTTAATAATCTAAATCAAGACATAAAGTTTAATAATCTTGGACATATCATTGATTTAAAGATGTGCTATAGGAAAAATTGGTCTTCTAAGGCAGATAGTATAAGTATGAAGATTTATATATGTTTGGCATAAAAATTTTTTTCAACCTATTTTCAACCTTTTGAACAAAAATTTGACTGTAATTTTATAAAAAAATTATTTTCTAAAACACCTACTATAGCTGTATTTTTGGAGATGAAAAATGCGCCCTGTAGTAATAGTTGTAATATTATTAAAAATAATAGTAACAATAATGACACAATATTTTATAACTTTATTGGAAATATCATTCCACCAGAATGGAGAAAGCTAAGTGGAGATAATGGAAAAGCATTAAGTAAAACATCTAAACAGCTTTTATCATTCATAGTATTTAGACTACATATCTATTACAACAAAGATATAGATGAATTACAGGAAAGTTATCAACTTTATGAAGATAAGCTGAATGTTGGTCAAAGAAGAGTTAGGCAATGCTTAGTAGAATTAAGAGATGCAGGTTTTATTGAAGTTGAAAATAGGACAATAATTAAAGACAATGTTAAGTTACGTAATGTTCCTTGCATAAAAATTCTGAAAAATTTTCAGCACTATAGTGAAAAAGGAAAAGAAGAAAATATAGCCTTACCAGAAAAAAAATTTCGTCCCAACATGAAAGAAATTTCAGGTCAACCTGAAACTTTTTTCAGGGACATATATAGATATATAAAAAAAATCTAAAATATCTAGATCTACTGAAGGTGAGTTAGTAGAGAATAACAAAAATGAAAATGAAGAACAAAATTTTCAAAATGTTGATGATTTTGAAAATGATATACGGACTTCAACTAAAAATCGCAATAAAGACATTGAATCACTAATAACAAAGATTCTCAAGTCTTCGAATGGTAAAAAAGAATGGTTCAAAAGGTACAGGCTAGAAGACTTTTACCCAACTAACACCAGAAGATGTAGTTACACTGCAACATAAGTCTGATAGAGGTTTTAACATATACTTTATCAACAAATTACTATTAAAGCTAGCAGATCAATATTCGAATTATCATTTTGGCGGTAAGGCATCAGTTCTAAACTATATGGCAAAAGCGTTAGCAAATGAATTACGAACTACTGATCAGGCAAATAGTGACAACTGTGGACTTGATAACGTAGAAAAATTTAATAAGGAAAAATATCTTGCGCAAATTGAAACAAGGACAAATCTTAGTAAGGAAAGCCAGTTGAAGCATAAAATTGCTGGTTCTTTTGAAGCAGCTATGGCTTATCAAATTTTGACTTCTTGTAGTTTTGGGCCAGCAGTTCGAACTAAGTTTTTTGTTAAGTTGCTTAAAAATATTACACTAACAGAATGTGATAGATCAAAGATATTACAAGCTGTACAAGATGTATATGGATACGACAAGAATTACAAGTTACACCATTTGAGCAACTCAAAACTGTTTCACAGAAACAAATCAATGAAGAAGAGTATCTCTTGAATCTGAGTAAACAATTGGACTCCAACTCAACTTGGTACAAAGTACGAAAATACATACTTCAACATTACAAATATGAGCAAGTTATTGATAAAATATGGTTTAGTAAATTAAAAGTTGTAAATGAAGATAATGTTAATAAAAAAATATTCATTAAAGCAAAAACAGAATTTGAAGATAGTTACATCAGAGGGAATTATCTGAAAGATTTTGAGTACGCTTTTAAAGCTCAAGGGTTTTCTTTTGAGTTAGTTAAGTTCGAATAATTTTAATAAAATTTAAAGAGTGATATGGAAAAAGATCTTGCAAAGATTGCTCCAAATAATATTTAAGCAGAGCAAATGATACTTGGGGCAATTCTGATTAACAATCGTGCGCTATATAACATTAACGAATTTTTACTGCCGGAACATTTTTATGAACCATTACATGGTAAAATATATAAGTCAATTAATCTCATTATTAGTAAAGGAATTAGTGCTACTGTAATTTCGCTCAAAAATATGCTAGGCAATGAACTCGCATTTGAGGAAATAGGTGGAGTAGATTATCTAGCTAAACTTACAACTTTAGCATTAAGTATAGTTAATGTTAATGAATACGGCAAAATAGTATATGATCTCGCACTGCGGCGTTATTTAATTGAAATTGCAGAAAAAATAGCAACGAATGCATATTCTTCTACTTTAGCAGATACAGCTATCAGTAAGATCGAAACTGCTGAATCTCAATTATATGATCTAGCTTCAAGAGGAACTTTAAGTCAAGGATTTATAAAATTATAAACTTCAATTGAAGAATCATGGACATCAATTTCATCTGCTATTAAAAATAAAAACTCTATTAACGGTATTAGTAGTGGACTACCTGACCTTGATTCAAAGCTTGGAGGATTTAAAAATTCTGACCTAATAATATTAGCTGGCAGGCCCTCAATGGGTAAAACTGCTTTAGGAGTTAACTTAGCAATAAATGCTTGTAAATATTTTCTTACTCAAAAAAATACTAAAGATAATGTACCATCAGTTGGCTTCTTTTCTTTAGAAATGTCATCTCAGCAAATCTCTACTCGAATTCTTTCTATAGAATCTGAAATTAATAGCTCTGCATTATTTAACGGTAAAATAGGTGAACAAGATGTTGATAAGTTAAAGACTGTACAAAATGAAATACAAAAGTGGAATTTTTTTATAGATGATGCTCCTGCAATCTCAATATCAGCAATTAGATCACGAGCTCGTAGACTTAAACGCACTCATAATTTAGCAATATTATTTATTGATTATTTGCAGTTAATTAAGATTGATTCAAATAGAAGTCAATATAATAGAGTAAATGAAATTTCTGAAATTACTCAAAGCCTAAAAGCACTTGCAAAAGAACTTAATATTCCAATAATTGCATTATCACAATTATCTAGAGCTGTTGAACAAAGGCCTGATAAAAAGCCGTTGCTATCAGATCTAAGAGAATCAGGCTCCATTGAACAGGATGCCGATATTGTAATGCTTATATATCGTGACGAATATTACTTATCTAGATCAGAGCCAGCTCCTGGAACGCCAGAATATACGGAATGGATTGCTAAACAAGATAGATGTCATAATACTGCTGAAATAATTGTTGCTAAACACCGTAATGGGCCAGTTGGTACAGTGAAGTTACACTATACTAATCAGTATTCTAAATTTGGCAATATTGTTAAAAACTCTCAGCAAGGTTAATAAACACTAGATTATGCATAAATGAAAAAATGCTGGTCCAAAAAAAAAAATTACAGCAAAATTTTACTCATTAACACCAGAGATATACAACTTAAGGTTAGTTCGTGATAACTGAATCAAAAATTTTATAATTTAATTTGCTTCTTTTCCAGTTTTTATCTGGGATTGGAGTATACAAAAAGTTTGAATTATGGTATAATTTATTAATAACCATTTAGAGATGGAAAATGATAGATTTTTATAGTGAGAGCTTAATAAATAAGCTGCTCAGAACCAACGTAAGATTTAACACCAAAATTGATCTTGATAAAGTTGAAAGAGCAATACTTTACGCTAAAAAATATCATGGCCAGCAAAAGAGAGATACTGGAGAACTATACTATACACATCCATTGAAAGTAGCTCACATGGTATCAGACCACAGCTTTGAAACAGATACAATAGATTAATTCTAGGAAATAGAATTGACAAAAAGTATAATTAACATTAACTTTATAAAAATATTAAATTAGATAGATACTGATATGAGTATTTTAAAATCACTTTTACAACCGTGTTATGCTGTTATATTAGCATTCGTTGTATTATCTTCACCATCAATATGTACAGCGAATAATAATGTAAACTTCAATACTTCTAAAGTTAGTATTGATACTTCACAATTCTATATAAAATTTTCAACTGGTATTGCTACTAACTACGATACATTAGAAGCTGGAATTGGTTATAGATTAGATCGGCACAGAATGGATATAAGATTAGGATTTATTGGGCATCACAACTGTAGAGATAACTTTGTTCAAGGAAATTATTATTACAATATAATTGAAGGTAACAAAGCATCAATTTTTGTTACAGGTGGCCTAGTATCAGTTTTCAATGGTGATAGTGGTACTGGTATAGATGTAGGAGTTGGTACAACAATAAACTTATCAAGAGATACATATTTAGACATTGAATGTAGCACAATGGCTAACTATAGACCACTTCCTATTCATATACGTTTTGGATGGCGGGTTCACATTTAATAACTAATAAGTTTTATAGTTGGTAATTATTAGCCCATTAACGAGATTGCGTTGTTCATTAATTGAGTATGTAACTCCAATATGAGTGATGAAGAGGTCTTTGTATAAAGCTTTAATAAAGGTAGTGTTATTATTTGAAAGCATAATTTTAACACCTTTATTGTTGAGTTCATAAACAAAATCTCGTAGTCTGATTTGCTCTTTTTCATCAAATGGGACTCTAGTGTAGAACCTTTCTCCTGATTGGTGGTAAGGAGGATCGAAATAAACAAAGTCATTTTGTTGAGGCCCTATAAATGAAAAATCCATTGCGCAAATTGATACATCGGTTAAAAGTTTACTACATTTGTTTATTCTAGAGCAAATATGAAGCTTAAGATATTACTTATCAGAAAATGTTTGAGCGGATGTGCCGTCTCTGTTTAGCCTATAAATTCCCCTAAAGGAATATTTATTAAGATATATAAATTTTGCAGTAATATCGTTAGGATCATTACTATAATAATTGTCCCTTATTTTATAGTAATAATTTTCAGAATGGTTTTTGTGATATAGATTTAGTAATCTATTAACCTCATTTGGATTCTTTTTTACAGCGTTATAACTAGTAATTAAGTTGAGATTAATATCAGACAAAAAACATTGTTTAAACAGATGCCTAACTTGAAAAAATAAAGCCCCACCTCCAAGGAATGGTTCATAGTAATTATAGTATGGCCCTGAAGGAAGATGCTTTATTAGTTTAGCAACAATTCTCCTTTTGCCTCCAACCCAGTGAAGAAAAGGCTTTGGTTCATTAGAAATTGCTATTGACACAAGAATTTTTGATTAATTAAATCTCTACTATGAATTATAGTAGAAAATAAGCCTTAAAGCCAGTAATAATAACTGCTGCAGAGCTTTTTTTATAAATCTTTTTTGAATGATGTTTTTGAAGCTAGAGATACAATGTGATAATTTCGCATCTACTTTAAAAAAGATGAAAAAATTTTTCATAATTATGACAAAAAGTCATGTACTGATAAAAATCAAAATGATACTGTATACCTGATATTATCTGAGATTCAAGATTTAGATAATATTTAGCTAGAGGTTATTTCATTAAAACTTCAGAATCTGCTATTAAAGGTACAAATGAATCTCTAGCTACACTTTAATTACTACTTCAAATAGCAAAAGTAATGCTATGATTATTAGTGATAAGAATAACAATAAACAAAAAAAATCTAAAAATACGATATCTCCATAGCTACGTTTTACGTTTTATGGAGGATCTATTATCTATTGCACATATCAATCTCTTCTTTGAGATACTGCTTAATATCAGTTATTGCAAAATAAAAAATCATTGCTAGAATACAAATTAAGCGAATTTAATTTTATTTAAATTAAGGTTAATAAATTATTATGTCTAGAGAGGAACTTTTGCTATGGTATAAAGAGCAATTTAGTGATAGTGCTTATATAAACAAATCAGATATACAGAAAATAAGTAAAATTTCTCCAGAAAATGCTACTGATTTGCTACCCTATGCAGTTGTCACTAATAATTTTCCTGTAGCCAAATTTTTGATAAAAAGGAAAGCCACAATATGTACAAAAGATGAATATGATAATTTCCCAATAAATTATGTTGATATTGATCATGAGAAATTAGCAGTCAAGTTAATTAAGCTTTTTGTAAAAAAGGATAAGAATTGCATAAATAAACAAAATAGCTTAGGCAGAACTATCCTACATACTGCAGCTAGCAAAGGAAAATATAACATAACAAAGTATCTATTGAAATCTTGTGCAAAACAGAATATTACTGATGAAGACGGTGATACAGCAGAAAAGCTAGCTTTGAATTATAAGACTAAAATGTTGTTTCAGTCTTATAATTCAATAAGTGAAGAAGTATGTGATGTACAGCGCAATACACAAAATCTAACCAATGAAGCATCATGTACAATAAAGTATCTAGTAAATAATAATACTGATGTAAGATTTAACTTTAACACACAGATATATGCTGATACTCTGCTTGCAAATTATTTAAGCGAAAATGGTATATTGATAAACCGTATTGAATGTGTAGGGAGTAGTATAGTAAAAAGTTTTTCTTTGAATTACAAGATTAAAGAACTACTAAAACGATATACAATAACAGGCATAGAAAAAGATAATATCCAGCCTCTTATACAAAAAGTACCTAGTAATGTAATATTAGTATATTTTAGTACAAGATATAACGCTATATCAGAAGACTTACCTGTAGATTATTTTATGCAGAAACTATATATATCAGTTGAAGAAGATGCATATCTTCTAGGGCAAAATACCACTAATAATGAAGGATACTGTTATGTATAGGCAAATATTAAATAATATACATAAAAGGCAGTTTAATAGTGATTTTGCTCTTGCTGGTGGAAGATATAAGAATACATCTAGGACTGAAGAACAAAAAGCTTTCGATTCCTTAGCTAAGATTCTAGCGGTTTATAACAAGAAGGTATGCGTAGCCATAGCTGTAGCAGGGACTTTTTTTGACAAAAGATATTATGTTACTTATAACGCTAATACTGGCAGTGAAAGTGAATGTGATAAATTTTTACTGAATACTAAAAAAATAATTACGTCGTGTATAAATAATCAAGAAGATAGCCTATCAGATGAATTAGTTAAATCAGTTCTCAATGATAACAAATTAAAAAACAAACTTGTGAATTCTGTATTTAAGCTTAATACTGGATATATTGGACAATCTAAACAGCTTATATTTGGCATCATGAGAAATGTAGAAACGCATTACAAGCAAGCTAAGCTTGCTACAACAACAGTAGATGATCGACATGAGCATTATAATTTTCTTTGTGAAGCATATAGTCAGATAAAAGATTTTCTCAATAGTAATGAAGTTTTAGGTAAAAATTATCGTTTAATTAATCAAGTTAAATCATCACTGTCAGAATTTTATAAAATAAACCTTAATATAAAAAGGGTATGCAGCTATTTTAAAGACAATGGTGATTTCATTAAAAATTTAATAATAATTCAGAATCACTCTACTCCTAATAATCAAATACACGCTGAAATGATTTTGTTAGAACATATCCACAGTGATTATCATGAATCATATAATAGCGAAGCATATATTGGAATATCAAAATTATCTTGTATGCCTTGTAGTAAAGTTATTAAGCTTTATAATGAGAGTGCAAATAATCTTGATGTTCAATACCATGGTACACATGGGAAAGTGTATGAAAACTGGAATTATCCAAACAAAATATGTTCCATTGTATCAGAAGAGAACTTTGTTAGTGAATTAGAAAATTGCGAATCATTATTTCTCCCACTAGGAAGAGATGATGCTACTACTAGTGATTCTAACTAATTAGAAGAATAGCAAAAACAAGATTTGCAATAAACTATTATTTGCTTTAGGAGTTAGCTAAGAATAAGGGAAAAAAACTGATAATAATCACCGTTTTGCATATGCAAGATAGCTTGATTAACAGTAAACAGAAAATTATCACAAAAATTTTATAAAAACACACAGCTCGATATAAATGCTAGAATAGAATATAGCAAAGAAGATAAGTCCAGAACTTTTTCAGTTAATATACTAAATTATCAAAGTCTTTTTATAACTCAGAATCAATTGTATATCTCATTTTGAAAGATATTTTGTTTTTTTTAGATGTAAATAACAATGCGATAATTTCGCATCAATGTGTAATATTATGAAAAAAAATTTCATAAATATGACAAAAAGTCATGTACTGACAAAAATCGAAATGATACTGTATACCTGATATTATCTGAGATTTAAGATTTAGATAATATTCCGATAGAGATTAAAAGCATATAAACAACTAAATTTATCTTTTTAATCTCTAGCATAACAGTTTTAACACTTAAAACAGCAGGGTAATTCTATGCCTATAGAATACGAAGGTCAAAATAAAATCAATAAATTAACTGAAAAATTATCTACAGAAGGAATTAATAGCACAACAATAAAACAGATAGATTCTGAAATGCAAAAACTATACTGCCAGCTAGAGGAATCTGAGCAAGTAAGCATAAATTGCATAGAGTGGATACAATATTTTAGGCTAATAGTAAATAACTACGACAGAAAAAAAGTAAATATAATAACTTCTCTAAATGGAATGATTTTTTTATTTAGACAATACATAGCATCAACAAATGTAAGGATTGAAACATTTAACATAGAATTGCTAATAAATAATACCGTTATCAGAATGAGGAAACATTTTGAAAATGAGAATATAAAGCTAAATGTTCAAAATGACATAAAGACGGTTCTGATTGGAGATAGTTTTAGAATAAAAGCAGTAATAAGTCAGTTAATTGGTAGTGCTATTATAAATAGTAGTAAGCATAGCAAGATTACTATTAACATCAATCAGTATTCAGAAATATTACAATTTACAGTACAAAACATAGTACTAAGCCCTTCTAAAGAAAAATTAGAAAGAATAAATTCCGAACTAGAGAATTTGAATTTGGTAACATATCAAGAACTAGGAGAAGGATTAGCATTTATTAAACATCTTATACATCAGCTAAAAGGAAGGCTAAGAGCAAAAGAGGAAAATAATTACATAACTTTTGCATTTGAAGTGCCAATAACTAGTTTTAACTCTTCTTTTGGCGAATGTTATGAAAAACCAATGGATGGTACAAATTCCTCCAATACCAATTACGCTAGTGAATGGAGAAAGGGAGAATATCGATGAATATATGGAGATAATAACAAAGTTAAGAAAAGCGAAGTATCAGGTCGAGGTAGCTGAATCATTGAAAGAATATTGTGTGAATCTGATACAGAATATCAAATATAGATTTAATATTGCAACTAGTGAAATTGTAAGGCTAGCAAGCGAGATCATGTTAAATGATTTAGAAAATAAAGATAAGCTGGAAACAATATTAAATCGAGCAGTAAATCTCCAAGAGTACTGTAATGATGTAGTTTACACGCTTAGAAGCGAAATTGAGAATGAAAATTTATGTTTAAAAAAATTTAGCATACAAAAGCTAGTAAAGGATGCTGTCATGAGACTTAAGACATTGCAAAAGAGAAAGATATAAAAATCAATTACAATTTTCAGTACAAAATGAAGGATATTGTGATTGGAAATAGTGATCACTTACAAGCTATATTAAGTCAATTAATAGGAGGAGTCATTAGATTTAATCACAGCTGCAAGGTTATAATTACAGTTCATTTGTTTACTGTAAAAAATTATATAAAAAGCGATAACATACTACAATTTAGAATACACGATAAAGGAAGCAGTATTTCAAAAGAAAAATTAGGAGATATAAAAGCTAAATTAGCTGATTTTGAGTTGGTACGAGACTATCCACAAATGTTAGAATCAGGATTATGGTTTGTAAATTACCTTATTAATCAACTTAATGGAGAAATGGAAATAGAAAGTGAGAAAGGCAAGTTTACAACCATTACTTGCAATATTCCAGTACAATTTTTTTAATCAAAAATAACACATTTTAATGATTAAAAATTTTACAATTTGATTTGCTTCTTTCCTAGACTTTGTCTGAGATTGAAGCATATAAAAAGTTTAAATTATGGTATAATTTATTAAAGATTATTTGGAGATGGAAAATGATAGACTTTTATAGCGAGAGCTTACTAAATAAGCTGTTTGAAACCAACGTAAGATTTAATACTAAAATTGATCTTGATAAAGTTGAAAGAGCAATACTTTACGCTAAAAAATATCATGACAAACAACTTCGAGATACAGGAGAGCCATATTATATGCATCCATTAGAAGTAGCTTATATGGTATCAGACTACAGCTTTGAAACTGATACAATTATTACAGCAATACTACATGATACACTCGAAGACACAACACTAACCAAAGAAATAATAAGTCAAGAATTTGGTAATAATATTGCAGAACAGGTTTCAGACCTCACCAGAATTAAGGATAATAAAAAAATCAGTTCTAGAGAAATGATTCAAACATTTTATAGCCAAAATAAAACAGAACTATTATTAATTAAGCTTTTCGATCGACTACATAATATTCAAACCATACACATAAAACCTTATGAAAAAAGACAAAAAATCGTTATTGAAACTCAGCAAGAATTTATACCTCTTGCTGAATATCTTAAATTACCAGAAATTGCCATAGAGCTAAATAAATACTGTGAGCTTTATGCTAGTTGGAATACAAACTTTTTCTAACTAGCATACATAGCATTACATATATTTCTACTTTCACAATGGAGTATAGCTGCTTGGCATAGATATATTATCGTTCTGGATCATCAATTAATAGTATATTACCTACAAAATCTCTAAATTGATCCTGATTATGAACACGAATATTATCACTATAATAGGCAAGTCTATCGTCATCAGTGAATGTATCTAATTGCTCTAGTAGATTTTCACTCAAATCATTACATGCAATGGTTAAATCCTTATTATCTAATGACTTTTGTCTTTGATAATTAAGAGGTTCATGATCATACTTTAATACTACAGACATAAGTTGGTCATAATTAAAGTTTTCTACTGCGTATAATGTATTGCATGTTTGTACAGCGTACTCATGATATTCTATTGCTATATAACTACTATCACTATCTACATAACGATAACTAACTGATTCTTTTTCTCTATTACAATTCAATTTTACTTGTTGAATAATATTGGCATATTCAATATTACTCCATCCAATCAAGATTAAAGTATTATTGCCTTCTTTTTTTAATGTAAAAGTTGTAGCTAGCTGCGCTATATTTATCGAACTTTCGCTACTAGATTCAGCTTGATAAAAATTAGTACTATACATAAATCACCCTTGTTGTTAATAAATATTGTATTACACTTCTGATTTATAAATTATATTAGCTATATTATCAAGTTCTGTTTAGTTCATATAAGTATTTAAAAACTAAGATACAAGCTCTAGTTTGCACTGAACATTGAGAAGGCAATTCTTTAAGGCCTCAATGTCCTTAACATTGCCGCACCATTCTTGACGAAAACTGTTCCATTTTAAGCCATGAAGGCGAATGTGGTGCTTAGTGTTTTCGTCTGGTTCAGAGGAAAATTTTAAAATCACAGCAGCTTTATTTTGCTGTTCTTTATCAAAAATATCTTTACCGATTGTAGTCCAATGATTCTGAACATTTGGATGTTGTGTTAAAGTTTCTTTTAGTGAAACCAATCGCACCAAATAAAGTGTTTGCTGATAAGTGATCAAGCTTAGCCTTAGCGACTAGTCCACCCATTTCGATAAGACGTCGAGTACGCATTTTACGTTCTTTGATTTTGAGGTTAACCTCATCCATGATTAGCTTAGCCTTTTTTTGTTGGAGAGTAATTTTTTGCTGCATAAGATTTGCCATGTTAACGCCAATTTAGGATAAGGAGTTAGAATAGGAAGAAGAGGAGATAAGATAGGGATTAAGTTTGGAGATAGAATAAGTAGCAAGAGAAGCAATGATATGAACAAAGAAATTAATGGGAGAGCGATGTCTAGTAACGCCAATTTAGGATAAGGAAAATATGAAAGGTAGTGAATAAAAGGTATACAAAGAGATGATGTTGAGTTAAAAAGAAAATTTAAATAAAAAAGGAATAACCCAACATGAAAAAATGTATTATAAACGCCAGATTAGGATAAGGGAAAGCATGAAAAGCATAATGAAAAAGGCCTACAAGAGATAATATACAATTAAATTATGCGATATATTTAAATATAATTTCAATTAATAACGGTTTATTTATTGCTCGCATGTCTGCAAATGCAAATTTAGAATAAGAAACGCTTAGAAAGAGATAATATACAAGTATTACAATGGTCAATGTTTAAGTTATTAAGTATAGTATTACGAACTAATACTTGTAAAAATATGAGCAATAAATAAACCGTTATTAATTGAAATTATATTTAAATATATCGCATAATTTAATTGTATATTATCTCTTGTAGGCCTTTTTCATTATGCTTTTCATGCTTTCCCTTATCCTAATCTGGCGTTATAAATACTGGTGGAGTTGGAACTTCTATATTAATGGTAAGCAAGTTTATGGCTAAGATGTATCAGCAATTTATGCTATGAGGTAAATATAATCTACTGTGACAGTAGCGATAATGTATTTTTTGATAAATTTAAGGTTAATTGCAAATGTTTGCAACAAAAGATCGTTACATCTCATCTGCTTATAGTATATTTTTTATTTCTGCCTCTTAGTATTAATTGATCTTTCTTACTATTTAAATCTAACGCATGCTTGGCCTCCTTTACATATCCTTTTTTTATCACATTTGTTTCTAAAATTACTTTTTCTTTTTTTATAGAATGTTCAAATACATTTATCGGTGCAGCATCTCCACCAATTATTTGCGCTTTAATAATCGAAGCAATTTTTGAATCTTGTAGACAAGCATTACGCCAAGAATTAAGAACTTGATTTAAATCTTCACTTAACATTAAAGCATCTGATGTAAATTTACTGTTATAGTCTGCAATACATTGCAATAATCTTTCCTTAATAGGCAAAAGTAATGGTTTAGTTAAATATAAATCATTATCTTGAATTACTGGAAAAAACAGCTTTCTAACTATATACTTGATATTTTCTACACTCATACATTGATTTGCAATATCAGATGACAAAATCATGGTTGTTATCTCATTAATTAAACATTTTTTAGTAATAAAGTTATATCCTTGATCATATAAATTGCCAAAATTTAAGTAGAGGTCAGTACTATATACTACTTCTGCTTGTGATTTATCTACATTCTTTTGTATAATATCAGCATCAATAAGCTTCATAGCAATAACATCAGCTAGAAATTGATAGCCATCGTCTAGTAACATTAATGGGTGAGTTGTGTCTAGAAGTTTTATAAGCTGTAAATTTTTAACAGATGCATCTGAGCTAATGCTCAAAATATTATTAACTTTATATTGTAACTCACTAAAAAATCTTTCATTTGGAGTAAGTGATTTTTTGCATTCTTCTAAAATTGGCATTCCAATTGCTAATGGTTTATCTATTAGTTTTTCCAACATTTTCAACTTACTTGAATATGGAACTAATGTAATAAAGCAGTATAAGTCTCTAAATACTGCTTCATCAATATTATCTCGTACTGCTTCTCTAATACATCTGGTAGTACAATTACCATATAATTGCTGTGTTACTAATTTTGTACTAGCAGCACTTGGGTTATTAAATGAACTTTGTAGCGCACGATCGTATAACTCTGCAGTTATTAATTCTTCTATTTCTTCTGTAGAGAAGATATCTTCAGGTATATAATACTTAATTCCGCTGTAATATGCATTCAGTGTCTTGTTTTTATAATCAGTAATTTTTGCAACTTTTAATAATTCCTCTTTATCTTGAAGAGCCATATTAGCCTTCCTAACTCCGTAACCAGCATTATAAATTATTTTATAATATCCATTATCATCTTTAGAATACTTTACAATAGTAGCATGTTTGCCATCAACAATGGTGCCATCTTCTCTACTGAATACTGCTCGCTCAACATGAGCTATGTAAGCTGCTTTTTTATTTTCTATATCATCCATTCTTTTACTTAATAGATTCTTGTAATACTTACGATCGAATCCATCAGCTAAATCAATATAAAGTCTGTGCTTAAACATCTCATTAATATGATAGCTTATTTCTTCAAGTTCCAAACAGGTATTATCAGACAGAAATAGATAACAATCAATAAGCAGTTGATAACCCTTCAAGGCTTGAGCAAAAGAAGCAATGCCAGGTATATTTACACTATGTTCTTCTTTGTATGAATCTGTATAATCAACAGATTCATAATGCTGAACTTGGTTTATTTCATAGGTATATGCCTTAAATTTCTCACATAATTTTTTTACTGCTATTCTATAATTTTCATCTTTTGTACGCATGTTATTTGTCGCTAGTTGCTATATGCCAAAGTTTAAGAAATCTGAGTTTAATATAACGAGTAGGCTAGAACATATATTTTGTATACTCATTTAACTTATAAAATTTGAAGATATACAAATTAAGTTATAGTTATTATCGTTTCTTTTCTTTAAAATTACTGGAAATTTTCCTGTTTTTGAATACTTTTTTAATTAAAAATAATTAAGGCTTATGCAAAGCTTACATAGTGTCAGTAAATTAAAGAAGCAGTTACCATAAGCCTTTCAGATATAAGAATTAAAAAAAAAATTTCCACCATATTTCCCTGCAAAAAAACGGCTTTTTAAACGCCAATTTAGGATAAGGAGTTAGAATAGGAAGAAGAGGAGATAAGATAGTGATTAAGTTTGGAGATAGAATAAGAAGCAAGAGAAGCAATGATATGAACAAAGAAATTAATAGGAGAGCGATGTCGAGTATGCTCTAAATGCATATGTTTTTTTAGTACATTAAAAACAGACTCAATTAAGGAACGTTTATTTAATAAACGCTTATCATCTATGTCCAATAAATATGTTTTCATATCTTTGCGAAGATTAGTAAATAAACGTAGACCATTGGACAACAGTTGATGAAATAACTCTTTAGATATATAGGCTTTATCACCAAACAATTTACCAGATAAGCCTTCAGAAATAACTGAAGCTATAGATAGATCGCTTTTATTGCCTTTAGTAATTTTAACTGACATTATTTCACCTTTATTATTGATTATAATATGTAGCTTAAAGCCTAAGAACCAGCCATAACTACTCTTACCAATTTTAGAAATTCTGTTAAAAACTCTATTGCTAGAAATACGTTTATTATGACAAATTGCTAACTTTGTAGAATCGATGTAATATATACTAGTCTCTTCTCCTTTCAGATAATGCATTAATACAGCTAGCGGTAGCAACATTCTAGGCTACAGTTGTATTATTCTACTATAGCTTGGTAAACAAAAGTATCCTTTATACTTATGACTCAAGTAATATAGATAATAATTTTTAAAATCCTTGCATGGAGACAAATAAAAATATATCGCTATTGTTAATAACTCAGCTAAGGACAACTTTCCATCTCTGTTCCTTTGATTGCTACTTGGTATTAATCTCTGTTTTTCCCACTCTTGATATATCTTGCAAAAATTGTCTATTAAATAGTATACTGTTATGATACATTTTTTCATGTTGGATTATTCCTTTTTTATTTAAATTTTCTTTTTAACTCAACATCCTCTCTTTGTATACCTTTTATTCACTACCTTTCATATTTTCCTTATCCTAAATTGGCGTTGTTAGTAATTCAGAAAGATAAAAAAATCAGGCAAGAATATATCAAAATAAAATTCCAGTAAAGAAAAAAACCGCACCTGCCAAACCAACATCAAATAATTATAGTCAAAAAAACGTGAATTCAGGTTAGAAGCTTCATTAAAGAATAAGCTTATACGCAATATGTAAACTTGAAAGTTTACTGCTAAAAAATGAGCACTCATTAGCCGATTGAGTGTTAAAAAAAAGAAGTTTGTGCTAGCAAAATCAAAAAAACCATGCTAACTTAAAACTCAGGTGAGAATTGGTGTTGAGATGGCTATACAGTTTGCAATGATTGAATTTTTAAGTAGAAGTAAAGGAGGAGATAGTTGTTGTAAGGCAGCGTATAATGCAAGAACTATTGTTAAAAATGAGCAGACAAATATAAGGTATAACTTCTCTTATAAGAAAGATAACGTATATCATACAGTACTGATACCAGATTATGTAAATCAAAAATTCAAGAATGTCCAAAGATTAATGAATGAGGTGGAACAAACAGAAAAACGAAGAAACAGTAAGTTGTTGAAGGATATCGTAATAGCACTGCCAGACGATAAGGAATTGAATTTAGAGCATAGAATAGAAATAACTCATCAAATAGTTGATGTAATGGAATGGGTAAAAAATGGTCTTGGAGTACAGATAGATATTCATAAGCCTCATAGAGGAGATAAAAACTGGCATGTGCATATATTGGTTACTACAAGAAGATTTAAAGAGAATGGCGAAGAATTAGGTGGTAAAGCTGTTGACTTGGAGCCTAAATTCAGAACATCAAAAGGTAAGGCATTTATTATTCCAGAAGCTGAGATGATTCACGAAAAAGTGAAGGAAATAATTAATGCATATTTTGCTAAATTAGGCTTAACAAATAGAGTTGATAAGATAAGTACAGTTCCGCAAGAGCATATTGGACCTACTAGAATTAGGGGTTTAATTAATGAAGTTGCAAATGAAAATGAGTTACGTAAAGAGGCTCATTTGAAGATTATTAATGATGTTGATGTAATAACGGATTCTATAACACATTACAAATCTATTTTTACTAAGCATGATATTGAAAAAGCCGTGAAAGATATACCAGACCTAACAGCAAGAGAACTGTTAGTTCAGCAAGTGCTTAGTTCAAATAGAATACTAGAGTTATATCATGATGATGGTGAAAGTAGTAAATATTTTACGACAACTGAGGTTAGAGATGAGGAAGCAAGAATAATAAGAATAGCTAATAAAATCGATACTCAAGCTTATTACAATGATATTTATCATCTTAAAAACGATATCGAAAGCTTAACAAGTGTTAGTGAAGAGCAAAAACATGCTCTACGACGTATTTTGCTTAGTAATAGTGGAGTTAGAATACTAAGAGGAAGAGCTGGAACAGGTAAATCCACTGTTTTAGCAAAAGCATATAAAATTGCAACAAATCGTAGACAAAATGTTATTGGACTTGCTCCTACACATAAGGCTATATCAGTGCTGAAGGATAATGGCTACCAGAAATGTGATACAATAAAAGGATTTTTATATAAAAATAGCGTTACTAGAGACAGTTTAATAGTAGTAGATGAAGCTGGAATGGTTGCTACTAGAGAATATGCAGAGCTGTTTAGAGTAGTTAGAAACAATAATTGTCAACTGATACTTGCTGGAGATGAAAAGCAGTTAGCTTCAATAGAAAGAGGCGGAATGTTTGAGATGCTGAGTAATATTTTCAGTTCACATGTTTTAGTGAATATTCGAAGACAAAGTGAAAACTGGAGTAGAGAAGCAGCAACAAAGTTTGCTGAGAGTAATATTTTAAGCGGTATAATTACTGAGACAAAATAAATGTATTAAGTTTGATAATACGTTGCAGGACTCAATGAGTAAGTTAAGATACAACTGGAGTCTAAGCAAGTTTAAGCTACATGAAAAATTGGTAATTACAGTACGTAATAAAGAGGTAGACATTCTTAATTCAAGTATTAGATCTTTGTTAAAAGCTAATGGCACGCTACAAGGCACAGAATATAGGCGTTCAATAGCTGGAAGGAAAGAGTCCTACATGGCTGGAGATCGAATTGTATTTCAAAAAAGCGATAAGGATTTACAAATACAAAATAGTGAATTTGCAACTTTAACTTCGGTTAATAAAAATGAATTTGTAGCTAAGACAGATGCAGGACAAGATGTGAGTTTTGACCCAAGCAAAATACAATTTAAACATGGTTATGCAAGTACTGTTTATAAGGCCCAGGGAGCTTCTATAAAAGATGTATACGTTTTACATAATGGAGTAAGTAATATAAGCAGCTCATACGTAGCTATGACAAGGCATATAGAGAAATTACAGCTATATTGCAATAAGGAAGCAACTAGAAGCATTAACAGCTTAATAAATCAGCTTAGCAGACCAAATGATAAATCAGCAAGCATAAACTTAAAAACTAATGAAGATTTAAATAAAGAAAATCCAACTATTTTAAGTAAAATTTGTGGTTGGTTTAAGTCTATAGTAACTGATGTAGGAGACAGATTTCATAAAAACGCTAAATATTATCAGTACGATAAAAAACCAGAGCAATTAGCTGACATTAAGATCGAACAACCTAATATAGTTAATGATATAAGAAAATCAGAAATAAGTCCAAATAATGAATTAAAGGCTACAAAGACCGCAAACGATATTTCAACTACAGAAAAAATCAACACAAAGCCTGAACAACAAAATCCAAGAATTAGTATTCGAAGGTAAAATGAGCTGCATAGAGCAGCTCAAGGGTAATAAAAATACGACTTTGCTAAGCAGAATGCGAAAGTCCTGAAACTTAGAGAGATTCGTTAACAGAAATACTATCTCAACAATCACTCAGCAAAAATATTATACCATTTAAACGGTAAAAATACAAATAAATTTAGCGAAGGTGAGGTTCTGTATGACTGATAAAATCAATAATTCAAACAATCATAATTTAATGGAAGAATTGAGAGACAGAATAGCTTCTCATGCAGAAACCATAGCATGTGATTTGCTTGGAGAGCCTAATAAACATTTATCAAGACGTGGAGAGACACGTTGGGGAGATAAAGGGAAAATTGTCGTCAATACTAGTGGCAAGCATGCTGGAAAATGGTATGACTTTAGTTCTGGCGAAGGTGGAGATTTATTTGACTTAGCCAGAAAAGAACGTGGCGGTGATTTTGTTAGAGCTAAGGAATATCTAACAAGCATAGTAGGAATGTCAACTTATAATGAGTCTTATCCTCGGCAGGTACATAAAGAAGCCACTCAAAATGAGCTAGCTAAAATTCGAAAAGTTCAATACTTTTATAATCAGTCTTCTCCATTATATTTTACTAATAATACTGAAGTTCAAATCGTAAAAAGATATCTTGAACAACATAGAGGAATTGATTGTTTTACAATGAATTCTGACTTGAGAGCAAGTGTAATTCTTGATAGAGAAACGAATGAAAATTATCCAGCATTTTCAGCATTTTCAAGAAATGCGAAAGGTAAAATTACTGGTGTACAAGTTGTATATTTGAATTCGCAAACGTGCGATAAGGCAGATATTTCAGTCCCTAGGAGGGCTTTTGGCAAAATTAGCGAATCGTTTGTTAGAATTACTCCATTGGCACCACATGATTCGCCTATAACAATTATAACAGAAGGCGTTGAAACAGCTTTAAGTCTAAAACAAGCAGGAATTAATGGAAAAATTATCGCTGCTATTGGCATACATAATTTCAAGAACTATCAACCATTTGAAGGAGAAAACATAATCATAGCGGCAGATAATGATGGACAAAATTCTATAACAATGAATACTGTTGATAAAGCGAAAAAAACACTCGAAAATAGTGGAGCAAAGGTGTTAAAAGTGATGCCAACACAAGAAGGTGATTTCAACGACCTATTACAAATTCATGGGGCTGAAGCTATTAGACAGATTATAATACCTGAAATTGCCAAACTTATTAAATTGAACGAAATACAAAATAAATCATCTGAAATACCTAATCAAAGTGACGTTAAAGAATTATATGCAAAATCTTTGCCCCTATACGACTATAACAAAAAGGAAAAAGCTAATGCGGAAGTAACAACAGTCAACAAATTTTTAGAAAATCATACAGAAATTTATAGTTCAAAAATCTTTGACAATCCTAATTTAAGAGCAAATATGGTTTTTGATGAAGAGACTCAAAAATCCTGGCCTGCACTCACTATTTTTGTTAAAAATGACAAAGATGAAATTACTGGAGCTAAGATATTAGCCTTGAATTCAAAAACATGTAATAAAGCGGATGCAGCTGAAAATTCTGTTGGTACAATTAGTGGATCATTTGTTGAAATTGCTCAACAAAATTCAGACTACTCTTCTATAACAATTCTTACAGAGAATATTGAAACTGCTCTAAGCATTAAACATGCTGGAGTCGAAGGAAAAATCTTATGTGCCATTGAAGCCCAAAATTTGCAAAACTATAATCCTGCCTCAAAAGAAAAGATCATTCTAGCAGTTAAAAATGACGTAAATACTGAAAAAGCTGAAAAAGTTCTAGAGGATAAGGAAGCAGTAGTCTGTACAGTCAAAAATGACTTCAATAATGTATTAAAAACTCAAGGATTATATGCTGTTAGAAATATTATCAGCCCTGAAATAAGAAAACTTAATGAAAAGAATAAATCCATACAAACTAATATACAACCAAGATTATGTCTGAAACACTAGGCAGAGTATGACGCAGCATTTTTTATAAAAAAAACTATAGGCTGAAAAATATGACAAAAAAATTAAAGCATGATTCATTGGCAAAGACAATCATGAGCGATCCAGTGGCTGCACAAGAATTTCTAGAGTATTATTTACCAAGTGATTTCAAGAGTTTAATAGATTTATCAAAAATAAAAGTAGAGCAAGAAAGTTATATAGAAGAATCGTTAAAAAAATATAGCGATATCGTCTATAAAGTTGCAACCAAAAAGCATGGCAATGCTTTTATTTATATATTAATTGAAGCTCAATCAACCGTTGATTATTGGACAGCTCTGCGGTTATGGAGATACACATTGTTATTGTGCGAAAGGCATAAGAAAGAAAAAACTAAATTACCATTAGTGTATAATTTAGTGATCTATAACGGCAAAGAAGTCTACAACGCACCTAGAAATTTGTGGGATTTATTTACCGATTCAATGATAGCTAAGCAATTAATGACCTCTGACTATCAATTAGTCGATTTGCAAAGTATGTCGAATGATGAAATTATTAGGAAAAAGCATATCGGAATGCTCGAATATATGCTAAAACACATTCATCAACGAGATATGTTAAAGCTTTGGCAAGAGTTTCTAATAAACTTCAAACATGTTTTAATACTTGATAAAGAAAAAGGTTATGTTTACCTAAGATCATTTTTATGGTATACTGATACTAAATTACTAGAGAATCAGCAACCAGAATTAGAGCAGATTCTGGCTAAGTATTTATCTGAAGAAGAAAAAGGTAATATTATGAGAACTATTGCTGCAAAATATATTGATGAAGGCATAGCTAAAGGCAGAGCTGAAGCTGCACAAGGGCTTGCAAGGAACTTATTAAAAGCTGGCTTTTCAGTTGAATTTATTGCTGAAAATACTGGGTTATCAAACGAAGAAGTGGTTAATTTAAAAGTTAGCATGGATAATTCTTGAATTAATAATTCACTAACTTAAGTTTTTTGAGCAATGTATATCCCCAAACATATGCTATATTTAAGTTTTGTAGCTTCATAGTTAGTTTTGTGATGTGAAAGTTACCAACAAGCTTTACATAACATGTAAGGTCTGGTAGATTCATAATTTCAGATGGCATAACTAAAAGCTTTTTACGCTCAACATTATTCATATTTACTCCATCTCTCATAGTATTTGATCCATATGACAAGTTCTCTTGAGTTTCAATAATTTCTTCCTCACCTAGTGTTAATGCTGATTTATAAGCTGTAACCTGATCGCTAACTCGAAAAATAAATTTACTATTAAACAAATCCAGCATAGAAGCGCATTCAGCAGAACCATATATTGCTTCTAATTGATGAATATTCTGCAATCCAGCAACAAAGCAACCTCCATACTTTCTACTTTCAGCTAAAGCAACTGGTAAAGACGAAACTTTTTGTAGAGCTGGAAGTTCATCAAGTATAAACCACATGTTTTTGTTATCATGATTAGGATTTCTACACATCAAAGCCTTGATAGCTATGCTTATCCAGGCTGAAATAAGTGGGCGTAAAGTAGCTCTTTGACTTGGGTTAGCTGTGATAAATAACCATCCAGTTTCAGCAGAATTACTAAACCATTCCTTGATGCTAAAATTACCTCCAGGCTTTAAATATTGTAGCGAAGTAATATTCTTTCCAAGAGTAGATTGAATTCCTGCAGAAGTTTCAGGCGCGCTTTCGCTTATAATGCCTGATACAGCGGTGTTTCTAAAAGCTTTTACAAATTGTCTATTATCAGAGTAAATGATTGTATGAATTAATTTTATGATATCTTTGTCATCCTGATATAGCTTCAATGCTTCAGACAAGACTAATTCAGCATTTTTAGCAAAAAAGTCATCGATTCTATGGGTATAATTACTAAAACTACTAGCTATATCATGAAAATCAGCTGCTTCAAAACAATCGTTCCAAGGCAACCATTGCTCGCTATTTTTTTCCAAAGGATTAAGCAGCTTATCACATTTAGAATCAAAAAATCTATCAGTAAAAGCTCCAGTAAGGTCTATAATTATTGCTCGATCCTGTTGTGATCGAATTTGTGGTAGCAGTTCGTTAAGCATATTAGTTTTACCAGTACCTGTTGTTCCGGTAATAAGAATGTGCAGCCTTTCACTATTCTTTACTAATGGCAAGCCTCCAAAACAGATTTTCGAGGCCTTTTTAGCGCTTTTTAGCATTTTAGCTAGATTTCTTACTCCGTACAAAATCAGCACCTCTAATTTTAGCCTTAATAATCGTTTTTTTACCTTGAGCCGTAAAGAAAACAATTGAGATTATCACACCAATAGCAAAAACAATTAATCCTTCTAATAATGCTGAATTGATTAGGAATTCCCATAATTGCTGTATTTTAAATCCATGTTGACCTGTATAAAATTCATGTAGAAAGTCCTGAGCATTGAGGTGTATCCATTTTTTAAACCTTAAACTATAAAATACGATTCCTATTTGATCGATATCATAAAAATGTTCACCAATTGTTAGCTTAAGCTGTACATATCGCTCAATCGCAAAATAATACAAACTGCTCAGAAAAACTTTTTGATATAATCGACATATAATCCAGAATATCGATAATCCTAACCCAATTGTAAAAACATTGGCACTACCTTGCCCAAACATTCTTAACTTATGAGCAAATAACTGCGATCCCCTTGTGAAATTGCCTTGATTCTGAAAATTCATCAAGAGTATTTTTTCAAAATCTGTAGTTTTTGCTCATACTCTTTTACTCCAGTAAAATTCTCTAATTCTGTTAACTTTTTAAACATTGCTTCGTATTCTGCAATGATATTAGGATTATATTTAATAGCTAAGTTAAAATTCTCCTTAGCTTTTGAGTACTGTCCTAAACTTACTAATGAAATTCCTTTTTCAAGATAGTTTTCAGCAAAATTAGGTTTGTACTTAATAGCGATAGCAATGTCAAAATTTTCTATCGCTTTTTGGTGTTTACCTAATTTCTCAAGAATCATTCCTTTATTATAATAAATATCCGCACAATTTGGATCATATTTAATAGCTATGTTACAGCTTTCTATTGCTTCAGAATATCTATTCAATAAGCTTAATATATACCCTTTATTACAGTATGATTTGACACAACTAGGATCGTATTTAATAGCTAAATCAAAATGTTCTATTGCATTCTGCAATTGCCCTAAAAATGCTAAAGTTAAACCTTTATTAATATAAGCTTCTGCATAATCTGGTCTATATTTAATAGCTATATCATAGTTTTCGATTGCATTTTGAATGTATCCTAAATTCATTAACGCTATGCCTTTGTTATAATAAGCTTCTGGATTATCTGATCTGTACTTAATAGCAATATCAAAATTTTCCATTGCATCTTCATACTGTCCTAATCTAGCTAAAGAAGCTCCTTTATTGTTATGTCTTTCCACTCCTTCAACTTTAACTTGTGCAAAAAATGCTCTACCACCAGCACTAGCACTAGTTCCACTACTTTTACTGTGGCTACTACCTGTATGATCAGTAGTAGCAATGCTACTAGAACCAACCTCCTGTAGAGCTTGAGATTCACTATCAGTGATGCTTATAGACTGAGCTTCATCGTGAGTTATCCTGTCGGCTCTATTTCCATGGTAATGGAGTTTCCTGTTGAAATAAGATTGGCCTCTCTTTTTGTCAGTGAATCAAGAATGCTCTGAGAGTGCGTAAACTGGTTTTGATATCCAGCTTGTAGCATAGCAGAAGCTCGGAAGTTATTTCCCAATGAATCTACGTTTTCATTTATAATTTGTCGACCATCAGCCGTTGTAGTGACTGTTCTACCACCATCATTGATAATATTAGCCATATGTAATGAAGGAGCTAGGTTTTGTTGAGAGATAGTTCTATTGCCTATGCTGTAATTATCCATACTCAAGTTATTGTCGACTATGTTACTGCCTAAGCTGCTAGCAACTGGTATAGGAGAGAACTGGCTGGCCAAGTTAGCTGTAGCATGAGCACAAGCTTTTATCACTGCCCAAGAAAGCATTGGTATCGATGATGCAAGCATTTGAAACGTCGCATAGCTATATAAAATCATCTCTGCGAAGCTTCCTTGCGATAGCATATTCAAGCCATAATCATTACCAAAAGCTCCAGATTTACTGGATAAGCTGATCATTCCTAGGCAATGGATTATTGTAAAAAATACTGGCCAGCTGCTGACCCATATTATTAATAGAATCCAGGTTTTGAGTATATTGTAGCCGCCAGGTAATAGGCCCATTGGAAATACAATAAAGATCATTGAGACTACTAATGCAAAAAAAACAGATTGTAAAATAGGCATCATGTGAGCAGCCATTTCGCCAGCTACTAAGTACGAAAATGACTGTTGAAATAGCCCTCTAATTGCATGCATACTAACTAAATTAGAATAAATTCTTGATAACGAAAACTTCTCACGCCAGTCATCATATGACTCACGATTAGCATTAAGTAACATCGCTTGCTTCATCCATTCATGAATATCTTGTTGCTCTCTCTGTAAATATTTTAGTGTGTCTCCAGTCATGACTTTTAGTCTTTGACTTAACATATTTGACTTATCAGATTGAACTCCAATCGCAGCTGCAAACTTTGTTAGGAGTCCTTCATTTAATTCTTTATGAATTGCCGCTTTAATCAATGGAGTAGCTTGTCTACAGGTCTTGAAACTAATGGCTAAATTACTAGGCTCGCGATAATAAATACCAAAATTATTAGGTATATTTTGCTCGATAAATCCTATAATGTCGTTAGTTTGTTGAGCAGCAGCTTTTTTACCTAGAATATTGCCTATGATGTAAGGCTTCATAAAGCATTGTCTAAGGAATTCCTTCGTATTAGTTAAAGTTATTGGATCCTGTATTTGCACATCTCGAATCTTAGCTACAGCCTTAGCTCCAAACATAATACCAGTTTTTCTGCTCGATAGTCCTTCATAAGCTGGCAAAAGATGCTGTTCCAACATTTTAGATACAAAGTAACTCGTTTGCGATGAAAGAGAAGCAAACATTGCAATACTTATGGGAATATTATCAACCTTTACTGGCGCACTCATTGATACTTCATCCTTCAGCCAAACAGTAGATTTGGGGGCAAATAACAGCGTAAAAATAAATATCGATGGAAAAAACCATTCCCATAGCAAAGATGCCGATATTTCCTCTAAAAATAGCCCTAGTAGCAGCCCATATGCCACCAATAGTCAAGGCTAAGTGACCCACTGGAGTGAAGTATTCGCTATTTGAAGCAAAGACCTCTGCCTATGCCATTAAACACATGCCATAACAGATCTCCACCACCAAATGTGTATATTACGTAATCCATTAACTTTTCTCCTTCGCTATTAAATGCTGCTCTATTAATCTAGCCCTTTTATCTATTCGACTTGCATCGGTTTGTAGGCTAGTCCATTTTTCATTTGCAAAAAGTTGTACTCGATTCAATTCCTTCAAATATCTTTCTAAATGTTCATTCGAAACTTGCTTAGCACCTAGTGAAGTAACGGCTCTACGTATTTCGGTGATTACTTCCTTCAAATGCTGAACTAATGTATAGCTAGCTATTAATTCTGATGAGATCTCTAAAATTGTGACTCCAGAAATAGCTTCTAATGTGATATAATCATAAATTGGAAATATATCTCCAATCGAAGATAAAAAGGCTATTTCAGAGTTGCTATATTCAGAATTCTTATCAAACTTATTTTTTAGATCAGTCAATTTTTGCTTAGCTTTACCTGCATAAGACTGCTCTGGTGATATTGTGATATTTCGTTGTAGGCTTGGATGCAGGCAACTAACACTATCACAGCTGTAAATTGAAGCTGATTCTCCACCTTTTAAATGACTAATCCAACTTTTTTCATCCTGAGCTAAGGAGTCAAAAAAGTACACATTATTGTTTGTAACCACGATAGTGCCAGTCATAGACATGATTGAATCACGCATATTTGATGGTATTCCAACCTTTGCTGCTGCTTTAGTGAAGATGTTATAATCATCCAGCATAACTCTGAATCCTTATTTTGTGCTTGTCGCAGAGCTTGTTTTTGATCTAAATAATTACGACATTTTTTACCAGCAGCAAAATAATCAAACCCGCTTTGTGACTGTATATCACGGCAAACAGCTTCTCTCATAGCTGAGTTTCTTGGTAAAGCTGTAGCAAATAATGCTTTTGTTAATTTGCAATCTCCCTTAGCAAATTGATTCATCTCCATTGCTAGATTACGTAAGTCTTTGAGAGCATTCTCAATTTGAGGAGCAAAGGTTTTTAATCCTAATGAAAAAGCATAGACTTTAGCTTGAGAACCAATGTTTTTCATCAATTGAACTAATTCTTCTCCAGAAATAACAGAGAAGCTACCAAGATAGGCATCAATACCGCTACAGCTCATGTTTAAAGATGGTGGAGTTATAGCAAATGGCTGAAATGATGTTTGGCTTGTTCTGGCAGATAATCCGCCAGCCGCTTGATCTTGATATGATCCAGATCTTGTGACATTAATACTCATTCCTTGAAATACGTTTTCGATATTCCAAGCTAGTGATACTGGAGCTTGTAGCAATAATAGCATTGTAATGGCATAAACTCTGATTTTGGTGCTCATGTAGTCTCCAACTTATGATAATATCTATCGATTGCTAGAATATTGTCGATAATTTTATCTTCAGAGATTATGCCTCTAGCTACTGCATATATTTTTTTACCATCGCTAGCTACTGAATATAATACAGGTACAATATGCTTAGGATTTAGTTTATTAAGCAACTCATTATTCTTACTGACAGCTAGCAACTGAAATGCATATTTATTAGCAAAGCACTGAACAATAGGCATAAAGGCCTTACAGAGCAAGCAATCTTGTTTAACTTGCAAAATCAATCCCCAGTTTTTAGCAATGTTTTTGAGTTTGAAATCATTTTTTTGCTCTGATTTTTCTTGATATAGCTTTCTATGTAAGCTATTAGCAGGCTCATTAGCATTAATCAGTTGGTAATCAAGTAGAGTAGCTAGTTGCCACATAGTAGCAAACTTATGAGCCTTCTCCATGATTTGCTTCTGCAATCTTTGAGCTGTAATCACATTTTCGAGCGTTGGATTATCCAGCGCTATACGCTAAGCTCGATTAAATCGCTCCTTTAATTCCTCGATTCTCTGGTCATGAGGCCTACTCATCAACTTAGAATTAGCAGCAGAGTCATCAAGCTCATGACCATGTTTATCATTGTACCATAAAAATCTTGTTGGTGAAGCATCAACAGTGGATAAATGACTAATTAATATCATAAACATTAATAATCTGCTCATTTAGACTAAGTTTGTTGCATACGATGAACTTTATCTTTGATTCCTGCAATAATGTCTTTGTTCATGCTGTTTTGAGCCTTAGTGAGTATATCTCCAAATAGTTCATCCATATTGATTTTAGTGAAATCAACTTTTTGTAACTCTTCAACAGTAAGGCCTCTACACTTTGGACATTCAGGTGTACCAAAGTTCATTTTTAGCTGTTTTCTTGCTTCTTCCTGAAAAATTCTTGCAAGTTTCGACTGAAAGCAGCAATAAGTAGACTTTCTAGCTAAGCAAATACCTAATATCGGAATTCTTGAAGAACAGTAGGTTCCAATATAGTAGCAGTAACCTTTTTTCCTATATAAAGCTAATTCTTGTTCCTTAGACTTACATTGCGATAAGCCTATATCACGCCCCCAGCCAGTCATTGAAGAGCAGCAATTCAAAAAACTAAATACATCTTTTTTGCATTTTCGATGTTTACCTGAAAATACAGAAACGGGATTTGTTTTAATGTCCTTGCTCATCTGATTTAGCATCGCTAGATGAGCTACTTTAGCTATATCTCTATTTGGTATAATAGTTGGAGTGTTGCAATTACCTCCTAAACAAAAGATTGAGTTATTATGCAACGATGAGTGTAGCATTGTTTGCTTCTCAGTTGAACAGCTATAATCGTGCTGCCATAGTAAACAAATATTTGCTACTGATTTTTGGCAAGTGCTGTTTTTTAATTCACAATTCTGAATTTTAAGGTGTTTGCAGCCATCTTTTGGATCGCTAGTACAAGAAAAAAGAATCTTTTGTTTCCAATATGGACGATTGACTTTAAACTTGTCAAAAAATACTCTATCACCACCATCATAGTTGATTCTATTGACCTCATAGCATTCATTACTCTCAGTTAATTGCTCAAGTTCAGGGTTTAAAACTTGCCAATATTCTGCTACTTTCCTTAGTTCTTGAGTCTTATCTCTGTAGTCATAGTGAAGTATACATATTTTTTCATTTACTTCTAATAAAAAATTTCTACCAATATGGTGTATAGATACACCAAGCCTATTAGCAATAGCCCATTTCATTTGTTTTACAATTGCTTCGGGATCATCTACTAGGCAGTATATTTGTGCACCTAATTCATCATCATAGACATCGCTACGACTCTTAAGCCAATTACTATGATTCTCCTTTATTTCTTCTGTTGCAAATTCCATTTGCCGGTTTTGCCAAGAAAGCCATACATTCTCTAATCTGCACTCAACATTTAATTCTCGAATAAGTTCAATGTTAAAATTACTACCTTCATTACAACTTTGAATAATTTCAGTATTAGTTTTACTTGTTTGAGTTACGAAGTTACTGCTATCAAGGGCACTTAAAGGATCAGATTCAATTCTCATTGAATTAGCTATCATATAATTTTGATCGTTGATATTATGTTGAGTTAAGGCATTGTTTTTACTGTTTTCAGCTTGAAATAACATTGCCCCACTTTCTGTACCAAGCTGATTACGGCCATGGTAGGTTAAATCCTCATCATTGTTAGGATAATTGACATTACTACCTTGATGAAATAATTCTTGTGTATTTGAAGAATTTCCAAGATTTACATTATAGTTGCTAGCTTCATTATAACTGCTTTGCATTGAAGCTAAACAACAGCTAATATTGAGCACTATCAAAAAGTTAATATAGATAATAATCTCATTGAGTATTCTCATTCATAATTTCTAATGCTATTGCTAAAGGAATATGGCCAGTTAATTTCTTGGTTAATCCTCTTTTTTCATCATCTATTACTATCACAGGAACAACATCAATTTTATATTGTTCAAACAAGCTAGGATCTATATCGAAGCTAATACCAAGCTCCATAGTTTTATTCTTTGTTTGTGTAAATGAGTTATTAATTAACCCACGCATAATCAATTGAGCTCCAGCCTTTTGAGATTCAGCAAAATAGCTTTTTAAAGCCTCATCACTCATTGAAAATGAGACAAAAATAAAAGTTTTTTGCTGGCCCAAAAAAAAGCATTAGCATTATTAACAAATAATAAAACCATCAACATCATTACTCGTATAACCATATTCCTCTCTAACCCTTATCAAAGCAAACAGTAATCTCTTTTTCGCCAAATCAAGTAACCAAAATCTTCACCATTAACTGGAAATTCTCTTCCAGCCTGCCATGTAGCTTCTGTTTGGCCTATGCTCTTGCAGGATCTGGTTTCTGGAATCGGATAAGTCATTTGTAGTCGATACTGACTTTTCTTCATAATAGGCATGGGATACTTGCCACATAAGCCTTTATAACCATAATATCCCCATAACATCAGTTGCCTATGCATTCTAGCCATAAACTTACTTACCATTAATACAGATGTTCCAACTCCACCATTATGCGCCGCAGCTGTTCCAGTAAAAGGGTAAAGCATTCCTTGACATTCAGCACACCAAAAAGCATAATCACTTGCTAATAAACCAGCGCCACAACTCATGCAATCAGCTATACATGCTTGATAAGCAGCTACATTTTGAAACAACAGCGTTTCTGGATTTAAAATCGCAGATTTAGCGTCATCACTCCATAATGGATCAAACTCTGTTAAATATGCTATATCGACTGCAGCCATTTCCAGACAAATAAAATCAAGCAAAATTTCCAGCCAATAAATCACAGGATAGACATACCAATGAATGTGATAAAAAGCACTTCCTTCAGCATCATCTTTCATGCCTTTTTGAGTAGCACTTCCAAATGACAAACCTCCAAGACTTACCATACACATTGGCGACTTTGTAACATCTACAAGGCGTACTGGCTCCCAAAATCCTACCGGAATATACCAGGTACAGGTATTGGAATCCCTGGCTTAGGACAAAGACATATAAGTCTACCAGAAGCATTAGTATCAGGCATTGAACTGCTAACTACCTTAAATCCAGCTATAGTAATTGGAAACAAGAACTTCCAACATACATCTGTTATAGGATTTACAAATCTTCCAACACATCCAGCAGCTGCATAACAGTTATTAGCTGTTATAGACATTACTATCGCTAACAAAATTACCAGTTCCTTCACTTACCAGCTTTTCTTGATTATGTATACTTCCTTTTTTTATATTTTCGAAATTTGCTAGCAGTATTTTCTATATCTTTTACACCTGGCACTAAATATGCAGTTTCACCACTCGAATTTACTATCTCCTGTATTTCACCACTTATAAGCGTATAATTGAATATTTTGACTAGATCTTGTTCTAATTGCTGTAATTTCCAACTTTTCATATAAAACCTTCTTTTAAGTTGAATCGACTAGTATATTGAGTTATACTATTTACAGCGTACTTCCATCGTACGTCATATGGTTTTAATAGGTGCTTACTTCGCTAATTTTAAGCACGTTATTTTCTTGCTCTATTATGGCTGGCACAGCTTGTATTTTAAATTTTCTAATCAACATACCAAATTGATCAAAAAATATGTGTCGGCCTAATAGATTGCTCAGTTCAATAGGATTTCCATTAACTAACACTATCTTTCCTGGTCTTGATTTTACCCAAGCGACCTGATCTTCATCATCTCCATCAATTAATATTAGTGGTTCACCCCAATTTATCATCTCTAAAGGATTTATTTTAGTTCCTCTCCTTACTATTATTATACCATTTTTTGTCTTAATGTCATCCTTTTGAACATAGGTAGAATCATATATTCGCGTTTTATTTTCAGTAGCTTTACTCAAATTTTTTACTGGAACTGGTCTCATGATTTTTTGCCTAATTTTTTCCTGAAATTCCAGCTGCATTTGGTTCAACAATCCACTTTTTGATGCAGCATTAAGTTTAGCCATAATCACCTCCAGTAATGATTCCTCAATGATTGGAAAAACATGCCCTCTAGTACCATAATCCTTAATCTCAACACCTATATCAGCATTTAATGAATTAGCCATTGTATCACTTACCTGATAAGCAACAGCAAATAAAGCAAAGAATGCGCCTATACTCATCATTACCTGGTGCTTCATGGAATTATTTCTCGCTCTCTTATCACATAATTAATTGCCTCACTGACATTCATACCCTTAGCCATATGATCTTCTATAGCCTGATAATCTCTAGCATTCGTTGAGGTTAACAGTAGAGTAAATGGATCAATCATTAATCTGCCTATCACACCAGAGACATTAGGGCTATAAATTGCTACTTCGCTATAATATGGAGGATTTGAATGTACAGATTGCAGTAAATTCAGCTTCCAATCTTCATCAACAAAGCCTGCAAGCTTTGGATTAGCTCGCATCGCCTTAAAGGATTCCGAATTTTGCTTCAAAATTATCTTATGCGATGAGTTCTCAAAGGCCTTTTCAGACGCAGAGCCCTCTTGACGAAAGTAATCCGTGAGTTGCTGAGTAGCTAAAGCAATCGATCCATTATATTTTCGAGCTATTCTGCCAGCTTCTTCAATAAACTCTCCTGAACGCTTTCCAGCTAATAGCTTCCAGGCTTCATCTATCATAATTAAAAATGGTCTACTTCTATCTCCCTTGACCATTGTTTGATTAATATGAACAATCATGATTTGAACTATCACTGCTAGCAGCTCTGGTACAGACCTTAAATGATCAGTTTCAATTACTACGATATCAGAGTTCAATGATAACTTAGCTTTACCGCTAAAAAATCTTCCATGTTGACCATCCTTAGTAAAAGGAAAAAGCATATTTCCAAGTTCTTTAGCATATGATTCTTCTCTATTCGATAACCAGTCTGCAATATCGGTTATTTCAGCCTTAGAGCCACTTTTTTGCCAGACTGATATCAAAGCTCTCTGTAAGCATTGGTTGTTGTAAATCGCTTGTTCCATACTGTGGAGCAGCCATAGTAGCTAAAATAGATGGAAAGTTAGATAAAAATCCGATCTAGCTTCTATAGACTTTGCACTATCATCTTCTGGTACTTCGGAAAATGGATTAATTGATACAGGATTTTTCATGTCAAATTCTATGTAGCTGCCACCTAGAATCAAGCATGTACGCTTAAATGATCTTCCGTAATCAAGAACAAAAACTTTACCACCAACTCCTAAAACTGATAGCATTAGTTCTTGCATAAAAACAGATTTTCCAAACCCTGGAACTCCAGCTATACAAAGGTTAAAGTTCTCATTTGGAGCTGCTCCATGCTTATTTAATGCAGGTAATAAAGCTCCACCAAAAGGAGACCAATACATTATTTGGCCTCGTCTGCCAGCTAACAACATACCTGGAGAGCTTAAATCACCTTTCCATTCACCAATTATTGGTAATAATACTTTGCTCTCTACGGAAACAGTTTTTATGCCTCTACCTAAGCTAGAAAGGGCTACTCCAACTCCTGATGTTTTTTGACCCAATACACCTCTTTGACCTTGTTCAACCAATTGCATTGGCAGCGCTGCTAGCAACACGGCTACATGATCATATTTGCATGGAACAAAATACCATCCACTGCGTCTTAACATCGAACAAAAAGCTGATGCAGATTGCTTAGCCTTTTTTGTTTTATCAAACATAATAACATTGAAGTGAATATTAACTACTCTATCACCACTCTGTAAAGCAGCTACTACATCAGCTAAATCTTCTGCTTCTTGCTGTATATCATGAAAAAAATTTACCCATTCCTGCATTAATATTTCTTTCTAGCGCCTCTCTTTTAGTTATGGCTGCAGTTCTTTCCATTGCTTGATTTGGCAACATTTGTAAACCAAAATGAATCAGGAAATTTGATTTTATATATTCATCACGACGCATTTCATTGCCTAAAAACAGATCCATGGCAGATAATTTGCACTCTGCAGGCCTTTTTCGAGCTTCTAGGCTGATAAATATTTGATCATTATTTACATTTACACAATCATCATTCTCAAATAACGAAAAATCTCCACTTAGAATTTGTTCAGACAATATTTCATACTCATTAATATTCGAATGTTCTTCTTCAGGCCAGCCAAATATTACTCTCAGAAACTTTAATAATTGCTGTGCATTCACATTGTCAGTGCTTAATCCAATGGACCTAAACGTATCTTTTAAAGCATCTCGTCTGCGAATCATATCATCGATATTTGCATTTAAATTAGGTATAGTAACTGAAATTAACAATACTACATCCTTTATAGAACCTACTTTTTGAGCTTGATCACGCAAAAACTCTGTTCTTTTGTTGGCTAACTCAATAAATATCTCTCCTTTACGATATAACTGCCAGTTGCTTAAAAAATGTTCGATATTATTACTACCAATCATTAAGACTTGCATGCTACTTTCAGCTGGTAAATTTTCATCACTTTTTAGAAATTCAGCAATTTCATTTTGAGCCGAAACACTAGCTTCAGCCAATGGGCATGCAAGCAATACAAAACCTATTGAACCACGATTAAAGAATAGCTGAGTCTCCTCATCATACGATTCATAGACAAAGTGTTTAGAAAATCTTTCTCGATCAAAATCCTTATGTATGCTTGCGTTCACCTTGACTCTGTTTTGATTTAAATAAATTAATAAGATATTTTTTTGGTTTTTTCGGCGACTTGTGAACAACATCTACACCTTGAACTGCTTTAGATCGCTTACAGTATAGAACACAACGCCTTTTTGATTTAATTTTTGATGTTTCAACTTTCTCAAGATTATCAGGGTCAAAAACTCCTTGAGCAGCCATTTTCTTTATTTCATATAAAGACTTACATTTTTGACCTTTAGGAATTTTACAGTCAAAATTACTTTCGAAAAAGAAGCTGGTTAGGCTCATACAGCCCAATAGCAATAATAAAAGCTTCATTATAAATGCTCCTCTAACTTTTGTGATTGGTCGAATTTATTATGCAAATTAACTTTTTCATGGCTAGTTGATGGTACATAAGTTGAATTTTTTAACTTCTTTTTGTGCTCGCATAAGTCAAAACCTTTTTTAAACACAACATCTATGACTCTACCTGAGGCAACAACAATGACTGGGCTCATGGAATCAGCTCGTTTTATAGCAAAATCAGCCAACTTATCAAAAGCATTGCTAGCTCCAGAATAAGCTCCAGATTTTAGTGCATCTCCAACACTTAACTCTGATTGAGCCTGACCTGGAGTCATTATATTTAACGTTGGAGCCGTTGTCATATCAGGCTTAATAGCCTTAGTCTGAAGAAATTTAGCTATACTGCTAAATACTCCATTTAATGCAGCCATTCTTACTACTTTAGACGATTTATCTACCACGATTCCTTTAATTCCAGAACGTCCATCTTCACCTATCAACCAGCCTTCCACCTTTTTCTCGATAATATCTCCTTGGTTATTGACTACTGAAAGAGTTTCGATGCGACATTTAGCTCTCTCTGAGGACATCTCTCCATTACATGATCCAATTAAAATCGCCTTTTTGATTTGATCGGTTTTATATTCATCGTAAAGAATAGCTGTATCTAATAGCTGTAGAACAATTGGCTCTGGTGATGAAGAGCTGTTTGTCCCTGTACCTACAACGACCCCAGTAAGCAGGATAGCTCTAACAGAACTGCCGCTAGTAACATAGTTCTCAACATTTTTTTTTGGCTCAGATCTAGCTCTACTAAGATTGACAAATGATTGTACAGGAGCTTGCTCTGTTTTGTTATCATGCGGTGAATTTAAAATATGCTGATTAAGATCAGAACTAAATTCATCACTATCATTATTATATAGACTCTGCTTAGGCTGATTCTCCAATATCTCAAGTTTTTGGTTAAAATTATTAATTTTGGCTGTAGTTTCTAAATATCTGCTTTCTATTACACTTTCTAATCTATCTTTTAATGTTTTGACTTCATTAAGTATTTCTTCTGTCCATTTTGCTCTCAAATCTACAGCTTGTTCTACTCCAGAAATCGCTTCTCTTGACTCACGATTTTCTGTAAAAGTTATAGATTCTTTCGTTTTTCCACTTTCAGATAAAAAATATGACACAAGCATTATTGTGATGCTTATGAAAGTTAAGGCAATTACTGGCTTTCGGCGAATAATACTCGCTAATTCTGATAACTTGCTATTAGACCTAACAGCGGATTCAGCCTTTAGTTTATCATTTAGCTCTAAATCTTCTTCTTTTGTATTATCATTGTCTGAATTGTCCTGTTGCACTATTCCTCCGCTTTTTGAATGATGTTTCTAACTTATCAATAAATTAATTTACGCTAAGTTATTTTCATACCACTGGCAATCCAATCTAGGTAAAAGCCTAAAATAACACCAATTGCTACCATGACTCCGGCAAGCTTTATATTCCCTCTGGCTACAGCCCAAATCGATGATAAAATAGTTGCGCTTGATATACCTATTGTTTTTAGTTTTCCACTAAAAAGTCCGTCTATTTTATTAAGCTGTCCTTCAAGGGTATCAGCTAATGCTGGCTCAAAAGAAAAAACACAAGCAGTAATTATAATTAACAGGCCTACAACTACATTATTCCACTGTATTCCAAATGTAGGTTTTAGCATATTTAGTCGAGATTTTTGATATATGAACATTGTTATTGCTTATTAGTAAATTTTGCATTATTCTCCTAGTGCTAGTTATTCCATACCAATGAAATTTTACTTTGAAGTAGTGTTAATAGGCTTGATGCAGAGCTTGATATCTTTGAAGTAAAAACTAGCATTTTAAGCCAGTTTTACTTTTTCTTAGTCTTTCTACTTTGTTTTTTAGAAAGTTTTGCTGTTAATTCTTTTGTATTAACGTCATTACTGAACAAATTGGTATTGTTTTGTTTTGAATTATCCTTTTCCTCTATTTTTGTAGCAGCATTAACAAGCGTTACATGGCTTGGAGTTTTTGGAGTAAAAGTTAACATTAAATCTTGAATTGTTTTGTGTTCTCCTATTACTGTTAAATAAAGCTTCTTTTCTTCTTCTCGTGGAGCAATAAACAAACATCCAGACTCATGAACTACAACTTCGGCTGCATTTTGAGGATACATAAAAATATCATTGATTTTTTCATCTTTAAGATTAATTCTTGTTGGCCCACTATCAGAAATCTCAAGCTTCAGCAAATTATCAACTTCTAACTCATATTCTACCGCATATACATCACTAAACTTGACTAAAGCAATAAACCCTATCATAAACCTCAAAATTCTAATACTCATTTTTTTATTCCATTCTCTTTAACGCCAGTTAACAACAAAAGGTAATTAGGACTTCGCTTGTAAGTCAAAAGGTAAGTCTTATTGACAGCTATATGTTTACTATCGCTAAACCAGTAGCGAAGCGTTCCACTAATTAATACTCCATCTTTCATCACCTCAACCTTCTTTGGAAAAAATACTGAAGACACATTTGAACCTTTAACAAATTGCAAGTGATCATGAAAAAATTTATTTAAAGATTCAGTATTACTAGATGCCACTTTCATGTCTGCTATTTGTCTTTCTACATCATTTGGAGAAGTAGTAAATAAGAGTTTCGTCACATAAATTGCCCATTCCTTTAAATAGGTTTCATGGTAATTTTTCGATGAAACCGTCATTTTACGATCAGGCTCTATTGCTGGAATTAACAACCACTTTTCTTCTTTGGTAATTGCAGCCATTATCGCAATTATATTAGCTGCAGCTAGCAATATAGTTACTGAAAGTAAGCATTTATTATATTTAACCAGCTCTTGTATAGCATTTTACTTAAAGAGATGATTCATTACTTGCCAACTTTTTTGCCCAAAAGCCTTGGATATCCTAATGGAGCTGGCAATAAACCTTTAGCTACTAAAAAACTTTTTAGCAAAAAATTCTCAGATACCTTCTTAATTTTCTTAAAGCAATAACATAGAGCAATTCCTCCAACCATAAAGGCTAGGCCTAATTTAGCATGCCTGCTGTTTAGTAGTACAATTCCTGGAGCTACTCCAGCTAGCACTACTCCCCATTCGTCAATGCTCAAACCCATATACTTCAACGGCCTCGATAATGCCCAACATAATTTTTGATTTTGTATAATCACCTTCAGCCTCAATTGTAGCATGAGATTTCTCATGCTACTACTGTGATTTTCAAAAATTTACAAAATCTAATGTAGAGTAACTACTTAGCTAAGTTGTTGTCAATTTTTCTTCTCCGAAACTTAATGATGGTAAGATTCCAGATAGTATCTCGTTTAAACAAACATTGGGACCGAATATCCTCAGCATATTTTCGACAACTTTATTTGTAGCGATTTTTGCCATAGCTAAACTATGTATAATATAAATTTTAGTTGTGTTAGTATTACTATGCCCTAATATTTGAGATATTGTATCTACTGTTTCTCCATTATTTATCATCCAAGTGGCAAACGTTCTTCTAAGATCATGTATTGTTACATTCGGTATTCCAGCCTTTTTCCGAATCTTAGCCCATGCTCGATGTATTGTTGAACTTGATATGTGTTTACTATTGTCTTTTACACTTGGCAATATCCATTCACTTTTTGAGCATAGTTTTCTGTTTTGCAATACTGCTATTAATTTATCTGCTAACCCTATATATAGCTGTTTACCATTTTTACTCTTAGTTTTTGGTATACACCATATTTTTTCGCTAAGGCTTATCTCGTCCCATCTCATCGCTAATATATTGCCACTACGAGCTGCTGTGAATAAAGCTATAAATAAAAACAGAGTTTCTGATATCTTTGATTGTTTTTGCTCTTCTGTTAATTGGCTATTTTCTTTCTCTACAAGCACTTTCATGAGTCTTTCCATTTCTTCATTTGTTACATATCTAGATCTTGATTCTTGCTTATGCCTTTTTATTCCATGAACAGGATTTTTATCTATTAATCCCCACTCTATAGCTTTATTGAATATGGGACTTAAGTTCATAAGAATATTGTTTGCTGTTACATAGTGCTTTCTTGCTGTTATTTCATCAAAAATTTTCTGAATATCTTCTTTGGTAATCTCTGATATCTTTTTATTGTATAAAAATGCTGCATATATCTTTACTCTTTCAGAGGTTCTCTTCCAACTTCTGTGATGATGACTACTATATTCAGTATATTTTTCATGCACCTGTCTGAATGTTAGTTCATTCTTTAATTTAAGCCTCTTCTCTCTTTTTTCTCTTCTTTCTTTATTTATCTTCCGTCTTTCATCCATTGGATTTATTCCTTTAGCAATATCCCTTTTTAACTGCTGTATCTTTTTTCTAGCTTCTGCTACCGTTAGATCTGGAAAATCTCCTATTTTTATTTTATAATACATGCCATTAATGTTTATTCCTAAATATAGTCTTCTAAATCCAGTATATGATATTATAAACACTAAGTTCCTTTCTTTTTCATCTCTACATTGGAATGTGTTTTCTTCTTTGGTTGGTACTTGCATTTTATTTAATGCTGCTTGTGTAAATTTAAATACTGTTACTGGCATATTTATCACCCTTCATTAATTTAAAATTGAAGTAATTAAATAATAACTTATTAATTTTTAAAATTAGCTTAAACTTATAGTCTGTAGTATGCTTTTTATTTCATAGCAAATACTTTTGTAAAAATAAAAAATATTTTTAAGCGACATTATCAACTGAAGGTTACTCTAACTTTATCAACTATAAATTCAAGTTGTTGGATTAAAAATTAGCACTCCAACTAGCCAAATATTAGACATAAATTTACGCTATATTTTCGCAATTAACATCAAGATATTATTGTCATATTGACAAATAATATTAATACGGCTACAGTTAAATTCATGTATCAACTCAAACTACATGGCAGATTTTATAAAGCGTATAAAGCTCATGATAACTCTTAATCTAACTTATTTCTTCTAGTTAGTTAAATCATCTTAAACATGAAAGGTATGTAATATATACCAGTCTCTTCTCCTTTCAGATAATGCATTAATACAGCTAGCGGTAGCAACATTCTAGGCCACAGTTGTATTATCCTACTATAGCTTGGTAAACAAAAGTATCCTTTATACTTATGACGCAAGTAATATAGATAATAATTTTTAAAATCCTTGCATGGAGACAAATAAAAATATATCGCTATTGTTAATAACTCAGCTAAGGACAACTTTCCATCTCTGTTCCTTTGATTGCTACTTGGTATTAATCTCTTTCTTTCCCACTCTTGATATATCTTGCAAAAATTATCTATTAAATAGTATACTGTTATAATACATTTTTTCATGTTGGGTTATTCCTTTTTTATTTAAATTTTCTTTTTAACTCAACATTATCTCTTTGTATACCTCTTATTCACTACCTTTCATATTTTCCTTATCCTAATCTGGCGTTACTAATGCCATTAATAGAGTTTTTATTCTGAATGGAAGCTGAAATTGATGTCCATGATTCTTCAATTGAAGTTTGTAATTTTATAAATCCTTGACTTAAAGTTCCTCTTGAAGCTCAATCATATAATTGAGATTCAGCAGTTTCGATCTGACTTATAGCTGTATGGTTTAAAACTACTTAAGTTATTATAAGCCTTTCAGAGTGTTAAATTTCGAGTGTAGCTACAAAATTGCTACATTTGTGCTAAAAAAAATGTGGTTTTTGATAGCTAAAATCGCCTGAACCACCTGCTATATCTGACATTTTTGGAGGTTAGAAATGGCGCTAAATTTGCGTAATTTGGCAAGCAATAATTGCAAAATTGCTAATAACAATAGTAACAATAATGCAACTGTCTTTTATCGTTTTATTGGAAATTTTGTTCCAGCAGAATGGAAAGATCTGATTGGCGATAATGCTAAAGCTTTAAGCAAGACATCTAAACAGCTTTTATCATTTATAGTATATAGACTACATATCTATTACAACAAAGATATAGATGAATTACAGGAAAGTTATTACTTTTTTGAAAAGGAGTTAAACCTTCGTTACCGCAGAGTTAGACAATGCTTGGTTGAATTAAGAAATGCAGGTTTCATTGAAGTTGAAAATAGGACAATAATTAAAAACAATTTTAAGTTGCGTAATGTTCTTTGTGTGAAACTTCTAAAAAATTTTCAGCGTTTCACTGAAAAAGAAAAAAAGAAGAAAAAATTGTCCTTCTACAACAAAAAAATTTTCACACCAATTTGCAAGAATTTGCAGGTGAACCTGCAAAAAATTGCAGCTACATATATAGATATAATAATAATAGACCTCTTTCGAAACTGGTTAAGGTAGTTTAAAATTATAAATGCCAGAGATCAAATTAAATCTAAGACCGAATCTTTTACGTCCATTTCGATATTTGTCAGCAATAATTTTGAACTACCTTAACCAGTTTCGAAAGAGGTCTAATAAAAAAAATAATAATAGATCTAGATCTACTGAAGATAAGTTAATAGAGAATGATCAAAATAAAAATGAAGATCAACAGCAAAATTTGAAGTTTAAATATACGGAATCTGATGATTTTATAGAAATTGAGTTAGTAGGAAATGAAAAAGAAGATCAACAGCAACAACAGAATTTGAATTTCTATGAGCTTAGTGATGTTAGTAATGACAAGCCATCAAACAAGGATTATGAGCAAAATAGTGAGTTAGCAACTCCAGCTATTACTAAGGATTCAGAGGTTGAAAAGAATGAATGCTGTCCCAAAAGAAAAAGACTAGCAGATTATTATCCACTAACACCAGAAGATGCAGTTATACTGCAACGTATGTCTAGTAGAAGCTTCAACATATACTTCATAAATCAATTACTGTTGAAGTTATCAAATAAATATCCAAACCGTCATTTTGCAAATAAGATAGCAGTGCTAAACTATATGGCAAAAGCGTTAGCAAATGAATTACTAACTACTGATCAGGCTAATAGTGGAAATTTTGGATTTAATGATGTAGGAAGATTTAAAGAACAGTATCTAGCAAATATTGAATCTGGTACAGATCGTAGTATGAAGGCTCAGTTGAAGCGTAAAATAGCTGGAGTCTTTGAAGCAGATATGGCTTATCAAATTTTGACCTCTTGTGATTTTGGAGCAGCGGTTAAAAACAAATATTACATCAAGTTGATTAAGAATATTTCACTGTCAGATCATATATTAAATTCAAGATACTACAAGAGGTATGAGCTGTGCATGGCAACGATATTGAGCAGTTACAAGTTATACCATTTTGATGAATCAAAACAAGTTACCAATAGCACAACGGAGTATCAAAAAACCACAGTTTTACAGCAACAAATAAGTGATGAGAATTATCTTTCAGAACTTAGTAAAGAGCTAGGTTCTAACTCTATATTGTTCAAAGTACGAAAATACATACTTCAACATTACGAATATGAGCAAGTTATTGATAAAATATGGTTTAGTAAATTAGAAGTTGTAAATGAAGATAATGTTAATAAAAAGATATTTATTAAGGCTCTAACAAGCTTTGCGAATAGCTATATCAAATCAAATTTTAAGCTCATTCTAGAGCGTGCTTTTGAAGCTCAAGGGTTTTCGTTTGAATTAGTTCAGTGTAAGTAAACTTAAGGGTAATATGGAAGTTGCTGAATCTCATGAAATAATTGTTGCTAAACACCGTAATGGGCCAGTTGGTACAGTGAAGTTGCACTATAATAGTAGGTATTCTAAATTTTGCAATATTGTTAAAAACTCTCATCAAAGTTAATAAACACTAGATTATGCATAAATGAAAAAATGCTTGTCCAAAAAAAATTACAGCAAAATTTTACTCATTAACACCAGAGATATGCAACTCAAGATTGGTTTTTTTGGCATCGTGATAACTGAATCCAAAAATTTATAATTTAATTTGCTTCTTTTCCAGTTTTTATCTGGGATTGGAGTATACAAAAAATTTAAATTATGGTATAATTTATTAATAACCATTTAGAGATGGAAAATGATAGATTTTTATAGTGAGAGCTTAATAAATAAGCTGTTCAGAACCAACGTAAGATTTAACACCAAAATTGATCTTGATAAAGTTGAAAGAGCAATAAAATATGCTAAAAAATATCATGGCCAGCAAAAGAGAGATACTGGAGAACTCTACTACACACATCCATTGAAAGTAGCGTACATGGTATCAGACTACAGCTTTGAAACAGATACAATTATTACTGCAATACTACATGATACACTTGAAGACACAAAACTAACTAAAGAAAGAATAAGGTACGAATTTGGTGCTAATATTGCAGAACAGGTTTCAGACCTTACCAGAGTTAGGGATAATAAGAAAATCAGTGCTATGGAAATGATACAAATATTACGCAGCCAAAATAAAACAGAACTGTTACTAATCAAGCTTTTTGATCGATTCCATAATATTACAACTATATTCATCAAACCTCCTCAAAAAAGGCAAGAAATAATATTTGAAACTCAGCAAGAATTTATAGCTCTTGCTGAATACCTTAAACTACCAGAGATTGGAGAACGCTTAAGTGAATATTGTAAACTTCATGCTAGTTAAAATGTAGAAATAATTGAGAATGAAGCGATTAAATATATGATATTTAAATCTAAGACTAAGTATACCTTACATAGCGCTATTCAAGATGGTGATATTAAAAAAGTGAAGCAGCTTATTAATAAGGATAGTACAACTTGTCAATTCAAAATATAAAGATGGTACTACAGCTTTATATCTTGCTTTGAAATATAAGAATCTACATATTGCTAAGATTTTGCTGAACAATGGAGCTAATGTAAACGCAAAAAATAATGATGGGCACACTGCTTTACATCTTGTTGTTGACAGAATTCAAGTATATTATGAGTTTTTCGAAAAATATCCTACCTATTGCAATGATCATATAGCATTACTGCTAAAATATAACGCTGATGTAAATATCGAGAATAATCAAGGTAATACACCTTTTTCCTCTTACATTCTTACTTTTCTGCTAACCCTTTGCTCTACCCACATTATTGAGTTTCATCACTACTATGGCTAACTCAGCCATCTTTACACCATCTCCAAAGCCTTATGTTTCACCACTTGTACTTTGATACTTACTTAATTACGTAAGACTTATAAGGACTTCTCAAGTTGTGTCATTAATCTTTACAAACTCGCTGACGCCTGCGACCCCGGTAGTTGAAAATTTTTGGATTTTCACTAGTTTGACCTCCAATCTTCTTTTGCCTACTATGGACTAGAACATATCGGCTTCCACTACACCTCACTTTCAGTGCTATCACGTTCACCATTTGATTTCAGCTCGAATATTTCGCTGTCTACGCTTTACTACTGTTGTTACCTTCAGCAGCACAAGACTCGCTATATGGCAGATCTAGCTTCTCCTTCCATAACTGGTCTTTAACCAGTAAGATTAATTCACCTTATCTTGACTCACCTAGCATATGAGTAATCAACATATCACATGATCTACACAATTATTGTCATTTCTTCCATTTCCAACTCTTCATGTTAAGTGAGTATAATGTGTATTTTTTGAAATATTAACTACTGGCAAAATAACAATCAAATATTTAACTATAAGATCAATTTCATAGATATTGCTAGAATTTATATCATATATGCTTAGTTATATGAAATTTTGTGGTTATATTTTATAGTAATATTATCTATATATCTATGCTATCTTTAAAGCAATATTATGTCAAATTTATATCATATACTTCATAAACTACCAGCTATAGAACATGAAGACATGATGGTTGAATATGAAAATTTAGCTCAATCTTTAGTACAATCAGGAAAGCTACGAGTTGATGCTGAACCAAAAATCAATTTTGTTCGTTTATCTGAACCTAGCTTGAATGTTAATATTGCTATTTCAAATGAGGAGCTTAATGATCCTAAGCTTCAGCATCATACTAAAGCAATGCTAGTTAATATTTATAAGAAAATAATAGAAAAAGATAAAGTCATTCATAAAGTTAATCAGATAGTTAGTGTTTTACAGAAAAAAATGGCTATGCAGCTTGCAGTAGAACAGGATCTACTACTTAAATTAGCAAGGTTATTTGTACAATCAGCCCATCCAATAGTAATTCATTGGCTGCTATTAGAACGAGTAGAAGTATTTATATCCTATTCAAACCAGATAGGAGATGTTATGGATATTGCTACCTGGAAATATGCTGGTCAAAATAGTGGTATGCAAAGTATCAATGGAAATAATATAGCAATATATGTTTCATGTGGTGGTAATCCATTCTTTTTTACTCAACGCTATCAAGAGCAATCTATTTATGGCGATGGTTGGCCAGCGATAGCAAGACTGCAAATCATTGCAGCACAAGAATTGGGGCATTATGCTGATATTTACCGCGATATTAATGCTAATATTGTTGGCCGACATTCAGTTAATTCATCTTTTACAAAGGCTAAACCTAATGTTTTACATGCAAGGCGTAGCGATTTATCCAGATGCTATAAAATTCTACAAAACCTTGAGTGTGTAGGACTTAATAGCTTAATTACTTATGAAAAATCAGTAAAATTTTATCGTAAAAATAAAGTTAAAGGTATTAAACTATTATGGGCTAGACTGTTAAGTTTTTTCTATAAGCAAAAGCTTTATTTTATGATCAAACAAGAAGATTTTATATTTGTTAAAGTCTATAAAAATGAGCAATATTCTGGCTTAATGTTAAAAGCAATGATTCTTGATATGATCTCAAACTTAGAACCAAAAGCTGAGGTTTATAAAAGAGATGATCCTGATGCTGAGGAAGCTATTGCTTGCGTTGAAGCTTTAGCTAGGGTACCGCAGCAAGTAATAAAATGGGGACATATAACTACAATGTCAATAATGCAAGATCTGTATTATATTTACTATAAGCAGGTAATTCCATCATTAATTGATAGATATCAGTATATTACAGGAAAACCTTATATGCGAAATCTGAATTATGTTAGCCAAACTCTCAAATATAGAATAAAGAAATTATGGCCATTTTTTAAAAAAACTTCTTTACCTTCTCGTGAAGTTTAAAAAGTCTGCATTTTTAACGCCAGTTTAGGATAAGAAAAAGCATGAAAGGCCTAATGTAAAAGGCCTACGAGAGATAATGCACAATTAAATTATGCGATATATTTAAATATAATTTCAATTAATAACTGTTTATTTATTGCTCATATTTCTACAAGTATTAGTTCATAATACTATACTTAATAACCTGAACATTGACCATTCTAACGCTTGTATATTATCTCTTTCTAACTGTTTCTTATTCTAAATTTGCATTTGCAGACATGCGAGCAATAAATAAATGGCTATTAATTAAAACTATATTTAATATCTCACATAATTATAATTGTACATTATCTCTTGTATACCTTTTTCATTATGCTTTTCATACTTTTCCTTATCCTAATCTGGCGTTTTTAATGCTACAATAACCTAAATTCGATATAAGGTAAGAGTTAGAGTATAAAGAAAAATATCGTAAGAATAAGCTCAGTATAGAGTATCAGCTGCTAGTGATAACTAGAGTTCTTAGAAAAGATACACTTATTCCTGTTTCCTTTTCAAACTTGAATTATCTTTTCATTTCTTTTTAACTCTTTGATATATCCATTATATCAAACTCAAAGCTAGTTAATATTAACTTTGAGTTTGTTCTTTAGCAATCCATCCACCTCCTAACACTAAATCACCTTTATATATTACACAAGCTTGCCCTGGTGCAATAGCCTTCTCAGGTTCGTTTAAAATAACTTTTACCATTGAATTACTATAAGGATATAGTTTGGCTCGTACAGCTGAGTGAGTAGATCGCACCTTTACTTCTACATCTAGTGGTTCTACCAGCATATTTCCTGGACCTAGCCAGTTCAAACTATGAATCATAAAAGTTGTTTTAAACAGCTTAGACTCTGGTCCAACATATACAATATTTTGTTGAGCATCAATGTTAATAACATATAGTGGATCAGAAAAACTTATTCCTATTCTACGCCTTTGACCTATAGTAAAATTTATAATGCCTTGATGCTCACCAAGAATGTACCCATCAATATGTACAATTTTACCAGGCTTTTTAGCATTAGGCTTTAGTTTTGCAACAACATTATGATATGCTCCATCAGCTACAAAGCAAATATCCTGACTATCAGGCTTATCTGCAATATGTAGACCATACCTGTTAGCATGATACCTAGTTTCATCTTTTGTCATATTTCCTAAAGGGAAATGTAGGTATTGCAATTGAGATTTAGTAGTGGCAAACAAAAAATAACTCTGATCTTTTTTACTATCAACAGCTTTGTGTAGTTCTATTCCATTAGCAGTATCAATGCGCCTAACATAATGCCCAGTTACTAATGCATCAGCCTGAAGATCTTTTGCAAAGTTTAATAGATCATGAAATTTTACTGATTGATTGCATTGAACGCAAGGTAATGGAGTTTCACCATTAATATATGATTCGATAAAATTATCAATTACTGATTCTTTGAATTTATCTTTATAATTAAGCACATAGTGTGGAATTTGTAGCTGGTTAGCTACAAATTTAGCATCATAAATGTCCTGACCAGCACAACATGCTCCTTTTCTGTTTATAGCTGTATCATGATTATATAATTGCATAGTAATACCAATAACGTTATATCCATCTTCTTTTAAAATAGCAGCAACAGTAGAACTATCTACTCCTCCAGACATTGCTACTACTATTGTGGCTTGTTCTTTTGCAACTTTTAGATTCAACATAATTTGATAGCTAACTATATATTTATATTCTAATTATAACTCAATTAATACTTACTTAATATTTTATGTCTTTAATTATTAGTAAATCACCTTCAATAATTTTAAAATACTTGTATGTATCCTTTTTACATTGCTCAGAGTATACTAAGTCTTAAAAAATTCTGTCAACATTATTTTTTAAGATTGAGTTATGAATCACAATAACTTACAGATATAAGCTAACCTAGAAGTAAAGCGTCAAAAAGCTATGCAAGGGGAGGAGGAAGTAGCAAAATTGATATTCAGCATAGTAAAGTGAAGCTTACAGCTCGTGAACGCATAGAAGTTTTACTTGATCATTAGAGCTTTGAAGAAGTAGGTATGTTTGCCAAACATCGCTGTAGTAACTTTGATATGAGTAGCAAAATGTTTCTTGGTGATGGAGTAATTACAATGCCATGGTACAATCAATTGTCGTTTAGTATTTGTATATAGCAAAGATTTTACTGCTCTTGGAGGTTCATTAGGAGAGGTGTATGCTAAAAAAATCTGTAAATTAATTGACACTGCTATAGATGTTAAGAGCTCCAATAATCTGTATCAATGACTCTAGAAAGAGCTAGAATTCAGGAAGGTATAGATTCGCTTGGAGGATATAGCGAGATTTTTCAGAAAAATGTCATTACTCCAGGAGTAATACCTCAAATTTCAGTAATAATGGAACCATATGCTGGAGGAGCTGTGTATTCTCCTGCGCTTATAGATTTATTATGGTAAAAAAAATACCTCTTACCTGTTTCTAACAGGTCCTGATGTAGTAAAGCAAGTAATAGGTGAAGATATTAGTTCTGCTAAACTTAGTGGAAGTTTTGTGCATACAACGCAAAGTGGCATAGCTGATTTGGCTTTTGAAAATGATATTGCAGCATTGCTTGAAATTAGAAAATTTTTTAATTTCCTTCCTTTATCAAACACTCATCTTACTCCATATCAAGAAACTAATGATCCAGCAGATAGAGTGAACATGTAATTAAATACTTTAGCGCCAATAAATCCTAATAAACCTTATGATATGAATGAACTAGTTGAAAGAGTAGCTGATGAAGGATATTTTTTGAGTTGCAGCCTGATTTTGCTAAAAATATTATTATTGGATTTTGATATATGGAAGGCAATCCTGTAGGCATTATTGCTAATCAACCTCTATATTTAGCAGTATGCTTAGACATTAACGCTTCAAGAAAGGCCGCTAGATTTATTAGATTTTGTGATGTATTTAGCATACTATTAGTTACTTTAGTCGATACTCCTGGATTTTTACTAGGTCAAAATCAGGAAAGTAATGGTATAATAAAGCATGGAGTTAAATTATTATATGTTTATGCTAAAGCAACAGTACCTAAAATAACTTTCATTACTAGAAAAGCATATGGTGGAGCTTATATAGTTATGAGTTCAAAACATATTTAAGTTGAGATATTATTATGCTTGGTGTAATGCTGAAATAGGCGTTTTAGGGCCTAAAGTTGCTATAGAAGTTCTATATAAAAATTCATATATTAGCCCTGAATTTAAGGCAGAAGAAAATTTTAGAATAGACTTCTTTCGAAACTGGTTAAGGTAGTTCAAAATTATTGCTGACAAATATCGAAATAGACCTAAAAGATTCGGTCTTAGATTTAATTTGATCTCTGGCATTTATAATTTTGAACTACCTTAACCAGTTTCGAAAGAAGTCTAATAGATCTAGATCTACTGAAGTTAAGTTAGTAGAGAATGATCAAAATAAAAATGAAGATCAGCAGCAAAATTTGAAGTTTAAATATACTGAATCTGATGATTTTATAGAAATTGAGTTAGTAGGAAATGAAAAAGAAGATCAACAGCAACAACAGAATTTGAATTTCTATGAGCTTAGTGATGTTAGTAATGACAAGCCATCAAACAATGATTATGAGCAAAACAGTAAGTTAGCAACTCCAGCTATTATCGATAATTCAGAGGTTGAAAAGAATGAATGCTGCCCCAAAAGAAAAAGACTAGCAGATTATTATCCACTAACACCAGAAGATGCAGTTATACTACAACGTATGTCTAGTAGAAGCTTCAACATATACTTCATAAATCAATTACTGTTGAAGTTATCAAATAAATATTCATTCCGTTATTTTGAAAATAAGATAGCAGTGCTAAACTATATGGCAAAAGCCTTAGCAAATGAATTACTAACTACTGATCAGGCTAATAGTGGAAATTTTCGATTTAATGATGTAGGAAGATTTAAAGAACAGTATCTAGCAAATATTGAATCTGATACAGATCGTAGTATGAAGGCTCAGTTGAAGCGTAAAATAGCTGGAGTCTTTGAAGCAGATACTGCTTATCAAATTTTAACATCTTGTGATTTTGGGGCAGCAGTTAAAAACAAATATTACATCAAGTTGATTAAGAATATTTTACTATCAGATCATATTAAATTCAAGATATTACAGGAGGTACGAGCTGTGCATAGCAATGATATTGAGCAGTTACAAGTTATACCATTTGATGAATCAAAACAAGTTATCAATAACACAACGGAGTATCAAAAAACAACAATTTTACAGCAACAAATGAGTGATGAAGATTACCTTTCAGAACTTAGTAAAGAGCTAAGTTCTAACTCTATATTGTTCAAAGTACGAAAATACATACTTCAACATTACGAATATGAGCAAGTTATTGATAAACTATGGTTTAGTAAGTTAGAAGTTGTAAATGAAGATAATGTTAATAAAAAGATATTCATTAAGGCTCTAACAAGCTTTGCAAATAGCTATATCAAATCAAATTTTAAACCCATTCTAGAGCGTGCTTTTGCAGCTCAAGGGTTTTCGTTTGAATTAGTTGAGTTTGTAGAAAGTTAGATTAATGATTAATAGCTGTGAAATACAAAATTCTACTCAGAAAAATTATGGTGCTTTATTTATTTTTTTGTTATATTGTAAGTTATATGATAACCCTTTAACAGATTGCGAAGGTTTCAAAAGGTTAAAATTCATGAATAATTATTTAATAATTATTTATCGTTCTATACTTTGCTGCTAAGCAAAGCTGTACTGAAGATTATATTACAATAGTGATAGTATAATTTTAGATACCGTGTTAAGAGTCAAGAAAAGAAATAATAATTTTATAAAAAAGATGTAAGTTTTTATAAAATTATTATTTTTGCTGGATTGAAACATTAGGATTAAAAGGAGAATTATGCTTCAAAACGCCATAAATAATATGTAGTAACTTACGCATAGCAGCAGTAAGGATAAGCATTTTGGGTTTACCAGTGTTAGATAAACGTTGAGAAAAATGCTTGATAATACAATTATGTCTTAAGGCAGACATAGCAGGCATATAAAAAGACTTACGTAGATCTGAATTACCAGTTCTAGAGATTCTACTAGCGCTACGCACAGAACTACCAGATTGACGATGCTTAGGATTAAGACCTACAAAAGCTACAACTTGTTTAGCAGAACTAAATTTCTCAATATCTGCTAAAAAAGCCAGAACTATAGCTTGTGTTTTTGCTCCTATACCTGGTATTGATTCAAGTAACATAGCTTTATTGTGAAGATCTTTGTTATTTTTAATATGGTCATTGATTAGTTGTTCAATTTCTTTAATTTGTGTTTCAAGAAATTCAATGTGCATTTGAATATTATTAGCAATTGCTTTAGAAGCTCCTTCTAATCTATTTGTTTCTTGTGTTTTATGCTTAATTAAAACATTCAGGCGATTAACCAGCTGCTGTAGTTCTTGAATATAATGCGGCTGTGGATACCATGCTTCCTGTTTCATTGCTTTGCAAAAATCTGCTATTAATACACTGTCTGCTTTATCTGTTTTTGTACGACTAAGTTTACTCATTGCAAAACCTTTAATACGAGCAGGATTTACTACACTTACTTTATAGCCATAATCGTACAGATATTTCGCTAAGCTTTTCCAGTAGATACATGTTGCTTCCATACAAACATGTCCAGTTTCTCTGCTTTTTAACCATGTTACTAATTTGTTAAATCCTTCAGAATTATTATTAAATTTTCTTGTTTGAACTTTATGATTAATTAACACAGCGGCATCAAATGTCTCTTTAGAAATATCAATTCCTACAATTATACTATTCATAATCACCAAATTTTATGTTAAATATCTCAAAACCAACCTTGTAAATACAGGCTTTTTTGCCTAAGAATACCGTCCGGTTTTTAGTTAAAAAAGATAGTTACTTATCTAAAATTCAGGCTAGTAGCCTTAGGAGCATAACTGTATACTAGCTTTCTTTTGTGCTATTGCTATAATCTTTTATTTTATTGCAATTTCACTTATTTTTATCATACAAGGAGTAAAATGATGTCTGAATCTAAGACTAAATATGCTTTACATCGCGCTATTAAAGATGGTGATTTTGAAAAAGTGAAGCATCTTATTAATAATGATAGTACACTTGTCAATTCAAAATATAAAGACGGTATTACAGCTTTATCTGTTGCTTTAAAATATAAGAATCTACCTATTGCTAAGATTTTGCTGAACAATGGAGCTGACATAAACGCAAAAATAATGATGGGCACACTGTTTTGCATACAGCATTCAGAACTATGTATCTAACATTTACTGCTATAATATTTCTAGCAAATATGCCTTTATAATATCTATTCTCAACAATTTACTACTCTTTGTAGGACTTTTAGATTATACCTTTTATACCTTTCATTATCCTAATCTAGCGTTACTAGACATCGCTCTCCTATTAATTTCTTTGTTCATATAATTGCTTCTCTTGCTAGTTATTCTATCTCCAAACTTAATTCCTATCTTATCTCCTCTTCTTTTTCATCACTCAACTTATCCTAATCTGGCGTTTAAAAGAAGCTTTAACACAACATCCAAATGTTTAAGATTATTGGATATGGTACCGGCCATGTCAAAAATATAGAATTCCTAAAGCATGGCATACTTGATGTTCAATATAAACTAGAGCTTGTATCTTAGAACTCCTATTTAATTACATCATCTATACAACATTACCTAGCATTTCTGATATTTCTGATATTTCTGATATTTCTGATATTTCTGATATTTGCTTGTTTAGTGCTGTAGATTCACATTCTCCTGCATGATTAAGTGTCTGGGAGTCTTCGCACATATTGCTGCCGTTATCATCATCTATACTTTGTTGCTTTTCTGCTGTACTTAAATTTTTAACACCAGTATTGGTATCAGTTTTATTTTTTTTGTACCACCAATTATATATTATCGGTCCAGAAACAACTAAGGTTCCTAAAGTTACTAAAGTTCCTAATCCTATCAATATTACTGTTTTTGCTGTAAAAATTGAATGATTTTCATCTGTAGAGCTAGGTGTAACATCAACAACTGCTGTACTAGAACTACTTATTATATCAGTAAATTTTGCACTATTAATATTATTACTATCATGGGGCTTTATGTCATACAAAATTTCTTGTAGAATTTTAAAATTAGATTCAATTATTTTACAAATTTTTATACTGTAATTAGCAATTCCAGCTGGAGTTAAAGCGTATATAATTTCATCTTTAGATGTAACATTACTTGGTGCTAATATTTCTTGACCTGTACATTTAGGCAAATCAGAGTTAAGTGCTCCTGTAAAAGAAAGTATTATATCATAATTTTCTGCAAATTCAGGAAACTGAGGCTTAATGTCAAAATTACATATAAATAACATTTTTGTATTATTCAAGTTGAATGAAGGTAGCAGTCTCATTGCAGTTATTTGGTAGTCAAAGGTTGCTGGAATGTAGTTCTTAATACACCACTCTGTGTATTTGATAGTAACGTTTGTTACTGAAATTACTCCATTCCCTATAAAGCTATAAATATTATTAAACATTATTACAATTAATTAATCTTTATTAACTAATCATAGAATTAACTTAACAATTGTCAATCATTTATTAAATTAATTAGCATGAAGCTCACAGTATGTTTTTATACGCCAGATTAGAACAAAGGAAAGCATGAAAAGCATAATAAAAAAGGTTTATAAGACATAATGTACAATTATAATTGTGCAATATATTTAAATATAATTTCAATTAATGACGGTTTATTTATTGCTCATATTTCTACAAGTACTAGTTCAGAATACTATACTTAATAACCTGAACATTGAGCATTGTAACACTTGTATATTATCTCTTTCTAACTGTTTCTTATTCTAAATTTTCATTTGCAGACATGCGAGCAACAAATATAGTCATTTACAATGAAGTTTGCGTATAGAAAAAAAGCGATAATAGCTGCATAAGGTTTGCTAACACGATATTATACGCAAACTTCATTGTAAATAACTATAAATGGCTATTAATTAAAACTATATTTAATATATCACATAATCATAATTGTACATTATGTCTTATAAACCTTTTTCATTATGCTTTTCATGCTTCCACTTATCCTAATCTGGCGTTATAAGGCTAGGGTTTATGACTAATATCCTTAAAGCATATAATTTTGTCCAAGGAAATTATTATTATAATATAATTGCTGGTAATATAGGATCAATTTTTGCTACAGGTGGCATAATGTCAGTTTTCAAGGAAGGTATTAGAGGAGAGTTGGGAGTTGGCATTGCAGTAGACTTATATGGTATATATTATACAGACATTGAATTTGGTGGCACCTATAATAATAGCGATAATTCACTTCCTTTTTATATACGTTCTGGATTTCGTTTGCATTGTTGAATGAAATGAGTTCAGTAGTTAGTAATGATTAGCTCATTAACGAAATTTCGCTGTTCATTGATTGAGTATGTGACTGGAATATGAGTGATGAAAAAGTCTTTGTATATGTCTCTAATGAATGCAGTATTATTATTTGAAAGCATAATTTTAACACCTTTATTGTTTAGTTCATAAACAAAATCCCGTAGTCTGATTTGCTCTTTTTCATCAAATGGAACTCTGGTATAGAAACGTTCTCCTGATTGGTGGTAAGGCTGATCAAGATAAACGAAGTCACCTTTTTTAGGTTCTATAAACGAAAAATCCATAGCGCAAATTGATACACCAGCCAGAAGGTTACTACATTTATTTATTCTAGAGCAAATATGAAGCTTAAGATATTGCTTATCAGAAAATGTTTGAGCAGATGTACCATCTCTGTTTAGCCTATAAATTCCTCTAAAAGAGTATTTATTAAGATATATAAATTTTGCCGTGATATCATTAGGATCATTACTATAATAATTGTCTCTTATTTTATAGTAGTGATTTTCAGAATGGTTTTTGTGATATAGATTTAGTAACCTGTTGACTTCATTTGGATTCTTTTTTACAGCGTGATAACTAGTAATTAAGTCGAGATTAATATCAGACAAAAAACATTGTTTAAACAGATGCCTAACTTGAAAAAATAAAGCACCTCCACCAAGGAATGGTTCATGGTAATTATAGTATGGCCCTGAAGGAAGATGTTCTATTAATTTATTAACAATTCTCCTTTAGCCTCCAACCCAGTGAATAAAAGGCTTTGGTTCATTAGAAATTGCTGTTGACACAAGAATTTTTGATTAATTAAATCTCTACTATGAATTATAGCAGAAAACAAGCCTTGAAGCCAGTAATAATAACTGTTACAGAGCTTTTTTTGTAAATCTTTTTTGAATGATATTTTTGTAGCTAGAGATACAATGCGATAATTTCGCATCTATTTTAAAAAAATGAAAAAATTTTCAGAAATATTACAAAAAGCCATGTACTGATAAAAATCGAAATGATACTGTATACCTGATGTTATCTGAGATTTAAGGTATAAATGATATCTAACTAAATTTTATTCCGTTTCAAAGTCATATATCTCTTTTAGAAACTAATCTCTCGCTATTTTCCTTACTACTTTCAACAGAAATAATCAGTTTAGAATAATAAATCAGAATTCAATGTACAGAAGAGGTTAGAAAAAATATTAGTTAAGGATAATTCTTGAAAATATAGATAGTATAAAGTATAATAATATGACTTAATCTTAAATGAGAGGTGATTATGTATAGAAGATATTTTGAACAGTTATCAGACCTTGGAAAGAAAACAATCGATTTTTTATTCAAGACAGAAAAAACAAATAAGTCTTTAATTGTTATTGGAGAAACTGATGACCAAAATTTTAATATTACTCAGGTAGCTCGTTTTTATGAAAGTAAAGGTAATGGACAAGTTAATGATCATCATTTTAGTAATAGAATATATTCAGTAGAATATGTAAATTATGATCATCCAAGGTCATATAATACGGTGTATTTAGTAAAAGATTTTAGTCATAATCATAAGGATGAACTTACATCTGAGATGGCTGCACATCAGAATAAATCTCTTGGCATGATTAAAAAGACAGAGTTAGAACGTGCTAAAGTTTTAATTATTGTATCTAATGATTTAAATGAGGATGCCAAAAATGAATTACAAGAGTTTGCTGAAGATCAAAAACTAAACAATTATTATGAACAAACTCACATTTTAAATCTTGATCAATTTGAAGAGTTTTTATCAGGTGATTTAGGTGTTGAATAATCAATTATAGCGCTATATGGAAGTCATGTTTTGACTTCCTACTTTTTTTAAACCTCAGCAAAGCAAAATTATAATTTCATCAGCAAAAGTATCAGCAATAAACCTTAGTTAATATCGGATAAAAAACATTGTTTAAACAGATGCCTGACCTGAAAAAATAAAGAGCCCATCCACCAAGGAATGGTTCATGGTAATTATAGTATGGCCCTGAAGGAAGATGCTCTATTAATTTATTAACAATTCTCCTTTTACTTCCAACCCAGTGAAGAAAAGGCTTTAGTTCATTAGAAATTGCTGTTGACACAAGAATTTTGATTTAGTTTAATCTCTACCATGAATTAGAGCAAAAAATAAGCCTTAAAGCTAGTAATAATAACTATTGCAGAGCTTTTTTGTAAATCTTTTTTAATGATATTTTTGTAGCTAGAGATACAATGCGATAATTTCGCATCTATTTTAAAAAAGATGAAAAAATTTCATAATTATGACAAAAAGTCATGTACTGACAAAAACCGAAATGATACTGTATACCTGATGTTATCTGAGATTTAAGATTTAGATAATATTCTGATAGAGATTAAAACTTAAACCGCAAAATTTTCTTTTTAATCTCTAGGAAGCAATTTAACAACTTAAATAGCAGGGTAATTCTATGCCTATAGAATACGAAGGTCAAAATAAAATCAATAAATTAACTGAAAAATTATCTACAGATGGAATTAATAGCACAACAATAAAACAGGTAGATGCAGAATTGCAAAAACTATACTGTCAGCTGGAAAAATCTGGGCAAGTAAGCATAAATTTCATAGATTGGATACAATATTTTAGGCGAATCGTAAATAACTATGATAAAAAAAAGATAAATATAATAGCTTCTCTGAATGGAATAATTTTTTTATTTAGACAATACATAGCATCAACAAATATAAGGATTGAAACATTTAACATAGAATCACTAATAAATAATACTGTTATCAGAATGAGGAAAAATTTTGAAAATGAGAATATAAATCTAAATGTTCAAAATGATATAAAGACAGTTCTGATTGGAGATAGTTTTCGAATAAAAGCAGTAATAAGCCAGTTAATTGGTAGTGCTATTATAAATAGTAGTAAGAATAGCAAAATTACTATTAACATCAATCAGTATTCAGAAATATTACAATTTACAGTACAAAACATAGGACTAAGTCCTTCTAAAGAAAAATTAGAAAGAATAAATGCTGAACTAGAGAATTTGAATTTGGTAACATATCAAGAACTAGGAGAAGGATTAGCATTTATTAAACATCTTACACATCAGCTAAAAGGAAGACTAAGAGCAAAAGAGGAAAAGAATTACATAACTTTTGCATTTGAAGTGCCAATAACTAGTTTTAACTCTTCTTTAGGATAATGCTATGAAAGCAAAAAAGAAAACAATTAACCAATGGATGGTACAAATACCTCCAATACCAATTACGCTAGTGAATAGAGAAAGGGAGAATATCGATGAATATATGGAGATAATAACAAAGTTAAGAAAAGCTAAGTATCAGGTCGAGGTAGCTGAATCATTGAAAGAATATTGTGTGAATCTGATACAGAATATCAAATATAGATTTAATATTGCAACTAGTGAAATTGTAAGGCTAGCAAGCGAGATCATGTTAAGTGATTCAAAAAATAAAGATAAGCTGAAAACAATATTAAATCGAGCAGTAAATCTCCAAGAGTACTGTAATGATGTAGTTTACACGCTTAGAAGCGAAATTGAGAATGAAAATTTATGTTTAAAAAAATTTAGCATACAAAAGTTAGTAAAGGATGCTGTCAGGAGACTAGAAGACATTGCAAAAGAGAAAGATATAAAAATCAATTACAATTTTCAGTACAAAATGAAGGATATTGTGATTGGAAATAGTGATCACTTACAAGCTATATTAAGTCAATTAATAGGAAGCGTCATTAGATTTAATCACAGCTACAAGGTTATAATTACAGTTCATTTGTTTACTGTAAAAAATTATATAAAAAGCGATAACATACTACAATTTAGAATACACGATAAAGGAAGCGGTATTTCAAAAGAAAAATTAGGGAATATAAAAGCTAAATTAGCTGATTTTGACTTGGTAAGAGACTGTCCGCTAATGCTTGAATCAGGATTATGGTTTGTAAATTACCTTATTAATCAACTTAATGGAGAAATGGAAATAGAGAGTGAAAAAGACAAGTTTACAACCATTACTTGCAATATTCCAGTACAACTTTTTTAATCAAATTAATTCGCTTCTTTTACAGTTTTTATCTGAGATTGAAGTATATAAAAAGTTTAATTTATTGTATAATTTATTAAAGATTATTTAGAGATGAAAAATGATAGACTTTTATAGCGAAAGCTTACTAAATAAGCTGTTTGAAACCAACGTAAGATTTAATACTGAAATTGATCTTGATAAAGTTGAAAAAGCTATATTTTATGCCCAAAAATATCATGGTCAGCAAAAGCGAGATACTGGAGAACTATACTACACACATCAATTAGAAGTAGCTTATATGGTATCAGACTACAGCTTTGAAACTGATACAATTATTACAGCAATACTACATGATACACTCGAAGACACAACACTAACCAAAGAAATAATAAGTCAAGAATTTGGTAATAATATTGCAGAATAGGTTTTAGACCTCACCAGGATTAAGGATAATAAAAAAATCAGTTCTAGAGAAATGATTCAAACATTTTATAGGCAAAATAAAATAGAACTATTATTAATTAAGCTTTTCGATCGATTCCATAATATTCAAACCATACATATAAAACCTTATGAAAAAAGACAAAAAATCGTCATTGAAACTCAGCAAGAATTTATACCTCTTGCTCAATACCTTAAATTACGAGAAATTGCCATAGAACTAAATAAATACTGTGAGCTTTATGCTAGGTGCGTCAAGAAAAGGTGAATTAATCTTACTGGTGAAAGTCCAGTTATGGAAGGAGAAGCTAGATCCACCATATAGCGAGTCTTGTGCTGCTGAAGGTAACGACAGTAGTAAAGCGTAGACAGTGAAACATTCGAGCCGAAACCAAATGGTGAACGTGATATCCCCGAAAGGCTTATATAGTGGAAGCCGATATGTTAGACTACATAGTAGGCAAAAGAAGATTGGAGGTCAAACTAGTAAAAATCCAAAAATTTTCAACCACCGGGGTCACAGGCGTCAGCGAGTTTGTAAAGATTAATGACACAACTTGAGAAGTCCTTATAACTCTTACGTAATTAAGTAAGTATTCAAAGTACAAGTGATGAAACATAAGGCTTTGGAGATAGTGTAAGGATGGCTGAGTTAGCCATAGTAGTGATGAAATCCAGTAATGTGGGCGGAGCGAAGGGTTAGCAGAAAAGTAAGAACGCAAGAGGGAAACTATGACTGTACACAGCATAGATAGAAATACATGGTTAACGAAACTTGAGCGTATAAAGTTGCTATCATCGAAAAATCAAGACATAAAGTTTAATAACGCCAATTTAGGATAAGTAAGAGTATAAAAGGTAGTGAATAAAAGGTATACAAAGAGAGGATGTTGAGTTAAAAAGAAAATTTAAATAAAAAAGGAATAACCCAACATGAAAAAATGTATTATAACAGTATACTATTTAATAGATAATTTTTGCAAGATATATCAAGAGTGGGAAAGAAAGAGATTAATACCAAGTAGCAATCAAAGGAACAGAGATGGAAAGTTGTCCTTAGCTGAGTTATTAACAATAGCGATATATTTTTATTTGTCTCCATGCAAGGATTTTAAAAATTATTATCTATATTACTTGCGTCATAAGTATAAAGGATACTTTTGTTTACCAAGCTATAGTAGGATAATACAACTGTGGCCTAGAATGTTGCTACCGCTAGCTGTATTAATGCATTATCTGAAAGGAGAAGAGACTGGTATATATTACATCGATTCTACAAAGTTAGCAATTTGTCATAATAAACGTATTTCCAGCAATAGAGTTTTTAACAGAATTTCTAAAATTGGTAAGAGTAGTTATGGCTGGTTCTTAGGCTTTAAGCTACATGTTATAATCAATAATAAAGGCGAAATAATGTCAGTTAAAATTACTAAAGGCAATAAAAGCGATCTATCTATAGCTTCAGTTATTTCTGAAGGCTTATCTGGTAAATTGTTTGATGATAAAGCCTACATATCTAAAGAGTTATTTCATCAACTGCTGACCAATGGTCTACGTTTATTTACTAATCTTCGTAAAGATATGAAAACATATTTATTGGACATAGAAGATAAGCTGTTATTAAATAAACGTTCCTTAATTGAGTCTGTCTTTAATGTACTAAAAAAACATATGCATTTAGATTATACTAGACACCGTTCTCCTATTAATTTCTTTGTTCATATAATTGCTTCTCTTACTAGTTATTCTATCTCCAAACTTAATCCCTATCTTATCTCCTCTTCTTTTTCTTCTCTCAACTTATCCTAAATTGGCGTTTCTAGCAAATATCCATTCTTAATAATTGACTATTCTTTGTAGACCTTCTGTATTATACCTTTCATACTTTTCCTTATCCTAATCTTGCGTTGTTAAGGATATCGAATCTCTAAAGCATGACCTACTTAATGTTTAGTACAAACTTGAGCTTGTATCTTAAATAATAGTTTAAACTATATGCACAGCTAGCAATATCAGTACTGATAGAAAATATAGAGTAAGAACTTCAGAATAACATAACTGATGGTAATAATGAAAAAATAAAGAATATGGACATATTAAAGATTTACATCATTATTCTCATGTTTAAATCTTATTAAAAAAATAGTTTCAAGCTAAATCAAGAAGAATGTAATATCACTGTGACCTAGAACACTCTTCTTGAAAAGTATATAGCATAACTGTTTTATACTGGTTTTGCTATATTTTAAATAAGAACTATTATCTTACATCGTACAGAATCTCATTACCAATATAAATCATGCTCATAATTTACTTCTTCTCCAACAAATTGATCTTCTTCTATAACATTTTCTGAATTTTCTGACTGATAATCATCATCTTCATAACGTTTATAAAATATCTTCAGTCCATCTATAATTTCTTTCGCTTTTTTGTTCAGTTCGACTTGTCTGCGCTGTTCTTCAGATAAGCATGTCTTGCTAACATTACATTTTTTTCTCCAAAAGCTAAAGGATTGTACTAAATACTGTATTAATAATATCGTAGAATTGAAATCTGCAGTAGAAACGATAATATTTGTATTATCAGTACTATTAGTACTATCAGTATCAACAAAATCATAGGATAATCCTTTACTTGACATACTCATAGTATCATCAGAATTCAATTTACTAGCACTATTTTCAAACAATTGAATTGATTCTTTAAGATAGTGAGTAACTGTATTAATACTATTTCCTATCCATGTACTTATAAATGATTCAGCTCTGCTAGCGCTACTAGATACCTGCTCTAATTGATCCTGCTGCTCATTATACTCGTCATTATACTCTTCATCATACTCATCACTCTCATTATCAGCTATATCACTTTCATAGCTATCTATAGTTTCAAACGAAGTATCTGACCTTTTAGAACGTGGTTTTGATGGTAAGCTGTTGGATTCATTTTTGTTTATCGATGATGATAAGACATTGAGTTTATTGCTTAAATCTGGTAGTAGTGGTACTACAGTTGGCATTCCAAAATCTGGTGTTCCAAAGTCTTGTGATATATTTTTTAATTGTTCTGATAACCCAGAGTATGTTAATGAATACTTAAACTTAATATCTAAATCTAAGTATTCATTTGCTGTATTAATAATATCATATTCGTTGAGAGAAAGTATTTTTTTCTCATATTTCTGAATTTGAATATCGTCATAACACTTTAACTTAATCCGATTTAGCAATACATCTTTGTACTCTTTCAGATGGACTTCTGTGTTAGAATATAAATATGAATATGATGCTAAATTATCATCTGTAAGGATATTTGTAACGCATGCATTATTAAAAACTATTTGATCAGCTTCCGATACAAATCCAAGCATTTTATAATTGATAAGTTTGTCCTCAGAGTTTTTATTCTCAGAGTTTAAGCTATATAATGATACAAGACACTTTACAATGTCTTCGTGATGTGGTGCTATCCTAGATGCTCGCCATGAATATAGTTCTCCAGCAATCTTCAATGCTGAATTCATGTTCTCAATAGAAAAATTGCATACTAAATATATTATTATCGGTTCATTGTTATAATTAAGCATATCATTGGTATAACTAAACTTAATTACATCAATTGCATACCTTATATCAAAAAAACATTCCTCTATTATAACTTTACTTTTGCTAGTAGTATGAGTTAATACAAAATTTTTCTCCTCTTGTGTTGCAAGTATATCATCTGGAATTACATTCTCTAGTACTAAAACACCTACTTTTTCCTCATCACGATGATTATGTTGTATTATTGGCTGTGTTTTTACAGTATTAAAGTGCGTAATAGTGTACTCACTTACAATGGCCTTATAGCTATAGTCTTCTATTTTGCGGCTTTCAGCAAATACATCAATTGAATAAGTATAATCAATATCTCCATCATGGTAGAAATATATTTTTAAGTCTTTCCACTTAGAAGTATCTAAATAAAAATTCTTTACAGTTAATATAAGCTCATTACTTTCTTTATCACCTATAGATAGAATAAGTGAATTCTCTACTTTGAAAAATTTAACATTTCTACTTTCAGTAAAAACTACAACTGGCCCATTCTTCCTTACTTCAAATTCTTTTTGGTTATTGCTTGCCATATAAAATTGAGCTATATTTCTATGTACATAGCATTCACATGGTATATAATAGTTATTTTGTTGATCCATTAAGATAAGATGTTTATGGGAATTACTATTCTTCCAATTTAGAACAATAATTTCGAACCCATTTTGTGTATTAATTCCTATATGTATTATATTTAAATCATTATTGGCATTCATATCTATGTGAAGATCACGTATACTAGATAGTTCTAATATGTCTAAAATTTTATCTTCGTCAAAATTATCAATATATATGGTATTTATCTTAGAATTATCATCCTTTAAAAGCAAGTATATATCTGATTTTCCTCCACCTTTGATAAACATATTTGCTTGATCTAAAACAATAATATCTTTACTATCTGAACCAAAAATAAAGAATGTTCTAGCAGATTTTGCAGTGCAAAACACTTGAAATGATTTTCTGCTTTTAGATACTTCTTTGTAATACGTAACTACATCTTGATTTGTCAAACTTTTTACTTTTTTAGAGTTTAGATGCAATTCAAACTTGTCAATAAAAACTCCAACATCTTGGCCACTGCTCATAGATTCAAAACTAACTTTAGGAATTACAACACTACCATACTTATCAATTAGATTAAAATTTGGAGTTTTTTTTACTTGATTAAAATAGTTGTTTATCTTAAGAGTAAACATACTATCTTGAGATAAGATGATGTCTATAGTCATAGTATTATCAAGTAAATTATAGAAACACTCTTCCAACAAAGGAATATCTAGAAAAACAATATCACCAGTACCACGTACGTCTATTATTGATTTTGTGTTCTTATAATTTGCATACTCGTTTTTCATTGATTTAACAAAAATAGTGTAATCACCGCTACCACCTTCTACCTTTGTATATGGTCCTATCGTTAACTTTTTGCAGTTTTTTATAACATCAAATTCGTCTTCTCCATTACCTCCATTGCTGTCTATATGCATACTATCAGAATTAAGTATCTCTTTGTCCTTATATATACTGTCTCCTATTCTACTCACTCTAATAGATGCATCAACAGTATCGCAGTTAACATTATCTTTTTTATTTACTCTACCTATATATTGAATCTTCAGCTTGTTTATATATGGAGTATCTCTAATCTCCTCATCATTTAAATCTTTTTGAATTAAGCTAGAAGTATATTGAATACCTCTTAATCTCATCCTGCACTGAACAAGATCAACTTCAAATTTTACAACTGGAGACTTTATATTACTTACATCTATTATGTTTATATAGTTGCCAAAATATATTTTACCTGTAAACTGATCATTCAAAAACATAAAGTGATTAGTAACACCATAACCACCTTCTACTTCTACATTACCATCCGAACTAATCATGAAAATGTTATTTAGATCATTGAGACCTTTAATATAACCAGAGTTTATATACTTAAAATCAAAAATAATATATTTTTTACGATCTTGCGATTTCCTACTATCATCTGGAATAACTAATGTTCGTGTTTTATCAAGCTTGTACCTAATAATTTCTATTTTTGATTTCCTACTATCATCTTCAATAATTACTGCATTATCACAATAATATCTAATATTTGGATATGAAGACACCTTGTAGCTACTCTCTCCTCCATTTTCATAGCTACTACTAGTGATTTTTGGTAAACAGATAAATGCAGCTCCTGATATTTCATTTGGTAAAACACGAGACAATTTTTCAGTAGGTAATGGACGATTTTTAGTGTTAATATTAGAGTTGCCTGGGACAATGTATTTGTTAGTTATTTTAAACACTTTGAATCCATCAGATGTGACTTCATTAATAGGTTTACCATGTATAGTTCTAGCAATTTGTATAACAACCCCCCCATTAACTGGAGACAGTTCACATTTCTCATATTGTTTTAGTTCGGTTGGGCATTTGCTTACAATCCTAGGTTTGGCCTTTTCTGCTTTCCCAAGTCCAGTAGCATAAGCGACTGTATTATTCGGAAAAGAGTTTAATGCATTCCATGCTGACTTAACTATCGAATTTACTGAATCCGTTTTAAATGCAAGCTCCTCCAGACTTTCCTGTGGACTTAACATCAACGTGCTTCTTATGAACAGATGAATATTTTCCGAAAGTGTAGTATCATACTTTTGTTTCCATTCTATAATGGTACTGATGCCACCATATATTATATTAGATCCAATTATAATTACAGCAACTAGAATAGAAACTGGCCCACCAGCTGCAGCAGCTAATAAAATAATACTAGAAACAAGTGCTATTCCAGCAAATACAATAGCAGCGATGCTATCTCTTATCTCCTTTTCACTACATGCATTATCAGTATTTGCTGCTTTAGCGCATTTAATTAACTTAATTGTTGATCGTACTATTTCTATAACATCAAATATTCCACCTACTACAGCTCCTCCAATCCTAATTGTTTTTGGAAATTTAGGAAATTTTTTTATTAATGCATCTTCACCACGTTGAATTAAAAATGAAGAACTTATCTCACTAAGGCTTAATGCGCAGTCTAGGTTTTGCTCTGATTCGCCTTGAATGGCTTGCTGGCATGTAACAATAGTTCCATGTATTCCTCTTACTAGTAGAATACGTGATCCGGCATTGGTTAATCGATTCTTAAGTATAGTACTAAAGCCTGACAAAGGTGCCTTAGCAATATTATTCATTTCCTCTAAGAACTTATTATTACGCCAGTTTGCATAACCATTATTCTCGACAATCTGACTAAATAAGTATTTCTCATCACCAACTATTCTGTCACCATCATCTGCTAGTATACCTTTTGCTAAATCTAATAATTGATCCTCAAGAATTATGTTACTATTCTCAGATAATAGCTTATTAAATTTTCTAGTATCAATCTTAATTTGATAATAGTTCCGTTTCTCTGAAACTTCTTCATTTGCATTAAACTTATCAATATGGTCCCAGCTTATTCTACATTTGATACCAGCCTCTCTCTTCTTCCTACCTTGAGAATTAGTAAGACATAGTCCGCTACTTGTGCCTACTACGCCTGGGTTTATTGCATTGTTCAGATCTAAGCTAAGTCGCTCAATTTGATCACTATTATCAGCTCTGAATTTGTGTAATATACCTGCAAATTGTTTTTGTCTATTTAATAGTATTTCTCGTGAGGTGCCTTTAAATCTGCTGTGTATGTGTACATTATTATCATTTATTCCTCCTATGGCATTATTATCTAATATATCTAATACTCTTTTAAATTCTCTTTTATATTTCTCAATATCTTCTTGGGAATTTTTTTCATCTGACTTAAGTTTACTTAAATCACGTGCACGATTTGATATAGCTGCAGCATTTATTTTAAGATGTGATTGATGACTAGGTTTTAACAAAAAAGACATAGTATGCAATGTATCACATATTAATTGCCAGTTAGTTACTGATGATTCCCATGTTTTTGTATTAAAGTTAATTTCGTGGTTTTCATAATTATGATAATATCTTTTTAAGGTTTCAATATATTCATTTAACTGCACTGTATATGTATCTAAACTAGGTTGAGAAAAAAAAATGGCTAATCCATAGTCTTCAAATACACTTCGCAAATGTATTATAGTTTTCTCGTTCAGAAATTCATAAAACTTTCCTTCTAATTCTGTTGCTACTGCTCTAAAACTATTCTCTCTTTCTTTAGAAAGTGTTTCTTTACTATAACTATAATCCAACGATGTAAATAATATTTTTACATCATCAAAATAGTTTTTAAAAACACCGCTATGTAGTTGATATATCATTTTAGTATTAGCAGTTGCTAAAAAAACATTATGCACTTTAGCATAAGCATTCATCATAAAATCGTAAAAATTAAACTCTTGGCCTCTTTGATATAATACACGTGCAATAACCTCCAATATTTGTTGTTTATCATTGTACATTGTATTAGCATTTTGTATATCATGTATGCCATGAGAAATCTCAGTCCAAGTTTTAGATAATGCAGCATAATAATTGTTACTATTTTTTGTGCCTTTGCTGTTTCCGCCTCCACCTTTGCCTTTGACAGCATCTAGGGCAAGCATAATGTAAGAATCTATATAATCATGCAGATGAGAATATTTACTACATATATTTTTTAACTTCTGAAAGTTATCACTTACGCTTTGTGAATTTAAATTATCATAAATATGATCTACAATATACTTTAGATATGCTTTATAATAGAAAAAGCTAACATCTGCAGGGTCAGCGTTGTAAACTCGTTTTAAGAATTCGTGTATTGGTGAGTAAGGTTCAGATTTCTTATCATCAGTAGCCTTTTGAGAATCTGTTATCTGTGTAGGTCCAATATGTCCTACGTATTTATCTGTTTGTTCTGCATTAATGCTTTTTAAAAATGATATTCTAGTGTCATAAGAGCTTTGCTTAATAGCATAATCATATATTTTTCTTGCTTCTACAGAAAATTCTGGTTGGTTTGCTGTTTTTGGGTTATTATTATATAGTAATTGTGCTGATCTACGCTGTACAAATTCATGAAAAACAGGTGGAATAACTTTAATGTTCATATTAAGGTTTTTTGCTAAGTTTAGTAGTAATATAGCACGCTTATTGTATCTAAGATCTGGTCCGTATGGATCTATAATTTCTGAAAAAGATTTAGCTTTGTCAAAAATGCCAAAATATTCACGTATGCTTTCTTGGAACTGTGATTTGTCTTCGTTTGTGTTTCCATGATATGCAGGCTTTTTTAGTTCATGCTCCACTGTAGATAGTGAAAATACTATTATATCTCTGTAATACTTAGTTTTTCTATTTATATAAAACGATTTGCTATTCCCTGCTGCTTCCTTTAACTTTATTATTAACTGATCAAATGCATCCGGAGTATTAGCAGATTTAAAATATTCAACTATATGCTCATATTTTATTTCCTCATGTGCATTTCCTGACTCATTAACAATACCTTCATTTTTAAAAAGTGCCCGCATAGCCTCTGGCGATACTTCGTTATATGCCACACAAATAGTGTCAAACAGTGCTTTAAGTAAAGCATAATTATTTGTATCAAAAATGATTTCGTTACTCATAATTTATATCTCCTTCGCATATTAAATCATCTATTTCTTGACTGCACAGTACAGTCATCCTATCATTATGGATAGTTACAATATCTTCATCTTCTTCCGCATTTTCTGTATTTGCATCTATTACTTGTTTAATATAAGATATTAGCATCCTACGATTACTATTAATACCTTGTAAGTCGATCCATAAATTAACATTTGGTAGCATGTGATAAAGGGCAATAACCTTCATAGCTCCTTCAAAGTTTAAACTTCGACATTGCAATGATAATTTAATCGTTGCTTCTGAAGACCATTCTACTTCAGATAACCCATCACATAAAATATATGAGTCTACATATCCAAAGTTACTATAGTTAAAGTTGAACTCTATTGTGATAGGCCCTTGGTTCCATTGATACTGTTTCAGATCAAGCATTATATTGTGTAATAATGACTCGTATATGTAATCATTTATCTCAAATGTTAATACATTGTCTGCTTTTTTTAAATATTTTTTGTGAAAATAACTAATGTTGACATCTAATGAATCATATATCATATATACCTTCCTTTATAAATTGTAAGTTTATTACTACACAAAATAGCAATAATGCGCTTTCACATAGCACATTATTTTAGTGTATGTAATGAAAAATAATTTTACAATGATTATTTAATTTCTATTAACCTTTGATTGTTTTATTCGACTATAGATGAAATAACTTTTGAAAGAACAGTATATAGTTCAATATAAGAGATATGGCAACCACCAGCAAAAATAAGTGTTATAGGCATCTTTTAATACTTATTTATAGAGTTAAAACATGTCAGTACTTCTTGCAAAGCATCAAAAAATCACTTTTATTAAAGAGTTTGATTAGTAATAGTAGTTTTTGTTCAAGATAAATTACATTCTTAAAATATTTTAGCGTTTGTAGACCTTCTGCATTATGACTTTCATACTTTTACTTATCCTAAATTGGTGTTATAAGCAATAAATAAACAGTATTAATTCAAACACTATATTCAAGATAATATACAATTATAATTGTATATTATCTCTTAATTCTTACTTAATCTGACATCCATTTTGATACTTATGTCAAGATGTAAGCTGAATCTCATGCTGAGTCACTAAGGATGTAAATAGATTCTCCTACTAGATGAGTAGTAGTGATCAAAGAAAAATTATATCCATCAATACTATCTTGTTCATTTTGCGCTACTTCTGTGCGATGATCGCTATTTAACTTAGGATTGTTACACTGACGTTTATGAGTGTAAAGATCTTCATGCTCATCATAACATAATGTTCGCTTTTCTACTGATTGCATAACTTCTTCAGTATGAGTATGTCTTATTATTTGCAGATTTTCAATATTATTTTCTTGATAGCTTTCTATAGGTTGAGATTGATTGTTAATAGTTAAGCTATTTACTGCTTCGGATACTACATTATTTTTTACAGTATCCTCCATAGCTAGTGACAGCTCTAATATATTATCTAATTCTGAATCACTTGTATTTATCTTATTTTGTTGAATTGGTTGTAATTGATTTTCAAATTGATTGGTAATATAATTATTTAATTCCAGTTCTATTTCTTTGATATTATTATCATCATCATCTATAGCTAGCATCATATTTAATATATCACCAGCTACTAGCATAGAATCTGATATGTTAGCTAATTCTTTACCATCACTATGTGTATTTATCTCATTACTACTGTTCTCAATATCATCTTCTCTATGTTCATCTATTATCTGAGATTGATTATTATTGGTTGTTAAGTTATTTGTCAATTCATGTACTGTTTCATTTATTTTTTCATCATTATCATTATTTAGCTCTTGAATATTGCTATATTTTTTGAACATGCTATCTATGACGTTTTTACGAGTTTCTCGATCCTTCTTTTTCACAAATTTTAATTCCAGTTCAAATTTTTTGAAAGATATTAAAAACTCTTCGTTATTTTTATGCACTTCTTTCATTATATAAAGAGTTTTTAATAATTTATCCAAACAATATGTGGCATTAGGTCCTATATTAGATAACTTACCGGAAATAGTAGAAAAAGGTATATCTAAGGTATATAAGTCATTTAATATATTGATATTTAAAGTTAATACCTTTAATGTTCCTGCTAATGCATCTAGATCGATTGTATAATTATGGAGTAATATACCTCTGATATTGGAAGCTTCTATTATGTTAGCTGGTTGTAGCAGTTTTTCTAAGTTATCTAAGTCCATCTCAGAAATAAAATCATCAAAATATGTATTTGAGTAAGAAGTACTTTTCCAATTGGTCTGAAAAATTTTACTTAAAAATTTCTTCGACCATGGATGATTTTCTAATAATCTTGTTCCTAAGGTGTCCTTGTTATCAAGGTATTGGTTGAAAGTATATAAACTATCTTGTTTTCTAGGTGGCATATAAGTTCCTTTTATCAATTCATTAAATAAAGCCTCTTACTATATATTCATTTTCTAAATAAATAATGATGTGAATATAGCATTACTTTATTCAAAATCAAACAAAAAAACTAATAAAATTAAATTAATTTAAATTATCTATTAAAATATACTAACTTTCTATGTAAAGTTATTTATATAAACTAAAGTTTGATATAAAGTGATAGGTTAGACGATAACAAGAATAAGAATTATATTTGTAACGCAGGATTATGATAAGAAAAAGTTAAAAAGAGATAATATACAATGGTAAATGTTAAGGTTATTAGGTATATCTTATGAAAGAATAATTGCACATATTATGAGCAATAGATAAACAGTTATTAATTGAAATTATATTTAATATATTACAAAATTATAATTGTACATTAGACTTCTTTCGAAACTATACAATGATGTAAAATGGTGTTATAAAAATCTGATTTGAAGTAATAATGAAATTAGATCAGATTAAAGAGTTAAAGGATGAAAAATTTCGTCGATTAACAGTAGTAAGGAAGGGAACATTCTCAAAGATGGTGGATATTTTGAGGAAAGCTGATGGTGTTAAGAAATCAAAAGGAGGGCGTAAAAATAAGCTCAATTTGGAGGAACAGTTATTGATGGCCTTAGAATACCTTAGAGAATACCGTACTTATTTTCATATAGGTCAGAACTATGGGATTAGTGAAAGTTCAGCATATAAAGCTGTAAAATGGGTAGAAGACACCTTAGTTAAACACCCAAACTTTGCTCTTCCAGGTCGTAAAGCTCTAATGAATAGCGATATGAATTATGAAGTAGTCTTGATTGATGCTACTGAGAGTCCAATAGAAAGACCCAAAAAAAACAAAAATTCTATTATTCAGGAAAGAAGAAAAGGCATACACTAAAGACTCAAATAGTGGTAGACAAGAAAACACACCAAGTAATATGTACAGATTTTTCTAACGGTAAAAAACATAACTTTAGATTATTTAAGGAATCCAAAATTCTTATCCATCCTAAGATTAAAGCGATTACTGATACAGGATATCAAGGTATACAAAAAATTCACAATAATTCTGCATTACCAAAGAAAAAAAGCAAGAAAAATCCTTTAACTAAAAATGATAAAAAGAATAATCGTAGGTTAGCAGGAGAAAGAGTTGTCAATGAAAACTTTATTGGTATGCTAAAACGGTTCAAAATTATTGCTGACAAATATCGAAATAGACGTAAAAGATTTGGTCTTAGATTTAATTTGATCTCTGGCATTTATAATTTTGAACTACCTTAACCAGTTTCGAAAGAGGTCTATTATACCTTGTATACATATTACATTATACCTTTCATTTTTTTTATCCTAAACTTGCGTTGAGAAGGCCATGCTTTAGAGATTTGATATCTTTAACATGGCCGCACCATTCTTGACGAAAGCTATTCCATTTTAAGCCATGAAGGCGAATGTAGCGCTTAGTGTTTTCATCTGGTTCAGAGGAAAATTTTAAAATCACAGCAGCTTTATTTTGCTGTTCCTTATCAAAAATATTTTTACCGATTGTAGTCCAATGATTCTGAACATTTGGATGTTGTGTTAAAGTTTCTTTTAGTGAAACCAATCGCACCAAATAAAGTGTTTGCTGATAAGTGATCAAGCTTAGCCTTAGCGACTAGTCCACCCATTTCGATAAGACGTCGAGTACGCATTTTACGTTCTTTGATTTTGAGGTTAACCTCATCCATGATTAGCTTAGCTTTTTTTGTTGGAGAGTAATTTTTTGCTGCATAAGATTTGCCATGTTAGTAATTCAGAAAGATAAAAAAATCAGGCAAGAATATATCAAAATAAAATTCCAGTAAAGAAAAAAACCGCACCTGCCAAACCAACATCAAATAATTATAGTCAAAAAAACGTGAATCCAAGGTTAGAAGCTTTATTAAAGAATAAGCTTATACGCAATATGCGCTCCATAAAGAGCGATGCTAAAAAATGAGTACTCATTAGCTGATCTAGTGTTAACAAAAAGCAGTTTGTGCTAGCAAAACCAAAAAAATCATGCTAACTTAAAAAACTCAGGTGAGAATTGGTGTTGAGATGGCGATACAGTTTGCAAGGATTGAATTTTTAAGTAGAAGTAAAGGATGTAATAGTTGTTGTAAGGCAGTGTATAATGCAAGAACTATTGTTAAAAACAAGAAGACAAATATAAGGTATAACTTCTCTCGTAAGAAAGATAACGTATATCATACAGTACTGATACCAGCTTATGTAAATCAAAAATTCAAGAATATTCAAACATTAATGAATGAGGTGGAACAAACAGAAAAACGAAGAAACAGTAAGTTGTTGAATGATATCGTAATAGCGTTGCCAGACGATAAGGAGCTAAATTCAGAAGATAGAATAAAGATTACACATGAAATAGTTGATGCAATGGAATGGGTGCAAAATGGTCTTGGAGTACAGATAGACATTCATAAGCCTCATAGAGGAGATAAAAACTGGCATGCGCATATATTGGTTACTACAAGAAGATTTAGAGAAGATGGAACTGGTTTAGGTGATAAAGCAGTAAATTTAAACCCAAAATGCATAACATTAAGTAATGGCAAAAAGGTTGTTATTAAAGATCCCGAGATGATTCATGAAAAAGTAAAAGAAATAATTAATGCATATTTTGCTAAATTAGGCTTAACAAATAGAGTTGATAAGATAAGTGCAGTGCTGCAAAAGCATATTGTGCCTACTAGAATTAGAAGTTTAATTAATGAAGCAGCAAATGAAAATGAGTTACGTAAAGAGGCTAATTTAAAAATTATTAAGGATGCTGATGTAATAACGGATTCTCTATAACACATTACAAATCTATTTTTACTTAAGCAGGATATCGAAAAAGCAGTAAAAGATATACCATATATTCAGCGAAAGCAGAAATGAAACTGTTAGTTCAGCAAGTACTTAGTTCAAATAGAGTATTAGAATTGTATCATGAGAATGGTGAAGTTAGCGAATTTTTTACTACAACTGAGGTTAGAGATGAGGAAGCAAGCATAATAAGAATAGCTAATAAAATCAATAATCGAGTTTATTACAACGATATTTACAATCTTAAAAGTAATATCGAAGGTCTAGCAAATGTTAGTGAAGAACAGAAACAAGCTCTAAGGCATATTTTGCTTAGCACTAGTGGAGTTAGAGTACTAAGAGGAAGAGCTGGAACAGGTAAATCCACTGTTTTAGCAAAAGCATATAAAATTGCAACAAATCGTGGACAAAATGTTATTGGCCTTGCTCCCACTCATAAGGCAGTATCAGAGCTGAAGAACAAAGGTTATACAGATGTCTATACAGTAAAGGGATTTTTGTATAATCGAAAAAAATTTTTATGCAAAATAGGTTAATAGTAGTAGATGAAGCTGGAATGGTAGGTACTAAAGCTTAGGCAGAGCTATTTAGAGTAGTTAGAAACAATAATTGTCAACTGATACTCGCTGGGGATGAAAAGCAGTTAGCTTCAATAGAAAGAGGCGGAATGTTTGAGATTCTGAGTAATATTTTCAGTTCACATATTTTAGTGAATATTCGAAGACAAAGTGAAAACTGGAGCAGAGAAGCAGCAACAAAGTTTGCTGAGAGTAATATTTTAAGCGGTATAACCTTACCTGAGACAAAATAAATGTATTAAGTTTGATAATACGTTGCAGGACTCAATGAGTAAGTTAAGATACAACTGGAGTCTAAGCAAGTTTAAGCTACATGAAAAATTGGTAATTACAGTACGTAATAAAGAGGTAGACATTCTTAATTCAAGTATTAGATCTTTGTTAAAAGCTAATGGCACGCTACAAGGCACAGAATATAGGCGTTCAATAGCTGGAAGGAAAGAGTCCTACATGGCTGGAGATCGAATTGTATTTCAAAAAAGCGATAAGGATTTACAAATACAAAATAGTGAATTTGCAACTTTAACTTCGGTTAATAAAAATGAATTTGTAGCTAAGACAGATGCAGGACAAGATGTGAGTTTTGACCCAAGCAAAATACAATTTAAACATGGTTATGCAAGTACTGTTTATAAGGCCCAGGGAGCTTCTATAAAAGATGTATACGTTTTACATAATGGAGTAAGTAATATAAGCAGCTCATACGTAGCTATGACAAGGCATATAGAGAAATTACAGCTATATTGCAATAAGGAAGCAACTAGAAGCATTAACAGCTTAATAAATCAGCTTAGCAGACCAAATGATAAATCAGCTAGCATAACTCTGAAAACTGCTCATGATTTGGAGAAAGCACGGACAAAGACAACTGTTTTTAGTAAAATCGAAAACTGGTTTAAGTCTATAATCAATGATATCAATGATAGATCTCATGTGAATGAAGAATATTATCACTTTACTGCTAAACCAGAGCAAGAAGCTAAAGTAGAAAGAGTCCAGCAAGAGAATTGCATAAAGCAATGTACCACCAAAGATATTTCTACTCCATTGTTTATGCAAATCAAAGAACAAAGACAGTACAATTATGATGTAACCATTTTGTCTGCAGAAGGAAAAACGATATCAAGTTTTCAGGAAGCTGGCATTGATAGCAGAATGGTATATAGCTCAAATGTTAATAATTTGAAGTACTATCAACCATTTCAAGGAGAAAAGATTCTTATAGCTGCAAATAATGATAAACAGAATAAAGAATATGTAAGCACTATAAACGATGCTGCAAAAGTACTGAAAAGTAAAGGAGCAATCACTAGCATCGTAGTTCCTTCAGAAGGTGAAGATTTTAACGAAATGCTAAAAAATAAAGGAGCCACAGCTGTTAAGGAGCTTGTGATACCTGAAATCATGAAATTAGTTAATAATCAGAACGTAAAAACAGACCCTGAACAAATTGTAAAAACTGATATATCTCCAAAAATTGGAGTTAGACGGTAGTACTGAAGATAGAAATTACACACATGCCTACGTAAAAATAGTAAATAAACAAATAAAGCTCTAATTTAGTGTCAAATAGTTGAGAAATTTAGACTCCAAAGATTATTATTGAAAAATCTAATCTTACTATGTATTATTAAACTAACTTAGATTTGTAGTGATTAAGTATAGTATACATAATAATTGATGCAACTATAATAAAACTAATATACTCTTCTGTCGCACTATGGCAATAATACTGACCATGGCGTCTTAATCTTGTGTTTAATCTTATAATTGCATCAATTATTGTGTATATCTACGTCTTATTTTTATATCGCAGCTTTAACCAATAAATACTTAATCTAGAATTATACCGTCAGTATATCTTAATACTCCAATTATTGCTACTTCTTTTATTAACTATTCAAGTTAAAGTAATAGATATAAAACATCTCACAGTATAATCTATGTAATTCGCATTATGCCACGCTAAGAGAATACTGAAAGCATTTGAACTTTTGCAAGCTCTACATTTAACAGGAAAACTATCTCAATAATCACTTAGCAATAAAATTATAATTCAAACGGTAAAAATAGCAAATGTTTATACCGCAAAACAATTTAGTGACGCGAAGGTGAGGTTTTATATGACTGACAAAATCAATGATTCAAATAATTTCAATAACATTCATAATTCAAAAACAGAGATAGAAAATTCTAAGGCTAACAGCTGGAACCACAACGTGGCTGTAAAGTTGATAAATGGTGATATTGCTGATGGTATAGTGCTGCTTAGTGATCATAATAGCTTAAAGGCTAATAACACTCTGAAAGAATCAATAAACCAATTAATCAATGATTGGAAAAATAGTAAAGTTGAGCCGCATGACCGCTTGATAATTGCTGGTCATAAGGAAGCTGAAAATATTAATCAACACATCAGAAATTATATGAAGGAAAATGGTGATCTAAAAGGCCCAGAATACAGCATTTTAATTTCAGGAGCTGAATCAAAAAAATATGCTAACTACATGGCTGGAGACAGAATTATTTTTCAAACAAACGATAAGGATTTACAAATACAAAACAGTGAATTTGCAACTCTAGTATCAATTGATGAAAATAAGTTTGTAGCTAAGACAGATACAGGAAATGAGGTAAGCTTTGATTTGAATAAAATAAGCTTTAAACATGGATATGCTACGACAATTTGTAACCCACAAACGGCTTTCAAAAAAGATGTATATGTTCTTCATAATAATGGTGTAGGCATAGAAAGTTCTAACATAAGCATGATAGGGAATGCAGAGCAAGTACGGCTGTACTACAACGTGCAAGCTACGAAAAAATGTTGCTAATCTAATAGAGCAGCTTAGCACAGCTAAGACAGAGTCTATGAATTCAAAAGATGAGAATAATAATGTTCAAGCAAATGAAGTAAGGCAATATCAATCTGCTCAAAACTATAGACAAAACGATTATTATTCAAATAGCCAGGAAGAACTACAAAAATTGAGGGATGCAATAGCTTATAGAGCTGACACTATAGCTCGTGATGTTCTTGGAGATCCAAATAAGCGCCTATCTAGACATGGAAGAATACGTTGGGGAGACACTGGCAAAATACAAGTAACCACCGAGGGCAAATACGCTGGAAAATGGTATGACTTTAGTACAGGACAAAAGGGTGATTTATTATCCCTGGTTCAAAGAGAAAAAGGATACAGCTTTTTTGAGGCAAAGGAATATTTGAAAACTATAGTTGGAATGTCTAATATTAGCCAACGGTATCATAGACAGCTTAGGACTGACGATTCTCAACAATATACTCAACAACCTGAAAGTGTTAAAATCGCAAAAGTTCAAAACTTGTATGAACTATCAAGCAGAATACATGGTTATGATATAGATAAGAATCCACATGCAGAAGTAGTAAACAAGTATCTTGAAAATCGTGATATTACTTTTGACAAAAGCACTGCAAGTTCAGACTTAAAAGCAAGTATACTGTTTGATACTCAAACGAGAGAAAATTATCCAGCATTTACAGCATTTGCAAGAAATTCAAAAGGAGAAATTACCGGAGTACAGGCTGTATATCTAAATTTGGCAGGAGATAAGGCGAATATTTCAATTAACAGAAGATCTTTCGGTAAAATCAGTGGATCGTTCATAACAATAGCAAAACGAAATGCGAATGACCCTAATATAACAATTATAGCAGAAGGCGCCGAAACAGCATTGAGCTTGCAGCAATCAGGCATTAAAGGTAATATCATTGCTAGTGCAGGAATTTCGAATTTGACAAATTATTCACCATTTCCTGGTGAAAAAATCATCATTGCAGCAGATAATGATAGCAAAAATTCTATAACTAATAATACTGTAATTAAAGCTGCAAAAACGTTAGAAATGAAGGGAGCGATAACTTGTATAGTCAAACCACCAGAAAATGGTGATTTTAATAATCTTCTGCAAACTTGTGGAGACCAGTCAATTAGAGACATTATAGAACCTGAAATTACTAAACTGACTAAGGCAGTTGAAACAACCAAACTTACTCAAACAGAAAATAATAGTATAGCAAAACAAAATGATATTACGAATGTTAAAGAATTGTATAATAAATCTTCATCTCTATACTACTGTAAACAAGAAGAGGAGGCAAAACTGGAAGCAATTGTCTGTGCGTCAAGAAAAGGTGAATTAATCTTACTGGTGAAAGTCCAGTTATGGAAGGAGAAGCTAGATCCACCATATAGCGAGTCTTGTGCTGCTGAAGGTAACGACAGTAGTAAAGCGTAGACAGTGAAACATTCGAGCCGAAACCAAATGGTGAACGTGATAGCCCTGAAAGTGAGATGTAGTGGAAGCCGATATGTTCTAGCACATAGTAGGCAAAAGAAGATTGGAGGTCAAACTAGTAAAAATCCAAAAATTTTCAACCACCGGGGTCGCAGGCGTCAGCGAGTTTGTAAAGATTAATGACACAACTTGAGAAGTCCTTATAACTCTTACGTAATTAAGTAAGTATTCAAAGTACAAGTGGTGAAACATAAGGCTTTGGAGATGGTGTAAGGATGGCTGAGTTAGCCATAGTAGTGATGAAACCTAGTAATGTGGGTGGAGCAAAGGGTTAGCAGAAAAGTAAGAATGCAAGAGGGAAACAATGGCTGTACACAGCATAGACAGAAATACATGGTTAACGAAACTTGAGCGTATAAAGTTGCTATCATCGAAAAATCAAGACATAAAGTTTAATAATCTTGGACATATCATTGATTTAAAGATGTTAGAAGAACAATATAAGGAACTCGATAGCAAGAAAGCGATAGGAATAGATGGTATAACCAAAGCTGATTATGGTAAGAAGTTGAAAGCAAATCTGCTCTCGCTTCTTACTAGAATTCGCAAATGGCAATATCAAGCTAAACCTGCACGAATAACAGAAATTCCAAAAGAAGATGGAGGCAAAAGACCTTTGATAATATCATGTTTTGAAGATAAGATAATCGAGTCTACAGTAAGCAAGATATTAAACTCTGTGTTTGAGCCAATATTCTTAAAGTATTCATATGGATTTCGACCTAAATTAAATGCACACGACGCTTTAAGGGAGTTAAATAGACTTACGTATAACTTCAATAAAGGGGCTATAGTAGAGATTGATATAACAAAGTGTTTCAATACAATCAAGCATTGTGAGTTGATGGAATTTCTAAGAAAGAGAATATCTGACAAGAAATTTCTAAGACTAGTTATGAAACTGATTGAAACACCAATCATAGAAAATGGTACTATAGTTACTAACAAAGAAGGTTGTCGTCAAGGATCAATAGTTTCACCAATCCTGGCAAATGTCTTTCTGCATTATGTTATAGATAGCTGGTTTGCAAAAATCAGCAAAGAAAACTTAATGGGACAAACAGGAATGGTGAGGTACTGCGACGATATGGTATTTGTCTTTGAAAAGGAAACAGATGCGAAAAGGTTTTATGATGTTTTGCCTAAAAGGTTAAATAAGTATGGGCTAAATATCAATGAAGCTAAATCACAAATGATTAAATCTGGTAGAGACCATGCTGCAAATTTAGCAAAACAAGACAAGAAGATCGCAAGTTATAATTTTCTTGGATTTACTTGCTATTGGGGCAAATCAAGATTTGGCACAACATGGAGACTAAAATATACCTCAAGGAGAGATCGTTTTACTGAGAAACTGAAAGGACTGAGAAAATATTTGCGTAGTCAGTCAGCTAAACAAGCAAGATAAAACACAAACATTATCACAAGTCATTAGAGTTATTAGGTGAATGGATCAACTATCATGGTATATCTGATAATAAAAGACGAGTAAGTTCATTTATCAACCAAAGTAAACGGGCAATATATAACTGGTTTAATAGAATGGGAGGAAAACGTAAGATGAATTGGAAAAGACTAACCGAGATACTTAAAAGAGTAAATTTTCCTAAAATTGGAAAGATTGTCTCAATGTTCTAGACAACAAATAAGGCATAATGCTTATCTTATTTTTGAGAGCCGGATGCGGTAATTCTGCAAGTCCGGTTCTGAGGAGGGGCCTAATTGAGCAATTGGTTAGGTCTACTCACATAGTTTTAATTTGATCTCTGACATTTATAATTTTGAACTACCTTAGCCAGTTTCGAAAGAGGTCTACTATTTCATGAATCATCTCTGGATCTTGAATAACAACCTTTTTGCCATTAACTGTTATGCATTTTGGGTTTAAATTTACTGCTCTATCTCCTAAACCAGTTCCATCTTCTCTAAATCTTCTTGTAGTAACCAATATATGTGCATGCCAGTTTTTATCTCCTCTATGAGGCTTATGAATATCTATCTGTACTCCAAGACCATTTTGCACCCATTCCATCGCATCAACTATTTTGATGAGTTATTTCTATTCTATGCTCTAAATTTAGCTCCTTATCGTCTGGCAATGCTATTACGATATCCTTCAACAACTGGCTGTTGTCTCTTTTTGCGGTTCGTTCTACCTCATTCATTAATGTTTGAATATTCTTGAATTTTTGATTTACATAAGCTGGTATCAGTACTGTATGATATACGTTATCTTTCTTACGAGAGAAGTTATACTTTATATCTGTCTGCTTTTTTTTAACAATAGTTCTTGCATTGTACGCTGCCTTACGACAACTATCACCTCCTTTACTTCTACTTAAAAATTCAATCCTTGCAAACTGTATAGCCATCTCAACACCAATTCTCACCTGAGTTTTAAGTTAGCATGGTTTTTTTGATTTTGCTAGCACAAACTTCTTTTTTTTTTAAACATTCAATCGGTTAATGAGTACTCATTTTTTAGCAGCAATCTTTATAGATTGCGTATTGCGTATAAGCTTATTCTTTAATGAAGCTTCTAACCTGAATTCACGTTTTTCTGACTATATAATTATTTGATGTTGGTTTGGCAGGTTCAGTTTTTTTCTTTACTGGAATTGTATTTTGATATATTCTTGCCTGATTTTTTTATCTTTCTGAATTACTAACGTCAGTCTAGGATAAGAGAAAATATGAAAGGCAGTGAATAAAAGGCATACAAGAGATAATGTATAATTATATAGTATCTGTAGTTTCAATTAATAACCGTTTATTTATTGCTCATATTTCTACAAATATTCTTTCATAATACTATACTTAATAACCTGAACATTCACCATTATAACACTTGTATATTACATATTTTTAATTGTTTTTTATCATAAATTTATATTTACAGACATGTGAGCAATAAATAAACGGTTATTAATTGAAACTATATTTAATATCTCACATAATCATAATTGTATATTATCTCTTGTATACCTTTTACATTATGCCTTTCATGCTTTTTCTTATCCTAAACTGGCGTTACTAACATGGCAAATCTTATGCAGCAAAAAATTACTCTCCAACAAAAAAAGCTAAGCTAATCATGGATGAGGTTAACCTCAAAATTAAAGAACGTAAAATGTAGTTGCTAAGGCTAAGCTTGATCACTTACAGACAAACACTTTATTTGGTGCAATTGTTTCACTAAAAGAAACTTTAACACAACATCCAAATGTTCAGAATCATTGGACTACAATCGGTAAAGATATTTTTGATAAAGAACAGCAAAATAAAGCTGCTGTGATTTTAAAATTTTCCTCTGAACCAGACGAAAACACTAAGCACCACATTCGCCTTCATGGCTTAAAATGGAACAGTTTTCGTCAAGAATGGTGCGGCAATGTTAAGGACATTGAGGCCTTAAAGAATGGCCTTCTCAATGTTCAGTATAAACTTGAGCTTGTATCTTAGTTTTTAAATACTTAGTATACTGCAGTAGGTTGATATAGCATTTAAGTTTCTATTTCTAGCATAACTGGAACATGATCAGATGGCATATCCCATCCCCTGGCATCTTTGATGATTATACAAGATTTAATTTTGGATTCTAAAGGGTGACTAATCCATATATGATCTAGCCTGCGGCCGCGATCGGATTTGCTCCAGTCAATATTTCGATAGCTCCACCATGAATACAATTTTTCGTGTTTACCTGAAAAAAAGCGCACTGCATCAATCCAATCAAAGCTAGTAATATTATGCATTAATTTTTTTCGTTCAATATCTGTATGAGACACAACATTGCGTAATTGATAACTTGACCATACATCGCTTTCTAATGGCGCAATATTAAGGTCTCCAAGCAGTATAATCTTATCTTTTTTAGACTTATTATTCAAAAACCAAGCATTCATAAAATCAACATAGCATAATTTATGCTTAAACTTTATATTTACATTTGCATCCGGAATATCTCCTCCTGCAGGCACATAAAAATTATGGATGCTTAACTCTCCTATGTTAATAGCAATATGCCTTTTTTCATCATTATATAGATTTATTACAAACGTAGATTCAAATGAAATTCTGGATAAGATTGCTACTCCATTATAAGATTTTTGTCCACTATAAGTAATATATTTATATCCCAAATTTATGCATTCTGTTACTGGAAACAGCCTGTCTTCTACTTTTGTCTCTTGTAAAGCAATAATATCTGGATTATATAGATGAACTAATTTTTGTAAAAGATGTATACGTATCCTAATAGAGTTAATGTTCCAAGTAATTATTTTCATTTTGAAAGTTAATTTTTTCTATTGTGCTATATTTTCCTGTTTCGTACTTTTGCCTTTTTATGTTAATAATTCAAGAAAACGTTACAACAATTACTATTCTTGATATCAATAGTTTATATAACTCTATCTTAATATTAGAATATATGCTTTGAAACACATACATTAACTAGCATAAAGCTTACAGTATTTATTTAGCTCTACAGCAATCTCTGCCAGATTAAGGTATTCAGCAAGAGGTATAAATTCTTGTTGAGTTTCAATAAGGATTTTTTGTCTTCTTTTAAGCAGCTTTATGAATATAGTTTTAATATTATCAAATCTATCGAAGAGTTTAATTAGTAATAGTAGTTTTTGTTCAAGAGCAATTACATTCTTAAAATGTTCTGGCATTTGTAGGGCTTCTGTATTATGGCTTTCATACTTTTATTTATCCTAAATTTGCGTTATAAGCAATAATAAACCGTTATTAGTTGAAACTATATACAAGAGATAATATACAATTCTAACTGTATATTATCTCTTGTATAGCTTTTGACTGATACTTTCCATCTCTTTTTATTGTCCTAAACTGGAGTTGCTATTAATTCTTACTTAATCTGATATCTTTTTTGAGACTTATTCCAAGATGTAATCCGAATACCATGCTATATCACTAAGGATGTAAATCGATTCTTCGGTATCACTAAGGATGTAAGTCGATTTGCCTGCTAGATGACTAATAGTGACAGAAGTAGGACAATCTACATTAATGCTATCTGCTAGCTTATCTAATGCTACTTCTGTGCCATGATCGCTATTCAGCTCAGGATTGCTATACTGACGTTTACGAGTGTAAAGATCTTCATGCTCATCATAACATGATTTTCGCTTTTTTACTGATTGCATAACTTCTTCAGTATGCGTCTCTCTTATTATTTGCAGATTTTCAATATTAGACTTCTTTCGAAACTATACAATGATGTAAAATGGTGTTATAAAAATCTGATTTGAAGTAATAATGAAATTAGATCAGATTAAAGAGTTAAAGGATGAAAAATTTCGTCGATTAACAGTAGTAAGGAAGGGAACATTCTCAAAGATGGTGGATATTTTGAGGAAAGCTGATGGTGTTAAGAAATCAAAAGGAGGGCGTAAAAATAAGCTCAATTTGGAGGAACAGTTATTGATGGCCTTAGAATACCTTAGAGAATACCGTACTTATTTTCATATAGGTCAGAACTATGGGATTAGTGAAAGTTCAGCATATAAAGCTGTAAAATGGGTAGAAGACACCTTAGTTAAACACCCAAACTTTGCTCTTCCAGGTCGTAAAGCTCTAATGAATAGCGATATGAATTATGAAGTAGTCTTGATTGATGCTACTGAGAGTCCAATAGAAAGACCCAAAAAAAACAAAAATTCTATTATTCAGGAAAGAAGAAAAGGCATACACTAAAGACTCAAATAGTGGTAGACAAGAAAACACACCAAGTAATATGTACAGATTTTTCTAACGGTAAAAAACATGACTTTAGATTATTTAAGGAATCCAAAATTCTTATCCATCCTAAGATTAAAGCGATTACTGATACAGGATATCAAGGTATACAAAAAATTCACAATAATTCTGCATTACCAAAGAAAAAAAGCAAGAAAAATCCTTTAACTAAAAATGATAAAAAGAATAATCGTAGGTTAGCAGGAAAAAGAGTTGTCAATGAAAACGTTATTGCTATGCTAAAACGGTTCAAAATTATTGCTGACAAATATCGAAATAGAGGTAAAAGATTCGGTCTTAGATTTAATTTGATCTCTGGCATTTATAATTTTGAACTACCTTAACCAGTTTCGAAAGAGGTCTATTATTTTCTTGATAGCTTTCTATTGGTTGAGATTGATTTTCAGATTGATTGACAATGTAATTGTTTAAATTTCAGTACTATTTCTTTAATATTATCATCATCATCTATATCTAGCATTCTATTGAATATTTCATCAGTTATTAGCTCAGAATTTGATATGTTAGCCGCTAATTTTTGACTATCACTATGTGTATTTATCTCATCACTATTGGTTTCAATATCATCTTCTCTGTGTCTATCTATTGTCTGAGATTGATGATTATTGATTGTTAAGTTATTTTGCTCTTGACTATTGATTTTTTTGAACGCACTATTTATGATCTTTGGAAGATCTTTTTGATACTTATCTTTCACACTAGCTAATGTCGGTTCTGATACGTCGAAAGATATTAAGTTCTCTTCGTTATTTTTATGCACTTTTATCATTTCAACAAGACTCTTAAATATTTCAGTCAACAAATCTGCTACCTTAGATCCTGCACTATGTAACTTACTGAAAAAAGTAGAAAAAGGTATATTTAGTGTGTATAAAACTTCTAATGTATTAATATTTAAAGTAAATTCTTTTAATGTTTTCTCTAATACACATATATTAAATCTATTACACTGGAGTAACATACTTGTGATTCTGCAAGCTTCTATTATTCTAGCTGGATATAGTAGTTTTTCTAAGTTATCTAAGTCTAGCTTAGAAATGAATTCATCAAAATCTTCATTTGTGAAAGTGCTTTTCCAAGCGTTTTGAAAAATTTCCCTTAAAAAAAGTTTCATAGACCATGGATAACCTTTTAATTTATTGTTGTTGGCAATGTATAGGTCGAATGGATTTTGTTTTATCGTTGTCTGATTCGTAATATCATTATCAACATCATAATTAGAACTGTTAACATCATAAGACTTTAGTTTCGCTTTTTTGAGAGAATTCAGAACATATGCTCTTAGTTTACATATTTCTTCATATGTATTTCCTGGCCAATTTTTCATCTTTAGCTTAAAATCTTCAAATATATTTTTTAAATGACCTGGAGCATTAGATCCTGCATGACTGCACTTATAGGAAATATTAGAAAAAGGTATGTGTAAGTCGTATAAGTTTTTTAATACATCAATATTTGAAGTTAATGCCTCTAATGTATCTGCTAATACATCTAGCTTGACCATATAATTATTACTTATCATACTTGTAATATTAGGAGGTTCTATTATTCTAGCTGGTTGTAGTAGTTTTTCTAAGTTATCTAAGTCTAGATCGTAAACGAAGTTATCCAAATTTTCATTTGAGTAAGTACATTTCAAACTTTTCTGAAAAATTTTACTTAAAAATTTCTTAGAGCGCGGATGAACTTCTAATAATTTTGTTCCTAAGTTATCTTTGTTATCAAGGTATTGGTTGAAAGTATATAAACGATCTTTTTTTTTAAATTCTTTTCTTTAGATGGCATATAAGTTCCTTTTGTTGATTCATTTAGTAAAACCTCCTCCTCTATATACTCATTTTCTAAATAATCAATAATGCAAATATAGCATTACTTGATTCAAAATCAACCAAAAAACTAACAAAATTAAATTAACTCGAAATATTCATTAAAATATTTTAAGTTTTGATGTGAAGTTATTTATATAAACTAGCGTTTGATATAAAGTGATGGGCTAGATGATAACGAGAATAAGAATTATACTTGTAACGTAGGATTAGGATAAGAAAAAGTTAAAAAGAGATAATGTACAATAGACCTTGCTTAGGCCGATTCTTCAATATCTCAAGTTTTTGGTTAAAATTATTAATTTTGGCTGTAGTTTTTAAATATCTATTTTCTATTATGCTATTTAATCTATATAGCGCGGAAGGCATAACTATAGCTACATCACAATATTATCAAATTTAGAATACTGATTATCATAGTGTAATTTTTCACTGTACCAACTGACCCGTTACAGTGTTTAGCAACAATTATTTCAGCAGTATTATAAATATTTATCTTGTGTTCCATTCTTCGTATTCCATAGAATCTGGATGCGGTTCTGATCTAGACAAGTAATATTCATCCAGATATATGAGCATTACAATATCTGCGTCCTGTTCAATGGAGCCTGATTCTCTTAGATCTGAGAGAATGGGCTTTTTATCTGACCTTTGTTCTACAGCTCTAGATAATTGAGATTCAGCAACTTCCATATCACCCTTAAGTTTTATTGAAATTACTTACACTGAACTAATTCAAACGAAAAACCCTTGAGCTTCAAAAGCACGCTCTAGAATAGGTTTAAAATTTGATTTGATATAGCTGTCTGCAAAGCTTGTAAACGTCAATTTAGGATAAAGAATCAGGATAAGAAGAGATAAGATGGGGATTAAGTTTAGAGATAGAATAACTAGCAAGAGAATCAATTATATGAACAAAGAAATTAAGAGGAGAACGGTGTCTAGTATGCTCTAAAAACATATGTTTTTTTAGTACATTAAAGACAGACTTAATTAAAGAACGTTTATTTAATAACCTATTATCTTGTATGTCTAATAGATATGTTTTCATATCTTTACGAAGATTAGAAACGCCAGATTAGGATAAGTGGAAATATGAAATGTAGAGAATAAGAGGTATACAAAGAGAGAATGTTGAGTTATAAAAAAAATTTAAATAAACAAGGAATAACCCAACATGAAAAAATGTATTATAACGGTATACTATTTAATAGACAATTTTTACAAGATATATCAAGAGTAGGAGAGAAAGAGATTAATACCAAGTAGTAATCAAAGGAACAGAGATAGGAAGTTGTCCTTAGCTGAGTTATTAACAATAGCGATATATTTTTATGTATCTCCATGCAAGGATTGTAAAAATTGTCTATTAAATAGTATACTGTTATAATACATTTTTTCATGTTGGGTTATTCCTTGTTTATTTAAATTTTTTTTATAACTCAACATTCTCTCTTTGTATACCTCTTATTCTCTACATTTCATATTTCCACTTATCCTAATCTGGCGTTTCTAATAATAAATTGTATAGGCATTGCTAATTTTAAGTTTTTAGTTAAATTAAGACTGAATACTCAGTTAGGATATATTTGCAGCGCTATATATGTTCTGATTTTGTTTTTTAGATTAGATATGTATACTTGACATTGACAAAAAATACAAATTCAATTATAACTAAAACAAAAATTATAGTAGGTTTTTCGTAATAAGATATAGGCGAAAAAAGATATAATATAGTTAAACTACTACGAAGAAGAGCTGGTAAGTCTTGATTGTATTAAGATTATTGTAATTTTAATTTTGATTTGTTTTTTGCTTTAACAGTAATTTTGTGATGTTTTGGTGGAGTCAAGGATAAAAATGCAATAACTTTTAATGGTAGTATATATGCTATCCAAGTAAAAAAAAGACTATTTTTTTACCACTTATGCTAACTTAATGATTGTAAAAAGTTTTAGTTACCGAGCAATAAACTGTTTGTTGCTTTGTAGATGAATGCAGTTCAAATTCTAGCTCTAGAAGCAATGTTGATATATAAGCGTTGTTATATCAAATTAGCTAGCAATCGAAAAACACTTAATAATGTGTAGAGTTAATTATTTTATCGGAGCATGGCGCAGTCTGGTAGCGCATCTGGTTTGGGACCAGAGGGCCGGGAGTTCAAATCTCTCTGCTCCGACCATTATTATATTATCAATCGTTTTATCCTTGTCTCATCATTTCGAACCTCAGTTGTCGTAAAATATTTGCCACTTTCACCATCGTCATGATATAATTCTAGTATTCTATTTGAGAACTAAGCACTTGCTGAACTAACAGTTCCCTTTCTGATAGGGTATATCTTTTATGGCTTTTCAACATCCTGCTTAGTAAAAATAGATTTGTAATGTGTTATAACGTCAATTTAGGATAAGGAGTCAGGAGAAGAAGAAGAAGAGATAAGATGGGGATTAAGTTTAGAGATAGAATAACTAGCAAGAGAAGCAATTATATGAACAAAGAAATTAAGAGGAGAATGGTGTCTAGTATGCTCTAAATGATATGTTTTGTTAGTACATTAAAGACAGACTCAATTAGTTAACGTTTATTTAATAACAGCTTATCATCTATGTCTGATAAATATGTTTTCATATCTTTGCGAAGATTAGTAAATAAACGTAGACCATTGGAGAAGAGTTAATGAAGTAATAATTTAGATATGTAAGCTTTTATCACAAAACAATTTACCAGATAAGACTTTAGAAATAACTGAAGCTATAGATAGGTGGCTTTTATTGCCTTTGGTAATTTTAACTGACATTATTTCGCCTTTATTATTGATAATAAGATGAAGCTTAAAGACTAAGAACCAGCCATAACTACTTTTACCAATTTTAGAAATTTTGTTAAAAACTCTATTGCTTGAGGGACGTGTATTATGACAAATTGCTAACTTTGTAGAATCGATGTAATATATACCAGTTTATTCTTCTTTCAAATGATGCATTAATACAGCTAATGTAGCAATATTCTAGGCCACAGTTGTGTTATCCTACTATAGCTTGGTAAACAAAAGTATCTTTTATACTTATGACTCAAGTAATATAGATAATAATTTTTACAATCCTTGCATGAAGACAAATAAAAATATATCACTACTGTTAATAACTCAGCTAAGGACAACTTTCCATCTATGTTCCTTTGATTACTACTTGGTATTAATCTCTTTCTCTCACACTCTTGATATATCTTGCAAAAATTGTCTAATAAATAGTATACTATTTATTTTTCATGTTGGGTTATTCCTTGTTTATTTAAATTTTTTTTATAACTCAACATTTTCTCTTTGTATACCTTTTATTCTCTACATTTAATATTTCCACTTATCCTAATCTGGCGTTATAAAACGGTAAAAAGCATGACTTTAGATTATTTAAGGAATCCAAAATTCTTATTCATCCTAAGGTTAAAGCAATTACTGATACAGGATATCAAGGTATACAAAAAATTCATAATAATTCTGAATTACCAAAGAAAAAAAGCAAGAAAAATCCTTTAACTAAAAATGATAAAAAGAATAATCGTAGGTTAGCAGGAGAAAGAGTTGTCAATGAAAACGTTATTGGTATGCTAAAACGGTTCAAAATTATTGCTGACAAATATCGAAATAGACGTAGATTAGGTATTAGATTTAATTTGATCTCTGGCATTTATAATTTTGATCTACCTTAACCAGTTTCGAAAGAGGTCTAATTACATATCAGAAATAGTAATTTTATAAAAACTTATATCTTTTTTATAAAATTGTTATTTCTTTTATTGATTTTTAACGTAATATCTAATCTGAAGTTATTAACCAAAATCTATTATGTGCTAGATTAACATATACGCGTGTTGCTATTCTTATACTTTGATTACTTCCTTAAGTATTACCACTATTGTATAATATGCTATCATCAAATAATAATTTTCATTAGAGCTCTGATAATTATTTTTCCTTTACAGTTACATTTTTTGTTGCTTTTTTGACTTATTTCTAGGCTTATTTGGAAGTTGCTGTGATACAACAGCTTGTTCATCAACGAAATCTATGTTATCAATACTGTTTCTTATAGCATTAAGATCTTGTTTACTTATGTTTATGATCTTATTGCTTTCCAAATCTATGTTATCTACAGCTTTTTGATTAACTGTTTGTTCTGTTAGTTTTTGCTGATTAACTGAATGCTGTTGGTTATTTTTCATCTTGAGGATTCCACGCATAACTTTTTTCGTAGTTTTATATGAAAGATAAGCTATTGACGCTGGTACCGCACCTACTACTGCTGCTGTCGTAGCACTAGCAACTATGCCTACAGTAGCAAGTCTAGTTTTTACATTGCTTTCTCGCCAAAATTCTTTTCCAGCATACAGAAGTAATTTTATGTATTTTTGATCGAGTATATGCTTAACTATTGGTATTTTTCGCTCCCATATTTTGCGTGCTTTTATGTATTTTTGCTCAGGCAAAACATTATCTGCTTTTTGTGGTTGTAGAACTCCTTCCTTAGCTTCCTTGCACAATTCAGATAATATATTAGCAAGCGTATTCTTTACTACTGATTGATCATCATTACCTGTAATAAATTTCCATCCTTCTTTATTAAAGTTTTGTTCAATAATGCTAGCTAAATTAGTAAATTTTGCTAAGGTACAACTAAGCATATTATATGAATTAGCCCCCAAATATGCTAAATAGTCTCCATATAAACTATCAATATAACCAACTTTTTTATCTTCTTCTGAAAGTGGCAATCCTTCTTTATCATTTTCAACTGTTGAGATAAAACTATTTGCAAGCTTATATATATCTACTTCGCCTGATTTCATATAAGAAGATAACGCGTTTGGTAGCAAAAGAGATATTTCTTTTGGCATAGAGGTTAATAATTTATACCCTAAACGCTGAGCTTTAAGTCTCACATTAACACCATCTTTATCTGTAATAATACATTTTGGATATCTTTTATTTAATCCCAGTCCTGCAAGCAAAGTCTGATCTTGATCTTTAATATGTTGCTTTAACTTATCATCAACATTTTTAGCATCTTCCATATTAGAACCAACCAAAACAGTGCTAGGAGAAAACTGTATATTCTTCAGATTAGCAGACATTAAATTAGCTGATGTTAAATCACTGCCTTTAATATTCATCTGGCTCATGTTAGCTGCTACAAAGCTTGAGTTTGTCAAATTAGCCTTTTCTGCATTTGCAGCAGTTAAATCAGATTGATCAAAGCTAGCTTCCTTAGCTTGAACATAACTCATATTCATATTAGTTAAATTTGAATTCTCCATTTGAATATGGTCCATGATTGCAGATTCAAAGTTAGCATTTTGCGCATTAATTTTATTAGCTTTAACGTCAGTTAAATTTGCTTCTACTGCAATAACTCCATCCATATTAGATTCATTAAACTTAGCTAATCTAGCATCTGCCATTGTCAGATTTGCACTTTGTAGTATAGTTTTAGAACAATCTGCATTAATCATTTCTGCTTCTTGAAAGGAGCTTTCCATTACATTAGCACATGATAAATCAATATTATTAGCTACTGCTAATTTAAAATTAGCATTCTGCATTTTAGCATGTTGCGCTTTAACTCTCGTCATGTTAGCTTGACTAAAATCTGCTTGTTTAAATTCAGCACCGCTCATATCACAGGCACTTAAATCAGCGCCAAAACTATCAACATTCAATAATTTAGCTCCTTTAAATGTTGCTGGGGTGGAATGAGGACCATTATTTGTAACATCACCTAATTCAGCCCCCATTAATCTTACATTAGATCCATTTACTTTATCAAATACAACTTTGCTACCACATATATTTATTAAATTAGTATTATTTAGTGTAGCCTTATAAAATTTAGTATCAGTAACATTTGATCCTTCTAAACAGCTGCCATCTAGATTAGCCTTAGAAAAATTGCAAGATGTTAAATTACAATATGCTAAATTAACAGAAGACATATCCTTTTTACTAAAATCCAATTCACTTAGATTTTCTTTAGATGCGTCAGGAACTACAACAACTTTTATACCTGTAATATCAGGACTTAATTTTTCTTTTATAGAATTTTCTTCGTTTTGAATATAACTAGAATATTTTTTAGAAATAAATTCACTGCAGCTCTGACCTTGCCCTTCGTTAATAAATTCTTCAAGATCACTACGACTAACTTTAACTGTAACTTTATAAACAGTATCTTCTGATTGATTGAAGCGATATGTTGGATCACATGTAACATTCTTTATTATAACTTCTTTAGCAGCATTTGCTTCTTTATGTTGAAGCCTTTTATCTGCATGATATAAATTTTGCAACTGATTGTAATGAGATGTTATACTATTATAGTCTAAATCATCCTTTCCAGATTTTTCAATTTCAGTTTTGATATCCTGCAGGTCTTTTTCTATAGTTGCTTGTAGTGTTTGAATGCTTGGTATACTACCTTGCAAATAATTCACTGCAGATTGAAAATAGCTAAATATACTTGAACCAGTAGCTGGAGCTGCTCTAATAGCTGTTAATTTATTAGCTGTACGTTTACTTAAATCTTGCAAGTCACGAGTATAATCTTCTTTAGTATAATATTTATTTATTGAATGTGTCTGTTCTTCTTTTAACTCATCAGACTGCTCTAACCTAAGAACGCCAAGTTTTTTTAAAACACTATAATCTGCAACATCAAAAGAGACATTTTTTATTGAACCATTATTGCTAAACAGTAACTGTTGTAGTTTTACTCCTCTTAAATCTAAATTGTTAATTGTGTGATTACTAAAGGCTACACTATCAAATAAGCAGTCTCGAAATTTTATATCTTTAGGAGAAAAATCAAATTCAATATTACGAAAGGTCGATCCTTGAAAATTACCACCATTAAATAACTCTTCTCGGCATTCATTAGCACCAGGTTGAAAATCTTCAGTACCAGTTAAAATATGAGTTTGAAAATCAACAGTAGGATGTTCTTCAAAAAGGAAATCATCATTAAGCATTTGTTGCGCATTATTAGCTATCATTTGAGGTTTATGATGAATATTAGCGACTACAGACTTACTTTTAAGGTCATTATGTAATGATGCAACATCCGAATAAATTGATGTAATATTACTATAAAGGTTAGGGTATTGCTGTAATTCTGATAGGCTTTGTATGTTACTTAATTTATCATGCAGGAATTCATTAAATGATGCATTTACCTGTGTATGACTATATTTTTCCTGGTACTCTAATAATAATGCAACTCCATCCTCTGGTTCATATAAAAAATTACGTAACGCTTTTTGTAGTTTTATGTACTGACTATCAAGTTCATAATCCTGATCATCTGCCTCATTAATAGGAATTTGACTAATAATCATTTTAAGCTGATCATTTTTAGAATAGCCAAACTCTTTTTCCATTTGGAGCTTAAACTTTTCATTGTCTAGATATAAATCTATATTTTTTTGTAGTGATTCTAGGTTTAGGCTATAATTTACAGTAAATCCATCATTATTTTGATCAAATGAGTTTTTTAAGAACTTATAAGAGTTGCTTTTTAAGTGTTTTGATAAACAGATATCAATCGGTAATATATTTTCCATGATTTTAGCCTTAATATTCACTGTTAATTACTTAAATTATAAACTAATAATCTAAAGTTGAATATAAGAAATAAGGTAAATTTTAGGCAGAATAAATATTGTAGCTTGCTTAATTAAAAGCCCTCTATTTGGAAAAAGACCTTGATAGCTATTTTTGTTTTTTAAAGTATTCTATCTTTAGATGTATTTATTATTCTTTTTTCTGTTTTTTTATATAATACCATAGGTACAATACTTAACTTTACCCATAGTAACTGATATTCCTTATATCAAAACTGTATTAACTATAGTATGATATATTATAGTTATCATAAAAACAACATAACTTCCGCATCAAAATAATTACTTTTAAAGCAAAAAATAAATCATAGCCCAAAAGTTACCATAACAAGAATTTAATTCTCTAAAACTCTAGATTTGATCTGAAATCTTGTGTTATATATTACTAATTTGAAAAATATGAAAGCTAGAAACTAGCTTTCATATTTACAGATCCAATATGAGAAATATATTCATTAGCTAAGTAAGCATTATATGATACTCCTACACCTACTTTACCATGCCATATAGTTACTGCAACACCTAATTGGCCGAATGACTTAGGTATTTGTTCATCAATGTCCGAAATATTAGAAGAGTTAGCATATTCTAGTTGTTTACTCTTAACAGATAACAAGTGATGAATAAAGGCATGAAATTCAGGTACTATCGACATATTGTTATTAATATTATCAATAACATATTTTATCGTAATTCCTGCTCTACCTGTTAATATGTTATAATCTATATCTTCTATAGTAGTTTCAAATGCATGACTAGAATTAGTATATGCAATACCAACTATTGGTGAACAAGTTAACTTTGAATTATTTTTTAATGGATATACATTGACAGCTAACATAAAATCACCATACCAGCCTTTGCCGTTAATGTTACTAGATGGCTGAACAGTAGCATAATATCTAGTTGTACCATCATATTTAATCAACCCAACGATACTTTGCATAAATATATCTTGCCGAGGATAATATCTACCATTTAAAGATAATGAGTATACCTTACAGTTTGTTTTATTTAATATTACATTTTGATCATATGTAATATCGAGATTTGAATATAACCCAGTAACACCAATAACAACCTTCTTATTTAAATATTTATTTACTGTAATAAATGCTCCGCTAATGTCTGTGTTGTATCCTTTAATTTCCTTGTGTTCTGTTTTCTTAGTTTTGCCACAAAATACATTACCATCAATACTCCACCCATTGCTGTTATAAATATTTGATCCAGAGCTTATAATTTTTGGAGATTGATTCTGTACTGTTGCTATTTTAGATAAAATTGATGTTGTAGCATTCACTGCAGTATCAGCTGTAAAACTGATAGCATTAGCTAGCATTGCATTGTTTTGAGCTTGATATAGCAGCTGTTGCTTTTCAAAGCTTGCATTTGCTTTGGTAGGAGCGATTTGATCACCAAGTAGTTGCTGCTGCTGAAGTGTATCTAGTTGCTGGTTGAGATAACTAACCAACTGATCAATATTAGCTATTTTATGATTTATACTTTTTAAGTTATTTTCTAAATTATTTTTATATTGTTGCAACGCTTGTGGAAAATCATTAATGATTTCTCTAATATTATCTGATAAACCTGGCTGTACTGGTCCGTTTTCATCAGGCTTAATCTCAGCTCTATGATCAAACGTAGCTATCAAATTTGATATATTCCGTAATTGTGTAGCCAACATGCTTAGATCTTGTTTAAATTTTGGCATAAGTTTTTTTATATCTTGCATTTGCTTATGCATTTGATTTAGTTCATCCTGCGGTATAGCTTGAGCACCTGCTTGCACGTGAGTTTGTAATATCAGTACTATTTCTTCAGATGTACTATATAGATTATCAAGCCATTGCTCATACTGCTGGTCCAGATTTAACATGGAATTACTGCCTCGTTCACACGCTTGTATACTTTGATCAATAGCTACTAGTTGATTAGCAATATCTAAATGCAAGTTCCTTGCTTCTGTTGATAAATCATTTAGTGATGCTAAAGACAAAGCCTGAATTTTAGCTTGTACATCTCTTAGAGCTGTATGGAATTGACGCAATTCTTGATTTTGATTTAACTCATCTATTTCAATCGTAACTGCACGGTATCGTTGTTTTGCATTATTTACTCCGCCGTGTATCCTATTACCAAAACGATTAACCTTATCGCTAAGTTGTTTTTCATAATCTTTCATTTCAGCAAGTGTAGCTGAGCGATTTGTATAATTTGGTACTATATCGATATCGATTAATCCAAGCATATTGTTAATAAAATTTGCAGTTTCATTTATATGTCGATAAAGCATGTTACTGCGTGGTCTAAGATTGTGTGTATCATATTGGTCATGTTCATCCAAGTAAACTGTTACTTGATCAGACGGATGTAATAGTAATTTTCTACATACGTCTGAATACGACTTTATATCCTCTAAATTTATACCATTATATATCTTATCTCTTATACTATTATATATCTTATCTCTATCTTGCTCTAGATTCTGTTGTTGTAGAAGCAGTTGAGATTTTCTTGCATCTATCTGATTTATTTTATTATTTAATTGATTTTGCTTTGTACTATTGGGCTGTGCATTTACATTGAATATACTTTGAGCATTACCAATAAAAAATAACGCAGAAAAAATTAGCGATACTTTAACTAAAGCTACTTTTTTATTAATTTTTATCATAAGGTACACAATAATTTTAAATTGTTTTTATAATTTGCGTAATAAATCAAAAGGACTATAACAGCCTAGAGTGCTTTATTAGGTAGACGTTGTATTGATTAAATCACCCTATAGAATGTATCAATTTAATTATACTACTAATTTAAAAGATGTTAAAATATTTTAATTAATTTAGCAAGCGATTTTTAACACTATAGTTAAAAACTCTTTAATATCACTCAAAACTAGTGATATTGTGCTGTATATGTTGTATGTTGACTTTTGAATAAAATGTTGATGATAGAACAGTAGTAGAATATTTAGTACGTAAACTTAAAGAATTGCTATTTACAGATTGTGAATTTATTAGTAAAAATTTGCTGTATCACTTACCAATCAAGGTTTAGAGTTAATCATAAAAATCAGATCAAAATTTAATGTTGATTTTTACTTCAAAAACTCCAAGTTCTTATATGATAAAAATAAGTGAAATTGCAATAAAATAAAAGATTATAGCAATAGCATAAAAGAAAGCTAGTATACAGTATGTGTCCTTAGGCTAATAGCCTGTATTACAGATAAGTAACTAGCCTTTTGAATAACTAAAAACCGGACGGTATTCTTAGGCTAAAAAGTCTGTATTTATAAGGTTGGTTTTGAGATATTAAGTTTAACATAAAATTTGGTGGTTATGAATAGTATAATTATAGGAATTGATATTTCTAAAGAGACATTTGATGCAGATGTGTTAATTAATAATAAAGCTCAAACAAGAAAATTTAATAATAATTCTGAAGGGTTTAACAAATTAGTAACATGGTTAAAAAGCAGAAGTTTTATGCAAGTGACATTACGTAACTTAACATTGTCTTTAATTATTGTCCTATTTTCAACTTCAATAAAACCTGCATCTCTTAATTCTATTAAGCATTGCCTAACTCTTCATCGACCAACATCTAGCTTATCCTCATAAAGCTGATAACTTTCCTATAATTCATCTATATCTTTGTTGTAATAGATATGTAGTCTAAATACCATGAATGATAAAAGCTGTTTAGATGTTTTGCTTAATGCTTTTCCATTATCTCCAGTTAGTTTCCTCTATTCTGGTGGAATGATATTTCCAATAAAGTTATAAAATATTGTAGCATTATTGCTACTATTATTTTTAATAATAAACTTCTTTCGAAACTAGACAATGATGTAGAATGGTGTTATAAAAATCTGATTTGAAGTAATAATGAAATTCGATCAGATTAAAGAGTTAAAAGATGAAACATTTTGTCGATTAACAGGAGTAAGGAAGGAGACATTTTCAAAGGTGGTGGATATTTTGAGGAAAGTTGATGGTCTTAAGAAATCAAAAGGTGTGCGTAAAAATAAGCTCAATTTGGATGAACAGTTATTGATAGCCTTAGAATACCTTAGAGAATACCGTACTTATTTCCATATAGCTCAGAACTATCGGATTGGTGAAAGTTCACAGCATATAAAGCTGTAAAATGTGTAAAAGACACCCTAGTTAAACACCCAGACTTTGCTCTTCCAGGTCGTAAAGCTCTAATGAAGAGCGATATGAATTATGAAGTAGTCTTGATTGATGCTACTGAGACTCCTATAGAAAGACCTAAAAAAACAAAAATTCTATTATTCAGGAAAGAAGAAAAGGCATACACTAAAAACTCAAATAGTGGTAGACAAGCAAATATACCAAGTAATATGTACAGATTTTTCTAACAGTAAAAAGCATGACTTTAGATTAGACCTCTTTCGAAACTTATTAACTCCAATTTAGGATAAGTGGAAATATGAAATGTAAAGAATAAAAGGTATACAAAGAGAGAATGTTGAGTTATAAAGAAAATTTAAATAAAAATAAAATAACCCAACATGAAAAAATGTATTATAACAGTATACTATTTAATAGACAATTTTTGCAAAATATATCACGAGTTGGAGAGAAAGAGATTAATACCAAGTAGAGTAATCAAAGGAACAGAGATGGGAAGTTATCCTTAGCTGAGTTATTAACAATAGCGATATATTTTTATTTATCTCCATGCAAGGATTTTAAAGATTATTATCTATATTACCTGAGTTATAAGTATAAGGGATACTTTTGTTTATCAAGTTATAGTAGAATAATACAGCTATGACCTGGAGTGTTGCTATCACTAGCTGTATTAATGCACTATCTGAAAGGAGAAGACTAGTATATATTACATCGATTCTACAAAGTTAGCAATTTGTCATAATAAACGTACCTCCAGCAATAGAGTTTTTAACAAAATTTCTAAAATTGGTAAAAGTAGTTATTGCTGGTTCTTAGTCTTTAAGCTTCATCTTATAATCAACAATAAAGGCGAAATAATGTCAGTTAAAATTACCAAAGGCAATAAAAGCAACCTATCTGTATCTTCAGTTTTTTCTAAAGGCTTATCTGAAAAATTGTTTGGTGATAAAGCTTACATATCTAAAGAGTTATTTCATCAACTGCTGACCAATGGTCTACGTTTATTTATAGTCATTTACAATGAAGTTTGAGTATAGTATCCTGAAAAGGAAATGCCAAAATCATATAGCCAAGACTTTCGGGAGAAAGTAATAAAATGTGTTAATCAAGGAAAAAGTTGTAATGCTGCCTCAGTAAAATTTGATATAGCAGCAAACACAGTAAGAAATTGGTATAAAAGATATAAATCAGAAGGTCATTATAAAGAAAGAGATCGTCTTGGTAAAAAAGGGAAAATATATAAGATAGAATTTGAAAAATACATTTCGCTAAATCAAAATCTAACTCTGGCACAAGCAGGGAAACATTTTGGAATTTCAATAAGGGTAGCGAGTTATTATATGAAAAAATTCGGCTATAGTTATAAAAAAAACGTTTACCTACATGGAAGCAAAACCAGAAATAAGAGAAAAATATCAACAAGTGATAAGTGTGCTATACCTAAGGAAAACTTGGTATACATAGATGAAAGTGGCATTGAAATGTCTATATGCAAGAATAGAGGGTGGAGAAAAAAGGAACTCATGTAAGCAGCAAAAAGAGTGGTAAATATTACGAGCGTACAAATATTATAGCTGGTTATGTTAATAATAAATCAATCGCACCTATGATATTTAATGGTGCATATGTAATACAAGATTATTTGAAGCTTGGGTGCAGCAGGTATTAATTAATGAGTTAGAGCCTGCTCAGTTTGTAGTAATGGATAATGCTGCTTTTCATAAGTCTAAAAAAACTAAAGAGTTAATAGAATCTGTTGGTTGTAAAGTTATTTTTCTTCCACCTTATTCTCCAGATTTAAATCCGATAGAAAAGTTTTCGGCTAATATGAAGCTGTGGATTAAACATCAAATTACTCAATTTGCTAATTCTATTATCTCTTTTTTCTATGCTCAAACTTCATAAGACTTCTTTCGAAACTATACAATGATGTAAAATGGTGTTATAAAAATCTGATTTGAAGTAATAATGAAATTAGATCAGATTAAAGAGTTAAAGGATGAAAAATTTCGTCGATTAACAGTAGTAAGGAAGGGAACATTCTCAAAGATGGTGGATATTTTGAGGAAAGCTGATGGTGTTAAGAAATCAAAAGGAGGGCGTAAAAATAAGCTCAATTTGGAGGAACAGTTATTGATGGCCTTAGAATACCTTAGAGAATACCGTACTTATTTTCATATAGGTCAGAACTATGGGATTAGTGAAAGTTCAGCATATAAGGCTGTAAAATGGGTAGAAGACACCTTAGTTAAACACCCAAACTTTGCTCTTCCAGGTCGTAAAGCTCTAATGAATAGCGATATGAATTATGAAGTAGTCTTGATTGATGCTACTGAGAGTCCAATAGAAAGACCCAAAAAAAACAAAAATTCTATTATTCAGGAAAGAAGAAAAGGCATACACTAAAGACTCAAATAGTGGTAGACAAGAAAACACACCAAGTAATATGTACAGATTTTTCTAACGGTAAAAAACATGACTTTAGATTATTTAAGGAATCCAAAATTCTTATCCATCCTAAGATTAAAGCGATTACTGATACAGGATATCAAGGTATACAAAAAATTCACAATAATTCTGCATTACCAAAGAAAAAAAGCAAGAAAAATCCTTTAACTAAAAATGATAAAAAGAATAATCGTAGGTTAGCAGGAAAAAGAGTTGTCAATGAAAACGTTATTGCTATGCTAAAACGGTTCAAAATTATTGCTGACAAATATCGAAATAGACGTAAAAGATTCGGTCTTAGATTTAATTTGATCTCTGGCATTTATAATTTTGAACTACCTTAACCAGTTTCGAAAGAGGTCTATTAAAGACAGACTCAATTAGTGAACGTTTATTTAATAAGCACTTATCATCTATGTCCAATAAATATGTTTTCATATCTTTACGAAGATTAGTAAATAAATGTAGACCATTGGTCAACAGTTGATAAAATAACTCTTTAGATATGTAAGCTTTATCACCAAACAATTTATCAGATAAGCCTTCAGAAATAACTGAAGCTATAGATAGATCGCTTTTATTGCCTTTAGTAATTTTAACTGACATTATTTCACCTTTATTATTGATTATAATATGTAGCTTAAAGCCTAAGAACCAGCCATAACTACTCTTACCAATTTTAGAAATTCTGTTAAAAACTCTATTGCTGGAAATACGTTTATTATGACAAATTGCTAACTTTGTAGAATCGATGTAATATATACCAGTCTCTTCTCCTTTCAGATAATGCATTAATAACGCCAATTTAGGATAAGTAAGAGTATAAAAGGTAGTGAATAAAAGGTATACAAAGAGAGGATGTTAAGTTAAAAAGAAAATTTAAATAAACAAGGAATAACCCAACATGAAAAATGTATTATAACAGTATACTATTTAATAGATAATTTTTGCAAGATATATCAAGAGTGGGAAAGAAAGAGATTAATACCAAGTAGTAATCAAAGGAACAGAGATGGAAAGTTGTCCTTAGCTGAGTTATTAACAATAACGATATATTTTTATTTATCTCCATGCAAGGATTTTAAAAATTATTATCTATATTACTTGCGTTATAAGTATAAAGGATACTTTTGTTTACCAAGCTATAGTAGGATAATACAACTGTGGCCTAGAATATTGCTACCATTAGCCGTATTAACGCCAGATTAGGATAAGGGAAAGTATGAAAAGCATAATGAAAAAGGTCTACAAGAGATAATGTACAATTATGATTATGCGAGATATTAAATATAGTTTTAATTAATAGACATTTATTGCTCACATATCTGCAAATGCAAATTTAGAATAAGAAACAGTTAGAAAGAGATAATATACAAGTGTTACAATTGTCAATGTTCAGGTTATTAAGTATAGTATTATGAACTAATACTTGTAGAAATATGATCAATAAATAAACCGTTATTAATTGAAATTATGTTTAAATATGTTGCATAATTTAATTGTACATTATCTCTTGTAAACTTTTTTCATTATGCTTTTCATACTTTCTCTTATCCTAATCTGGCGTTTATAGTAATAATATATAATAAAAAAGAAATTAGTATGACATGTACTATAGATTTTCGGAAAACAGTGCTGAGGATAAAGGCAATGCAGAAAATCAGTTTCGAAACAGTAGCAAGACGTTTTGGAATAGGAAAAATACAGTATTTGTATGGAGTAAAAACATATTACCGTTACAAAAGAGAAACACAAGCGCCAACAAAAATCTCTATTAAAAAACTAAAAAAAGAAGATGTATCACAATAATGTTATAGGAGCATTAGTAGATAAATCTCTGCTGACTATATCAATTTTAACTGGAATGTTAATACTGCTATTTTTAACTGTTTGATAGAACAGGATTTAATACCGAAATTACCTAATAATTCTCTAGTTGTGATGTACAATGCAAGTTTTCATAAAAGTACTCATTTAAAAACTATTATAGAAAAAGAGACATATATTAGAATATTTACAGCATTATTCTCCTGATTTAAATTCAATTAAAAAAATGCTTTCAAGCTAAATCAAGCAAAATGAAATATTACTGTGACATGGGTACTCTACTTGAAAAGTATATAACATAACTGTTTTATACTAGTTTAGCTATGTCTTTGCATTATACATTTTTACAGAAGTTAAAATTATATAAAATTTGCTGCATTAGCTACTTTAAAGTTACTATATATACACATATATACATATTTTCTATGTAATTTAAAGAAATATCATTGAATTATAGATTAACTTATATTATCATTTATCTTATTTTAGTATATAATTAATAATGATTGTTAAATATGTTAAAAACCAACAAACAAGGAACTATTGTTAAAATATCGCTAATTGTTTCTACTTTATTTTTTGCTAGTACAACTCAAAGGATATTAGGTATGAATCTACTACTTGATTTAGAAACTAAACAAAGCAAGTTTAAAACCTTAGATCAAGATAAGATTCATCTAACTCGGAATATAGGTAATTTAGAACGTCAAGTTAGTGAATTTATTGCCAATCAAACGAATCTTCAGCAAGGAATACAAGATCTTCATGGCATGCGTCAAAGTGTTACTCAGCTAAATCAGGTACTAAGAAATTTGCTAGTTAATGCCAAGGCATTTGATTTTATAAAAAATTTGCGAGTACAACGGGTTAATACTAATGATAATAATGAAGTGCAGCAGAGGGCAGCAGAGTTACGTCAACAATATGACAAAGTAAATGATTGTAAGCAGTTAGTAGAAGGTTTTTATCATGACATAAATCAAGTAGGTTCAGAAGAGGTATTAAAGGGTTTAAGGGGATATCAATTCGATAAATTTGTAGGCGTTGTCCGGGTTGTAAAATATGATCTACAGGATGCATTAGCTAGTCTAGAATATGCGTGTTTAGCTATGCGAGACGCGATAATTCTAATGAATATACAACCTTATGCTGCCAAGGATATTAATGACAAAATACAGTTGGTTAATACACTTATACACGCGTTGCAAGATACGCCACTTATTAAGGCTAGACGCAAGATAAAGCCATTAAGTAATAATACATTACAAAAAATTGATATGTTTGTAAATCAACTAGTGCAAGAACTTCGTGTAGAAATAGCTGAGCTGAATTGTCAAATTGCTGAGTTGAATCAAGAAATAATTAAGGCTGATCAAAAAGTTAAAGCTATTAATAGTAAGCTAGATGATTTGGATAATACTAAGCCAGATGCAAGTGTTATAGAACATGTGATAAGAGAAGATAAAACATTAGAAGAAGCTGTGAAAAATCATGACTCTGCAGTTACTGGTGCTATGAATATGAATATTAACACTGCAGTAAGTGGAGTAACATCCAGTATGGGTAATATTGTGAGTGGACAAGGTAACCAGACTAATATTATAAGTTCTGGATCAAACATTTGTAGTAGTAATAATGGTTGGAATATTCAGGGGAATATTTTTACTTCCAAAAGTAGCCAAGAAGAGAATGAAGAACTAAAGAAATATGATGCAGGAATTAATGGAGTATTTATTACAGTAAATAAATATGTAAATGAGAACACTATTGTTGGTGCTACAGGCTTATATTCAAATCTTAATATTCAGTATGATGAAAACATTAAGCACATATTCAACAAAACAGACTGTAAAACATTCTCATTATCTTTAAATGGTAGATATTATCCTCAAGACAATGTATTTACGCAAGGCATAATTGGGTTTATTACATATGATGGTAAAACTGAATATATAGCTAACAAACCTTCAAGTGAAATTAGTGGTAAAGGTTACTATGTAGATTTTATGTTAGGAGGAGATTTAAATTCAATAGCATATAATCCGAAGTTAACTGTATCACCAATAGTTGGAATTAGGTATAATAAGTTTAACAACTCTAGCTATAAATTATTTAATGATGTTAATGTAAGTGATGCAGAGCATCATATACTAGAAGCTAGAGCAGGGGGGACAGTAAAATATGTTATTGATAATAAAAATATATCAATAATACCTGAAGTATATGCTTTTATTCATAGCAATTTGCCAACTAACAGTAGTAATATAAAACTAGAATATGTTGCTTCATCAAACTCTAGTACTGTGGATATTAAACCAGCAAAAATGCATACACTATTTGGTCAGTTAGGTGGAACAGTAACTATATATCGTGGTCCAATTCGATTTGGAGCATCATATAGTGCTTATTTTGCTGAAAAATATATTGCTCATGTTGGATCTTTAAATATAAAAGCTAATTTCTAGCTTTTATATTTTTTGCTACTTAAATATCTGATGTTATATATTGAAAGCACAAAGTTTGATAAGAAATGCTTAGACTATAGGAGGAGTAAGTATTATGGCTTTTTTTAATGATTATATATAACGCCAATTTAGGATAAGGAGATAGAAGAGAAAGAAGAGGAGATAAGATAAGGATTAAGTTTGGAGATAGAATAACTAGCAAGAGAAGCAATTATATGAACAAAGAAATTAATAGGAGAACGGTGTCTAGTATGCTCTAAAAGCATATGTTTTTTTAGTACATTAAAGACAGACTCAATTAAAGAACGTTTATTTAATAACTGCTTATCTTGTATGACCAATAAATATGTTTTCATATCTTTACGAAGATTAGTAAATAAACGTAGACCATTTGTCAGCAGTTGATGAAATAACTCTTTAGATATGTAAGCTTTATCACCAAACAATTTACCAGATAAGACTTTAGAAATAACTGAAGCTATAGATAGGTCGCTTTTATTGCTTTTAGTAATTTTAACTGACATTATTTCGCCTTTATTATTGATTTAAAGATGTTAGAAGAACAATATAAGGAACTCGATAGCAATAAAGCTATTGGAATAGATGGTATAACTAAAGAGGATTATGGTAAGAAGTTGAAAGCAAATCTGCTTTCGCTTCTTACTAGAATTCGCAAAGGGCAATATCAAGCTAAACCTACACGAATAACGGAAATTCCAAAAGAAGATGGAGTCAAAAAAAGACCTTTGATAATATCATGTTTTGAAGATAAGATAATCGAGTCTACAGTAAGCAAGATACTAAACTCTGTGTTTGAGCAAATATTCTTAAAGTATTCATATGGATTTCGACCTAAATTAAATGCACACGACGCTTTAAGGGAGTTAAATAAACTTACGTATAACTTCAATAAAGGGGCTATAGTAGAGATTGATATAACAAAGTGTTTCAATACAATCAAGCATTGTGAGTTGATGGAATTTCTAAGAAAGAGAATATCTGACAAGAAATTTCTAAGACTAGTTATGAAACTGATTGAAATACCAATCATAGAAAATGGTACTATAGTTACTAACAAAGAAGGTTGTCGTCAAGGATCAATAGTTTCACCAATCCTGGCAAATGTCTTTCTGCATTATGTTATAGATAGCTGGTTTGCAAAAATCAGCAAAGAAAACTTAATGGGACAAACAGGAATGGTGAGGTACTGCGACGATATGGTATTTGTCTTTGAAAGGGAAGCAGATGCGAAAAGGTTTTATGATGTTTTGCCTAAAAGGTTAAATAAGTATGGGCTAAATATCAATGAAGCTAAATCACAAATGATAAAATCTGGTAGAGACCATGCTGCAAATTTAGCCCAACAATGCAGGAAGATCGCAAGTTATAATTTTCTTGGATTTACTTGCTATTGGAGAAAATCAAGATTTGGCATAACATGGAGACTAAAATATACCTCAAGGAGAGATCGTTTTACTGAGAAACTGAAAGGACTGAGAAAATATTTGCGTAGTCAGCTAAACAAGCAAGATAAAACACAAACATTATCACAAGTCATTAGAGTTATTAGGTGAATGGATCAACTATCATGGTATATCGGATAACAAAAGACGAGTAAGTTCATTTATCAACCAAAGTACACGTGCAATATATAACTGGTTCAATAGAATGGGAGGAAAACGTAAGATGAATTGGAAAAGACTAACCGAGATACTTAAAAGAGTAAATTTTCCTAAAATTGGAAAGATTGTCTCAATGTTCTAGACAACAAATAAGGCATAATGCTTATCTTATTTTTGAGAGCCGGATGCGGTAATTCTGCAAGTCCGGTTCTGAGGAGGGGCCTAATTGAGCGATTGGTTAGGTTTACTCACATAGATTTAATTTGATCTCTGGCATTTATAATTTTGAACTACATTAACCAGTTTCGAACGAGGTCTATTATCGCCACAGTTAACAAAAGTATTAAAATACTATAAGTGTTCATTTGCTAATATTTCTAACATCTTACGTGTGGTTAAATCTAATATTGGTGCAGTTTTATCAGAATTATTACAAATATTAGAAAGTTCCAAAATAAGTAACCTGTGTGAGGAGCTAGGGATTAATTTTTCTAGTCTTAGTAGTATCTTAAGTGAAGCAGGATCTGATGGGGCGAAAGCTTTAAAAGGGTTATTACTGTTGTTAGATGGTACAGCATTTATGTTACTACAGAAATATGAGATCAGCCCTCATAATTTTTGTACTATTTTAAGTGGATCTGGAGCTAAGGCCAAAGAAGTTACTCAAAAAGTATTAGAGATATTATCAGACCAACAACTAGATGACTCATGTAAGAAACAATTTTTCAAAAATAGTTCAAAATTTGCATGAAGTGGAGTTAATACTCCTGACATCTTCAGAAAATTTTTGTCATCATCATTAGATGAAACCGTACAACAAACAAAAGAAAATACTTATTATACTACTGGGCAGGTTGAACAACAAGATGATAATATACAAGCATTTCCAAGTACTTCAACTGCAGCGTTAGATGTTACTGATATTAAGATACAAGAATCTGTTGCTGTATCTTCATTAGATTTAGAAGAAAATTTTCAGTTAGCTATGGATTTTATAATGCAAGATTTCGAATCTTCTTCTAGCACTGCAACAGTTATGAGTCCTGATATTAACATGACACAAGAAGAATATATTGATAATATTATTCCCCCCTTGGATCAAGAAAGTAGTAATATATTACTAGATTCTGATTAATTATAACGCTTATGAGGAAGGTGTACAATCTTGGGACTATCATGTAGTTATGCGAGATCTATGCTGTTATTGTTGCTAAGCACATTGCTAATGGCTTATCAGAACATTCTGCCAAAAATTTTGCTCGAGTCTACATTGAAGGTTTTAGTTTGTTTATTAAAAATCATCAAAAATGAGACTGTTATGCTTACAACTATGCTGATGCTTATGCAGATTGTATCAGCAGTGGTAAACACGAATGTTATGCTCAAAACTATGCTGAAGCTAGTACGGATTTTATGTTTACTGAAGAAGAAGAGCAACTTCAGGATATATTTTTGAGCAAATGAGTGCTAACGTTGATTATACTGGAGATAGTATTTTTAATGATTATGTTGAAGAATAGATTAGAACTGCAACCAAATACATAATTTTTAATCTCAGATAGTTCTCATTGTGTGGTGTTATGAGTATATTATTGCATATAAAATCCAGAGTTCGATATAATTGAGAGATCGTAGGTAAGGCAAAGAAAGAGAAAGATAATTTAAACTTGAAAAAGAAACAAAAATTTTATTAGGTTTAAAAACATAAAGCAAGCAATACAGAGAGGACATTAGTGTAAAAATACATACCAGAATCTCTGGCAAGTATTATCAATATGAAAAAGATGTTTTAATTGACCATTATATAGTTTCTATAATAGACCTTTTGTTAAGAGGTGAAAATTTTATAGGATGAATTACTTTTTCTTTCATGTTGGATCTAATTTTTGTGATTAGCCCTAAACTTTGGTTAGTAAGTGATACAACAAGTTTTTTGCTAATAAATCCATGATCAGCAAATAGCCATCCTTTAAGTTTGCATACTAAATATTCTACTACTATTCTATCATTAACATTGCCTGAAGTTAGAGTGAAAAAACTCACAATATCTCTATGATGATTAATAAATATATGCAGCTTACATTTAAAAACCATCCTGTAGAACTTTTGCCAATTCATGTTTTATTTTAAAATTCTTTTTATACCTATAAATCCTCTGATTATTGTATACAGGAAGCTTTGTTGAGTTAATATAATATTTTCTGTTTCTTTTTCTGACAGTAATTGTAAAAAATATAGTCAAACAAGTATATAACATAACTGCTCTACAGCGGTTTAGCTATATAAGATGTGATGGTACTAACCATATTAACAATTTATGTTTATTGCATGAAAACTCTACCACCGATAAGTGCATAGCAAGCACATCAACTTATTGCAGCTGTTTATAAATTGATTGGGCTGTATGAGGAATAATACTTTTCGAAAAGCGTATCTAGATGATAGTGATAGCTAAACTATTACAACTATTTTATAGAGCTATATCTTTCATAAATTATCTATTAAATAGTACACCGTTATGATACATTTTTTCATGTTGGGTTATTCCATTTTTATTTAATTTTTTTTATAACTCAACGTTTTCTCTTTGTATGCCTTTTATTTTATACATTTTATGCTTTACATTATTTTGTCTTAGCGTTGTTATTTATTTTTAAACTTAATGTTCTTGCTTCATTTCTTCCTCATGTTTTAAACATAATAAAATTTCTGTTTCTTTTTCTCAAGTTTGAATTATCTTTCACTTTCTTTACCTTTACCTTTACCTCTACCTAATTATATTCACCAACTTATTTTCCAGATTTGAATCTAATTCAGCATTTTTGACTTAAAAGTAAAAAAAGAAATATGTAGTATCTTACTTATTTAATGATTTTTTTGATGCTGTCTGTTACACTTTACAATGTGTAACTACCTTTCAGAATTAAGCTATATCTTGAATCCATTGGCTTAATTGTGTGCAATATAGTTCTAACTATTGGTATACAAATGTGACGCGTATATCTTATCACTCCTTACTAGTTATGATCAAAAAATGTTGATATTACCTGCTGAAACTGATACGGTAAAGGAGCATAGTATATTCTTTGATTGCCAAACAGGTGCTTTGGAATACAGATTTTAGCAGCATGTAGTTTCAATGAATAGTTATAATAAGTATTGCTAATATTATATTTTTTATCTCCAATAATTGGATAACCAATTTTAGCAGCATGGACTCTTAGTTGATGAGTACGGCCTGTAACTGGAATAAATGATACTAAAGACAATTGCGAATTTATTGAGATTGCCTTAACTTGATATTTAGTAATACTAACTTTACCACCATTTTGAGTTTCTATCATTCTATCACCAGTTTTGGTAATATTAGTTATTATTTCACCTGATAACTGACTAGGAACTCCTTGTAAAATAGCAATATACTCTTTTTCAATTGAATGATGTAAAAATGCTTGAGAAAGTTTAATTGCAGTTCCATGATTTTTTGCAATAATAAGTAACCCAGTAGTCTCTCTGTCTAGCCTATGTACTAATTTAAAATCATAATAAAAAGATTTATTGAGATATTTTATCGCGTCATCAAGTGAAAGTGAAATTTTGCTACCGCCTTGAGTTGGTAATAATGCAGGTTTATTTATTATGATATAATCTGAAGTTTCAGCTATTTTATAATTGTTGACAATTTTATGAGCTAGCGCTTTTACTCCGACATTATCTTTTACTTTCTTTTTAAGTTTTATATGCTTTTGATTGCTACAACTTGTTAAATAATCAGCTATAGTAAGTATATCATTATCTTTAACTTGTAACTTTGCTTTAGATTTTGCATCATTAACTTTTATATGGCCTTTTCTTATTCCGCGCTCTATTACACCTTGTGTAAGGTGCGAATATTTTCTTTTTAAGAATTTATCAAGCCTAGTTGTAACTAAGCAGTTACTAATTGTTATTTTCATGAAAATTCAATTGATTTTGCATTAGTGATAATATTAATAACGTAGCATTACAAACATCTAAGTCAACATTGCTAGTGTTGTATAGAATATTACTTACCTTATCATATTTTTGAACTAGCTCCTCAGTTGAGTTAGTATTGCTGATTTTTTCAATAACTTTCATTTCAGCAATAGCGCAATCATTCTTGCTACAATCTTCAGCTTCCTTAAAGCCAACTTTATATCTGATAGATTTTGCGATTAATATCATGCAAGCTTGACCAAATTTATACCATTCTTGTGAATTGAGTTGTATAGATTTTATTTTTTGAATAAATTCTAATTGAATCTTTATAGTTTGGGCATTAAGCATATTAATTAGATTTTGGTATTCAACTTCAGAATATGCTGCTAATGCAGTATTATTACAATGATCAAATTTTTGAGTAAGTAAATGGCAACGCGATTTAATTGTAGAAAGTATGCTTGCAAATTTAGTAGTAATTAAGAAAATATAGCGATTAATCGGTGGATCTTCAAGTATTTTAAGACAACAATTAGCAGAATTAATATTCATATATTCTGCTTCGTATATAATTGCAATTTTTATAGCTGATTTTATCGGTGTTTTATTCAGAAAAAATAGCATATCACGTATTTGATCAACAGTAATAAATTTATCATTGCTATTACCATTCATAGACCTACGTTTAACTAAAATCATATCTTGGTGAAAAACAGCATCATCATGGTGATTGAGTATTTTATTGCAAAATTTCAGTAAAATACTCATAGCACTATCAGAGTTATCAGTATTAATTATCCAAGCATTAGCAAAAATATTATTTTGCCAATTTTTTATGAGAGTATTTAGCATAAATACACAAAATCAAATCACATTTAGCACAAGTTAGTTTTAATTGACTGATTAATAATAGCTTTTGCTGTTGAATGATTAAAAAAATCTTCTACTTTAACCCATTTATTTTGATCTAAGTCTTTGTAGTGTTCAAAAAAATGAAGAATACACTTCTTAAGATCAGTATCTAAATCAGTAATGTCATGAATACTATCATAGCTGCTATCAACCTTGCTATGAGGTACTGCTAAAATTTTTTCATCCTTACCAGATTCATCTGTCATAGTTAATCCTCCAACTGGTCTAACATTAATTACTGATCCTGCAAGTAATGGATATTTTGCAATAACTAGCACATCTAATGGGTCATTATCTCCTGCTAAAGTATGTGGTATAAATCCATAATTGCAAGGATATGACATTGCTACTTGTAAAAATCTATCTACTATTATTGCTCCAGAGTTTTTATCGATTTCATATTTTATGTACTGCTGATTCATTGGTATTTCAATTATAGCATTAACATCATTAGGTACGTTATTTCCAATTTTAATTTTCTCAATAAACACTGCAAATCTCCAATTTATTAATTATTTTTTCATCTATAGCTAGTTAGTATAATTATCATTTATATTAAATAAACTTGTTAAATTAGTCTGCATCATAATCATCATTATGCTGCTTTTCATATTTTTCATGGCGTTCCTGTGATTCAATACATAATGTTGCTATTGGACGAGCTTCAAGTCTTTTTAATCCTATTTTTTCTCCGCTTTCCTCACAATAACCATATTGTTTTAATTCAATTTTCTTTAATGCAGTTTCAATTTTATCAATTAACTTTTTATACCTACTTCTTGTTTTAAGTTCGAGAGCAGTATCTGCTTCTCTAGAAGCTTGATAGTTTAAATCAGGCTCTTTAAGAGGGCCGTCTTTTAGATGATCAATAGTTTCTAAAGATTCCTGAATTAATTCTTCTTTCCATTTTTCAAGCTTTTGCTTAAAATATTCAAGCTGGTTAGGGCTCATATACTCTTCTTCTTCAGAAGGTTTATATCCTTTAGGTAATATTATTTTACTCATAATGCACTATATTATTTTTTAATTAAATACTTATTAAGTTTTATTATTTTGTTCTCTAACTAATGGGTGTGATTTATTATACACTGAAGTTAAAAAATCAGAATTAATTTTTGTATATATTTGTGTTGATGATAAACTTTGATGACCTAATAATTCCTGTATAGAGCGTAAATCAGCGCCGTTATTAAGCAAGTGACTAGCAAAACAATGCCGAAAAGTATGGGGGGTTAATGATTCTGGTAAGTTTAATTGACGCCGTAATTTAATTAAATGTCGCCCAAAAACTGCTGGCTGCAGTTTTTTTCCTCTTTTGCCAACAAATAATGGAGAGTTCTCTGTTAGTGAATACGGTACAAGATTTACGTAATCTGATACTAGTTGCTTAGTAATATCAAGCCATGGGATTAGTCTTATTTTATTGCCTTTACCTTTAATTATCAATGATTCTGATTTTAAACTAACTTTAGTTACAGATAAAGCTTCAGAAATACGTAATCCTTGACCATATAATAAAAACAGCAAAGCTTTATCTCTTGCCCCTATCCATTTATCATTTGCTATATTATTAATTTCAGTAGTACAAGCTACTGTATCTTCAATATCAAGAGCTTTAGGCAAACGTTTAGCTAATTTAGGGCTTCTAACTGCACTAATAATCTTATTAACTAAATTATGTTGCTTAAATAAATATTTGTAAAAATTTCTAACGCTAGATAATGCTCTACTATTTGAACTAGAATTATATTGAAGGTTATATCTTTGGCTTAACCAACTCCTCATTAATCTTATGTCAACTGAACAAAGATGACTAGTCTTTAACTCACTTAAATTACAATAATCAACTATAAAATTAAGAAACTGCTGTAAGTCATTATTGTAAGAATTACATGTATTAATTGAATAATTTTTATAGTTTTTAAGATGGTTAAGCCACTCAGTTATAATTTTTTCAAGTTGAGAATTAAGTTGCATAATACAAATATTAATATAATTAAACTTATTTACCTATACAAAAGCTAGCAAAAATTTCTGCTAAAATATCATCTATTTTAATCTTTCCAGTAATATGCTCTAGATATCTAATTGCCATTCTTAAATCTTCAGCAGCAAGCACCAAATCATTTTCTAAATTTACTAACTGTAATAATTCTAATGCCTTATTTAAACTATTACGATATCTTTCTCTAGTAATTGCAGGAACATTTCCTGGATCTGCTATTTTTTCTGCATAGCTTACTATTTCTGACATTAATCTATCTAATCCAACCTGTTTTAGCAATGATACTGCAACTATTGGTTTGTCACATGGTAAAATGCTACTGTCATACTTATAATTTACTAGATCAATCTTATTAATTACTATGATTGTATAAACATCATTCAACAAGTGGGCAATAGTTTGATTAACGCTGTTTATATTTGTAGCATCAATCATTAAAATTCTGATATCAGAATTTTTAAATGCTACTAATGACCTCTTAATACCTTCTTGTTCTATTGGATCATCACTTTCTCTAATACCAGCAGTATCACGCACTATTATTGGATATCCTCCAATATCGAGATGAGCTTCAATAACATCTCTAGTAGTTCCGGGAATATCTGAAACAATAGCTGCTTCCCTCATAGTTAAATAATTTAATAAACTAGATTTTCCAGTATTAGTTTCACCAGTAATGGCTAATACTATGCCATGTCTAAGAACCTCACCTTTACGAGTGTCTCCTAAATGATTAGAAATTTCTCGAGTTAGATTATTAATAATTGATTTTGCTTCTCTTAATACTGACTGAGGTATTTCTTCATCTGGAAAATCAATATATCCTTCGATAAAACTTAATATTTTTATTAACATTCCACGCCAGTGGCTATATAATTTCTCAAGCTCACCTTCCATTTGCCTGATTGCTTGCTTATGCTGCATTAGTGTTTCTGATTCAATCAAATCAACTAACCCTTCCGCCATAGTTAGATCCATTTTACCATTTAAAAAAGCTCGCTTTGCAAATTCACCAGGTTCAGCCAATCTAATACCATCACATTCCAGTATGGATCTAGTTAACATTTTTGCGACAGCAACACTACCATGTGTATGTATTTCTACTACATCTTCTCCTGTAAAGCTTTGCTCACCTTTAAAATAAACTATTAATGCCTTGTCAATAACTTGCGATGTAGCGTAACAGCGAATAGTACGATAATAGACTTTCCTTGGTACTATATTAAATTTACCACATAATCTTTCAACAATCAATAATGACAAACTACCAGAAATCCTAAAAACAGCAACGCCTGCTTTGCCTTTAGCAGAGGACTGTGCAAATATAGTTTTACTAGTCATTTTTAGATATTACTTTATTCTTGCTGAAAGCTATAATATAACATAAACTATCGCTATTTTAAAAATTATATTTTATATATATGAATAATCAAGATTTAGATTTAACGCATTCTCCAACCTTTAGCTGTGATAGTACAGAATTACAAACTGAAGTTGTTAACGCAATCAAAAGCGAAGCTAAATATTCTAACGATAAGTTATTAGTTAAATTTATTAAAAGTTTCTATTCATATATTCCAATTGACTATATAGAAAATTATAATGCTAACTTTTTTAAAGATACTGCATTAAGTGCATATGAGTTTTTTCTGAAAAAACCTATAAATAAAAATTATCTAGTTACAATCTCTCAATCTACTCAATCAAGAGAATTTCCTCCTTTTATTGAATTTAAAATTATCAATATAGATGCAGCTTTTATTATTGATTCAATTAAATCTTTGTTAGATAGAATAGGTCTAGAGCCATTTTTCTTTATTCATCCTATAGTTATTGCTCAAAGAAGCAAAGATGGTAAATTAGTCGATGTCCATCCTGCTTTACAGAACAGAAAATCTAATCATATAACAAATAGTAATATTGAATCTTTAATAGTGTGTAAAATACACGGTACTTTTGATAAAAAATTGCTCGATAATATCAAAAACCAGCTTACTACAATCTTAGAACAAATTAATAAAACCTCTGCAGACTGGCAACCTATTTTGCATGAAATAGAAAAGATTATTATATCGCTATCTTGCTCTTCTGATCAGGAAGAAAAATCCATTATAGATTTTCTTCATTGGCTAAAATCTGATAATTTTACTTTTCTAAGTTGTATTAATTACAATATATCAAATAAAAAAAGTAAGCTTATTGCTGGACATAAAGCATTTTTTCATGAACAAGATGTAGAAAATATTGTTCATCTTGCTTGTAATCAGCATAACGATAAAAAGCTAATACTAATTGGCAAAATTAATAAGCCATCCACTGTTCATAAAAGCAGCTTCATTAATTATGTTCTTATAAAGCAACAAGACCAGATCGGAAATTTAAACTCAGCTATGGTCTTCTTAGGTCTTTACAGTGCTTCAACTAGACAGCAATCTGTACAAAATATTCCTATATTACGGGATAAGCTAAAAGATATACTTAGTTTTTCAAAGTTTAGTAGTAGCAGCTATAATGCTAAAAGATTTAATGCAATATTTGAATCTTTACCTAGAGAAATGCTATTTGAGGTTAGCTCAGAGAATCTTTATTGTGCATGCTTAAAAGTATTATCAGCAATGCATAACAATGCGTTAAGGCTTTGCCTTTTTCCAAATTGTCTTAATAATATTATTGATATCATAGTGTTTTTACCAAGCGCAAGGTTAACTCCTAACGTGCATGCAAATATTACTGGTCGCCTAATAAAAGCATTTAATACTAAAATTTTAAGCAGTGAATTAAATACAGTCCCACCAAATTTCTGTAGTATCTATATTAGCATGTCAGTCGATAATAATATACTTGCTAATTTGAATATTAAAGAGCTTGAAAGTGATCTTGAAAATTTATCAGCGCAGTGGATAGAGTCATTTAAGGCATCTTTGATTAAATCTTACGGATTATTTGAAGGATTAAAACTGTTTAAAGATAATGCATGTATATTTCCTAAAAATTATATTCAAAACTTTAATTCAACTGAAGCAGTCAGTGATTTACAATATGTTATTAAAGCTCAAAAAAGTGGTAAAAAAGCCTTCAACTTTATAGTGCATTCGCAACATATGTATAGCTTAAAAATATATAATCCTGGTAGCAAACTTCAACTATCTCAAATTTTTCCTTTAATTGAAAATTTAAATTTTAACATCTTAGACGAGCAAACTTTTAAAATTTCAACTGAGAATGGCAGGCCGCTAATTTCACAACTAGCATTAGATTCTAATAAACAAGAGCCAATAGCAATAGGTAATAGTTTAAACGTTCAGCAGGATTTGAATGCTCTGTATTCAATGAATAGCAATCAGTCTGATACATGGATATATAATTTCAATTTATCTCCCAAAATTGAATTAACTACTCTAAATTTAGAGCTAATGAAAAAGAATGTTGAAGCTATATTAGAAAAGATTACTACCGAAGTATTAGAATATGATGTTCTGTATAAACTAACTACATTAATTAACATCGATGTTTACCAAGTTAGGCTTTTACAAGCATTAGTACACTATCTTCAACAAATCAAATTTGCTTATAGTAAAGACTATGTTAAATCATTACTTATAAAACATTACCAATTTACTAATACACTTTTAAAATTATTTGATTATAGGTTTAATCCTAATACAGTTATAAAGCATGATATCGATAACATTGAGCAGGAATTTCTGAAACATTTAAATCTAATTGGAAGCAGCGCAGAAGATAAGGTACTAAGAACAATGTTGGCTCTAGTTAAGGCTATTTCCAGAACTAATTATTATCATCTTACTAAAAATGGCAAACGCAAAAATTATCTTTCTTTTAAAATTAAGTCACAATTAGTACCAGATTTACCTTTACCAATACCTTACGCTGAGATTTTTGTGTTCTCTAATGAATTTGAAGGTATTCATTTACGAGGAGGAAAAGTAGCAAGAGGAGGAATTAGGTGGTCAGACCGTGGAGAAGATTATAGAACTGAAGTTCTTGGATTAATGAAAGCTCAGATGACAAAAAATACTATCATTGTTCCTGTTGGATCTAAAGGCGGTTTTTTTGTAAAAGTCTCTCCAGAAAATACTACTAATGTATCCTCTTATCAAAAATTAGCTGTAGAATGCTACAAAAATTTTCTTAGAGGATTATTAGATATTACAGATAACACAGTAACAGAGAAAATATTATCTCCTGAAAACACTGTAATTCAAAATGAAGACTATGATGATCCATATTTAGTAGTAGCAGCAGATAAAGGGACTGCTTCTTTTTCTGACCATGCCAATAAAATTTCTCAAGAATATGATTTTTGGTTAAGAGACGCTTTTGCATCAGGAGGTTCTGATGGCTATGACCATAAAAAAATGGGAATTACAGCTAAAGGAGCCTGGATATCAGTACAGCACCATTTTAGACATTTAGGTATTAATGTACAAAATGATGCTATTACTGTTGTTGGTATTGGGGATATGTCTGGGGATGTATTTGGTAATGGGATGCTTAGATCGGACGCAATAAAACTAGTAGGAGCTTTTAATCACATGCATATTTTTGTTGATCCAAATCCAGATCCTAAGCAAAGTTATCAAGAACGGTTAAGATTATTTCAGCTTCCTCATTCGAAATGGTCTGATTATGATCCAAAAGTATTATCTAAAGGTGGTGGAGTATTTTTACGCTCTGCTAAAATCATTAAATTATCTTCAGAAGCTCAGAAGCTATTTAACCTTAGCAAGAATGAAGTTAAACCAGAAGAGTTGATTAAAGCATTACTAAAAGCAAAAGTTGATTTAATCTGGAATGGGGGAATAGGAACTTACATTAAAGCATCAGATGAAAGCATGTTCGATATTGGAGATAAGTCAAATGATGCATTACGCTGTAATGCAAAAGATATATCAGCGAAAGTAATAGCTGAAGGAGGAAATTTAGGAATATCACAACGTGGTCGTATTGAGTATGCAAGACAAGGCGGAAGAATTAATACTGACTTCATTGATAATTCAGCTGGAGTAGAATGTTCTGATCATGAAGTTAATATTAAGATAGCGTTAAATAACGCCATGACTAAAAATAAGCTTACTTTAAAAGAAAGAAATAAAATCTTAGAGCAAATGTCTCCAATGGTGGAAAAATTAGTTCTTGTTGATAATCATAAACAAAATCAAGCCATTACTATTACTGAAAAGTCTAAACTATTCACTATGGAAATGTTTACAAATACGATTAAAACTCTTGAGCAAGCTGGATTGCTAGATCGTACTGTCGAATTTTTACCATCAGATAATGAAATTGCTCAAAGATTACTTTCAAAAGAAAAAATGACAAGACCAGAGTTAGCAATTTTGTTATCCTACAGTAAAATGCATACATACGCAGAATTAATCAAAACTGATTTGGCTAGTGAACCATTTTTAAGTAAGTATTTACTTAACTATTTTCCTGAATTAATGCAAAAAAGATTTTATGATGAAATCTCCACACATCCACTAAGAAAAGAGATTATTTTAACTGTATTAAGTAACAAGGTCATTAATCAGATTAGCGGGCCAATTCTTAATATGATACAGAATGATACAAAAGCTACTCTTGATAATATAGTTAAAGCATATGTAATTACTAATGAAATTTTCTCTATAGATGAGTTATGGCAAAATATTGATGATCTTGGTACTCATATTAATAATGAAGTACAAGTTATAATTTTTAGCGAAATAAATAAACTAATTAGAAGGGGTATAAGTTGGTTTATACAAAATACTGCTGAATTAGATATTACTAAAACTATCAATATCTATAAAAAGCCTACTGTAGCATTGGCTAAGAAAATTTCTTCGTTATCATCTAGTATTACGGCAAAAGCTAAGGATAAATTTGATTATTATATTTCTCACAATATTCCTCAGAAGCTTGCTACTCATTTATCTAATATTGAATATCTAATCTCTGTTTTAGATATTATTTTAGTCTCTGTAAATAGCAACTCAGATTATAATAAAGTTGCTAAAGCCTACTTTGCTGTAGGAGAAGCTTTAAGTTTATATTGGTTAAGAAAATGTTGTGATCAGTTAATTAGCGATCATTATTGGAATAGACTAGCTATACGTTCTCTTAAAGAGGATTTATATAACAAACAACGTAGATTACTATCTTGTATAATTACAACAAAACAACAGTTAACATTTGATCGCTGGTGGCAAAAAAATAAAGCTAATGCTGTAGCTTATCTTGATCTTATCAATGAAATAGCGATGCATAAAACAACAGTAGATTTGCACATGATTGTTTTAGCTAATAAAAAATGCGAAACATTTTTAAATAAAGTTAGCTAGAATCTGTTGTCATAATGGTAGATAGTCGTAACCAAACGTATCAAATGTATACACTTAAAAAGTTTAAAATGACTAAGTTATTATAAGCTTTGCAGAGTTGAAAATTTTGGGCATAGTTATTAATCCTATATTTGCCAATCGTAAAAGTATTGGTTAAACAGCAAAATTTATCTAAATCACTTGCTATGTCTAACATTTTGGATGTCAAAATGACATATAATAGTCATTTGCAATGAGGTTTAAGTATAGAAAAAAGCAACAATGGTGCGTGTATATAAGATTATTTAAAGCTTGGGGACACACCAAGCAGTATTAATTAAGGAGTTAAAGCATGCTCAGTTTGTAGTAATGGATAATGCAGCATTTTATAAATCCAAAAAACCAAAGAGTTAATAACGCTAGATTAGGATAAGTTGAGTGAAGAGAAATAAGAGGAGATGAGATTAGAATTAAATTTAGAGATAGAAGAACTTATAAACGCCAGATTATGATAAGTGGAAATATGAAATGTAGAGAATAAAAGGTATACAAAGTGAGAATGTTGGTTATAAAAAAATTTAAATAAACAAGGAATAATCCAATATGAAAAAATGTATTATAACAGTATACTATTTAATAGACAATTTTTGCAAGATATATCAAGAGTGGAAAAGAAAGAGATTAATACCAAGTAGTAATCAAAGGAACAGAGATGGAAAGTTATCTTTAGCTGAGTTACTAACAATAATGATATATTTTTATGTATCTCCATGCAAGGATTGTAAAAATTATTATCTATATTACTTGAGTTATAAGTATAAAGGATACTTTTGCTTACCAAGCTATAGTAGAATAATACAACTGTGGCCTAGAATGTTGCTACCATTAGTCGTATTAATGCATTATCTGAAAGGAGAAGAGACTGGTATATATTAGACCTCTTTCGAAACTGGTTAAGGTAGTTCAAAATTATAAATGCAAGAGATCAAATTAAATCTAAGACCGAATCTTTTACGTCTATTTCGATATTTGTCAGCAATAATTTTGAACCGTTTTAGCATAGCAATAACGTTTTCATTGACAACTCTTTTTCCTGCTAACCTACGATTATTCTTTTTATCATTTTTAGTTAAAGGATTTTTCTTGCTTTTTTTCTTTGGTAATGCAGAATTATTGTGAATTTTTTGTATACCTTGATATCCTGTATCAGTAATCGCTTTAATCTTAGGATGGATAAGAATTTTGGATTCCTTAAATAATCTAAAGTTATGTTTTTTACCGTTAGAAAAATCTGTACATATTACTTGGTGTGTTTTCTTGTCTACCACTATTTGAGTCTTTAGTGTATGCCTTTTCTTCTTTCCTGAATAATAGAATTTTTGTTTTTTTTGGGTCTTTCTATTGGACTCTCAGTAGCATCAATCAAGACTACTTCATAATTCATATCGCTATTCATTAGAGCTTTACGACCTGGAAGAGCAAAGTTTGGGTGTTTAACTAAGGTGTCTTCTACCCATTTTACAGCCTTATATGCTGAACTTTCACTAATCCCATAGTTCTGACCTATATGAAAATAAGTACGGTATTCTCTAAGGTATTCTAAGGCCATCAATAACTGTTCCTCCAAATTGAGCTTATTTTTACGCCCTCCTTTTGATTTCTTAACACCATCAGCTTTCCTCAAAATATCCACCATCTTTGAGAATGTTCCCTTCCTTACTACTGTTAATCGACGAAATTTTTCATCCTTTAACTCTTTAATCTGATCTAATTTCATTATTACTTCAAATCAGATTTTTATAACACCATTTTACATCATTGTATAGTTTCGAAAGAAGTCTATTACATCGATTCCACAAAGTTAGCAATTTGTCATAATAAACGTACCTCCAGCAATAGAGTTTTTAACAAAATTTCTAAAATTGGTAAAAGTAGTTATGGCTGGTTCTTAACTCCAGATTAGGATAAGGAAAAATATGAAAAGCATAATGAAAAAGGTCTACAAGAGATAATGTACAATTATAATTATGTGATATATTAAATATAATTTTAATTAATAACGGTTTATTTATTGCTCATATTTCTACAAGAATTAGTTCATAATACTATATTTAATAACCTTAACATTGCCCATTGTAAGGTATTAAATCCCGTTCTATTAAACAGTAAAAAATAGCAGTATTAACATTGTAGTCAAAAACATTAGTTATCTTTTACGTATGCTAATTATAAACTCAGTAACATCTCATGCTAAGCATATCTGTGAGTTCTAGGTGTACTATGAAACCGCTATCACGCGTAAAGACAATAACTTTTCCTTTGTCTTTATGAATTTTTATCTTACTCTAAAATTCTAACTTACTTATTCATAGCCATTCAGCTCTTTTATATTGATATGCGTCACTATATTGTATCATATCTTCTTTAATTTATCAGTAGAGATTTTTGTTGGAGCTATGTTTATGTTTTTTAACTCTAATGCTTCATATAAAAACTGTATTCTTTTCTATCCTAAAACGTTTTGATACTTTTTCAAAACTAATTTTCTTTCTTTCATTTATATCTAGCTGTTTTTTCAGAAATTTATAGTACATGTCATCTAATTACTTTTTTATTACATCTTATTATTATAATTGTTTTATAGTAGTTTGGCTATATATTATTATTGTAATAGATCTGTAATCTAAATACTATAAATGATACAAGGTGTTTTGAAGTTCTGCTGAAAGCTTTTCTATTATCTCAAATTAACTTTCTCCATTCTTGTGGAATGATATTTCCAATAAAGCTATAAAAAATTGTTACAATAGTGGTAATATTATTTGTAATAATATTACCACTATTAGCTATAATTATTGGATACTATAGGTAGCATTTTTCATCTCCTGAAATATAGCTATAGTAGGTGGTTTAGAAAAAAATTTTATCCAAAAGATTGAAAATAATCATAAAATAACTCTTATGTAAAACCTATATACATTTTTATACTGATACTATCTGATGTATAAAACCAATTTTGCCTATAGACAAGGTTTAAGTATAAACTTGTTCAACAAAAAATTGAACTTAAAGAGTTGAGCCTTATGACACCAAAGTACCACGTACAGTTCTTATGTGACGTGGATAATGGAAATATTTTTTTTTTGTAAGACATTTAACTAATGTGAAAAAAGCTATTAAACTAGAAGATTTTTTATTTAATTAACTAGAGAGCTTATATAATAGATATGTTATGCTATTATAGAGTAAGTATTATAATCATAGTTAGATAAAATTCAAAGCTCTGCTATTATAGCAGTTGAAAAACTTAAAAAACAATGAAAACTATGCAAAAATAAATATTTTGGATGCTATAAAATAAGCATAAAATGTCTGTAAATTATTGCTTATTACTTACATCAAACTCTGGTTTGATTGATTTTTGCGGATTGTTAGTAGTTTGTGTGTTTGATATAATCTCGGCAAAGTCTATATAATCAATCATTAAAGGTAAAAATCCGCCTTTCTGAGTTGATTCAGAAATAATTTGTCGTACATAAGGGAAAATTATTTCTGGGCAGCGTACTGATAATATAAACTTTTTATCTTCCTCTGATATATTAGTTAGCTGAAATATTCCAGCATATACAACTTCGATATGAAATATTTTTTTATCATTACATGTGGCACTAACGTTAGTACTTAATTCTACTTCAAAATGATTGTCTTCTGATAATTTAGTAATATTTATATCTAACTTAGTATCAATTTTAGGTTTTTCAGTTATTTTAAATAATGAGTTTATTGGATCAGGATTTTCAAATGATAAGTCCTTAACATATTGTGCTTTTACAGCTATTTTAGGTTCTGATGTTGCTACCATATTAGTTATCTTTTTTAATAGATTAATTAACTTAATTTAAACTTATACTGTTGGAAGTGTTACTCCAATTTGCTTTGTATATCTTCCATATCTGTCGAGATACGAAGTATTACAAGGTTGATCTCCTTTAAAAAATAAAAATTGACATGCTCCTTCACCGGCATAAATTTTAGCTGGTAGTGGAGTAGTATTAGAGAATTCTAATGTGATATGACCTTCACATTCTGGTTCAAGAGGAGTAACATTGATAATAATGCCACAGCGTGCATATGTTGACTTTCCTATGCAAATTGCTATTACATCTCTTGGCATTTTAAAATACTCTATAGTTGTACCTAAAGCAAAGCTATTTGGAGGGATGATGCATATATCGCTTATCTTTGTAATTAGGCAATCTTGATCGAATTTTTTAGGATCGATAATTGATGGTTTTGTGTTAGTGAAAATTTTAAACTCATTGCTAACACGGGCGTCATAACCGTACGATGATAGTCCATACGAAAGAATTTGCTGATTATTGCGTGCTCTAACTTGCTTGTCAACAAATGGAGAGATCATATTTTTTGATTCAGCCATTTTTTTGATCCAATTGTCTGACATTATAGACATAAATTAAAATTAACCTTGTTTAAACTCAATAAAACTTAAATTATATTTGAGGAAGTAGTATACTTAAATTAAAAATTATACACAAGACATAAGTTTGCTTGCTAGTGGTAAGTGATAAATTTAATCACTTTTTGTGCTTAGATTGATTAGACAAAGTTGTAAACTTTAGATAGTATTGGGTATTATAAAAACTGCCGCAAAAGCATTGAAAGATCACTTTGATAAATCAAAAAATAAATTTAGGATCAAAATTGCAATAACATATGATACCTTGAGATTTATCAATTTTAAGTAGTTTAATTACAGTATATCCTTTTTGCTATTTATAGCAATTTTGCTGAAGTTTATGTATTATAGGTATTATTTACATGATTTCTGAGTATTATGGATGTTATTAAAATTATTGTTATTGATAATTTTTTGTTAAATATGTATAATACTTGCTATTCAATGCGTGAAGGTTAAGTTGATGGAGCATATCTTAAGTTGATGGAGCATATCTAATTATAAAATAAATTATAAAATAAATTATAGATATGTTAAGTTATGCTTCTTTCTAAGGTAGCATACAAGCATTTTTATGTTAATGCTTGATAATATTGATTATATTACTTTGAAATTTTAAGGGGTAGTTATGAGAAAGTTTATTAAAGTATATAGTATAAAATTAGTTAATGTATTGTACTTGAGTAGTGTGTTTTTTGTTAGCCATGTTTTTGCAGATATTACTCACAAGTTTAGTGGTGCATTTAGTTTTGAAGCTGGAGCTCCCTATTATCATTTTGAGCCGCATAGTGATAATGTTTCGGCCTATAGAAAAAATGTAGGATTATATTCAGAAGGGAATGTAAGTCTTAGTGTACAAGATGAGTTAGAGAATATAAGTTACGGTGGTAAAGTAGTATTGCATACTACTACAAAAGCTAAAGGAGCTGCATCTTTAAATGGATCTAGGCTTTTTATAAAATCTAAAATTGGGTTAATGGAGTTTGGATCTCAGCATAGCATAGCTAAAGTGATGCAAATTAGCCCTAAGGCATGTGGAGCAATGGGAACATGGTCTAGATATGCAAAACTTCCAGAAAATTATGTGTTTGCAGCTAGCAGTAGTTTGCCTATAGAAGCGTTCTCAACTAATTCTGTTGGATATTCAGGAACTGAGTCTGTAAGGAAGATATCATATTATACTCCTGAATATTATGGATTAACATTTGGCGTTTCATATATTCCAGATACTAGTAATAGTACTGGCAATGTTGGAGATGATACTACTACTAAAGCTATAGTTATAAAGTTACCAGGGTATACCAATAGATATGTTCAATACAGATTGGTAGCAACTGATGCTTGGGTAGGTGGAATAAATTATAAACATAACTTTCAAAGTGGTTCTAGTATTAAGCTAGGTGCAGTTATAGAATATGGTAATGCTCTTCCAATGAAGGTATACAATAATCCAGAATGTAAGAGTGAACATAAAATTGATGATGTTATTAATGTTAAAGATATACTAGCTTATAGTCTTGGAGTTAGCTTAAGCAAAGAGAATATTCATTGTGGAGTATCTTATAGTACATGGGGAGATAGTTTTTTCAGTGATGAGATTGTAACAAAACCTAAGAGTGATTCTTGGAGTATAGGCATTGCTTATGTAGAAGTTCCGATAGGTGTTAGTCTTGAATGGTCTTATAACACTTATGGAGATCGTAATAGTAGGCACGCTATAACTTTTGGTAGCGATTATCAATTAGCTGAAGGGTTGTCTGCATACTTTGATCTTAGTTATTTTATAGCTAAGGGGAGCAAGGTATTATTAGATACTGATCCTAAAAAGACGCAGATAGCAAGTTATGATGATCAAGTCAAACCTTTTAGTGGAATATGCGGTATTCTTGGTATTAAAATTAAATTTTAATGAAGGTAAGTATCACCTTCATTAAAATTTAATACTTTGATAAAATACATATTAGCAAAACTTTACTTTACTATATAAAGATTGAGCTATCTAAAGTATTAGCGTTATACTAAGTGATGTAAGCTAGCAAGTGAGAGCTTTTTTAACAATAATTTTGAAATATTTATAAATTAATAATATCTTGTTCTTTAAGTTTAATTATTTTATCAATTTTATCACAATATTTATCTGTTAATTCTTGTATTTCTTTGCTGTATATGTGTGCTTCATCTTTTGAGCATTCAGTGTTTTGTTCCATTTGCTTAATGAGCTCTATGCCATCACGTCTAATATTTCGAACAATGATTTTGCTTTTTTCTTGATATTTATGCGCTATTTTAACTAATTCTTTTCTACGTTCCTCACTTGGAATAGGAAGCTGTAATCTGATTATTTGATTGTCATCTGAAATAATAGAAACTCCTAAATTTGCTTCCATAATTGCTTTTTTAACAGCTTTAACAAGACTTTTGTCCCATACTTGAACAAGGATAGTTTTTGTATCTGATACTGAAATTGTTGCAACTTGTAATATTGGAACTCTGCTATTATATGCTTCAACTTGTACTGGATCTAAAAAATATGCAGATGCTTGTCCAACTCTTAATCCTTTAAGATCTGCATCAAGTACTTGTAGTGCGCCGTTCATTTTTTTTGTTAATGAATTAATTAGTTCTTCATGATTCATAACGCTAATATTTATTATTAAATATCTATAAAAATAATCATATAACTCTATATTATGCAAGCAGGATAATTAATTTAAAAGTTTATTATCTTGCTAATAATTGAGTTAGAATAGTTAGAAGATGGTAATTGATATTTGTTTAGAATGCATTATGATCATTTACAGAATTAATTCAACTTAAGCGCGAATTAATTCACGAATTCCAAGAAATTAGTTTACTGCTGAAAGCTTAAGTTCTATAATCGATAAGTGGTTATTTTATAACATATATTTATTTTAATGGTTAACCTGATAATTAATAATAAAAAAGTTAAAATTAAAGACGAAATAACAATTATTCAAGCTTGTGAGTTATTGAATATCGAAGTGCCAAGATTTTGCTATCACGAACGTTTGGCTATAGCTGGTAATTGTAGAATGTGCTTAGTTGAAATTGAAAGTTCTCCTAAGTTAGTAGCTTCATGTGCGATGCTTATATCAGATGGTATGGTAATTCATACAAATTCTCCAAGAGTTGAAAAAGCTCGAAAAAGTGTTATGGAATTTTTATTAATTAATCATCCACTAGATTGTCCAGTTTGTGATCAAGGTGGAGAATGCGATTTACAGGATCAAGCATTTAAATATGGTAGTCAAGTTAGCCGCTTTAATGAAAATAAACGCATAGTTAAAGATAAATATATGGGTCCATTAATTGCAACTCATATGACACGGTGTATTCACTGTACTAGATGTATTAGATTTGCTCAAGATATAGCTGGGCTACCAGAAATAGGAGCTATTGGCAGAGGAGAAAATATGGAAGTACAGACTTATTTAGAGAAAAGTATGAAATCTGAATTGTCTGGTAATGTAATTGATCTTTGCCCAGTTGGGGCATTGAATTCTAAGCCTTATGCTTGTACAGCAAGGTCATGGGAATTAACATATACTGAATCAGTTGATGTATTTGATGCTATGGGATCGAATATTAAGATAAATTCTCGTGGTTTAGAGGTAATGCGAATTTTGCCATCTTATTGTGATGAAATTAATGAAGAATGGATATCTGATAAAACTAGGTTTTCTTATGATGGGCTAAAATATCAGCGTCTTGATAGGCCATATATAAAAAAAAATGGCAGATTGCAAGAAGCAAGCTGGAATGATGCTGTAGAATATATAGCTGACAAGATGAGAAAAACTCCTGGAGACAAAATGGCTGCTATTGCTGGTACTATGGTAGATTGTGAATCAATGTTTGCTCTGAAATTATTGATGCAAAATTTTGGCTGTAATAATTTTGATACCAATCAATTTAATTATAAATTGGACATTAGCTCTAGGGGCAATTATTTATTTAATACCTCGATTGCTGGAGTTGATTTTTCGGATTTATGTTTGTTGGTTGGTGTTGATATGAATTTTTCTGCTCCAGTTCTTGGAGCGAGGTTAACAAGATTACAACGTTGGAAGAAACTAAAAATATTAAATATTGGCCCAGAAAATTATGAGCACAGATTTAATGTGATTAACATAGGGAATAGCCCTAGTTTATTAGTTGATATTTTAAGTGGTAACCACAAAATTATAAATGAAATTAATAGCGCTAAAAATCCGATGATAATTATTGGTGACTTAGCTTATGCTCGTGATGATGGTTTAAAAGTTCTTGAATTATGTCAAAATATTGCTTACAAGTATAATTTTATTCGACAAAATTGGAATGGGTATAATATTTTACATAATCATGCTTCGACTGTTGGAGCTATTGATTTGGGATTTTTTGCAGATAGTAATAGTAAAAATGTAACTAAAATTTTAAATGGCTGCGAACAAGGAGAAATATCATTAGTTTATTTGTTAGGGGCTGATGAGCTTGATACAAGTAAGCTAAGTAATGCTTTTGTTATTTATCAAGGACATCATGGTGATATAGGCGCTAACTGTGCTGATGTAGTATTGCCTGGAGCAGCATATACTGAAAAAAATGCTATTTATGTTAATTTTGAGGGTAGGGCGCAATATGCTAGACAAGCAGTTGCTAAAGTAGGTTCAGCTAAAGATGATTGGTTAATTATCAAAAATATATCGGATAAAGTAAAATCTAAATTTTACTTTAAGGATCTATATGATTTAAGAAGTCAAGCTGCTAAAGTTGCTAAATCATTAAGAAATATTGGTAATATACAAAAAAGCAGCGTAAAAAAGATTAAAAGTGATATCATATTAAATACGGAAGAAGTATTTGCTTTAAAGAAACGCAATTTTTATATTACTGATGTAATTACTAGAGTATCACCAGTTATGGCAGAATGTACAAAAGTACAAAAAGGATAATATTAGAGTTAAAGTTAAATCTTGTACATTAAATAAAAAATAATAATTATGACTATATGACTATCTGTACAGATATAATTGCCAATGGCTATGATTTAAAGACACTAATTTATAATAGTGGAGTTGTTTCAATAAAAGTTATAGCGTTAATTATTTGCTTGTTACTTGCAACAGCATATTTAACATTTGCTGAGAGAAAAGTCATTGCTTATATGCAATTACGTGTTGGGCCTAGTTTGGCTGGCCCATTTGGATTGTTACAGCCAATAGCTGATGCTATAAAATTAGTTTTTAAAGAGCCTATTATACCAGCAAAAGCTGATAGGAAATTGTTTATTATAGCTCCAATTATTACTTTTGTATTATCTTTATTAGGTTGGTCTGTAATTCCAATTGACCATGATATCGTTCTTTCTAGAATTCATATAGGAGGAATATTATTTATATTAGCAGTAACTTCATTAGGAGTTTATGGAATTATAATTGCTGGCTGGGCAAGTAATTCTAAGTATGCTTTTTTAGGTGCTGTAAGGTCTGCAGCGCAAATGATTTCATATGAATTAGCAATGGCACTAAGTATAGTTGCAGTACTTATTGTGACTGGAGAAATGGATTTGATTCAAATTGTTGAAGCACAAAAAACTAGGCCTATATGGTTAACAATAATGATGCTACCATTAGCAGTTATTTATTTTATATCAATATTAGCTAAAACTAATAGGCTGCCATTTGATCTTCCAGAGGCTGAATCTGAGCTAGTTGCAGGATATAATGTTGAATATTCTTCTATGGCTTTTGCTATGTTTTTTCTTGGAGAATATGCTAACATGATATTGGGTAGTAGCTTAATGACTATCATGTTTTTAGGAGGATACTTGCCTCCATTTAATTTAGAGATATTAACTTTCATTCCAGGTTATATATGGTTTATATTAAAAGTATCTATGGTATTATTCTGTTTTTTATGGATACGAGCAACATTGCCACGATATAGATATGATCAATTAATGTATTTGGGATTGAAAGTATTTTTGCCGATTGTATTAGCTTGGATAATAGTAGTATCAACTATTTTAGTATATAGTAATAACTTACCCATAGCACTAGAAACTGTGCTAAACAAATAATTGGATTTAATGTAGAGAATCGAAAATGAAAATAACTAATTTTACTAAATCTTTTCTTTTGTATGAAATTATTGTTGGAATGTTTTTAACTTTGAAATATTTTTTTAAATCTAAAGTTACGATTCGTTATCCTAATGAAGTTAGCAAATTGAGCCCAAGATTTAAAGGAGAGCATGCTTTAAGACGCTATCCAGATGGTGAAGAGAGATGTATAGCATGTAAATTATGCGAAGCTATTTGTCCAGCTCAAGCTATTACTATTGAAGCAAAAGAGCAGCCGAATGGTAGTAGGCGCACTACTAAATATGATATTGATATGACTAAGTGTATATATTGCGGATTATGTCAAGAGGCATGCCCAGTAGATGCTATTGTTGAAGGGCCAAATTTAGAATTTGCTACAGAAACTCATCAGGAATTATTGTATAACAAAGAGAAACTTTTAAGAAATGGTGATATGTGGGAACATGTAATAGCTAAAAATTTAAAAGTGGATAGTATTTACAGGTAGTTAATGTTATTTTTTTATTTATTTTCTGTTTTAGCACTACTTGGGAGTATTGGGGTTATAACAAGCAAAAATCCAGTATATGCAGCATTGTGGTTAATATTTGTGTTCTGTAATACATCTGGGTTACTAATATTACTTGGAGCAGAATTTTTAGCTTTCTTATTAGTAATAGTTTATGCTGGAGCTGTAGCAATTTTATTTCTTTTTGTAGTAATGATGTTGAATATAAAGTCTGACAATCTAGTTTTAGTGAAAACGCGTACTATTTTAAATATTCCAATTTATGTAATTATTGCTTTCATTTTTATCATTGATTTAAGCATAATTATTGTTATGTGTTTTAGCAATTACTGTCCCATACATTATGAGGAAAATAACTTAGATATTAAAGCTATTGGTAGAGTATTATATACTGAATATGCGCTACAGTTTCAGTTATCTGGAATAATATTGTTGATCGCAATGATTGGTTGCGTTGTATTAACAGTACGTAAAAGATCTGGAGTTAAAAGGCAAGATCATTACTCTCAAATTAATCGCAATAGAAATAGCAGCATTCAAGTTGTTAAAGTTGAAGTTAACAAGGGGATAGAGGATGTCGATTCTAATTAAAGAAATAGGTCTAATACATTATTTGATATTTACAACGATACTATTTGGAATTGGATTGATTGGAGTTATGCGGAATTGGTGTAGTGTAATTTTGACCCTCATGTCAATAGAGTTAATGCTATTAGCAGTTAATGTTAATTTCATAGTGTTTGCAAGTTATTATAATAATATTATAGGGCAAATTTTTAGTATAATGATATTTTCGGTAGCAGCAGCTGAATCTGCTATTGGATTAGCAATAATTGTGGTACATTTTCGTAATTGTTCTTCAATTTCAGTTAAGGATTTAAACAAATTGAAGGGATAAGATATGTCATTTTTAATTACATTATTACCGTGTTTACCTTTAATTTCAGGTGTAATTAGTAGATTAAATAATAGTTTTGCGACAAAAATAATATCGTATATAACTGTTATGTTAATTGCTAGTACTAGCTTTGCTGCAATTTTAGTTTTTTGGAATATTAGCAAGCATAATAGTGTTGAACATATAATATTGTTTGAGTGGCTTGAGCTGTTAAATTTTAAATCACATTGGGCTATTTACATTGATAAATTAACAGCACTAATGTTAGTCATAGTATCCTTAATTTCTACGATAGTTCATATTTATTCTATAGGTTATTTACATGACGATAAAGAATTACCTAAATTCATGTCATATTTATCTTTTTTTACTTTTTTTATGTTGATGTTAGTCTCATCAGATAATTTTTTACAGCTATTTTTTGGATGGGAAGGAGTAGGGGTAAGTTCTTACTTATTAATAGGATTTTGGCATAAAAAATATGCCGCAATAATTGCAGCATATAAAGCATTTATTGTTAATAGATTTGCTGACTGTGCATTTCTTTTAGCAATTATTGCTATTATTTATAATTGCAACTCTGTAGAATTTAAGACAGTATTTAGTCATGCTGAACAATTATCAAAAACAATAGTCTCAATTGTTGATATTAAAATCAGTGTTTTAGACTTAATTTGTTGTTTGCTATTTATTGGATGTATGGGCAAATCTGCTCAAATTGGTTTGCATATATGGTTACCAGATGCTATGGAAGGGCCTACTCCTGCATCAGCACTAATTCATGCTGCTACTATGGTAACAGCTGGCATATTCTTATTGGCTAGATGTTCATTTATGTTTGAATATTCTACAGCAATATTAAATCTTATTGCTATTACTGGTGGGTTTACTTGTATATTAACTTCAATAATTGCAGTTTGTCAAAATGATATAAAAAAAATCATTGCATATTCTACCTGTAGTCAATTAGGTTATATGGTAATGGCATGTGGATCATCTAGTTATAATGGAGCAATGTTTCATTTACTAACGCATGCTTTTTTTAAAGCAATGTTATTTTTAGCTGCAGGCAATGTTATACATATGACTCATCAGCAAGATTTAAATAAAATGCCGCAGCAATTGTGGAGAGTTATGCCTTATACTTATGGGTTATTTTGGTTAGGAACATTAGCAATTGTTGGAATATTTCCTTTTTCAGGATTCTATTCAAAGGATATGATACTAGAATCTGTTTATCTTACAGATAATAAATTTGTTTATTATCTGGGGATTATTGCAGTATTTTTCACAGCGATGTATTCAATTAAATTAATTATAGGAATTTTTCATCAACCTTCTTTTTCATCAACTAAACATTCGATTAAGGAAGTTTCGATAATTATGAATCTGCCGTTATTAATCTTAGCAATTGGTAGTGCTATTTCTGGATGGTATTGTTATAATATCTTAACTATTGGAAAAGTTGAATATTTTGCTAATTCATTATTTAATAATGGAAATTTAGAAAATTTACATATTAATTGCTGGATGATAAAAATACTTCCAATTTTAGTAGGAGTATTTGGCTTAATAATTGGGGGGTTAATTTATTATTATAAAAGTAACGTGAATATTAGCATAATCAGGAGTATTAGTTCTCCAGCTAGGAACAAGTTTTATTTTGATGAAATATATAATACTTTACTAGTGAAAACCTTTAATATTGTTTCATACTACTTAAGTATATTTGATATTAAATGCATAAATAAATTTTTAGATGATAGCTTGATATTTTTAGTGCAAAGTGGGTTTTCAGGTATAAAAAAAATGCAATCAGGGTATGTATCTTGCTATATATTAACAGCACTAGTTAGCATGACTGCATTTTTTACTTTAATTGTTATTAATTACTTTATAACTAGTAACTAAATGCCAATAGTAACTCAAGATATTCCTATATTATCAGTTTGTATTTCTTTGCCATTAAGTGCATTGATAATTTTGTTGCTTATGAGATTAAGCAATTATTTTAATAAATTAGTGTATGTTAAATTCATTGCACTATTAAGTTCATTATTAACATTACTTTGTACCATATATTTATTATTACAATTTGATAATACTGCACATACATATCAGTTTGTTGAATTATATTCAATATTTAAATTGATTGGGCTTAATTATCATGTAGGTATTGATGGTATATCTATCTTCTTTATTGCTTTAACAGCTTTACTTACATTATTATCTATTGTTATTAGTATTTTTACTGTTCAGAAAAAACTGGAAGATAATTTATTATGTTTTTTATTAATAGAATCATTAGTTATCGGAGCCTTTAGCTCGATGAATTTATTGCTATTTTTCATGTTTTTTGAAGCATCATTGTTTCCAATATTTTTACTAATAGGAATTTGGGGAAGCAGCAATAGAATCTATGCTGCATTAAAGTTTTTTCTGTATAGTTTTGTTGGATCAGTATTTTTCTTGGTAGCTATTATATATATACACACATACACTGGTACACTTGAGATTACAGAGTTATATGATCTTATGCCTAGGTTTGATATATCAGTACAAATGCTATTATGGTTAAGTATATTTGTTGCTTTTGCTATTAAAATACCTATGTTGCCTTTGCATAGTTGGTTGCCTGATGCTCACGTTGAAGCCCAAACTGGAGGTTCTGTAATGCTAGCTGGAATATTACTTAAATTGGGTGGATTTGGATTATTAAGAATATGTTTGCCTATGTTGCCAGCTGCATCACAAAAATTTAGTAGTATCGCCATGATATTCAGTGTGGCTGCTATTATTTATTTTTCCATTATAGCTTTTCAACAAATAGATATAAAAAAAGCAATTGCTTATTCTTCAATTGCTCATATGGGGTATGTTACTGTTGGTATTTTTAGCTTGAATACTTATGGAATTCAGGGAGCAATTTTTCAAATGTTAAGTCATGGATTGATATCACCAGCTTTATTTATGATTATTGGTATTTTATATGATCGAACTCATACTAGAGAAATAAGGTTTTATGGTGGTTTAGCTGTTAAAATGACTAAATTAGCTAGTATTTTTATGGCAGCAGTACTTGGGTCAATAGGTGTGCCAGGTACAAGTGGATTTATTGGTGAATTTTTAGTGTTATTAGGGGCTATTACCGCATCTCCATTAATTGGAAGTTTTGCAATTCTAGGAGTGTTACTTGGGGCTGTATATATGCTTTCGCTTTATCGGCGTATTATGTTAGGAGAAATTACTAATCAAAGAGTTTATCAGTTGAATGATATTTTATTAAGTGAAAAGGTAGCTGTGCTACCTTTAATAGTAGCTATGTTTATAATAGGTGTATATCCTAAATTTGTATTAAACATTTTATTGATACCAGCTAAGAACTTAAGCAGTTTATTTATTATATAAATTGTAATTGCTGTGTACGTTTAATTTTATTTGAAAGAGTTATTATGGAAATGTTATATGGTATTATGCCAGAAATTTCGCTTCTTTTATCAGCTTTGATTTTTCAACTAATTGGAGCATATAGTAACAATACGCTAACTCATGTTATAGCTAAAATGGCAATTGGTTTTGCCGCCATATTAATAGCTATTTTAGTATTTCATCCTAACTTGTTTAATGGTATTTACTGGAATAATACATTTATTGTTAACCAATCTAAAATATACTTAAAAATTATTATTTTAATTTTTTATATATCTCTTACTTTAATTTATTCTGGATATATCAAGGTTGCAAACTTAAAAGGCCATAGTGAATATATAGTACTAATGCAGCTTGGAGCTTTAGGAGGATTAATATTGGTTTCAGCTAATGATTTTATGGTTATGTACCTTGGTATTGAGATGCAAGGAATAATAGGATATATTTTAACTACTTTTAATTATAATAATTCTAGATCATCTGAAGCTGGTTTAAAATATTTTATATTGGGGACAGTTTTCTCAGCTATTATGTTGTTTGGTATATCTTTAGTATATGGTATTACTCAAAGTATAAGGTATGATATTGCTTTGCATGCATTGCAAAATCCAAGCTCTGATATTGCTGCGCTAGTGGCTATACTAATGATACTTGTTGGAGTCTTATTTAAATTATCTATCGCGCCGTTCCATATGTGGACACCTGATATTTATGATGGTGCACCTTTAGTAGTAGTTGCGTTATTTTCTAGCTTTCCTAAAATTAGTGTATTAGCATTGCTTGGAAATTTATTATCTGAATTAAAGTTTGCTAGTGAGACCTTCTTTTATATAAAAATGATAATAATGGTACTTGCATGTCTATCATTAATTGTTGGTGCATTTGGCGCATTATTACAACAATCAATTCAAAGGTTTATTGCCTATAGTGCAATATTAAATTTAGGATATGCTGTACTTGCTTTAGTTGCTAACAGCTCTAATGTTATTAGAGCTGAAATATCATATTTTTATATTATTATTTATGCTGCTAGTATGTTAGGATTTATTGCGATAATAATAAACAATTTTACTAATCGTGCTAATTATTTAAAAATTAGTCATCTTAGTGGATTATCTAATGTAAAAAAATTATCGTCAATATTAATAGCAATACAGATGTTCTCATTAGTAGGAATTCCACCTTTTGCAGGGTTTATTAGTAAGTATATCATTTTTACTAGTATTTTAAAATCTGGTATGTATGAATTAATAATTATGGGAATAGCAGCAGTTGTGATTGGATCATATTGTTATCTTAATATTGTTAAAGTAATGTACTTTTTACCTGCTACAGTCAGGTTTCAGAATTCCAGTATAAATTTTGAGCTAAGCTTAGTAAGTATATCTTCAACAGTAATTGTTATATCATTAATGATTATATGTATGTTTTTTGGTGAAGGTTTAAGCGTTATTGTATAATGCTTAGTCAAAATGAGATATGGATTATTCAAGTTTGAAACTATTGATAGTATGCAGACAGAAGGGTTTAAAGCTATTTAATCAATGAATATTGAGGTGAATTTTTGTCATAATATGGAGCATTTTGGAGCTTTTGAGGAGAATCCAAAGCTCGCTATAGCTGTCTCTGGAGGAACTGACTCATTGGCTTTAATGTTACTAGTGAAACACTGGAACGAGAAGGTAAAAGGAGAAATAACTGTTTTAACAATAGATCATCACTTGCGTTCTGAATCAACTAGCGAAGCAGATTATGTTAGTAGTATATGTCAGAATATAAAACTTCAGCATGTTACTCTACACTGGATACATAAAGGAATTACAGGAAATATTCAAGCTCAGGCTCGTAAAGCCAGATATCATTTGTTAACTAACTATTGTCAAGAGCATGACATTTTACATTTGATTACAGGACATCATGCAGATGATATAGTTGAAAATTTTTTCATAAGATTACTTCGTGGAGCAGGACTAGCTGGATTGAGTTCTCATAATATTTTCTTTGTTAATAATGTTCGAATTATTCGTCCACTATTTAATATTACTAAACAAGATTTAAAAAAATATTTAGAACAGCAGAATATTAAATGGATAAATGATCCATCTAATAACTCAAATAAGTATCTTCGTACTCAAGTTCGGGATTTATTAAAATCTATGCTTATTTCTTTTCAGAATAATTTTACAGTAGAATTACTAAAAAAAAGAATAATGCTTAGCCAAATGCATTTAACACGAGCTTTAGACAGTGTAAATAATGAAATAATTCACTATGTAGTTTATGCAGTTAAAATTTATTCAGCCGGTTTTGCTGTAATCGATAGAAAGCTTTTTAGGCAAGCTTCACCTGAGGCTCGATATGCTATATTATCATACTTACTGATGATTGTTGGTGCTAATACAAAACCTCAAAGATTTTCTTCTTTACAACATATTATTTTGCATGATATACAAGAGTATAATACTTATAAAACTTTACATGGATGCATTGTTGAATATTCTATACAATATATTATAATATATAGAGAGTTTGGGCGTTGCTATCCTAGATCAAAGGTTGTAAGTAATTCAGTAGTTTGGGACTATAGATTTAAAGTAGTTGATAATAGAAAAAATAATCGTATGAATTTAACTATTGATTATTTAAAAAAAAGCGACTATCACTTAATTAAATCCTATGTTGAAAGTAATCAGAGAAATGCTTACTTTAACTACAGCAGGAAAATATTATTTACTTTTCCTGTGATTAAACATCTTGAAAAAGTCATAGCGATTCCACATATAAAATACTATAGTGATAAAACAATTCAAGAAAGTGTGAGCTTTGTTTTTGAACCGAAGTTAATATCGCGTTGGTTTCATTATTGTTAAAAAATTTAGGGTTAATATGAATAATCAAAACAGAAATGTATTATTTTGGGCAACAGTATTTATTGTACTTGTTGTAGCATTTAATTTGCTGCAAGGAGAAAGTTTTATTACTAGTCAACAGCAACTACATTTATCTGATTTTTTAGCTAGAGTCGATGCTAAGCAGGTTAGTAGAGTAAAAATTCAAGGTCATAGTTTAGAAGGAGAGCTTACTGATGGTAGTAGTTTTTCAACTTATTTTGGCAATTATGATAATTTAGTTAATCGTCTAAATGATAATGGAGTACATATTGAGGTACTACCTACAAGTACTAGAATGGGAGCATTTATAAGTACTATTATTTCATGGTTTCCAATGTTGTTGTTTATTGGAGTATGGATATTTGTTATGAGACAAATGCAAAGTGGGTCTAGTAAGGCGCTATATTTTGGTAGATCTAAGGCTAAATTAATGGCTGAGAACAGTGTAAAAGTTTCCTTTAAAGATGTTGCTGGCATAGAAGAAGCTAAAGACGAGTTAATGGAGATTGTAGATTTTCTTAGAGATCCAGGAAAGTTTCAAAAATTGGGTGGTAAGATTCCTAAAGGATGCTTATTAATAGGTCCTCCTGGTACTGGTAAAACTTTATTAGCAAAAGCTATTGCTGGAGAAGCTAATGTTCCATTTTTTCATATTTCAGGTTCAAATTTTGTTGAGATGTTTGTAGGGGTAGGGGCTAGTCGAGTTCGAGATATGTTTGAACAAGCTAAAAAAAATGCTCCTTGTATTGTTTTCATTGATGAAATTGATGCAGTTGGTAGACATAGAGGTATAGGATTAGGTGGGGGAAATGATGAACGCGAACAAACCCTTAATCAGATATTAGTTGAAATGGATGGGTTTGAATCTAACGAAGGTGTGATAGTAGTTGCTGCTACTAACCGTGCAGATGTTTTAGATCAAGCTTTATTACGTCCTGGACGATTTGATAGAAAGATTGTTTTAATTAACCCTGATGTAAAAGGTAGAGAAAAAATTCTAAATGTTCATTTACAAAAAGTAAAGCACGCTGCAGATATTAATATTAAAGCTATTGCTTGTGGAACATTTGGATTATCTGGGGCTGCATTAGCCAATATCGTTAATGAATCTGCATTAATTGCAGCTAAAAATAATAAAAAAGAAATTAGCAATGAAGATTTAGAGCAGGCAAAAGATAAAATTATGATGGGAAGTGAACGTCGCTCTATGGCTCTTACTGATGAGCAGAAACGTTGCACTGCTTATCATGAAGCAGGTCATGCTATTGTTGCTTTATATGTTAAGGCTTCAGATCCAATTCATAAAGTAACGATTGTGCCTAGAGGATCTTCTCTAGGTATGGTAATGAGGTTGCCAAAACATGATAGATTAAATTATACTAAAGAACAACTAGAGTCTAATATTACAGTAGCTTTAGGAGGGCGTATAGCTGAAGAAGTGATTTTTGGAAAAGATAAAGTAACTACTGGTGCTGCTGAGGATATTAAGCAGTGTACTAAAATTGCCAGGTTTATGGTACTTGAAGCTGGTTTAAGCGATAAAGTTGGGTTACAAGAGTATACTTCATACTATGAATCATCATCATATCCAAATCAAAGAGGTAAGTTAGCTTTTATGTCAGAAAAAAATGCTCAAATTATTGAAGATGAAGTAACAAGACTAATCAACGCAGGATATAAATTAGCTCGAGAAATAATAACATCACATTTAGATAAATTAAAACTTATTGCCAATAGTTTACTTGATAAAGAAACTTTAAACGGTGACGATGTTAAATTATTAGTATTTGGTGAACAAAAGACTAAGGTTAAAAAGAAAAATACTCAATCTAAAATAAATGTCGCTTCTGAAAAAAATGAGGAAGCTGCGGCAGGATAAATAAATTTTGTTTTCTTGAAATAGAAAAGACCAAATGGTTTTAGGTAGAGAATTTTTTTTGCAGGATACAAATATAGTTAGTACTAATTTGATTGGTAAGCTGTTATGTTATAAGAATTTCTGTGGTATTATTACTGAGACAGAAAGCTATATTGGACAAGATGATCCTGCTTGTCATGCTGCTAAAGGTATGACAAAAAGAACTAAAATTATGTTTGGGCAGGCTGGATTTAGTTATGTATACTTTATCTATGGTATGTACTATTGTCTAAATATTGTTACTGAGGCTTTAAATTTTCCAGCTGCCACTTTAATTAGAGGAATAAAATTAATTCATCCTCCATATACCCATCTTAATGGGCCAGGTAAAGTTTGCAAATTTTTAGGTATTAATTTAACTCATAATGCTATCGATATTACTTTATCAAAAGAATTATACATTAAGGACATAAGCTGCACATTAAATTATATATCTACACCTAGAATAGGTATTTCTAAGGGATTAAATAAAATGTGGCGCTATGTTATTACTGATAAAGAATTTCCTTCAAATATTTTCCTACCTTCTTAGAAGTGATATATCGAGATGGTTGAAATAAAATTAGGAAATCGAAGTGCAACTAAAGCTTTTGCTCAGCACTTAGCTGTAAATTTGAAGCCAGGATCAATAGTTACTTTCAGTGGAGATTTAGGAGCTGGAAAGACTTTTATATGCAGAGAAATTATTCGTACAATATGTGGAATGAATACTATAGTATCAAGTCCAACTTTTAATGTACTACAAAGATATCAGGCTGATAACTTTGCAATTTATCATTTTGATTTATATCGTCTAAGAGATAGTAGTGAGATTTATGAGCTTGGCATTGAAGATGCGTGGCAACAAAATGTTTGCTTGATTGAATGGCCAGAACTGATAGAAGCTATAATACCTAGGCCTTACGTTAGTATAAGGATAACAATGAATACTAATTTAGAAAGGATTATTTCAGTTGTAAATTTACTGTAATGATAGTGCTTTTTTACAAATTGTATCTTTATAAGATATGTTGATTGCCTTAAAAAATAAAAATTTACAGATCTAAAATAAAATCTAGCATTGAAACTAAGAATAGTAATGAGAAAAATTTATTATTAAGGTATGCTTAAACTAATAATCCATAAGTGAAATATTCAAAATGCAGATATACCAGAATAGATCATTAGTTAAGGATAAACTTAAAATGTTGCCATTTACATTAATATTGACAATATGCATAGTTTGTATTTTTGGATTGATAACATTATACTCTGCAACTGGTTGTAAGTTTTTTTTGCGCGCTCATAAGCAAATTCTATATTATATTACGTTTTTACCAATTGGAATACTGTTAGCCTTAGTAGATGTAAGATATATATATAAATACTCGTATATTTTATATTTTATTGTGTGTGTTGTATTAGTTATGGTTGAGATTGCAGGATATAAGGTAATGGGGGCAAGGAGATGGATAGGTATTTCTGCTCTCAGAATTCAACCTTCTGAAGTTGCAAAAATTTCTGTCATTCTAATGCTAGCTAGATATTTTCATGACATTAGTGTTTATAAACTAAAAAAGATACAGTATAGTATAGTTCCACTATTATTAATAGCGATACCAATAACGTTAGTAATAAAACAACCAGATTTAGGCACTGGAATAATTATACTGCTTATTACAGCATCAATGTTTTTTGCAGCAGGAATAACACTATGGATATTTATTATTACATTTATAGCTGGAATAATTCTCTTGCCTATTATTTGGAACCTTTTACATAATTACCAAAAGAAACGCATTAAAGTTTTTCTTAATCCAGAACTTGATCCACTAGGTTCTGGGTACAATATTATTCAGTCTAAAGTTGCGATAGGTTCCGGAGGGTTGAGCGGTAAAGGTTTTGCACAAGGAACTCAAAGTCATTTAAATTTTTTGCCAGAACCTCAAACTGATTTTATTTTTGCTTGTCTAGGAGAAGAATTTGGGTTTATTGGTGGGTTTCTGCTATTAACTTTATATTTTATAATAATTTGCTATTCTTTAGTAATTGCAATTAATGTAAGAAATACTTTTAGCAAATTAATTGCAATTGGAATTGCTTCTATGCTGTTCTGGCATGTTTTTATTAATATTGCTATGGTAACAGGGCTACTACCTGTTGTAGGAATTCCTTTGCCGTTAATATCTTATGGAGGTACGATAATTGCTTCTACACTTCTTGGGATTGGACTAGTTATGAATAGTTATGTAAATAAAGACTTTGACATAGTTAAATCGCATTATTGATCATAAAAATTATGCTTTATCAGTCGTTAATTTTTTATGTTATAATTCTACTTTCTGGTATATTTAATTTTATTTTATTTAATTTAAGAATCGATAGTGCTGCTTTTCCAGATATTGAAATTGTGGTTGTTTTTTGTGCAGCATTTTATTATGGAGCATCACTGTTTTCAATTTTTATATATGGTTTAATAATAGACTTTTGGCATGGTACTCATTTTGGCATCACATCTCTAGTTCTTATAATTACTTTTTTAGTATTTACTGCTATACAAAAGAATTTTAAATTATTGGATTATTGTAATAGTTATATCGTTTGCTTAATGTATCTAATGTTATTTACTAGTTTAAAATTATTTCTAATTGCTATTTATGATCATATAAACATTAATTATCAGATTCTAATTTTCAAAATTCTAACTAGCAGCTTGTGTTATTTTCCTTTAAGCAAAATTTTCCAATATATTTTTCGTAATTTAACACTCAGTGATGTTGAATAACAAAGTACATCAAAATAGATTGATTAATCGCAGAGCTTTTCTATTATTGATAGGGAAATTAGGTCTATTATGTATGTTAGCTGGTAGACTTTTTCACTTGCAAATTTTTCAATCTAGTAAATATAAAATTTTATCAGATAAAAATAGGATTAATATTGTATTATTAATAGCTAGGAGAGGCAAAATTTTAGATTGTAATGGTAATGTTTTAGCATTTAATAAGCGTGCTTATCAAATTAAAGCAAATAAGAAGACTCTAGCTCAAAATCAATATTTTGCTCTTGATTTACTATATGATATTTTAAATTTTAGTCACGAAAAGCGCGAAAAAATTAACCAAAAAATACTTGCTAGTAAAAATCTTTATGAAGTTCTTATTATGGATAATATTTCATGGGATGAGCTAGCTGCAATAGAAGAAAATTCATTAAATTTACCAGGTATATACATTGATTGTATGGAATATAGAACCTATACTTATCCATTATCAACATCACATATTTTAGGTTATACAGCATGGCCTAATGATGCTGAAAGGGTAAATTTAAATATAGAACACACTAGGATTCAAATTGGAAAAAGAGGTCTTGAAAAACATTTTGAAGAGGATCTTAGGGGAACTTGTGGCTTTGAAAAGATTGAAGTAGATGCTAGAGGCCTAAAGGTTAGAGAGCTTGATACTATACCTAGTATTCCTGGTAAGGATATAGCATTAAGCATTGATGTTAATTTGCAAAATAAACTTTATGAGATGTTTGATGATAGAGTAGGGGCTGCAATATTAACTGATGTAAATACTGGAAAGATTAAAGCTCTAGTTTCAGTTCCAGGTTATAATATTAATGCCTTTCCTAGAAGAATTAGTACAAAGGACTGGAAAGCGCTTCTAGATAATCCTAATCTACCATTGGTTAGTCGTGCTTCACAATCATTATATCCTCCTGGTTCAATATTTCAATTAGTAACCGTACTTGCAGCTTTAGAAGCAGGAGTTAATTCTAAGTTAACTGTGTATTGTAATGGTAAAAGCTTTATGAATGAGACTAATTTTAGCTGTTGGAATCATCGTGGGCATGGTAATATTGATATGCTTAGTGCAATTAAATATTCGTGTAATAGTTATATTTATCATCTTGCTAGTTTGATTGGCTATAATGCTATTTTAGCAATGGCTAGAAAGTTAGGATTTTGGAGAAGGGCTGTAGTAAATCTTCCGAATGAGCTAGTTGGAAATTTACCTACGCCAGAATGGAAAAAACGAAAAACAAAACAACGATGGATGTTAGGTGATACACTGAATATGGCTATTGGGCAAGGATATATTACTACTACTCCTTTGCAATTAGCAAGAATGATTACTAGCATTGCTAATGGCAAGCAATTATTGCAGTTAAGTTTGACTTTAGATGAAGATGGTTATCATAAAAATTTGAATATTAATGCATGTTATATTGACTTTATTCATCAAGCTTTAAAGGCTGTTATTAATAATGAAAGTAGTGGTACTGCTTATTCTTTGGATAGTGATAAAACTAAGCTAATGATTTCAGGTAAAACAGGTAGTGCTCAAGTAGGATCATCTTTGCAAAGTCAAGCTCATGGGTTATTTGTTGGATTCTCTACTACTAATAAGCCTGAATATGCTGTTGCAGTGATTTTAGAACATGGTGGACAAATCGGAATTAAATCTGCAGCTACAATTGCTAAAAGTATTTTGATTGAAGCATCAACTTTATAAACACCAGAATAAGATAAGGAGAAGTATGAAGATATAATCATAAAGGTTTGCAAGAGATAATATTTCATTATAACTTTTAATACATTACATTAAGCACCACTTAATGTATAACTGTTTTATAGTAGTTTAGGCTATGTATATCCTCACATTGCACGTTTACATAATATTTTTATTAAATCCATAAAGATGCCATTTTCGAGTTACTGTATCAACTAAATCCTGAGGCATGTCTATTTTTTTCCCCCATTTTCTTGTAGTTTCAGGATACATTTTGTTAGTAGCGTCAATACCCATCTTACTACCTAGTCCTGATTCTGGCGAAGCAAAATCTAAGTAATCAATTGGAGTATTATTAATTATTGTAGTATCTCTTTGAGGATCGGTTCTAGTTGATATTGCCCACATTACTTCTTTCCAATTACGTATGTTAATATCATTATCTACTACAATAACATATTTAGTATAGATAAATTGCCTTAAAAAAGACCAAACTCCCATCATTATTCGCTGAGCTTGGCCTGGATAATCTTTTTTGATGCTGACAATTGCAATTCGGTATGAACATCCTTCAGGAGGAAGCCAAAAATCCAAAATTTCAGGAAATTGTTTTTGAATTAACGGTATCACAATTTCATTTAATGCTTCGCCAATAACAGATGGTTCATCTGGAGGTTTGCCAGTATAAGTAGTTAAATATACAGGATTAGGTCTCATAGTAATAGCCTTAACAGTAAAAACTGGAAATTTTTCTACTTCATTGTAATAGCCAGTATGATCTCCAAAAGGTCCTTCATTCTGATAATCATCAAAGCTAACCTCTCCCTCTAAGATTATTTCAGCTTCAGCTGGCACTTTGAGGTCAATAGTTAAACAATTAACCAGATTAATATTACTTCCTCTCAATAAGCTAGCGAAATTATACTCTGAAACGTTTTCTGGTAATGGCATAACAGCAGCTAAAATTGTTGCTGGATCAGCTCCAATAACAGCAGCTGCAGGAAAAGACTGATGTTTTGCTGTTTGAGACCATCTTAAATATTGCTGAGCTCCGCCCCTAAGTTTTAACCATCGCATTAATAATTTATCTTTTTCTATCAATTGCAATCGATATACACCTAAATTAAATTGATCAACTTGATCAGATGTAGGGCCTTTAGTAACCACTAAAGGCCAAGTAATTAGAGGCCCAACATCATCAGGCCAACATTTTTGAATTGGCAAGGAATATAGGTTCACTTCTTTCATTACTATTGATTGGCATGCTCCTGTTGATACAATTTTAGGAGGCATACTTATCACTTTTCTTGCAATTGGTAATAATTTTAAAATCTCCTTAAAAGAAGACGGAGGATTTGGCTGCCTTAAAAATGCTAGTAGATTTCCAATTTCCTTCAAATAGGAAATATCACCACCTAACCCTAGTGCAATTCTTTCAACTGTCCCAAACAGATTAGATACTACTGGATACTGATATTTATTTCCATGATCATCTAACACGTTGCTAAAAAAAAGAGCTGGCCCATTATTGTTAAATACTCTGCGACTAATTTCTGTAATCTCAAGAGTAGCAAACACAGGTTCTGAAATATGGTGTAATAAATTTTTTGTTTGTAGTAATTCTAAGAACTGCTGGAAATTTTTATATGCCATAACATTCACTATTGAATTGAAAACGCTACTAATTATTAACTACTTTAGTAAGATACAATGTAACAATTTACAAATTAAAGACACTTCTATATTACATTTTATATTTTCGTAAAAACATCAAAAAATCACTAATCATAATACAATCAAGATTTGTCAGTTTTTATTTAGGCAGTTTAATTGCAACATATCTTTTTCTTCATATATGCATTTTTATAAAAGTCCTAACATGATTAAAACTAGAAATATTTTTATAATCGAAAGTAAGAATAATTATTTTATCATTTTAATATATAAGTGTATAATGATTTAAAAATATATCTGCATCGTTATCAATGACCTACATATCTGAAATATATCTACTATTAGCAAGTAATATTTTTGCCTCTAATTTTATTTTTAGCATTGAATCAGAATATGTTTTTAGTGCCATGAGACATTTTGGCAACTATCAATTACATTTAGTAGTAATATCTATTATAGCTTCATTGTTTTGTGTTGGTAGCATAAATTATTTTTTAGGCGAACTATGCTATAAAATATATCTTTACTATCAAAATCCTAATCTAATTGCAAGATATAATAAATTATTTACAAGATTTAATGAGCATTGGAAACTAATAATATTATTAACTCTTGCTCCAATAATAGGAAACACAATAATTTTTATAGCTGGTTTTCTACATAACTCTTATGCTAAAAATATTAGCGCATTTATAACAATAAAAACGCTCTATTATTTGTTACCAATATTCTAGTTATCTAACCTAGGATCAATATAAGTGGTAGATAAAATATAGAGAAGAGATATAGTATTACAGACCTGTAATGTTTTCTATAATGAACATTGCATGTTTCAAGATATTTATAACTAACTAAAAGAAATAAGTTAGAGCAAGAGTTATTGTAATCTTTATATGCTTTATAAAAGCTGCTATTGAGTTTATTTTAGTTTGAGTTGATACATGAATTTATATGACAATAATATCCTGAATATCTAGGTAGTAATTGCAAAAATACAACATAGATTTATGTATGATATTTGGCTAATTGATGGATGATCTAAAAAAAATAACTTAAATTTATAGTTGTGATAAGCTTGGAGTAAGATGGAATGGAATTAATATTGATAAATTATTTACTATTAAATAAAAAGCATACTACAGATTCATAATTTAATTAAATAAATTACTTCAATTTTAAAATTATGAAGTGCGATAAATATGGAGTTAATTATTTTATTTTACACAAGCAGCGTTAAATAAAATAAAACCAAGCAAAGAAGAAAAAATATTCCAGTTTAGAGATACAAAAGAAAAGAACCCACTTTTTACAATATCATATAAGAGAGATAATATTATTAGTCCTTGGAATTGACAGCAAAGCTTTGTAAAGCTTTGTTCTTAGTTGCGGAAGATCATTTAAGCATACATGCTTGATGTTAAGAAGAAACTACTAGTTGCATAGAATTCTAAAAAACAGTGAAACATTAAACTTTACTATCTTATACCTGTACAGTAGTATATGAGTTTTTTTTATAGACTAAGAATATTAGAAATAAGAAAAATTTTAATAAAACTGCCGCACTATTTAAAAATATTATGGTAACATGGTGGAGATGAAGGGAATTGAACCCCCGACTTTCTGCGTGCAAAACAGATGCTCTACCACTGAGCTACATCCCCACTGAATTAACTATATAGAAAATACTCTATAGTAAAAAGCTTATTTTAACACCTAATACTAACTCAATATTTTATCTTAAACGTATTTTATCTATTTATAAGCTATTAGTCAATTTTTTTTTGAAGAATGTACTATTACCTTTTCTAAACATAAACTCAAAGATGATAAGCAGTATTACAAAAATACGTGAATAAGAGGTATTACACCTCTTTTTACAATTATAGCTAAACCATTATGAATTGGTATGACTTAGCAGCTTTATCAAAAAGTATATAAATATAACTATTTTATAGTAGCTTAGCTATATTTAACATTTGCTGCTCTAATATTTTTAGAAAATATACCTTTGTATAAGATAACCCTCCATCTCTGTTTCTTTTGATTATTAGTTGGTATTAATCTCTTTCTTTCTATCTTGATATATCTTGCAAAAATTATCTATTAAATAGTATACTATCGTAATACATTTTTTCAGGCTGGGTTATTTTATTTTTATTTAAATTTTCTTTATAACTCAACATTCTTTTTTTATCATAATTTGACATTAATTACGATGTGTTTAGCCTTTAATTCCTTCATTAAAATCTATTTACCAATTCATAAAACCACTCAGTATTAACAAGATAAGCTATACTTTTTTATTAATATAACCAGCAATGATAAATGATATTAGTACGTTGATAATATTTGCCATTATTGCCAAAGAGTATCTGACCTATTCTATTAACCTATTCATTAGACTGAACTCTCGTTACCTACACCTATAGGCTGAGTATTTAAATCTACTTCATTATTAAATTGAAGACTTGATACATCAGAACTATTTAAATCATCTGTTAAAAGTTGTAATGTTTCTAATTCACGCAACCCTAAATAACTGAAAATTTTATATCTTATTTCATTAGGTAGAGATTGCAAACCTGCCATCTTACCTGCATTCTCTATTACGCTCGGCATTAATTGAGCATATTTGATATTATCTTGAACAGGTTTAGCAATTGTAGGAATGGTTTGTGCACAATGCCTGTAACAATTTTCAACTGCATGATGATTAGCATATTTCATTTGTATATAACTTATATTATTTGGTAAATAATATAAGTTATATACATTGTGATTTTCGACATAGATATTTTTTGTTGTCCACATATCCATAGCTATTTTCGCCAACGCTGCATTTCTATTTACAAAATCTTGATTTACTCCAAATTTTTCTGATTGTTCTATACAAGATTGTTCAGTACAGTTAGCTTTATTACAATGTTTTGATGTAACAATATGAGAAATAAATAATTCAGCTACTTTTAGCCCTAGATTATTATTTTTACAAACCATAAGAGGAGTTTTTTCAAAATCATTTTGTGCATTTATATCAAAATTACAATCCAAGAAAAATCTAACAACATCTGTATGCCCATTTTTAGCAGCAAAATGCATAACTGTGTTACCATGGTTATCTCGTAAATTAATATCAGCATTATATTGCTTCACTAATAGTTTAACATCATCTACATTTCCATTGCCAGCCAAAATATGTAATGCTGTTTCTCCTGTAAAATTTTGTAAATCAATGGTTGCGTTATGCTCTGCTAAAATTTGCAATACGTTGGCAAAATTATCTTTTTTCAAGTAACGACAACAAAAATGTACAGCAGTATTGCCTTGATTATCTGGTAAGTCTATATCAATATCTGCACAATGCTCTAACATATACCGCAAAGTTGTTAGGTTACCATGTTCAGCAGCGCAATGTACAACGTTCATACCAGAATTATTTACAAGATTATGCATACCTATAAGAAGCTTTACAGCTTCTATACGATCAAAGCACACAGCATAATGTAAAGCTGTACTGCCGTTTCGATCTTGTGTATCAGCAATGACATTACGTGTTGCTAAAAGAAGCTTTATAATTTCTACATGTCCATGTGTAGCTGCATAATGTAATGGTGTTATGTAAGTAATTGGTGTTTTTACATTAATATCCAAATTATTTTGTGTTAACAGAAGCCTTACAATTTCTGTATGCCCACGTGCAGCTGCATAATGTAAAGGAGTCATACCATTAGCATCTAGTTCATTGATGTTTCTATTATCTTCTACTAGAAGACGTTCAACAGCTGCAACGTTGCCATCTTTCGCAAGCTGATGTAAATCATTATTATTATCTAAATAATTTTCTTCTCTAATTAACCAAAAGTTTATACTATTGCGTATAAACCTATAACAATGTAATAATATATAACGTAATAACTGATCCATAAGATAACTATCTATATTTCAACTATAAGTATATATAAAATAGATAGAAAAAACTACTAGATAAAACTAAATTGTGTAAAAATGAGTGAAAGAGGATATAGTAAAGAAAAAATAAAAAGAGATAGAAAGTACAGTGGTAGCATATCCATATAATTCAAGAAAATAAGTAATGAAATTAACAAAAAAGATACTGCCATTATTTTATTAATATCATCGTTTACTTAATTCTATTATCTATATAATATAGACGTTCTTTTTTATATTTTCGGCATTTTGCAGAAGTTATGCCAAACTAGCAATTTTAGATTTATAAAGATGTGAGTTTTGAATGAAATTGCTGCTAAATTCAGTTCAATATCATATAGTTTTATTATATAAGGGTTACTATACCGTATTAATACTTTTTAACATGCTAATTAATTTTTTATTTAAATGTTTGGGGGAAGGTTTTTTATTTGTTGTCCATTCATAAATGTCTTTGTCATCGCAATCCAAAATTAATGCAAAGTCTAGTAGTTCTTTATCGCTAAGAAATTCAAGATGCTTACTTAAAAATTGGCTTAACAAAAGATCACTTTCTTTACATCCGCGATACGTTGCTCGATATATCAATCTCTTTATAATTCTCTGCTTCTCATCTTTATTCATATAAACATTCTAAAAAACAATTTTATCTTAAAAGTCACATTTAAAACTTTATTTTGCTAGAACATCATAATTAATAAAATAGCCAGTATTAACAATAAATATCCAACTTCAGGAATATATAGTTCAAAAATTATACTCTTGAATTTTTTGGGTTATTATACGATATTTACAATGTTTATAATTAAAAAATACTTTTGTTACTACATAAAGTAATTAAATTAATAGAAATACAATATAATATTGTTTACAGCATATATCCTTTAATTATATGCAAAACATTTAGTTGATAATTTGTTTTAATCTTAATACCAACCATT